>NZ_JAQGKQ010000042.1 GCF_028290025.1 Cypionkella sp. | reverse complement strand
TCCCGTTGGCTCTGCGAAGCGTCACCCAGCTCTGCTGCGGACTCGACTCTGCATCATTGGTCTCTTACAAAGAACAAAAAGGGAACACTCGGCGCTTGGGTATTGGACTGGAATGGCACGTCGTCTGCTTTCACTGTGGTTTCCGAGGCTCGCGAGCGACACGAGCCGGCGGCGTCGCCCGGTTGAGGGCGCGTTTGCTTTGGTGCTGCGGGCTGGCAACGCCGAACATCTGCATTGCCTGAACCGCGCGGCGGAAGCCAAAGGTCTGCGCCAAGGCATGCCGCTGGCGGATGCACGCGCGATCTGCCCGGAGCTTGCAACCCGACCGGCTGATCTGCCAGCGCAGAAACTCGCGCTGGAGGTTTTACGCCGCTGGGCCGCGCGGTATTCGCCGATGATCGCCATTGACGGTGTTGACGGTCTGGTCGCCGATATCTCTGGCGTGGCGCATCTGTTTGGCGGTGAGCCGGATCTGCGCGCTGATCTCGATGCAAGGCTCGCACGGGCTGATCTGTCGGCTGTGTCAGCGATTGCTGGCAGCCGTGGCGCTGCATATGCGCTGGTGCGTCATGGGGGCGGCGTCGTGCCGGATGGTAAACTCGCCGCAGGTATCGGCCATCTGCCGGTCTCCGCGCTGCGAATTGACCACGCCACCGCCGACGGTTTGGCGCGTGTCGGATTGCCGCGCATCGCCGATCTGATTGATCTGCCGCGCGCGCCGCTGGCACGTCGGTTTGGACAGGGCTTGGTGCTGCGGCTCGATCAGGCTTTGGGCATTCAGGCGGAATCGGTGTCGGCCGAACCCGAGCCGCCGCATTTTGGCGTGCGAATGACGCTGCCAGAGCCGATCGGTTTACAGAGCGATGTCATGGCGGGGCTGGCGCGGTTGTTGGACCGGCTGTGCAGCAAACTCGCGCTGCATCACATGGGCGCGCGCCGGGTGCTGCTCGAATTGCGCCGGGTGGACCGCGGCACGGTCAAGGTTGAGATCGGCCTCGCCCGCCCGATGCGAGACGCTTCGCGTATCGCAGCACTGTTTGCCAAAGGCGTTGATGAGGTCGATGCAGGCTTTGGCATTGATTGCTTGCGGCTCTCCGCCACCCTCGTGGAGCCGATGCCGCCCGAGCAGGTTGGCGGTGGGCACGCTGTCAAAACCGAGGACGCGCTGGCCGATTTGCTCTCCAGCGTTGGCAACCGGTTGGGCTTTGACCGCGTGCTGCGGATGATCCCCGCCGACAGCCAGATCCCGGAGAAAAGCTTCTCTCTGGTGCCCGCGATCTACAGCACAGCTGAGCCCGCAGGCCCGCGCAAGGTCGCACCCCGCCCGATCACAATCTTTCCGCCGGAGTTCGTATCGGACGTGGTCGGCCAACGCCCCGGCACGCCTCCTGCCCGGTTTCGCTGGCGGCGGATGTGGTTCACCACGCTGCGCGCGCAAGGCCCGGAACGCATCACGCCGGAATGGTGGTTTGACGATCCCGCCTGGCGCAGCGGGTTGCGCGATTACTGGCGGGTCGAGACGCAAGAAGGTCCGCGGCTCTGGCTGTTTCACACGCCGCAGGCACCGGGCTGGCATGTGCATGGGGAATTCCCATGACCAGTTATGCTGAACTCTGCGTCACCTCGAACTTCACCTTCCTCAAAGGTGCGTCGCATCCAGAAGAACTGGTTACCCGCGCGGCTGAGTTGGGGCTTGCGGCGATTGCCATCACCGACCGCAATTCCGTCGCAGGCGTGGTGCGGGCGTTTTCTGCGTTGAAAGAGCTGACCCGGTTGCGAGATGAGGCCCACGCAGCAACACAATCGGTGCAGGACGGTCCCGAGATCCGATCACAGCGGGTGATGGATCATTCCAGCCGGCAAACCGTGCCGCATTTCACCGGCGAGACGGCGGCACCTGCGCTGCCTGACATCGCCTTGCCGAAGCTGATCGCAGGCGCGCGGTTGTGCTTTGCCGACAGCGCCGTGGAATGGATCGCCCTGCCAAAAGACATCACCGCCTGGTCACGGCTGACCCGGCTGCTCTCGCTCGGCAAACAGCGCGCCGAGAAGGGTCAATGTCATCTGACGCAAGCCGATCTGCTGGATTGGGGCACCGGCATGGTGCTGATTGCTGTGCCGCCCGATCCGATGCAAGCCAGTCATGCCAAATCCACCAAAGCCGATCTGATCCGTATCGCGCGTGCGTTTCCAGGGCAGAGCTATCTCGGCGCGGCACCTTCCTACGATGGCTGCGATCAGCAACGCTTTGACCGTTTGGCGGGCACATCGCAGACAACAAATCTGCCACTGGTGGCACTTGGTGAGGTGTTGATGCACCGCTCGGCGCGCAGGCCGCTGGCCGATGTGCTGACCTGCATGCGGGAAGGCTGCACCATCGACACCCTCGGAACCCGCCGATTGGCGAATGGCGAGCACCGGCTCAAATCGGGATCGGAGATGGCGCGACTGTTTCACCGCTACCCAGCCGCCATCAAGCGCACCGTCGAGATTGCGGCGACCTGCGCTTTCAGCTTGGGCGATCTGCGCTACCAATATCCTGATGAAGAACGGGATGGCGAACCCGCCCAGACCCGGCTGGAGCGGCTGTCGCGCGAAGGCTTGCATTGGCGCTACCCCAATGGCGCGCCGCCCAAGATCATTCACCGCGTCGAGAAAGAGCTGAACCTGATCCGCGAGATCGCATATGCACCGTATTTCCTCACCGTGCATGACATCGTGCAGTTCGCCCGCTCAAAAGGCATCCTTTGCCAAGGTCGCGGTTCTGCCGCCAACTCCGTGGTCTGCTATCTGCTTGGAGTGACCGAGGTGCCACCCGAATCCATCACGCTGATTTTCGAGCGCTTTATCAGCAAAGAGCGTGGCGAGCCGCCAGACATTGACGTCGATTTCGAGCACGAGCGCCGCGAGGAAGTCATCCAGTGGATCTATGAACGCTACGGCCGCCACCGCGCCGGGCTGACCGCGACCGTTATCCATCTGCGCAGCCGGGCCGCGATCCGGGAGGTTGGCAAGGCGATGGGCTTAAGCCAAGACGTCATCGCGCGGCTGTCGGGTCAAATCTGGGGTTGGTCCTCGGCGGCACCGGGGGAAGACCGTATGCGCGAGGCGGGCATTGATCCCGCAGATCCGCGCGTCAGGCTGGCAGGGCAGCTGATCGCCGAGATCATCGGCTTTCCGCGCCATCTCAGCCAGCATGTTGGCGGCTTCGTCATCACTCAGGGGCGCCTTGATGAGCTGTGTCCGATCGAGAACGCCGCGATGGATGACCGCACGGTGATCGAGTGGGACAAAGACGACATCGACGCGCTGGGGTTGCTGAAGGTTGATATCCTCGCCCTCGGCATGCTGACCTGCATCCGCAAAGCTTTCGGTTTGCTGAAGGATTTTCGCGGCAAAAATCAGACCCTCGCCAACGTCCCGCCGGAAGATCCTGTGGTCTACGATATGCTGTGTCGGGCCGATGCGATTGGCACGTTTCAGGTCGAAAGCCGCGCGCAGTTGAACTTTTTGCCCCGGATGCGGCCGCGCAAATTCTACGATCTGGTTTGCGAGGTCGCCATCGTCCGACCCGGCCCGATCCAAGGCGGCATGGTGCATCCCTATATCAACCGCCGCCAAGGCAAGGAGAAGGTTGAAGACCTTGGGCCTGCACTGATGGAGGTGCTTGGGCGCACCTATGGCGTGCCCTTGTTCCAAGAGCAGGCGATGCAGATTGCTGTGGTCGCGGCAGGGTTCACCCCAGCCGAAGCCGACCGACTGCGCCGCTCGCTCGCGACCTTCAAGCGCATGGGCACCATCGGCGGTTTCCGTGATCGCTTCATCTCCGGCATGCTGTCACGCGGCTACGACGGCGACTTTGCCACCCGCTGTTTTGCGCAGATAGAGGGCTTTGGCAGCTACGGTTTCCCAGAAAGCCATGCGGCGAGCTTTGCGCGGCTGGTCTACATCTCGTCCTGGCTGAAGTGCCATCACCAAGCGATCTTCACCTGCGCCCTGCTGAACAGCCAGCCGATGGGGTTTTATGCACCTGCCCAACTGGTGCGCGATGCCCGCGATCATGATGTCGAGGTGCGCCCGGTCTCGGTCAACCATTCGTTCTGGGACTGCACCATCGAGCCGCGCCAAGATGGGGCGCTGGCGCTGCGGCTGGGGTTTCGTCAGATCAAAGGTATGCGCGAGGAGGATGCCGTCTGGATCTCAACCTCGCGCGGCAATGGCTATTCTGATGTCGAAAGCCTGTGGCGCAGGGCAGGCGTGCGACCTGCGGTGTTGGAGCGTTTGGCCGAAGCGGATGCGTTTGCGTCTTTGGGCGTAAACCGTCGCAGCGCGCTTTGGGATGCCAAGGCGCTGGCGGGGCCCGCACCTTTGCCGCTGTTCGGTGCGGATGGCGAGGGTGGCGTGGAGCCTGTCGTGACCTTACCACAGATGACTTTGGGCCATGAAGTCATCGAAGATTATCTCTCGCTGCGCCTCTCACTGCGCGCACACCCCGTGGAACTGCTGCGCCCAAAGCTGCCCGAAAGCCTGCCGCATGATCGCCTGCAAGTGAGCAAAGGCCGTGTCACCATCACCGGCCTCGTCATCACCCGCCAGCGCCCTGGCACCGCGTCAGGCGTGATCTTCCTGACGCTGGAGGACGAGACCGGCACCGCGAATGTGGTGGTCTGGAAGCAGGTCTATGAAATCTTCCGCAAAGCCGTGATCGCAGGTCGTCTGCTACGCGTCACTGGCCGGATCGAGCGCGACGGCCCAGTGGTGCATCTCATCGCCGAGCGGATTGAGGATATCTCGCCGCTGCTGTCAACTCTCGGGCGACCGGTGATGATCGAGGCCAATGATGGACGCGCCGATGAGACCAAGCGCCCCGTCGGCGGCAGTGTCAGGTCAGCGCATCATCCGAGGGAACAGGCGAAGGTGCTGTTTCCGAGCCGGGATTTTCATTGAAGCTGAATCGGGCATTGAAGCTACTGGCCTCTAATCCGGCACTCCCATCAGTCAAAACCTGCAAATGCTCCATTATCATAGCATATGCAAATGGACTGATCATACTTGTAATTGAACCCATACAGGACCAATTACATGAAACCGCGACGTCCAGATACAAAACCGTATGCTATTGCTCCACCTAAAGGCCCACACCATGACCCCAGTAACAGCCCAACCCCTACCTAGCACAGTCGTTGGTTACATACGGGTATCAACGGAGAGTCAGGACACGAAAGTGGATGGGCTCGAACGTCAAGCTGAGAAGATAAGAGAGTTCTGTCAAGATCATGGTCTTATCTGTGTCTTATCTATGAGGATGTGGGTTCAGCTGTATCAGACAGAAATTCGTCGAAACGCAGCGGATTGATGGACGCCATCAGGCAGGCAAAAAATGAAGGCGCTGGTTTGTTGGTTACTGACCTCACCCGGCTTGATCGCAGCCTTCACTCCATCTCTACGTCCTTAGGAACGCTTCAGGTGCCGCTCATCTCGATCCGCGATGGTGGCGTTGTCGACTATCGGAAGGTTTTGGAGCATATCAGGCGTGGCGCTGCTGGCGCGAAAAACATCAGTGATGGCACCAAGAAGGCGTTGAAGGGTCGTAAGGATGCCGGTGTTGTTCTCGGTTCTCCCGGTGATAAGTTGGCCGCGGCGAAGGCGTCAGCCAGGGTGCGTGGTCAGCGTTCTGATGACATTGTGTTTCAAATTGCCGATATCATAGCCGAAGACCCGTCATACTCCGATCTGTCAGGGCCAGCGCTAGCCAAGTTGTTGAACCGGCGGGGGGTTCGATCTGGCTGGAATAGAGAATGGACTCCAGCCTCGGTCAAAAAGCCGCGCAAGGCGGCTCTCGAGGTGATCCGGTCCCGGCTCGGCGACGACGAAAATGTCGCGACACCTATACCTGGCATCGGCAGGGTAGAAACTGTCAAAACTCCCGCGAGTGAAAAGCAGGTCATCACCATAGTGAATGTGGCCGAGCCTGAAGCAGCAGAGAACCCACTCCCCAAGGACTGGGGTATATTCTGAGCCCAGCGTATCAACAGAAAGTTTTTAAGCAAAGGTCAGCTTGTGCCTTCACCAGCCTTATGTGTTTCGCCTGAGAGTCGTAGGTAGCCTTCCTCGGTCGCGCTGATCATCTCGACCATTGAAATGCCTAGACCCACGCTGACGGCAGCGAGCGCACTCAGCGTGGGTTGGCGCTTTCCGGTTTCTAGAAATGAGACAAACCGCACCGATACGCCGGCGCGCTCGGCCAAGTCTTCTTGGGTCAAGCCGGCTCGCTTGCGTTCTTCCACGAGCGCCTCCGCAAATGCCGTCACCAGAAGTTCGTTGCTGCGTTCCATGGCGAGAAGCCATCTCGCAGGACTTGACAGAGCACCACGAACAGTTGTTCTTGTCAGACAGGTGCGGCGCGTTCTCCTCGCGTAGAAACTCAACAAATACAACGCGCAATGAAAAACTCCACCGCCGCCATGTCCGATCTTCGGACAGCCTTCCTGTCATCAAATATGGTTAACGTTCTGTTAACCACTCACTGCGCAATGTCGCGCAACCGCCTTCGGCATCCTCCTTGAGTAGATAAACATGAGTTATTCTTCGCGCACCATTGGCACCGTAATCGACGATGTGAACCGCAGTTATCTGCTGCCCGCCATCCAACGCCCCTACGTTTGGTCGTCGACCCAGATTGTGGCGCTGTTTGACTCGCTGCTCAAAGGATACCCGATCAGCAGCTTTATGTTTTGGGCGGTCGACGACGAGACCAGGGCTGAGGTGCGGTGCTATAAGTTCATTGAAAATTACCGGCCAGACATGATGAACGAACCGACCACCACCGAAGGCCGCAAGCTTGTCCTGGTGCTTGACGGCCAGCAGCGTCTGACGTCCTTGCTGATCGGCCTGCGCGGGACATTCTCAGAGAAAACCAAGGGTGCGCGGGCCACAAACGCTTCCGCATGGTCGGCAAAGACGCTCTATCTTGACCTGCTGAAAGACCCAGATCCTCGCAACGACGACGACGAAAACGACAATGAGTTCGGCATTACCTACGGTCTGGCGTTCAGCGAACGCAAACCTACAAACACGCATCGACGCCACTGGTTCAAGGTCGGCTCGATGCTAGATTATGCCAGCGATACGCTGCTGGAGGGATTGGTCGCCAAGGTCAAGACTGAACTGCACGCGGGAGTTTCTGCTTGGGAGCGCGACCTGGCCGAAGCAACACTGCGTCGGCTGCACCGTGTGATTTGGAAAGACGAAGCGGTAAACTTCTTCACCGAGACCGATCAGTCCGTCGACCGCGTGCTTGACATATTCGTCAGGGCAAACGACGGCGGCAAAAAACTGTCTAAGGCCGATCTGCTTATGTCGATGATCACCTCAAAATGGTCAAGCGGCTCCGCGCGAGAGGAGATCAACGGCTTCGTTGACTATATCAACAACGGTCTCGGTGTGCCGAACACGGTGACCCGCGATCTGGTCCTCAAAGCCAGCCTCGCCGTCTGCGATTATGATGTCGTCTACAATGTCAAAAACTTCACTACCGAGGCCATCGGTCGGATCGAACGCAACTGGGTTGATATCAAACGTGCAGTCGAGAACACCTTCCGTTTGTTGAACCGCCACGGCGTGACGGGTGACAACCTCGGCTCGCTGAACGCGGTTCTTCCGTTGATCTACTACCTACACAACACGCCGGAGTTTGACTTTCGGGGTTCCAGCGAGTTCGAGCGGGTTAATGCCGCAGCAATGCACCACTGGCTGGTGAACAGCCTCCTGGTCAGCGCCTTCGTGGGTCATTCAGACCAGACCATCACTATCGCCCGTGCCGCTATAAAAGAGCATCTAAAAACCGAACGCGGGTTTCCGACGCAGAAATTGTTCGACGCGATGGCGAAGGGCGGCCGTCTCTCCCAAGTCGACGAGCGCACGATCAGCGAGCTCCTCGAGATGCAATATGGCAAGCCGCGCACGTTCGTGGCGCTGTCGCTGCTCTATCAGGGCATCGACTGGAACGGGTCAAACTGGCAGATCGACCACATTATTCCACAGGCAGATGCGCAGAAGAACGTTCTGCGCAGCCGAAACTTGCCCGAGCACCGCATTCAGGAAATTCTCGGTGCGGTGAACAGCCTAGGCAATCTTCAACTGCTGCGCGGAGATGAAAATAATGAGAAAGGTGCGATGCCGTTCCGGTCTTGGATTACCGGGCGACGGGTGGATTTCCACGACCAGCACATGATCCCAGATCGGTTGGACCTTTGTGATGTCCTCTGGTTGCCCGAGTTCGTCCAGGAGCGTGAGAAGTTAATCCGCAAGCGTTTGTTAGAGCTGCTTGGACCTGTCGCGGCGTGACGGCGATCACCGTGATGAGGCTGGAGCTGGTTAAAGCCTGCCTTGCGATGCTCGACCAACACGCGGTCGAGCATCCAGCCGGTCATCAAGGCAAGCTGGCCGCGCGATACGTGCTGCGATCCAACGTGAGCGCGCGCATCGGCTTAATGTTTGAAAAGAGCGATAAAACCAAACCGCTCCTCTGGGTTGAGCACCGCTTTTTACGCAACCTGGTGCACGACGACATCGAGCTTAAGCTCTATCCCGCGTCAGCACCATATCAAGCCGTCGAACCCGGCGGAAACAGCCCTACGGTCGCCACGCTGCCTTAAAAGGCATGCGCGACCTCGCTAACGCGGATCTTGTGCGCTTGATCGTAGATCGCGTCGAACAGTCGAGGACGCTTCTTGCACACGTGGCAACTGTTGCCTGGTCAACGCGGTGCTGCGTAGACTCGCGGAGGGCCGATTTGAGCCGCTATGTGCAGCGTCGATGAATGCTGGACCGGGGGAACGCAGACACCCCCAGCGACTCGCTCCTGTGTTCTGTTAGGATTCGGCAGCAATAAGGGAAACGAGGGAACGGCAGCACTGACCAACGGGAGGACCATAGACGATACTTCGAAAGATATTAGAAATATGTCCGCGGTGCCCAAAGTGGCTGGGCAACCAAAGGTCATGGAAAAGTTGGCATCTTACCTCAGCAACGGCTAACAATGCGTTAATATAGATTTTTGTGAGGTTCATATGCTTGATCGTTTGAAGTCGATGTTCCGTTCAGATGATTTCATTCCGTCCTCAGCTGTGTTTCCATCCATCGACTCTGACAAGATCGCCAAGGATCTGAAGCTTGAGGACCAAGGCACAGCGCGCGGACAAAACAACCAGCCTCCATCAGACACCAAAGATTTCGATCATGTCGAAACCAGCGTGATCGAGCGCATCGAGGAACTCCGGCGTAAGGGGCTCGAAAACTACGAATCCAATCGACGTGTCTACAACGAACGTCTTGCGCGAGCGGGACAGGCGTCGAAGGAAGTGGATATCGCCGCAGGGAGCGCCAAAAATGACTTCGGCGCCTTGGTGCAGGAGTGGCAATCGCGCATCGAAGATCCAAGAGAGCGCTTGAACGAAACCTTCACTTGGCGAGCACGCTATCGTGAGCGCAACCGCCTACAACGGCCAGCTAAAGAATTCGAAGGCTGGATTAAGGTGTTTTCACTGACGATCATTCTTGTCGTGATCGAAGCGGGCATCAACAGCTATCTCTTCTCGAAGGGCAACGAGTTCGGGCTCCTTGGCGGTCTTTTGGCCGCGCTGATCGTCTCCGTTGTGAATGTTGGCGGGTCGGCAATGCTCGGCTACTTGGCGCGCTATCTGCATCATTGCAACCTTTTGCTGAAACTTGGCGGCCTAATCTTTGTGCTGGTCTGGATGGCGTTTGCTGTTGCGATGAACCTTGGCGTTGCTCATTTTCGAGACGGCTTAGAAAGCGGTCTGAGCTGGGCAGAAGCCACAGAGGGCGCAGTGCCTGCACTATTGGCGCGACCACTATATCTCGCCAGCATAGAATCTTGGCTTTTAGTGGGGATCGGGCTGCTGATCTCGGTTCTGTCGTTCCGCAAAGGTTGGCATACAGACGATCCATATCCCGGTTACGGGCGGTTGGAGCGGTCTTTGACTAAGGCTCGTTCTGTTTACGAGTTGGAGTTGCACAACGCGCTAGAAGATCTGAAAGACCGCCGTGATCAAGCCATCGAGGAGTTGCAAGACGCCAGCGAACAAGTGCGTAACGGAATTACCGAAGCCATCGACGCGCTGTTTGGTCAAAGCACACTAGGTGCTCATCTGAAAACGTATTTGGAACAGTGCGATGTCAAAACAGCGCATCTACTTGCAGTTTACCGCGACGCGAACCGGGCCGCTCGCAAAGATCCGTCGCCAAAGTCGTTTGACAGGGTCTACAAGTTCGGGGCCTTCAAGCCAGAAAGCATAGAGGTGTCTCGTCGTGAGAACGCTGAGGCCGAGGCTTCGCGGGTAACTGCGACTGTGGATGGCGCGATAAATGAAATCTTCGAACAGTTCGAAACGGCACGTCTCGCCTTCGACGTTACTCGCGCCGTCCAGCGTGACGGCGTTTCAGCGGAGAAGGTGTGATGGCACGCTCCAACCGTCGCCGCAGCACTCGCCGTAAAGACCGCGGCGGAACCTCATCCATCTGGCCCTATGTCCTGGGCGCTGTTGCGGCCATTGGCCTTTTGGTTGCCGCGATTTTCTATCGCAACCAGACCGAACATGAGACCGCGGTCAACGTGGATACCCTCTGCCCGCTTGACACGGGGCCGGTTGCTATGGCTGCGATCCTCTTTGACCTGACCGATCCTCTGACTCTTGCGCAGAGCAAGCAACTGCTCGCCCGCGTTGAGAAAGAGATCGCAGATGCGCCGATCGGAACGCAGTTCACAATGGGCGTGGTGAGTGAGACTCCAGAATCGTGGGGCGCAACCGCACCGTTGTGCAAGCCTCGCTCGGGTCACGATGTCAGCACATTGACGCAAAACGTGCGGCTCGTTGAGACCAGATATGAAAAACGCTTCATGGAACCGCTCCACGCCAACATCGAAAGCATGATCTCCGCGCATGGCGCAAACAAGTCTCCGATCATGGAGGCGCTTCAGACTCTAATCGCAGACACCTCTGGCTTTCTGACCTTCGCGGGTCCACGCAAAGTGATCATTGTGTCGGACTTGCTGCAAAACAGCGAATCTATGAGTTTCTACGCTGGCGACGATTGGCAGAGCTTTGCAACATCACCGCAGTTTGCGCGGTTGAACAGAACGCTCGAAGGAGTTGACATCATCATTTTCGAAGTGCCACGCGTCGTTTCCAAGATCAAAGATCCTCGGGTTATCGAAGATTTTTGGCTTCACTACTTCGACGTTCAAGGCGCGCGCGTTCCAACAGTTAAGACGATAGGGGATCTGTAGATGGCACGCCCGAGACGCCAGCTCCGACTTCACGCTGTCTCAAACCGGGAGTCTTGGGATAAAGTTGTCCTCGGCTTAGCATTTGCGGCGGGTGTTGGAGGCGGGATTGCCTTGAAGCTTTTGGGTGTTCACCCCTTCATCGCAGCAACGTTCTCTGCGGCCGTTCTGACTTTGTATGCAGTCTTGGCATATTCCACGACCGCACTTCGACTTGAGCCTGAGGTGATCGGTGACAACAGCTACTATCTTGGTTTCTTGTTCACGCTGACCAGTCTCGCCGTGACGCTGTATTTCGTGGTTGAGGCTGGTGCTGACAAGCGGGCAGAACTTATTCCGGAAGTGATTTCTGGCTTCGGCGTTGCGTTGGTTTCAACCATCGTCGGCGTGTTCATACGCGTTTTGATGATGCAGTTCCGTCTCGATTTGGTCGCGCGTGAGCGTGAAACTCGTATCGAGCTGGATGATGTCGCGAGACGTTTGCGGGTGGAACTTGCGCAGTCGGTCGAGAGGGTCAAAGCTTTTACCGTCGAAAGCTTTCAGCACTCAGCCGAACGGGAGTCGGAATTTCGCCGCTCCACCGAGGTGCTGGTGAAGGGCAGCCAGTCCATGCTCGCTGAGATGGCTAAAACGCTTCAGGAAGAAACCTTCCATTCCGTGCGCGACCAAACCAGTAGCGCGATCGAGGCGATCCGCACCTCGATTGCGACAGTATCTGATGGCGCCCTGACCCAAATTCGAAGTTCCTTCGTAGAAATGGCAAAAATTGCCGATCAGATGAGCGCGACCCAAGCGGTAGCACGCTCCTCAGTTGAAAAGTCAATATTGGCGATGCAGCTTCATGGTTCAGAAATTGCGGAACATGTTTCTCACCTGTCACGTCGTATCCGCACCGTCGCGGAAGAAACCGAAACCGCTGGCGCGAATCTCGCCTTCGGCATGAACCGTGCAACTGCGAAGTTGGAAGCGTCATTGGACGAAACGAACCGGCGACTCGGAGCGGGGTTCGCCAGATTCGATAAAGCTGCCCTAGATGCAGCGATACGCTCGCAGGCTGTCGTTAACGAAGTGGCCGAACGACTGCACAGCTCCGTCAGACAGTTTGCGAACATAGCTACAGCCGCGTCTCGTGAACTTGACCGCGCGGTGACTCAGCAGTCCGATGGCTTGGTCACTTCCTCGGACAAAACGTAAGGTGTCGGCTCGTCGAGAGAGCAAACAGATGTCGCAATCTCGCAGTGGCGGCTTTGACCGCAGCTACAAGAGAGGTGCCATTATGGGCCTCACCGTGGCTGAGGCATTTATCTTGCTCTCGTTTTGCCTGCTTTTGCTGTTCGCGTGGTGGCAGATCGAGACCGAACGAAAGAGTCTGATTGTCGCCGACGAGATCGGTAAGCTTGATGATCAGCAGAAAGCCGCGATTGTCGCCGGACTTTCCGATGGCACGTTCGAAGCGGCGCTGGTTTTGCGCACGGCGGGCGTTGATCTGACCGATACGAAATCGCTCGAAGATGCCGCGCAGTATTCTCGCTTCATGCGCGATGAAGATTTTCAGCGTCTGATGAAAGGCGTCGTCAAGCTCTCCCCTGAAACCCGCCTTAGCCTGGCCGATGCAGTCGCTGTGACAGACGAAGTTGCGTTGCGTGCAAAGCTTGCGACGGTCGAAACTGACGACAGCACTGTAGAGCATATTGCAGGTCGCCTACAAAGTGCTGCGCGACAACAGGGCGCATTGGTCACCCTCTTGGATGACCGCCTGGGCGCGGTTATCCGCGAAGCTGGCGGCAGCATAGACGCAAAAGGCACGATCACCCTGCCGCAGGCTATTCTCTTCGACTCGAACAACGACAAGATCAAAGACCCAGCATTCCTGCGAAGGCTGTGCGTCCCGTGGCTTGAGACGCTCCGCCAATCCGGCATGAACATCTCAGATCTGAAGATTGAGGGCCACGCGTCGAGTGAATGGGCGGTCGATGCGACCAAGGAACAGGCCTATCTCAACAATCTGGACCTCTCGCAAAGGCGCGCACGAAATGCGCTAACGCTCTGCTTGTCGGATATTAAAGACCCTGATGCGCTTGCTTGGGTTCGGCAACATCTTGCTGCGGTCGGCTATTCATCGGCTCGGCTGATCTATGGTCCAGACGGCACGGAAGATCACGACGCATCTCGCAGAGTGATGTTTAGCGTCGGCTTGAGCCAAGAAGGGCTGATAGACGATATTCGGCGAGACGTAACATCTACCGATGTATTAATGAACGCGACGGGACCGGCACGAGTGATCGACGGCGATACGGTAGAGGTAACGGAGACAAGCTTCCGGCTCTCCGGCATCGACGCACCCGAGATGGGCCAACTCTGTCGCAACAAGGCTGGTATCTCTTTTGACTGTGGGGAAGTTGCGCGGCGCGGACTGGAGCAAGTTATCGCGGGGCAGCCTATAGAGTGTCACGCGACCGAGCTGGATATCTATAAGCGACCGATCGCAACGTGCACGGTTGGCGGCCAGAATTTGGCCGAGATCATGATCGTAAAGGGCTATGCTGTTGCGTTCAGTCGATATTCCCAAACCTATGTTGCGAGAGCAGAAGCTGCCCAACAGGCAAATGTTGGCATCTGGAAGACAGACTTTCAAATGCCGTGGGAGTATCGAAAAGAGAACTAACCCTTTCAAAAGCCGAGTCCGAGGATGCTTCACAGGGTAATACCCGCTCACCCCACCTCGAGCGCCAGTGCCTCGGCCTGCTTCAGCACGGTCTTGACAGCCTCAGACGCGAGGTCCGGTGATAACCATGGCGCTGCAGTATCCGTTTCACCGCAACCCGCATTTTGGCACGCACATTGTCGCGCTTCCACCAGTCGGTGCCGCCGTTGCTGCGCACAGTCGCGACCAGCTCGGTAGCGATCATGCGAAGCTCGTCGTTGCTCATGATCTCAGCCGCGCTACTGTTTTGCGCGAGGGCATCGTAGAAAGCCCGTTCTGCCGATGTCAGGCCGTCCTCGGGTTCTTTCTGCAAGTCCTTCGCGATCTGGATCAGCTCCTGCAGCACCTGGATCGCGTCGACGCTGCGGTTGTTATAGCGCGCTATGGCCTGCACCAGACAAGGGAGAAACGCCTCTTGTCGGGCGCGTGCTGGAGCTTACCTTTCCGTTCAGAATGCGCCAATAGAAACGCAGCCCGTAGGCTGCGCTCTGATTTGGAGCTCTATCGAACTTGTTAACGGCTCGACCTGCGGTTCTGAACTTCGACGCTGGCTGATGCCTTAAGTAGGTCAAGGCAATTTTCTGATTTCCCGGAATTATATTCGTTCAAATGCTTGCCGAGCGGTTGCAGCCACAAAATAAACATATTCGTTTGACTCAGGCTTAGGCGCTCGTCAGCAATAAACTGACGATTTTAAACCAAAGGATTTTTCATGCTGCGTCTCGGTCTAGATATTGGCACGAATTCAATCGGCTGGTGGCTCTACGAAATTGCGAATGGCCAACCGATCGCTGTAATCGACGCCGGAGCTCGGATATTCTCGGATGGGCGCGATGCCAAGACTGGGGCATCCCTCGCAGTGGATCGGCGCAATGCGCGGGCTATGCGGCGGGGGCGGGATCGCTATTTGCAGCGCCGCGCCATGCTGATCAAGCGGTTGGCTGCCTCGGGCCTGATGCCGCAAGACCCCGATCAAGCCAAGGCACTGGAACTGCTTGACCCCTTCGCGCTCCGGGCGAAGGGGCTTGATCAGGCATTGCCACTGGCACATCTGGGCCGCGCCCTGTTCCATATCGACCAGCGGCGGGGTTTTAAGTCTAACCGCAAAACCGATGGCGGCGATAACGAGGGCGGCAAGATTAAAGACGCTACGGGCCGTTTGGAAATGGCGATGGGTGCGGCGGGCGCGCGCACCTACGGCGAGTTCTTGCACAAACGCCGCGCCGCAGCCACTGACCCGCGCCAAACTCCGGCGGTGCGCACGCGACTTAGCCTTCGGTTAGATGAGGCCAGCGGCAAATCCGAACCTGGGTATGATTTCTACCCCGACCGCCGCCATCTGGAGGAAGAGTTTCATAAACTGTGGCGCGCACAGGAACCGCATCACCCGGCCATGACCGACGAGTTGCGCGATCAGCTGTTCGAGACAATCTTCTACCAGCGCTTGCTAAAGGAACCGAAAGTTGGCCGCTGCCTGTTCTACCCGGAAGACCGGCTGCCGAGAGCCCATCCACTGACGCAAGCACGCGTGCTGTATGAGACGGTGAACAACCTGCGCATCAGTGCTAACGGCCGCGCATCACGGTCCTTAACGCTGGAGCAACGCGATCAGGTCATCACGCTGCTGAACGGCAAAGAGCCGCTGAAATCGCCCGGTGGCACCAAGCTGACTTTGGACGCACTGGCCAAAGCACTAAAACTGGGGGGCGAAAAGTTTACCCTTGAAACGGCAGCCCGCGACGCCATCGCCTGTGATCCGGTCCGCGCCAGCCTTGCCTTCAAGGATCGTTTCGGCGCGCGCTGGTCCACGCTCGATTGGCAACAGCAGTGGGGTCTGATCCAGCGCCGTCAAAACGCTCAGTCTGATCAGCAGGTGCAAGAGTTGATCCAATGGCTGATCGACAGCCACCATCTTACCCCCGCTCAAGCCCGTGCTACCGCCGACGCACCGCTGCCCGAGGGCTATTCTCGGCTTGGCTTGACCGCCACCAAAGCCATTTTGGACAAGCTGAGATCCGACGTGCTGACGTATGACAAAGCCGCCACTGCCATCGGCCGGCACCATTCGGATGGCCGCAGCGGTGAAGTGCTCCCCGACTTGCCCTACTATGGCAAAGTCCTCGACCGCCACGTTATCCCCGGTAGCCAAGACCCCGCGCATGACGACATTACCCGCTATGGCCGTATCACTAACCCCACGGTGCATATCGGCTTGAACCAGTTGCGCCGCCTGATCAACAAGATCATTGAGGTCCACGGCAAGCCCAATGAAATCGTGGTCGAATTAGCGCGGGAACTGAAACAAAGCATTGATCAAAAGGCCGAAGCCGAGCGCACCATTAAAAAGAACACCGACGCCGCCATTCGTCGTGGTGCAGATTTGGGTGAATTAGGTCAAGCCGACAATGGTGCCAACCGCGCTGTGTTGCGGATGTGGGAGGAGATGAACTCCGATCCGATGAAACGCTTTTGCCCCTACACCGGCAAGCTGATTTCTGCTGGTATGCTGTTCACGGGCGAATGCGATATCGACCACATCCTTCCCTATTCGCGCACGCTGGATGATAGTGGCTCCAACAAAACCCTATGCATGAAAGAGGCCAACCGCTCAAAGCGCAACAAATCTCCATCAGAGGCTGGCCATGACGGTATGCACATCTGGGCACTGGAGGGTGAAAACCTAAAACACCTCCCCGGTAATAAAGCCTGGCGCTTTGCCCCAGATGCCATGGCAAAATTTGAAGGCGAGCGAGATTTCCTCGCCCGTGCTTTGGTCGATACTCAATATCTATCGCGGATTGCGCGGGAGTATCTCGATAAACTCTATGATGGCGAGGATGGTAAAAGCCATGTGTGGGTTGTCCCCGGCCGCCTGACCGAAATGTTGCGCCGCCATTGGGGGCTGAACAGCCTGCTGCATGACGATCAGCGCGATGTGAATAAGGCGAAGAACCGCATGGATCACCGCCACCACGCGCTGGACGCCGCCGTTATTGGAGCGACTGACCGGAGCCTGATTAAACGCATGGCCGATCAATCTCAGATCGACGCGGGGCGCGGCCTCGATGATCTCGCATCTAGGGTGCTGCCCCCGTTTGAAGGCTTCCGAGATGCTATCAAAGCCCGGATCAACTCGATGACCGTCAGCCACCGTGCCGATCATGGCAGCATTGACGCCTCGGCCCGTGCGAAAGGCGCTGACAGCACCACCGGCCAGCTGCACAACGACACCGCTTATGGATTGACCGGGCAGTCTCTGAACGGCGTGCCGCTTGTTGTCACCCGCAAGCCTTTCGACGGTCTCACGCCTGCAATCATCGAAAAGCTCCGCGACGCCCCTCTGGCCGAGGCTCTGCGTCTGGCTACCAAGGGCAAAGACGGCAAAGACTTCCAAACCGCCCTGCGCACATTTGCTGCGCGCCCTGGCCCCTATCAAGGCATCCGACGTGTCAGGGTCATTGAACCGGTGGATGTGATTGAAATCAAGGACCGCAATGGCGTGGCGTATAAAGGCTACAAAGGTGACAGCAACCAACGCTATGAGATATGGCGGATGCCAGATGGGGCTTATAAGCACGTGGTGATCTCAACCTTCGACGCCCACAAAGAAATGGACCACCGTCCGCATCCCGCCGCCAAACGGCTGCTCAAGCTGCACAAAAACGATATGGTGCGGCTGGAGAACAGCAAGTTTGGGCCAACCTGCGTGACCGTCGAGAGATTTAACGTGAATGGTCAGGTTTCAATGGTGGCTCACAACCAAGGAAACGCCGATCAGCGCTATCGCAAGGACAAAGAAGACATCTACATCCGTATGCAAGCTGCATCTCTGATCAAATCCGGCGCTCGCCGTGTGATGGTTGACGAAATGGGCCGCGTCAAAGATCCTGGTCCCGCAAAAGTCGCCTGAAAATCGCCCGATTTCTCCGCTATGTTAACAACCAGTTAATGTATCGGATGCGCCACTGGATCAGATCATAGATATCAGCTGTGATGGCCGCCATCTTTCGCGCGACCGTGGCTTTCTGAAAGTTGAGGAATGCGGCCAGACCATCGGCCGCATCCCGCTCGATCAAATCGCTGCCGTCATCGTGCATGCCCATGGCATTACCTGGAGCAATTCCATCCTTGTGGAACTCGCTGAGCGTGGCACCCCCGTAGTATTCTGCGCCGCCAATCATCAACCTCGAGCGCTTCTACTGCCGATCGAAGGCCATCATGCCCAAGGTGCCAGGATGCGGGCGCAGTGGACCGCTCCAGAACCACTGCGCAAGCAAGCGTGGAAACGCGTGGTGATCGCCAAAATCAAGATGCAGGCGGCGGCTTTGGCAGCCATTGGCCAACCGCGTGCGCCGCTCGATTATATCGCTCATAATGTGCAATCAGGTGACAGCCGCGATGCCGAGGCGCAGGCCGCCCGCATTTACTGGCCCATGCTGATGGGCCCGGATTTCCGCCGCGACCCCGACCGTTTCGATGTGAACGGTCTTCTGAACTATGGCTACACAGTGCTGCGCGCCGCCACCGCCCGCGCCGTCGTGGCTGCTGGCCTTCACCCCACAATCGGTATCTTTCACAGTAATCGCAGCAACGCCTTCGCGCTGGCCGATGATCTGATGGAGCCGTTTCGCCCCCTCGTCGATCTCACCGCGCGTGCGATCTTGGCTGAGGCCGGACCACAAGTCACCACTGCGGCCAAACAGAACTTCGCCCGTCTGATCGCACTCGACCTGCCGCTGACCGGCGAGATCAGCCCGGTCTCTGTCGCACTCTCCCGCCTCACCACCTCGCTGGCGCAAAGTTATGAGTCGAGAACTTTGGCGTTGGCTCTGCCAAAACCACCGCCTGCCGCCGTGCTGGCTGGCCTAGGCCCATGAGCTCTCTCGCCCCCCTTTCCCACGTCACCTATCTCAGCGGATATCGGCTCATGTGGATCCTCGTTATGTTCGATTTGCCTACCGACACAAAACTCCAGCGCAAAGCCGCCGGCGATTTCCGCAACTTCCTGCTGGATACTGGTTACGCGCGTTGCCAATTCTCAATCTACGCCCGATTCGTAAATGGCAAAGAGGCGGTAGACACTCGAGTGAATCAAATTGAACGTGCCCTCCCACCCTCAGGGGACGTGCAAATCCTAAACTTCACAGACCGCCAATTTGGCGATATAGTTCATTTCTCGGATCAAGGTCGCCGTGGGCCGCGAAAAAATCCAGAGCAACTGGTCCTGTTTTGAAGATAATTCGGATAGATTTTGCATATGAAAGCCCGGTAAGGGCCTTTTTAATCAGACCCTTACCGAGCGATCGATCATAGCTGTTCAGAAACCGAGGTCCAGCCGCAACACCACGGGGAAAGCAAATCAATGGCTTGAATCATAGCTGTTCAGAAACCGAGGTCCAGCCGCAACTAACATGCCGAGAGGGTATTCCCATGCGTATCATAGCTGTTCAGAAACCGAGGTCCAGCCTCAACTGAGCGCGGAACCTTTCCGCTGCACGCCAATCATAGCTGTTCAGAAACCGAGGTCCAGCCGCAACCGGTCGTGGTCGGTCCGGTTCATGGCGTTAATCATAGCTGTTCAGAAACCGAGGTCCAGCCGCAACCCCCGCTGCCGACTATGTGGCGGGGCTGGAATCATAGCTGTTCAGAAACCGAGGTCCAGCCGCAACGTCTGCGATGTGGAGACGGTAACGGCTTCGATCATAGCTGTTCAGAAACCGAGGTCCAGCCGCAACGCCGTGAGGCATCATACGCGGGCGGACAGTATCATAGCTGTTCAGAAACCGAGGTCCAGCCGCAACTTACTGTGCATGTCCAGTGCCGTGCCGACATCATAGCTGTTCAGAAACCGAGGTCCAGCCGCAACCGGGCCGCTGAGGGCTACCCCGGCGTGGTGATCATAGCTGTTCAGAAACCGAGGTCCAGCCGCAACTTGGGAGAACCGCCATGACCGCAACCACCGATCATAGCTGTTCAGAAACCGAGGTCCAGCCGCAACAAAAACCGCAACATGCCTATGCCGGGAGTGATCATAGCTGTTCAGAAATCGAGGTCCAGCCGCAACGGGGTTGGGGTGCCCGTGTATGTGGCGTTCATCATAGCTGTTCAGAACCGAGGTCCAGCCGCAACGTTGTCAGCATGGCGCTGTTGGGGGTGATGATCATAGCTGTTCAGAAACCGAGGTCCAGCCGCAACTGACGGCAAGGGCTGCCCGTGCGTGGGGCAATCATAGCTGTTCAGAAACCGAGGTCCAGCCGCAACGGCGACAAAGAAGTGCGAACGATCCTGCGCATCATAGCTGTTCAGAAACCGAGGTCCAGCCGCAACGGGTTCGGTCTTGCCGCCGATCACGATCAATCATAGCTGTTCAGAAACCGAGGTCCAGCCGCAACACGTCGATCGGATCAAGCCCGCGCGCTTCCATCATAGCTGTTCAGAAAGCGAGGTCCAGCCGCAACGTTGGCCTGATCGGTGATGTAATCAGGGACATCATAGCTGTTCAGAAACCGAAATCCAGCCGCAACAGCTTTGCGCCACGGATATGCTAACCGGCGATCATGGCTGTCAGAAACCAGGTCCAGCCGCAACTTGGGCTGGCCGCAAGAAAGCCGATCAATGATCAGCAGCGATGGTTTTCGAGCGACACCAGGCACCGCGCTGAAAAACGAAAAGAGCGGAGAGATCATCTTCGTGCCGCCACAGGACGCTAACAAGATCGTGGCGCTAATGACGGCGCTGGAGCGGTTCAAAAACGACGATGAGATGTGCAGTCTCGACCCGCTGATCAAGATGGCGCTGATCCATCACCAATTCGAGAATATCCATCCATTTCCTGACGGCAACGGCCGCATCGGCCGCATCTTGAACGTGCTCTTCCTGACCAGGACGGGCCTCCTGGATATTCCGGTGCTTTATCTGTCCCGCCACATAACGCGGCATAAGAGCGACTACTACCGGCTCCTCCAGGCCGTGCGTGACGACGGTGCCTGGGAGGCGTGGGTCATCTTCATGCTGGATGGCGTGGCCGAGACGGCAGTAACCACCCTGCGGCTTGTTGAGGGCATCGGCGATCAGATGCGCGCCGCTAAACATCGGATGCGTGCCGAGTCGCCCAAGCTCTACAGCCAAGAGATGCTCAACAACCTCTTCCGCCACCCATATACACGGATCGACTACGTTCAGAACGATCTGACCGTCACCCGTCAAACGGCTGCCCGCTATCTCGACACGCTGGCAGAGCACGGCTTTGTCGAGAAGCACCGCGCGGGAAAGAACAACTACTATGTGAATACGAACTTGGTGCGGTTGCTGATGATGGCATCCGAACATGACTAGCAGCGGCGGCCTCCACGCAAATTTCCTACTGAATCGCGTCCGACCTGTCGTCCTTAGACTAGGTTGCCGTTAGCACAGTTCCGTTCTGTCCCATCTCAACTACTTTAAGTGCGTCAGCTAAAGTCGCCAAAGCTTCCTCTTGAGGATCGCGCGTATTGCGAAGAATCCTAGTAAGATGAAGGTAGTGCGACGCTGATCCGCCGACGTTGTCACCCTTCAAAGGATCAGTGTGGGCCAAGATTTGCTCGATTGTCGAAGCGGGAACTTTCAACGAAAGCATTATCGTCGCAGAAGTGCGGCGCAGATCGTGTCGGTGCCAGTCCTTTGTTCCCGTCGCTACATGCAGAGCGTCTTGATAGCGCGTCCAGTTGCCCAGCACTCCTTTCTTCGTTCCGTTCGGGAAAACAAGTTCATCAGGTTCAGCAGTTTCCCAGCGTGGCAAATCACTCAGTATAGACATCGCAGCGTCGGAGAGCGGAAGAGCCTGACTACGCGGGCCACCCTTTGTCGATTTTACGCTCGGTTTGTGCCAGACCCGGTTTGCCCTATCAAGGTCGCCCCAACGCATTGAACACATCTCTTCCAGCCGGGCTAAGGTAAACAGCAGAAATCGCATAGCAATAGGGCGATAGTCGAGTTCAGCCTCAAGCGCGAGCTTACCGAGCTTTGGCGCCGGGTAGGTCAGCCAAGGCAAGATAACCTTCAATTCAGCCTCGGTCAAAACACGCTTGCGCTTGCCTGTGATAGTGGGATCGTCGGTCGCTGGATCGTGTGTGGTCGCAAGACTTGCCACTGCGAGTCGAGGAGAACGAGACGCACCGATCCTTGCAAATGCCTTTCGCCCAGCCGCCCAGTCCAACACCGGGCTAAGATAAGCGCGAGCGCGCGACGCCTGACCATTTGCCGTGGTCGCACCAACTGTCGGCCTAAACCGCTTGTAGCCGAAAATTGCCTGGGCGAAATGCTCGTCCGTGGTAGTGGTCACATCTCGATCTAGTAGATCTGCGTAAACACGCTCGATGGCTTGACGCGCACCACTTCGGCTAGAACGAGGTCCACGCGGTTGCCAGATCTTCTTCGACGACGAAAAACGCTGCTCGAACTCGCCAATCAGGTCGCGGAGTATAACGCCAGTCGTCGGTCTGGCCACCGCTTCACGAGCGCGTTGCTTCTCCTTGTTGACGTCCCTTCCCGCCTTAAGCTGCAGGCGCGATCTGCTTGCTTCTTCACGCGCTTCTTTAAGGGAGAGGTCGGGATATTTGCCCATGGTGATGGTTTTTAGTTGGCTCGCCGCGTTTCTGATTTTTAGGATAAAGGTCACCTCGCCCTCAGCTGACACCCTCGCACGCAAGCCGCTCGCGACCCCATCCGTAATTTCATATCTTTGACCGTTGGGCTTCAGCTTTCGCAGCGCAGCATCAGACAACGCCGGTTTCTTCTCTGACAAGACTTCCTCCTCGGGGCTACATATGGGCTACATCTCTTCTTCCATTTGCTACCGCATCCTGCAGGACGATGCAACAAGCTACAACTTGGCATAAATGCTTAATGCTTTGTTTTTATGCTGTAAAGGACGTTCATCTAGTTGAGAAGGTGATACTATCCGAACATCAACACGCAGATTGAAAATCCGCGTGTCGGCGGTTCAATTCCGTCTCCGGGCACCATTTACAAGTATTGACACATATCTGAGCTTTTGCTGCACGTTTAGGTCCAATGGTGTTTTTCTGAAATTTAGCGAAGATGGTATAGTCTTCTCGGCACCGTCTAAAACTGTAGGCTGGAACAGACCATCGGCCTTTGATGACGATGTCCACCCTTAACGCGCACAGTCCTCGCCGACTTTATTTTGTGAAGTGAAAATACCGCCCTCAATCTTGAGGACGGTATCTGCATTTAGACTTACGCAGCGCTCAATGTAGGCTCGTGCGCTTATGTCAGCCCAGACGGTTCAGGCGTTGTTCTGCTAGTTCAGTCAATTTGTCATCGGCAGCGTATTCTTCTTCCAGCGTCGAGGTCAAGATTTCGGCGGCTTCGCCCAGTCCGAGCTCTTTCGACCACGAAATCAACGTACCATAGCGGGTGATCTCATAATGTTCGACCGCCTGCGCAGCAGCGGCAATCGCGGCATCTCGCACAGGGGCCTCGGCTTCACTCGAAATATCATCGGCTTCCGAGAGGATGCCGTCAATCGCAGGACAGTTGACGGTTTGGGGCTCTTCGCCAATAAGGCTGAAAACCATCTCCAAGCGTGTCACATGGCCTTCGGTTTCGCTAAGGTGCGTCGATAGACCCGCTTTAAGATCCACATCCGTAGCACGTTCAATCATCGACGGCAGAGCGCTGACAATTTGCTGCTCGGCATAATATATATCTTGTAGGACATGCAGATATAGTTCGTCCATTGTAGTGATGTCTTTGGAAAAAAGACCCATGATTGCTTCTCCTTTGCCGTGATGGTTGGGGGTATCGGCGCAGTAGAAACTCCGTGTCCGACGAAATGTTCCCACAATTTTGGCAAGGCTGGTGCAAAGGCGCTATCAAGTGGCTTACCGGGCAGCGGCTAACTGCCGCCCTCTGGAATTTTGGGTAAGAACCACGCGAGAAGGCCAGCGAGCGGCAGAAACGAACACAGCCAATATACTGTCTCAACCCCGTAACTGTCGGCCAGCACGCCCAAGAGTGCCGCCGCGAGTCCGCCGAGCCCGAAGTTCAGCCCGTAAAATAATCCGCCGATCAGCCCGATGCGATTTGGCAGCAGCTCCATAGCGTATATCAGAATTGAGGCAAACGCGCTGGCCATGATCAGATTTATTGCCACAGTCAGCACACCGGTCCAAAACAAATCGGCATAGGGCAGCATAAGGGTCAGCGGCAATGGTCCCAGAACCGAGATCCAGATGATCCGGTAGCGCCCTATGCGATCACCAGCTATGCCGCCGATCAAGGCTCCGGCAGCCGAGGCCAACAGGAAGATGAAAAGCATCATCTGTGCCGAAGGGATCGGCAGATCAAACCGCTCCATCAAGTAGAACGTGTAGAAAGATCGAAAGCTTTCACCGTAAGCGTTCTTGGTGAACATCAGCAGAGTCAGCACTACGAGCCCTATACCGATTGTCCGTGGTGCATGACGGACAATGCCTGTGTCTTTGTGCTTGCCCGCGCGCGTTGCCGCAAATTCAGCGCTGATCTGGCGCTGTTTGCTGCCGATCCACGTGAGCAGCGCCATCGCAAGCAGCGCTGTAACCGCGAACCAAGCAAGGCTCGGCTGACCCCAAGGCACGATAATGAATGCGGCGAAAACCGGCCCCAATGCGCCCCCTGCCTGACCGCCAACTTGGAAAATGCCCTGAGCCAGCCCCTGCCGTCCGCCCGCAGCATAGCGCGCCATCCGAGTGGCTTCGGGGTGGAAGATTGAAGAGCCGATGCCGATCAGCCCAACCGAGACCAAAATCATCGCATAACTGTGAGCAAACGCCAAACTCACCAGCCCGGAAAGCGTAAACATCATGCCCACCACTGGCGAATAGGGTGCCGGATGCTTATCAGTGATCATACCGATGACCGGTTGCAGCAGTGAGCCTGCGATCTGGAATGTCATAGTGATCAGGCCAATTTGCACGAAATCGAGTGCGTAAGACTGTTTTAAAATCGGATATGATGCCGGGATCAGTGACTGCATCATGTCGTTGAGCAGATGCGTCATGCCGAGAACAACCAGCACGGTCAGATGCGTGCCTGGACGGGTACGGTTAGAGATGGAGGCTGTCATTGCGGACTTGTCTACTTTCGGCACTTGGTGAAAACGCAGGGAAAGTCTTCTCGTGTTTTCAGCCTAAGCCAGCGCGTAAGGAATGGACAGCCGTAGCCGCTAGCGCATGACAAACGAATCAGGGATTGGCTCGTCTGAGGTCCGCAGCCACACCGTCTTTACAGCGGTATAATCCAGCGCGGCCGCAAGCCCGCCCTCGCGACCATGTCCAGACAGACCGTGGCCGCCAAACGGAGCGATGGGTGACACGGCGCGGTAAGTGTTCACCCAAACCACCCCAGCGCGAATGCCTCTGATCATCCGATGCGCGCGGGTCAGACTGCGCGTGAACACGCCAGACGCAAGGCCGTAGACAGTGTCATTCGCTAGCGCCAAGGCTTCTGCCTCGGTCTCAAAACTGATCACAGACAGCACGGGGCCAAAGAACTCCTCCCGCAGCCCCGCCGCATCAGGGAGCCCAGAGCAATCAAGGATCGTCGGAGGGTAGTAAAAACCGGGCCCGTCCGGCACAACGCCGCCCGTCACCAGCGTGGCCCCCTGCCCTAGACTTTGTGCCACCAGTTCGGCAATGCGACTGCGTTGGCGCAAGGTGCAAAGCGGGCCGACTTCTGTGGTCATCTGATCCGGAGCCGCGATGCGGATTGCCTCTGCCTTGGCTTTTAGTTTGGCGAGGAAAGCATCCTTCACCGAGGCTTGAATTATCAGCCTAGAACCTGCGACGCAGCTTTGCCCGGCGGCAGCAAAAATCCCCGAGATTTGCGCATTCACCGCCGAGTCCAGATCTGCATCCTCAAAAACGACGAACGGCGACTTGCCGCCAAGCTCCAGCGAGGTCGAAGCGAGATTTTCGGCCGAGCCGCGCACTACGTGCCGCGCGGTTTCCGGCCCGCCCGTGAAGGCAATATGCGCTACCTTCGGATGCGTCGTCAAAGCCACGCCCGCCGCCGGGCCACCTGTCAGGATATTGACCACGCCCGCCGGAAAACCCGCCTCATGCACCAGCCGCGCGAATTCCAACATTGGCGCCGGTCCGTCTTCGGATGCCTTCAGCACAACAGTGCAGCCTGCCGCTAGGGCTGGCCCAAGCTTGACCGCCGACAAAAACAACTGGCTGTTCCACGGCACGATTGCCGCTACCACGCCTATCGGCTCGCGACGCAGCCAAACCTCCATATCCGGCTTGTCGATCGGAAGATGCGCGCCTTCAATCTTATCGGCAAGACCCGCATAATAACGATAATATTCTGCAACATAGGCAATCTGTGCGCTGGTTTCCCGGATGATTTTCCCGGTGTCGCGGGTTTCCAGTGCCGCCAGCTTGAGGGCCGCCGCCTGCACCAGATCAGCCAACTTATAAAGCAGCTTGCCACGCGCCGACGCTGTCAGACCCGCCCAAGCGGGCGCGTTGAAAGCAGCCCAAGCGGCATCAACCGCACGGCCCACATCAACGGCCGATGCCTCTGGCATCACTGCCCAAGGCGTGCCTGTGGCCGGATCAAGGCTTTCAAAGCTGGCCCCGCCATCCTCGAATGCCCCGTCAATATAGTGTTGGAAGCGTTGCATTGCGGCTCCTTAGGCTGCCAAATCAGCGGGATTGGCCAAGTCAGGCGAAGGCGGGCATCACGTCTTGCACGAACCGGGTCAGCGAAGCCTTCTTGCGCGCAAAGCTCATGCCGCTGTCTATCCAGAAGCTGAACTCGTCATAGCCCAAAGCCTGATAGCTTTTGATGCGCGAAATCACTTCTGCGGGCTGGCCGACAATATTGTTCTTACGCATTGCAGCCGCCGAATAGAACGGGTGCGCTGCCACTTCTTCCGGTGTCAGTGTCTGGATAAGCCCCTGAGAAATCGGCCGCTTGTTTAAAAACCACGCGCCAAAATAGTTGTAGAACAAGTTTAATTCTTCCGCACCAAGATTAGCGTCCGCCTCGCTGTCGGCGACATAAGTGTGCCGCAAAACCATTATCTTCGGGCGCGTTATTTCAGGATGCGCAGCACATGCGGTGTTAAACCGCTCCATCAGGCTGACGACTTCCTCGTCGCCCATATGCAGTGGAGTCACTTGCACGTTGCAGCCATTGGCAACGGCGAAATCGTGGCTGTTCGGATCACGTGCCGCAACCCAGATCGGTGGGAACGGCTGCTGCACCGGCTTCGGGGCCGAGGTGGTTTTCGGAAACTGCCAATGTTCGCCATTATGCTCGTAATCGCCCGCCCACAGACCTTTGATCGCGGGGATTAACTCGCGCATTTTCTGGCCTGCGGCCCAAGCATCCAGACCCGGACTCATCCGGTCATATTCAAACGTGTAAGCCCCCCGCGCGATGCCAAGGTCCAGCCTGCCATCCATGATGATGTCGGCCATCGCAGCCTCACCCGCCAGCCGGATCGGATGCCAGAACGGCGCCACAACATTGCCCGTGCCAAGCCGCACATTCTTGGTGCGCCGCGCAAGATCGACAAGGTTCAGAAAGGGGTTTGGCGCGATGGTAAAATCCATGCCGTGATGCTCACCGGTCCAGATCGCATGCATCCCGTTTTTGTCGGCAATCTGGCACAGCTCAAGCATTTCCTCATAAAGCTGCTGCTGCGGCTCATCGGCGCTAACCCGCTCCATATGCACGAAAAGCGAGAATTTCATCGGAGCTTTCCTTCGATCTTTGGTGCAACCGGAGCCACCCGGCCGGTGTTCTGATTGCCGAAATAGATGCCGTAATCGCCCACCCGGGCTTCTTCTGCCAAACGCTCCAACATGATCCGCATCGCGGGGTCGGTGACGTCGTCAAAGCCGTTTGGTACCAGTTCGACAAAGCCACCTTTGGCGGGGGTGCCCCCGGTACTGGGGCACAAAAACGCGATGTGCTGTTGGCCCGCGGCGACATCTTCGTAAACCGAATAGATGAACCCCGGCACCGCCTGCACACCTGCCGTCTCGATCAGCGCCTGCAAAGCAGCCGTGGCACCCTTGGCCCCTACCCGCGCTGTCGGCAGCGTCAGTCCGCCGCGACCATCGTCTTGCAACAGCACGCAGCCATCCTGTTCAATCAGCGCCGAAACTACCACCGCTGGCCCGCTCGCCAAAGCGGCACCCGCCTGCGCCGGAGTGAAATACGATCCGCGATAATACCCCAAGCCCGACTGGCCAGAGGCGTCAAAAGCCTCGACACGTCCAATCAGAATGGCATGATCACCCGCGTCAACAACCTGGTGCAGACTGCAATCGAACCAAGCGGATACACTACTTATGATGGGTGAACCGTGCGGCCCGCTTTGCCATTGCACGGACGAAAAACGATCCTCAGACGGTTTGGCGAACGTGTTTGACACATCTTTCTGCCCTTCGGCCAATACGTTGACCGCAAAATGTTTCGTCTCAACGAACCACGCGTAATTCGACGAGGTTTTCGCAATCGACACCAACAGCAACGGCGGCTCCAGCGACACCGAGGAAAACGAATTTGCGGTAAAACCAATCGGCGCGCCTGCCCCATCCAGCGTCGTCACAACTGTCACACCTGTCATAAAAGTGCCAAACGCATCACGCAACAAGCGGCGGTTTTCCAATGTCATGCGCGCATTCCCTTTTTAGCGGCCAACAAGGGCACCGCCAACCAAGCAGCCAGCGCGGCATTCACTTGCGCAGGAGCCGTCAAATTGACCATATGGCGGTGGCCCTCAATCACCACAGCCTGCCCCATCGGAGCCGCTTTCGCCATCGCTTTCGCCATCTGTGGGGTTGAGTTCGCATCCCCTGAGGCTGTCAGTATCAGCGCCGGACTGTGAATAAGCGGCCAAGCCTCGGAATAGACCAAATCGCCGTTGGCAAAGGCGCGGTAGGCTGCCGCGTAGCCCTGCAAATTCACCCGGCGCAACCAATGGGCCACTTGCATACGCGCCGCTTGTTCTGCCGCCGTATCGCCGAACCAACGCGCCAGCGGCACCTCAATATCATTCGCCCCCTCAGCCAAGGCCGCCGCACGCGCTTGCACCGCCACCCGTGCCTCTGGTGTACGCCGATAGACCCCGTTCAACGCCGCCAACCGCAGCACTAGATCGGGATGATCGACCGCCAGCCCCACCGCGATAAGCGCACCCATTGAGTGCCCCGCGACATTGACAAAACTACACCCCAACTGCCGCAGTGCCCGCGCCGTCCAAGCCACATAATCGGTTAATTCCGGCTGACCCGGTAGCAGATCTGACAACCCATGCCCCGGCATGTCTAGCGCAATCACTCGGTTGGTTTTGGCAAAATGCGCGATCTGCGGCCCCCATGCCTCGGCACACATGCCGACGCCATGCAAAAGCACCAGAGGCTCGCCCAGACCGTATTCTAGATAGCTGATCTGCTGTCCGTCAGACAGCCGCAGGGTTTGCAGCGTCATGGCCCAGATCCTTAAGGTCTTGATAGCGATCACCAATCCGGTGATGTGGCCGCCCGCCGATAGACGCCCCCAACGCCACGACAATCTCATCCGCCGCCGGAGCGTCAGGGATCGCGAAATGGATCGTCAGGTAGTGCGAACGACGGCCCTCATCGTTTTTGTCCATCAGCGGGATCATCACGGGCGTGTTCGCCCCGCCCCGGATATTGGTAAAGGCGAGATAAGACTTGGCCCCCACCGCCGTGCGATAATGGTTGCCAAACCTCAAGGTGTGGATCAGTGCCGAGGCGTGTTCAACTTCGCCATCCAAACCCACGATTGCGGCTTTACCATAGGCCTCAATCGCCTCACCCGAGCCTGCAGCCTCAAGGATCATCGCCGTCAGCAGCGCGCCCAAATCGGGTGCAACGTCATGGATCGCAGGTTTCAAGTCATCGACAAACCCCATCCCGGCCCATGGATTTTTCACCACCGCCGCCGCAGCGATCAGCTTCAACGGCACCGGCGCGACTTTGCCGCCCTCGATCAACGTGGTTTCGATATGTAGCAAGGTCTTGCGGATAACGGCTGGCATGGCGCCTCAGATTCGCTGGGTTTCTCTGGTTGGTATGTTGGTATACCATCATACGACATGTCAAGAACCAGTTGCGCCGTCAGCGCAGTTTCGCTAGTCTTGCCACATGAACCAACCGCTTTCCGACTTAAAAATTGAACATCCTCCGCAGACCCTGCGCGAGATCGTGTCAGAGCGTATGCGCGGCGCGATCCTGTCGGGGCGCTTTGCTTCCGGCGAACGTCTGGTAGAGCGTACGCTCTGCGAGCAACTTGGCGTCAGCCGGTCGGTTGTCCGCGAGGCAATACGCTATCTCGAGGCCGAAGGTCTGGTTGAGATTATGCCAAACAAAGGTCCGATTGTGGCCCGGATGGATTGGCAACAGGCCGTGCAAATCTATGAAATCAGACAGCTTTTGGAACAAAGTGCCGCCGCCACTTGCGCCGATCTGGCAGATGCGACCGTCAAAGCCGATTTGCAAGCCGCGATGCGAGCTATTGAAACTGCGTCCGCCGCCAATGAAAACCCGGCTTTGATTACGGCCACCACCCGGTTTTACGAAGTGATTTTCCGCGCAGCAGGCCATCACATCGCGTGGGAGGTGGTGCAGCGGCTGAACGGCCGGATCAGCCGACTGCGCGCCATGACGCTTGCTACCACGGATCGGCGCGTATCTGGCCCTGTGCGGATGGCGCAGATTTGCGATGCGATTATAGCCAACGATGCCGAGGCCGCGGCACTCGCCGTTTGCGACCACCTGGCAGAAGCCGCGAAAATCGCCTATCGCTTGCTGAAAGAGACAAAATAATGCCCGCCTATTGGATCGCCCATGTCACCGTCACCGATCCCGAGCAGTATAAGGGATATCAGGCGCTTGCACCGCAGGCTTTCGCGAAATTTGGCGGCAAGTTTCTTGCCCGAGGCGGAGCGTCCGAGACCCACGAAGGCGCAAAGTTTGATCGTCATGTGCTGATCGAATTTCCTGATCTTGCTGCGGCGCGGGCGTGCTATGTTTCGCCCGAGTATCAGGCGGCCAAAGCGCAGCGCGAAAGCGCGGCGGAAGTGATGATTACGATCTTCGACGGACTTTAGCCGACATGCCTGCCCTGCGGCACGCCCGGCAGAACGCACAACATTTCATACAGCAAATTTGCCCCAATCAACGCAGTATTGCCCGACGTATCATAAGGCGGCGACACCTCTACCAGATCGCCGCCGACGATGTTCAGACCCGCGCATCCCCGTACGATTTCAAGGGCTTGCCAAATCGTAAGTCCACCCGGCTCAACCGTGCCAGTGCCGGGCGCAAATGCGGGATCGAGGCTGTCGATATCATAGCTTATATACACCGGCGTATCGCCGATTTTGGCGCGAATTTCAGCCATCAATGGCTTCATAGACTTATACCAACACTGCTCTGCCTGCACCACGGTCCAGCCATTTTTGCGTCCCCAATCGAAGTCATCAAGGCTATAGCCGGTGCCACGCAAACCGATCTGAAAAACCTTATCATTTTGCAGACAGCCGTCTTCCCAAGCGCGCCGGAAGGGGCAACCGTGTGCGACTTTCTCGCCAAACATCGTGTCATTCACATCGGCATGGGCATCGATGTGGATCAGCGCAACGGGGCCGTGTTTGGCCTTGATCGCACGCAAAATCGGCCAAGTCAGGGTGTGATCACCGCCCAAAGTCAGCGGCAGCGCCCCATGCGCCAACACGCCTTTGTAGTAATCCGTGATGATATCGACCGATTTCTTCAGATCAAACGTGTTGATCGGCACATCGCCAATATCGGCGACCTGAAGATGATCAAAGGGAGCCGCTCCGGTCGCCATATTGAACGGGCGCAGCATCCGGGATTCATCACGGATTTGCCGCGGACCATGCCGGGTGCCCGAACGGTTCGACGTGCCGATATCCATCGGAATACCGATAAACGCCACATCCAAACCGGCGGCGGTTTCCTGTGTCGGCAACCGCATCATCGTAGCTGGCCCGCCGAAGCGCGCCATCTCGTTGCCGCCAAGTGGCTGGTTGAAATCGGACATTTTTTGCGTCTCCTCAAATAATGGTCGCAGCTTAGCGGCAAGCGGCAAGCGGTGGGAAGGGCTTAATGACGCCTGCTCACGCCAAAATTTTAGACAGTAGCCAACTCTGGTGATACCGAGCTTTTTCCCGCGAGGAAAATAATTTGACACTGCTGCGCAAGTCTCGTTAGCCTGTTTTCAACAGAATGCAGCCCGAAGAGGGCGCGACAACTCGGAGGAAAACATGGCAAAACGTGTGGCAGTGATCGGCGCGGGGCCGTCGGGTTTGGCGCAGTTGCGGGCATTTCAATCGGCCAAGCTGGCAGGTGCGGAGATCCCTGAAGTGGTGTGTTTTGAGAAGCAGTCGAACTGGGGGGGATTGTGGAACTACACTTGGCGCACGGGTCTGGATGAGAATGGCGAGCCGGTTCACAGCTCGATGTATCGCTATCTTTGGTCGAATGGGCCGAAGGAGGGCCTTGAATTTGCAGATTATTCCTTTGAGGAACATTTCGGCAAGCAGATCGCCTCTTACCCGCCGCGAGCTGTGCTGTTCGACTATATTCAGGGCCGAGTGGTAAAGGCTGGCGTGCGCGATTGGATTCGGTTTTCGACCCCGGTGCGGTTTGTGAAATACAATGAGGCCAAGGGCAATTTTACCGTCACTGCGCATGATATGAAAACCGACCGGATGTACGAGGAGGAGTTCGACAATGTGATTGTCGCCTCCGGACATTTTTCCACGCCAAACGTGCCGGAATATCCGGGGTTTGATAAATTTGGTGGCAGGGTGCTGCACGCGCATGATTTCCGCGATGCGATGGAGTTTAACGGCAAGGATATTCTGCTGCTTGGGTCAAGCTATTCGGCGGAGGATATCGGCTCGCAGTGCTGGAAATACGGTGCGAAGTCGATCACGGTGGCCTATCGGAACGCCCCTTTGGGGTATGACTGGCCGGATAACTTCGTTGAGGTTCCGGCGTTGGAACGGGTGGATGAGACGACCGCCTACTTCAAGGATGGCACCAGTAAGCGGGTGGATGCGATCATTCTTTGCACCGGATATAAGCATCACTTCCCGTTCTTGCCGGACGATCTGCGGCTGAAAACGGCGAATAGGTTGGCTGCGGCGGATTTGTATAAGGGGGTGGCTTGGCTGAATAATCCTAAGCTGTTCTATCTCGGCATGCAGGATCAGTGGTTCACCTTTAATATGTTCGACGCGCAGGCTTGGTGGGTGCGCGATGTGATCTTGGGGCGGATCGTGTTGCCTGCGGAGAAGGCGGTCATGCTGGCGGATGTGGCGGACCGGGTGGCGCGCGAGGATGCGGGCAAGGACGCGCATGATGCGATCCACTATCAGGGCGATTACGTCAAGGAATTGAACGCTGAGACGGATTATCCCAGCTTTGATGTCGATGGGGCTTGCGAGGCGTTCTTTGAGTGGAAGGAACACAAGAAGGCCGGGATTATGACCTTCCGCAACCATGCCTATAAATCGGTGATCACTGGCACGATGGCTCCGGTGCATCACACGCCTTGGAAGGATGCGCTGGAGGACAGTTTGGAGGCTTACTTGCGGAATTGAAGTCGAGGGTTCTGGGGGCGCCACGTGTGGACAAGGGTGGCGCTCTATATGAATCAAGGGCTTGTGAGCGTACATTCATAGACGGTTAACCAAGCCGTGCTTTTGGCCATCCTCTCTGCTCAAATATCCCCGCCGGAGGCTCTTATAGGTAAGGAGCCTCCGGCGGGGATATTTAAGGACAGATGAGGTTGTTTGGGGAGTGCTGGGGTTTGGCCCAGCACTCCCTTTTGCTTAGATGTCGAGGGTGTTTTCGTGTTCCCATTTTGAAAAATGGCTGACGTAGCTGTCCCACTCTTTGCCTTTGAGTTTCAGATAGGCGGCGGAAAATTCTTCGCCCATTGCGGCCTTCAGAGTGGTGTCTTTGTCGTAGTCGCGCAAAGCATCCAGCAGGTTCAGCGGCAGCTTTGGCGCACCCGTCACGGTCTGACCTTGGGTATACATATCAATGTCATAGCGCGGACCGGGGTCGGCTTTGGTGCGCACGCCGTCGAGGCCAGCGGCGAGGATCACGGCTTGCATCAAGTAGGGGTTCGCCGCGCCATCGGGCAGGCGCAACTCAAACCGGCCCGGCCCCGGAACGCGGACCATGTGGGTGCGGTTGTTGCCTGTCCAGGTCACCGTATTCGGTGCCCAAGTAGCACCCGACGAGGTGCGCGGCGCGTTGATGCGCTTGTAGCTGTTGACGGTTGGGTTGCAGATTGCGGCCAAGGCGCTGGCATGTTTCATAATGCCGCCGAGGAAGTTGCGGCCACGGTCGGACAGGCCGAGTTCTTTGGTATCATCGGAGAACGCGTTGGTTTTGCCTTCCAAATCCCAGACCGAGATATGCGCGTGGCAGCCTGAACCCGTGAGACCTTTGAACGGTTTTGGCATAAAGGTGCAGCGCAGGCCGTGCTTTTCGGCCACCGATTTCATCATGAATTTGAAGAAGCTGTGCTTGTCGGCGGTCTGCAAAACGTCGTCGTATTTCCAGTTCATCTCATACTGGCCGGTCGCGTCTTCGTGGTCGTTTTGGTAGGCTTCCCAGCCAAGTTCCAGCATGTAATCGCAGACTTCCGAGATCACATCGTATTGCCGCATCATCGCTTGCTGGTCGTAGCAGGGTTTTTCTGCGTTATCATAGGGATCGGCGATTTTATCGCCTTCTGGGGTTAGCAAGAAAAACTCCGGCTCGACGCCAGTTTTAACGCGCAAACCTTCTTTCGCGGCCTCATCGACCAGTTTACGCAGCACATTGCGCGGGGCTTGAGCGACGGGCTTGCCCTCCATCACGCAGTTAGACGCGAGCCAAGCGACCTCTTTTTTCCACGGCAGTTGAGTGACAGATGAAGCATCCGGCACGGCCATCATGTCGGGGTGGGCGGCGGTCAAATCGAGCCAAGTGGCGAAGCCCGCAAAGCCTGCGCCATCGACGGCCATATCACTGATCGCTTGCGCTGGCACCAGTTTGGCGCGCTGCGCACCGAACAAGTCGGTGTAGCTGATCATGAAATATTTAACGCCTTTTTCCTTGGCATAGGCGGCTAGATCTTGGACCATCTGGTCACTCCCTGTCGTCTTTATGTTTTGACGCGGGCCCGATTGTTCAGGCCCGCCATAGCTTAGATTAAAAACCGTTTTTGCCGGGAATCCAATTTGTGCCGGCCAGCGGAACGCCCGCCATGGCAGCGCCTTCGATGGTCAGCGCGCAGAGGTCTTCGGGCTCTAGATTGTGCAGGTGGTTTTTACCGCAAGCCCGCGCGATGGTTTGGGCTTCCAGCGTCAACACCTTCAGGTAGTTTTTCAGGCGGCGGCCGCCGAGGATGGGGTCGAAGCGATTGAAAAGCTCGGGGTCTTGTGTGGTGATGCCTGCGGGGTCTTTGCCCTCGTGCCAATCATCGTAAGCGCCCGCGGTGGTGCCGAGTTTGTTGTATGCGGATTCCCATTGCGGGTCGTTATCACCCAGCGCGATCAGCGCGGCGGTGCCGATGGCGACGGCATCAGCGCCCAGCGCCATGGCTTTTGCCACGTCCGCGCCGGTGCGGATGCCGCCAGAGACGATCAGCTGCACTTTGCGGTGCATCCCGAGGTCTTGCAGAGCTTTGACCGCCAGCGGGATGCAGGCGAGGATCGGCATACCGACGTTTTCGATGAACACGTCTTGGGTGGCCGCGGTGCCGCCTTGCATACCGTCGAGCACCACTACATCAGCGCCAGCTTTGACGGCGAGGGCGGTGTCGTAATAGGGGCGCGCGCCGCCGATCTTGACGTAGATCGGTTTCTCCCAGTCGGTGATCTCGCGGATCTCCATGATCTTGATTTCCAGATCATCCGGGCCGGTCCAGTCGGGGTGGCGGCAGGCAGAGCGTTGGTCGATGCCTTTGGGAAGGTTGCGCATTTTGGCAACGCGGTCGGAGATCTTTTGGCCCAGAAGCATACCGCCGCCGCCGGGTTTTGCACCTTGGCCGACGACAACTTCGATGGCATCAGCGCGGCGGAGGTCGTCGGGGTTCATGCCGTAGCGGCTTGGCAGATACTGGTAAACAAGGGTGTTGGAGTGGCCGCGTTCTTCTTCGGTCATGCCGCCATCACCTGTGGTGGTGGAGGTGCCAGCGGCAGAAGCGCCGCGCCCGAGGGCTTCTTTGGCGGGGCCAGAGAGTGCGCCGAACGACATGCCTGCGATGGTGACGGGGATGTCGAGGTGGATGGGTTTTTTGGCGTAGCGGGTGCCGAGCCAGACGTCGGTGGCGCATTTCTCGCGGTAGCCTTCGAGCGGGTAGCGGGAGATGGACGCGCCGAGGAACAACAGGTCATCGAAATGCGGCAGTTTGCGTTTGGAACCGCCGCCGCGAATGTCGTAAATCCCGGTGGCTGCTGCGCGGCGGATTTCGGCGTTGACGTCGTTGGAATAGGTCCAGCTTTGCTTCGGCGGGGTATGGGGAAAATCGCTCATATATGCCTCAGTACGACGACGCGTTGTCGATGTTGAATGTGTAGAGTTTGCGGGCGGAGCCGTAGCGTTTGAAATCCGAGGGCTTTGCAAGGTGGTCGGCTTCGCCGCGTTTAAGCAAGTCGGCGATGATGGCGAGGTGTTCGGGGCGCATTTCTTTCTCGATACAGTCGGTGCCGAGGGATTTGACGGTGCCACGTACGAAAAGGTGGGCCTCGTAGAGCGAGTCGCCCAGCGCGTCGCCTGCATCGCCTAGCACAAGCATGTTGCCGGATTGCGCCATGAAACACGACATGTGGCCGATGTTGCCGTGCACGACGATGTCGATGCCTTTCATCGAAATGCCGCAGCGCGACGAGGCGTTGCCTTTGATCACCAAGAGGCCGCCGCGCCCGGTGGCTCCGGCATATTGGCTGGCGTCGCCGTCGATGATCACGGTGCCAGACATCATGTTTTCAGCGACGCCGGGGCCAGCCGAGCCTTTGACGCGGATGGTGGCTTGTTTGTTCATGCCGGCGCAGTAGTAGCCGGTTGATCCGCGCACGGTAATGTCGATGGGGGCATCAACGCCTACCGCGATCGCGTGGCTGCCTTTGGGGTTTACGACTTCCCATGCGGTCTGGTTGGTCTGGCCTTTCAGGTTATGGAGGGCCTGATTGAGCGCGCGCAAGCCTTGCGCTTCAAGGTCGAAAGTCTGCATGTTCAGCGTTCCCAGAAGTAGACGGTGGCGGGCTCGGGTTCCCATACGCGGGCGGTTTCGATGCCCGGCAGGTTGACGAGGGCGCGGTATTCGGAACCGAAGGCGACGTATTGATCGGTTTCGGCCATCACGGCGGGTTTGCAGGCGATCGGATCACGCACCACGCCGAAGCCGTCTTTGGTGCCGACGACAAAGGTGAAAAAGCCGTCAAGATCGGTGAGGGTGGCTTCTAGGGCTTGGCCCAAAGTCTCACCCTGTTGGAGTTTGTGGCTGACGAAAGCCGCGCCGACTTCGGTGTCGTTTTCAGTCTCGAACGTCATGCCCGCTTGTTTCAGCACGCGGCGGACGCCGTTGTGGTTTGATAGCGAGCCGTTGTGCACGAGGCACTGATCGGCCCCGGTAGAGAATGGATGCGCGCCCATCGTGGTGACGGCGGATTCGGTGGCCATACGGGTGTGACCGATGCCGTGGGTGCCGTGCATTTTGGCGATTTCAAAGCGGGAGGCCACGTCTTTCGGCAAGCCTACTTCTTTGTAGATTTCAATGCCTTCGCCCGACGACATCACTTTAACGCTGGGGCGGATCTCGCGCAGGGCGGAGCGGGCGGCGTCAAGTTGACCTGCGGGGACTTCCAGCACGGCGTGGGTGGATTTCACCAGCATCAGCACGGGTTGGCCCAAAGCCGCACCCAAATCGGCGTCGAGGTTTTTGAAATCAACGTCGGGGGTCGCCGATTGCACGGTCAGCTTGCCGTGGCCGACTTTGCCCTCGGAATAGATCGCGATTCCGGCGCTGTCGGGACCGCGATCTGTCATTGTGATCAGCATATCGGTGAGCATCGCGCCCAAGTGAGGCTCTAGCTTGGGGTCTTTCAGGAAAAGACCGACGATTCCGCACATAGTGCTACTCCTCGCAGTTGCAGGTTGCGCTTACGCTATCACGGCAAAACATTTCGTCAACTGTGAAGAAACTTTTTTTACCTGTGGGTAAT
>NZ_JAQGKQ010000019.1 GCF_028290025.1 Cypionkella sp. | reverse complement strand
AACTCCCCTACGACTGGCCTCCATCCGGTGCTCAATTTGGTGCTCCACAGCAAACCTCCCGCAAACTCAGTTGCAGGACGGCATGCCCGAAATCCGGCTAAGCCGAAACCACGGGGGCGGCGCAGCGTTTACCATGGGCGTGTAGAAGGGTCGGTTTCCTATGGCGAATTGACCGTCCAACCCGGCGCAACGGTGGAGGGGGACCTGAAGAAAATAAGCCCGGCGAAGCGTGAGGACCATTTGGGCGGATCAGCTGTGCTATAACGCAAAATGGCTGAAAGTGGCTGCTTCCAGCAGTGCTGCCTGATCAGAGACTCGCGGTAGCGTACCAATTGCGACGGGACGCCCGGTAGCGAAATCCGAGACCAGTCACACGCCAGCGCTATACGGCACGAAAGCCGAAGTCCTTCGATCCGCTAGGCTTGCGAACCTAAGCGCGGTCAAGCGGCAAAGTGCTTGAATCGTTCGGGTCTCAGGGTCGCGCTACGGCCGCTGGGGCGATGTGCGCAACGACTAACATGTCGGCGCTCGCCCAGCCTGCCAGCTCCGCTCGTGTCACGGCAGATGAGTGGTCAAATTTCGCGACCGGTTTGTCGGATAAGCCAAGACCGGGCATCCGCTGGGCCCGCTCATCGCACACCCTTACGCAGCGTGACAGATGGCGTTGCCCCGCCGCGGTGCGTACACCCGTCGATGCCACGCTGGCTGAGCTCGGCCTCAGCCGAGACGACTATGGGCGTCGTGCCAGGTTCTCCGACGCCCGCGGATCGTCACACAGAGGGACCTGATCGCGCTGGTGCCCGGTTCCGGATCGTAGTCACGCTGCGGGCTGGATGGGTCAGCGCGTTCTCGCTGCCCGTTCCTGCTCCAGCGATTGCCGTCTTCGTTATCTGGCACCGCGCAGCGATGCCGACCCCCGTTCATCGCTGACTGAGGGAGACAGTAATTGTCACTGGCCGCACTACAGCGTCGGAGAGTCAGCGGTGGCGCTCCCGAAACATTATCGTTGGCGGGACACCATGCTGCGACGCGACGTGATATTTAGCGCTGACTGACCCTGCCAATAGGCAGGCAGGTCAGGTCCGGAGGAATTTGTTTGCCAAATCAGGCATCGCGGTTGTGATCCTGCTGAGAGCTGCAAAGCGGCGGCATGGGGTGTTGGATTGATCCGCAGCAAGTGGTAATGTTAGGGTTGGACTATGTGCGGGGAGGGCACTGCAACTTCGAGGACAAGGGTCAACTCTTACTTTACGGGACGACCGGCTTTCCGATCAGCGGAATGGCTCACGTATTTGACGCTAAGGTCGACAACCCTCCTATAAGTTCGTCGCCGGGATTGACTGACAATCTGAACGCCGCGCTGTCCCCAAGCCTCAGCAAGGGAACAGGCCAGAACTCTCACATTTAATAAGACGTATGTCTCTACGCCAAGCGCTGCTTAATACCACGTAGCATGGCGAGATGGGTTTCTATTGCCGGAACGCCAACGATGGACGCACCGCGCGCCATCGGATCGCTGCCTTTTTGGCATATGCCGCATGGATTGCACGAAGCTCCTGATGACCTGCTATCTGACTGTCAACATACATCATGTCAAACTCCCGACCAGCCGGTGCGGCTTCTAGCTGCGCCAAAAGCGCCGCATGCTTTTGACTTACGCCTCCCGCTCCGGCCTCTGCGGCAAAGGCGAGAGCCACAGCCTGCTGTTCCGTAATTTCAAATGCAGCAAATGTTTTTTACAGTTGGATCGGTGGCTTTATCGCTGGCGATGTTACTGCTCAGCAGGGCGAAATTGCCACCTAGCAAAGCCGGTCGTTTTCGGGATCAGAGGGCGCAGCAGCTGTCGTCTGGCTGAAGCCTGCAAAAGGTACAGCTGCTATTGCGGCAGTGCCGACAACAAATAGGTTTCTACGGTTCATGAAGTTCTCCAATGATAAGGTCTGTCTTCATCAACCTCAGATGCGCTTTTTTGTTCCGCTCGGGGCGCGCTATCACCGAGACATCGTGGATCTTTTCAAATCGGATGGGTATGTCTCAGCGCCGACAAGGCTCGTCTCGAAAAGGTCGTTTCGGATTGCAGTTGCGGCTACGGATGCTTGACCCATTGCATGGCTGATCTGATCAAGACCAAGCACCACGTCACCTGCCGCGTAGAGACCGGGGATATTGGTGCGCTGATGTCGATCAACAATAACACATCCCTCCTCGGTTCGCTTCGCGCCCAACATTTCTGTCAATTCGGACCGAACATCTGATCCCAGAGCCGCGTAAACAGAGTTGAACGAAATTTTACCTTTGACAGTTGTTACGATAACAGAGTCATCATCGTATTCATAACCCGCGATTGGCCCGCTGATCGTTTTGATGCCAAATGCGTCAAGTCGTGCCCTATGTTCGGGCGAAAGATCGTGACCCTCGGCTGGAGACATCAGCGTGATGTCATCCGTGAAGCTCCGTAAAAACACCGACTCGTTGACGCCCCTGTCGCCCGTACCGATCACGCCAATACGCCGACCGGTAATCTCATATGCGTCGCATACCGGACAGTATCGCAATAGTCCGCGCTCAACTGCTGAATCGTGTTCGCTGTCCGACATGATGGGACGATGATTGTGAACGCCCGTGGCCAGCAAAACTGATTTTGCGAACAGCACGTCGTTTTCGCTTAAGCTGAGCAAAAAGCTCTCTCCAGTTTTCACCAGAGTTTCGACATGCCCAAGCCTGAATTTGACGCCATATTTGGCCGCTTGCGAACGCATTCTCGCCAGGAGTTCCGTTCCCGCAATGCCGTCCGGAAAACCTGCATGATTGTGCGAAAGCGGTATCATTGCGGCACGACTTCGCCCGTCTTCAACTACTATCACATCCAGATGATAACGCGCGATATAGATCGCTGCGGTCAATCCCGCCGGTCCGCCCCCTACGATGACGCAGTCATATAACTTACCGTTCATGGTTGTTAATATTAACAGTTAGGCAACATGCCGCGCAAAGGCGGAATTTCTTTTTGCGCGCAAAGTATGGCAACCTGAGGTTATAAAGGAAGCGCACAGGTGATTGGTTCGCATCACAGTTATCTGCTCCATGTCATTTCCGGATATTTCTCTAGGGCGTGTGACCATTTCCAATTGCGAAGGTCCGACGCCAAACCTACTCCACGGCAGGTTTGGCGTCGCCTTGTACCCGCGCTTGGCTGTTCAGGCAGCCTGCCGCAACGCGGCCTCGTTGACAGAGGTCTCAGCAAGCTGAGTCAGCGACTCATCCGTCGCTTCTTCTTCCTCGAGCGTCTGGGACAGCAACTCTTCTGCCTCTGTCATGCCAAGACATGCTGCCCAAGCGCGCAGGGTGCCATAGCGTGCCATCTCATAATGCTCGACCGCTTGAGCGGCAGCAACGAGACCTGCGTCCAGCGCGGGGCTGCCTTTGAACGATTCCATCACCTCTTCGCCTTCGTCGATGATGCCATCAATCGCGGGGCAGGTTTTCGCTTGCGGCCGCTTGCCGATAAGCTCGAATACTTGGGCAAGGCGTTCGACATGCGTCTCGGTCTCGCCGCGGTGCTTTTCGAAAGCCGCTTTAAGATATTCGGACTGGGCTACGCGCGCCATTTTCGGAAGCGCCTTTAGGATGCGGCGCTCCGCATAATAGATATCGCGCAAGGTCTCGTGAAACATGCCTTCGAGATTTGGGTTTTTCATCATAAACTCCTTAGGTGGGTCAGGATTAAGGTGGTGTTTTCGGGGCAGCTTCCATCTCGTGCGTGGTGGCGCGGCCTAGCGAGGTGATCAAAGGGTCGGCGACAAGGGCCGTGCCTCGGCTGCACGCAACGTTCGGTCACCACATCGCGAACTGTAACTCCCAGAGTTTCAGATGCGACGGGCATAGAGACAGCTCCCGACATAGCGAACCCACTGTTTGACGGAAATCAAACCTCAACTGGGATGCCTAGTTCCCGCTTAAAATAGCGAAGTGACCGCGTTGCCCAAACCTGAGCGCGTTTCTGCGCATGTCTAAGTGAGGTCACGAGTAGCTCGACGACGTGTCGGACTGAATGGCCGGCGCGGCGCAGTTTTGGCGCACGTAAGGCGGGCTCGATTAAGAAGCGCTGCATCGCCGTGGGCGGTGGATTACGAAGGATTAGCCCTGCCAGCCGCGCATGTCATCGTCATTTGGCACGCGGCCGTGCGGGGTATATTGATCAACAGCCTTCGGAAGCTCTCGCGAAAGACGTGCGAGCAACTCGTCGCGTGACAGACCGGTGTGCTCGGTCAGATCATCGAGAACATCCGAGCCGATAGCCCGCTCCAAGTCGCGCGGCGCCACTTCCGCGTTCGGACCTGTGCCGACCCAAGAGTCCACCGCGTCGCCATGGCCATTTTGACGAAATCGCGTCGAGATCTCGCTCAGACCTCCACCGATGAGTCCACCGACACCAGCTCTACTGGTACCACCCGCCAAGCCGCTCGGCAACCCGCCCAGGCCACCCATATCGGCCGTCCGCCGCTCTCACCCCCACCAAGGAGGCCGCCAAGCAGACCACCCAAGCCGCCACCAGACGTGCCAACGCTGCTCATGTCGGACCGTCCAATGTCGCCCATGCTGCCGACGGCACTATCGCGGCCGCCCATCATCCGGGACAGCGTGTCACGGTTCTGATAGCCGGCCACAGCCAGCATGCCGAGAAGGGCTGTCATCGAGGGAAATCCACTACGGGCCATGTCATATTCCTTTTGTGAGGGGGCGCTCAGGCCCCGATGTTTTAAAGAGATGGGTTGGACGCTGCGGCAACCCGACAGAGGGCTCTGGCGCCCAACCGGAATTTGTGGGCATCCCCTGTCGGCCCAGCTAACGTGGTTCAGGGACGGTTCGGGTCGAGCGCTGTTAACGCCCGTGCGCAAAGCGCACGGACGTTGTGCCGCCTAGCGGCGTGTCGTGGTGGTGATTGCGCTGCGGTTTGGCATCTGCCGTGCTGTCAAGGTCGGGTCGACCGCCCCGGCACGTCCGCCGAACCAGGCGGCGATAGCACCGAGGATAAGGCCAATGGCCCCAAAGAGCATGCCGCTCGAAACGGCGTCGGTGGCAGTGTCGGCAACTTCAGTCACCTGCTCGGTGACCTCGGCAGTGGTCTGGCGATACTGCGCCTCTAGGTCGGCCACCTGCGTGCGGGCTTCCTCGATGGTTACGCCACGGGCCGCGACGATGGCCTGGGCAGCCTCCTCGCGTGCGGTTTCAGCTTGGGCCTCATCGCCGGTAATGGCAGCGCGCACAGCGGCCACGGCCGCATCACGCAAGGCTGCAGCGTCCTCGCCAGTGCCGGCAGGGATGGCGTCCGCGATCCCCGCCAGCGGGTCGTTTTCTCCCGAAGCGGCCGTCGCAGCCCCTTGGACAGCGGTCTGTGCCGTGGCACCGACAGTAGAGGCTACACCGCCGAGTGCGCCGGTCAGGGTTGAATAAGCTCCACCGATGATGCCGCCGACGGCCGACGTCAGGAGATAGAATATCAGGAGCGTCGACAGCGCCCAAGTGACCAGTCCGTGCCAGCCAGACGTCGACTCCTTTGGCTTGCCGCCAAGCCGGCCCGCTGCATACCCGCCCACGAACGAGGCGATGACACCGGCTGCGAGGAACCAGATCCCCGCGCCGATGCCGAGCGTGGCTGCCTCTGGATTGGCACCTGGTCCTTGACCCGGGTTGAGGCTTGCCGCCCCGATGCCGATGCCAAGCATGTTGAGGATCAACTGGAGGGCCAGTGTCAGGACGACACCGGCCATAACCGCACCCCAGGAGATCTGGTTGATCATGATGGTGCGCACATCTTCGACGGGCGTCGCCGGGCTCATATGTGGAGCGTCCGTGTCGCCGCGGCTGCGTGGCGTGTCGGGTCGGAAGGTGTCTGTCATGGGTATATCCTTAAATGCAGTTGATGGCTCTAAAGGGCTGCGCCAAGGTTAGCCGGCCCCAGTGGTCAGATCATGGGCTTCAGGCCCGGAGCCTCCGGGCCGCGTCGTTGGCGCGGCCGACGACGGTCTGCGCCGTACAAGCAACATAGGCGGCCCGGCCCTTGGCCTGAAGCTTGGCGACACCCATTACCTTGCCGATAACCGCCTTCACCGAGCTTTTGACTTTGGTGACGGCACCCTTACTTCTCTCGTTGTCTATGTCGGCTTCTGCGCGTTGGGGCGGCGAATACGCAGTGTGCGCATTCAGTCATTGCGGCATAAGCGTTATAAACGGTGAAAAGTTCCCGACAACTTACACTCGGACTATGCGTTGGGATTCCTGCGGACCAGGCGGAGGCCGGCCACGATCGCAACGAGCAGGACTTCGATGACGTGATGCTGAACGTCGCGCCGCGCGCGATACCAACCTTGGAACTGCGCTATGCAGCGGCCAGTTGCTGCGAGTGCCGATTGTAGGTCCAACTGCTTGTTCACCGCCAAAATCAGCATCAAAATTAGAGCTCAAAACCGTCGCCCGCGACCCGATCACGCCACTCACATCAGCACTGCAACCGCCAAGGTCGCGCAAACCAGATAGCTGTCGACGGTCAACCATTTCGTCAGATTTAAGTCTCTTAATTTCCGGGCCCATCGCGCTTGGACACAGAGGCGGCGATCCGCAAAATTAATTACCTTGAACATTCGGTTCCAACTTTCACTTGGCCCTGGGCGGTATCAAGTAAACGGCCCCATGTAATCGTTGCTTCCGTTTAGGCGCGGGTTTGCAGCCTGATCAATGGGTTCCGCCGGCTTCACCCCACGCTACTTGGCAACGGCGAGCGCCTTCTGGTGCGCCGTAAGATCGCCACACGTTCGGCTTGGGCCGCCAGCGCAATGATGCCAGCACCAAAACCGGGTTTGCTCTATTGAGGATGCCACTATCTCCGGCGACTTAGCCAAGGTTCCGGTCGGCGACCCTCGGCAATATGGCGGTTTCTCGCAGTCAGCTTGCGGATAGATAATCAGCTGAGATGTAGCCCTTTATGTGAGGCGATGCTATCAGCGTGACTTGGCACCAAAGCTCGCCAACTTCTGTTGTGCAGGTATGGCGCGTCACTGCAGTTCCATCTGGCAAACCCACGCTAATTTTGTAGCCTAGCCCTGGCCCCGCCCGCAGCTTCAAAAGGTCGTCAGTCCCGACACCTTTGACTGTGCGCCTGCTGGACATTTCCGCACAGCTGGCAACAAAAAGACACCGCTAGAAGGAACGGGAAAGCGATATAGCGCATTTTTTGCCCTCGTACATTTGCAAGTCTTTAAACTAACCATGGATGAGATCAAAGTCTGCCGTTGCCGGATTTAAATTGCCCATGTGGCTCGAAGTTGGGCATGCAAAAAGCACTAAGTTAGCCTCTGCAGTAATATCTTTCGGTTATTAACCTACGGAAACTGCGTCTTAAAACAAGGCTGCCTAATGGCGGAACATTGAAAGGCGAAGCGCGTTGGTTCTTAGAGCGATTTTGTTGGGTGGCGTGTGCAGGGTATCCTTACCAAAGAATACACTCGCCCTGATCATCACTCGCAAGGAGGATTCACTTGGCAGACACTCAATTTGAAGCCCTGCACCAAGCTCGCGCGGCAACAATTGCCATTTTTGCGCAATACGTAGCCCTTACTGAACTATGGGGGCAGATCCGTGGCTTTGACCCAAACAGCAAAAGTTCGATCACGGCGTTTCCCGATGTGGCGACTGCGGAGGTGGCGTGATGTGGGCGCTGATACTGCACGGCGGTGCAAAGGAAATCGAACCTGACAAAGCCGACGCCAGCCG
>NZ_JAQGKQ010000113.1 GCF_028290025.1 Cypionkella sp. | reverse complement strand
CGGCTGGGTTGTGGCCGCGGCCGTGTCGCTGGCGGTGCTCAGCTTCGGTCTTTGGGTGCATCACATGTTCACCACTGGCATTCCGCATATGGGGCTGGCGTTCTTCTCAGCTGCCTCAACTCTGGTTGCGGTGCCGACGTCGGTGATGATTTTTTCGTGGATCGGCACGCTGTGGAAGGGCCGCGCGCGGATGGAATTGCCGTTGCTTTGGATCATGGGGTTCTTTGCAACTTTTGTTATCGGCGGACTGACGGGTGTGATGCTGGCTGTGGTGCCGTTCAACTGGCAGGTCCACGACACGCATTTCGTGGTGGCGCATTTGCATTATGTCCTGATCGGCGGCTATGTTTTTCCGATGATCGCGGCGATCTATTACTTCTTGCCGTTGCTGACCGGGCGGACTCGCTTTTTTAAACTGGGCGAGGTGGCGTTTTGGCTGGTGGTGCCGGCGTTTCATATCACCTTCCTTGCGGTTCATATGGCGGGACTGCTGGGTCAGCGCAGGCGCACTTGGACTTATGACGCGGGGCAGGGGTGGGAGGCGCTGAACTTCGTGGCGTCGGTTGCGTCTTTCGTTATGGCAATCGGTTTTGCGCTGGTCATCCTCGACGTCGCAGTGAACGCGTTTGTGGCGATAAGGGGGCGACGTAATCCTTGGGGGGCTGGGACGCTGGAATGGGCTGCGGCTATTCCGTCTCCGGCCTATGGGTTTGCGTCTATCCCGATCGTCAAGGCGCGCTATCCGTTGCACAATGACCCCGATCTTGCCCTGCGCATCGCACGTGGGGAAGGTTATTTAGGCGATGCCTCGCGGAACCGGCGCGAAACGTTGATCGTGGCGACCGCGCAGGGCACACCCGCGCAAGTGGCGGTGCTGCCGGGCAATTCGCGGCTGCCGGTGCTGCTTGCTGTCGTCACCAGCACGTCATTTCTGGCTCCGCTTTTCGGAGCGTATGCTCTCTCAGGTATTGCGCTTTTGGGTGTTGTCACGGTGTCGCTTTACTGGGCTTGGGGTCTGGGGTCACGCACGGACGAGGGGCTCGTGGATGCAGGGCACGGTGTGAGGCTGCCGCTGGCGTCTGAAAGTGCTGACCCGCCGGGGTGGTGGGGTTCGCTGTTCCTGCTGCTCGCGGACGGGGTGCATTTTGGCTCGCTGCTGTTCGGATACGCATTTTTGTGGACGGTGGCACCGAATTGGCCACCACACTCTTATCTGGAGCCAAGCCTATGGAGCGTCATGCTGGCGCTGGTCGGGGCCGGGGCACTGACACTCGGTCCCCGCCTTGCTGTAAGTCAAATCAAGCAAGGTCGCGCGGCTTGGCCTGCGATTGGCCTTGGCGTTTTGGGAGCGATGGCGCTTGCGGCCGCAGCCGTTACCATCATGGCGAACCGGCCAAACCCTGCAGGCCACGCCTATGACGCGACGCTGTGGCTGCTGGCGGGCCATGTGTTGCTTCATACGGCGCTAACAGTGATCATGCTTGGCTATCTTATCGCGCGGGTGGCGGCGGGGTATGCGTCGGCCATTCGCATTGGCGAGGCGCGCATCGTGGCGCTATGGGCTGATTTCACTGCGGCCACTGGTTTGGTCGCACTCGCAGCGGCATGGCTGCCGGGAGGGTTTGGATGATCGAAATCTTGCGCCTGTCGCTGCCAATTACCGTGTGGCTGACTGGATTTTCGGGGGTTTATGCGTTGCAAGGGCTCGCATGTTCGCAACATTGGCCGACGCATCTTGACGCGCGCCCGGTCCTGCTATCGGCTGCAGCAGTGACGATTGCGCTGCAGATTTTGCTGCTGATTGCCGTACGCTACGCGCCTTCACAGTCTCGTTTTGTGCAAATCACGGCAACCACACTTGCGTACGCTGCCTTGGTCGCAGCGGTCTGGACTGTGATGCCAGTGCTCGCCTTATCTGTGTGCAACTGACGATTTATCGGGGGGCCTTAGGTTCTTTTGGCAAAGCCTCACTGTCTATCTCTAGCCTGACAGGAGCGCCCTTGAACGCGGGGGTTTTGGACGCGGTATCATAAAGTTCGAGCGGCACCAGCACGTTCGACTCGGGGTAGTAAGCCGCCACGCATCCCATTGGCAAATCGTAGGCAATCAAGCGCAGGCCACCAAGTCGGCGTGAATGGCCGTCGTCATGCGCGCTGACCAGCGCCACTTCCTGACCCTCACGAAGCCCTGCCGCTGTGATTTCTGCGGGCGACATCAGCACGATCATTCTGTCAGTGTCTAAGCCGCGCAGCCGGTCGCGATAGCCGTAGATCGTGGTGTTAAACTGGTCATTCGACCGCAGCGTCATCAGGGTATACACGCCGCCGCCGGGTTTCGTTCCAAGCGCGCTCAGACTGTCGGGCGTGGTAAACTCGGCTTTGCCGCTGGCGGTTTTCCATGTGCGATCTCGCACCGGGTTGCCCTTATAAAACCCACCCGGTTGAAACATCCGGTCATTATAGTCTTGAAACAGCTCTGGGTAGGTATCGGCGATAAGCTCGCGGATCTGGCCATAATCGCTTACCCACTGATGGCACCGAACCTTTGGGTTTTCGGGCAATGTAGCTGTCGCCAACCCTGCAATGATCGCGGGTTCGGAACGCAGACTGTCACTTGCTGGTTTGCGGCGGCCAATCGAGCCGTGGATGTGGCTGAGGCTGTCTTCCAAAGACACCGCTTGCGGCACGTTCGCCTGACGGTCTTCCTCGCCTCTGACAAGGCAGGGCAAAAGCCAAGCGCCGTCGCCGACCAACACATGCGAGCGGTTGAGTTTCGTCGCGACCTGCACGTTCAACTCCAACTGTGACCAAGCCGGATCGGTGCGGCCTTGATCCGGGATCGCCCGGGCAAAATTGCCGCCGAGGCTCAAAAAAGCTTTCACACTACCGTCGAGGACGCCCTGTGCCGCATCGACGCTTGTCATGCCTTCTTCGCGCGGAGGCTCAAAGCCAAACTGCCGCGCCAATATGTCAAGCGGCACCAGATCGGGCTTTTCAGAAATGCCAACCGTGCGTTGCCCTTGCACATTCGAATGCCCGCGCACCGGGCATATACCCGCGCCGGGTCGCCCCATATTGCCGCGCATTAACAGCAGGTTGATCAGCATCCCGATGGATTGTGCACCGCCGACATGCTGCGTAAGCCCCATGCCGAAGACGCCAATTACCCGCTCTGAGGTTGCATAAATTTTGGCCACCTGCATCAGATCGGCACTGGACAGGCCAGAGCTTGCCTCGATCGCGTCCCAATCCAATCCACGCAGCCATGCCTCATACTCCGACCGGCCACTGGTATGTTCGGTCAGGAACTGGGCGTCCAACACGCTGCCTGTCTCATCCTCTAACGCAAACAAATGCTTAGCGATGCCAGCAATGGCTGCTATGTCTCCGCCGGGTTTGACCTGCAGGTATATGTCCGAGATTTGTGTGCTGCTTCCGGTAAGCATCTGCGCCGGGTTCTGCGGATTGATGAATTCGATCAAGCCGCGTTCACGCACCGGGTTGAAGGTAATGACTTTGCAGCCACGTCGGCGCGCCTGTTGCAGAGTGTGCAAAAAGCGCGGGCTGTTTGCGCCCGTGTTCTGGCCGAAAAAAAGCAATAGATCACAAGTCTCAAAATCTTCTAGCACACAGGTGCCGACGGGCGACCCGATCTTTTGCTTCAACGCCACGCTGGTCGTCTCATGGCACATGTTGGAGCTGTCGGGCAGGTTGTTGTGGCCATAAAGTCGTGCGAACAATGCCCACAGATACGAGGTCTCAAGGCTGGCGCGGCCAGACGCGTAGAACACGGTTGATTTGGGGTCTAAGACCCTCAGTTTTGTGCCGATGGCGGTGAAAGCTTCCTCCCAACTCGTCTCAACATAGTGATCGCTGGCGGCATCGTAACGCATTGGATGCGTCAGGCGGCCCTGCATCTCGAGATCATGGTCACGCCAGTCACGCAGTTCTGTCACAGTGTGCTTGGCAAAAAACGCGGGCCCGCATCGGTCGCGGGTATGATCCCAAATCGTCGCCTTGGCTCCATTTTCGCAAAATTCGACCACGTGTGGAGAGGCTGGTTTTGCCCAGGCGCAAGAAGTGCACATATGGCCGCGTGGCTTGTTTTGGTGCCAGAGCGTGTCAAGCACGGCGGGCGACGCGGTTGCAGTGCCAAGCTGCCGCAGCACGCTGCGCACAGAGCCCCAGCCGCCTGTGGGATGGGGATAAAATGGCGTGTCAGGGTTTTGGTCTCGTTCCGGCTCACTTGGTGCAGGTTCGTATTGCTTCATTTTCAGGTTCCCTCGGGCAGCACGATTGCGGTCGGCTCGTGGATTGGGCAGTGGTTGAACTGTTCGCGGAACGCGCTCGACATATCATAGACGGGCTTGCGCACCCGGTTGATCGCACCCAGCGGCCGATGCGCCTCTAGCCCCGTCCACACGGTGAAACGCATCGAGTCGTCAACTAAAGCGGCGCGCGCATCGGTCCAGCCACGTTGCGGTGCGGCGTGCAGACGCGCGACGGTTTGGAACGGGCTAATTTCCTCGCTCCATAGCACCGTCGCATCTTCGACGGGCATGTTTTTGGCGTCGCGGCGAAGTTGCACCCGAAAATCCCAAGTGCCGCCACCCATCATCGCGATGTCCACTTGCTTGCGAATGGCGTCCGGGTCGTCGCCAGCATCAATTTCCGCCCCTGTCAGCCGGGTAAGATTGGGCGACGCCGGAACCAGTTGGTATTTGGCTACGTAATCGCCATGACGAAACGCGGTTTGACTATAGTAGGTTTCCCCCAACGGATGGACGTTAGGCGCACCGCCCAGTGCTTTAAGGATGCCACTTTCACCGCCAACAGCCTCTAGCGCCTTTTCTGTGCCGCGCAGCACCGAGGACAGCGCCACCTTGGCCCAAGTCGCACGATCCGTGGTTTTGGCCAGCAGTTTCAGGTTCTTCAGGAAGCTTTCCGGGTCTATTGCAGCAAACACCGGGCCGTTGACCATTATAAAATCCTGCGAGCCACCCGGGCTGTCTTCGAGCCTGTCACCTTCGACGCCAATCACCTTCAATGCGATGCCGCGAGGCAGGGAGATCGAGTCCGGCAACAGATCACCCGGATTGGTGGAAATCCGCAGAACGGCTTGAAAAAGCCCGGGGTTTGCGAATACACCCTGCCCCAATTCTTCTGGCAAATCCGGCAACACCTCTAGCGTTGCCGCAATAAGGCCGTGGCTTTTGGCATGGACCGAACGCACAGCATGGCCGTAATGCGCAGAGGTCGTCTCGAGGATTTCGGTCAGGGCGCCTTTTAGACCTTGGATCGTCTCGGCCTCATCTGGGGCCGCCGTTTCGACATGCGCGGAGTATGGAATAGCTGGCTGCATTAATTGTCCTGAATGTTGCGTATGAGACAGGGGAGGCCGACCAAGCGACCCTGTGATGGACAACAAAGTTGTGAAGGTATTGTTCCACGATCAGTTCCAGCCTCAGCCTTAGGGCGTCGCAATGCGGCCAACCGAGGTTTGAAGCGTGCCTATGAAAGTTGATGGATCAATCAAAAATTCTGCGGAACGTTATTCCGCGTCCTCTCGTTGTCGCGCTGAATCCATCATAGCGGGTGCGTCGGCACCACGGGAGATTAGTTATGAAGCCCATTGTAGCAGGCCCAGTACACCTCGCGACCTCACTGCTTCTACTGACCTCTGCTTCTGCCGCTTTGGCGCAGGTTAAGGGCGAAGTCGGGCTCTATTCCAACGCGACGATCACCGGATCCGTACTTGAACCCAGCCCGATAGACGAGCCTGACGACGCCAAGCTTACCAGCATGATAACTGCGCCCGAAGGCACCAAGGTTGAGGTCTTCGCGCGCGATCTGATCAATCCCCGCATGCTGGCGGTGTCAGATGCCGGAGTGCTCTACGCCACCCGCCGCAGCGTTGGCGATGTTGTGATGCTGAAGGATGCCGATGGCGATGGTCGCGCCGATGCGCCCGTGACCGTGGCAAGCAGGCCCGGCATGCATGGCATCGCCTTTGCGGGCGACAAGGTTTATCTCGCCGCCGTCAACGATGTTTATGTAGCGGACGTGGCCGAAGATGGCAGCTTTGGTGCGCTGCAACGGATTATCAACGATCTGCCAGACGGCGGCCAGCACCCCAATCGCACGCTTGGTTTGGGGCCGGATGGGATGCTTTACATCTCGGCAGGTTCGACCTGTAACGCCTGCGCCGAGACCAATCCTGAAAGTGCCACGATCTTGCGTGCCAAACCAGATGGATCAAGCCGCACGATTTTTGCAAGCGGTTTGCGCAACACCATCGGTTTTGATTGGCAGCCGGGTTCAGGCCAGCTTTGGGGCATGGATCACGGCATTGATTGGCTTGGCGACGATGCGCAGATTGAGGAGCTAAATCATATCCGCCAAGATCAAAAGTATGGCTGGCCCTACATCTTCGGCATGAATGAGTTCAATCCACAAGACAATCCGCCCAACGGCATGAGCTTGGAAACATGGGCAAAACACTCAACCAAACCCGTGCTTGGCTACACCGCGCACAGTGCGCCGATGCAGATGGCGTTTTATGACGGCGCGATGTTTCCAGATTGGCAGGGCGACGCGATTGTCGCAATGCGCGGCTCGTGGAACCGCCGCCCGCCTTCGGGTTATGAAGTGGTCCGCGTTGATTTTGAGCGTGGCCAACCTGTCGGCATAGAACCCCTTCTGAGCGGTTTCCTCGTTCAGGGCGAAGGCGACAGCTACGGCTACCTCGGGCGGCTCTCGGGCGTTGCAGTTGCCAAAGACGGTGCGTTCTTTGTGTCCGATGACGATCGCGGCATCATCTATCTGCTGACCTCAGCCAACCCCGCTACAGACGCCTCGGCCGACGACAATGCGGCAACTGTGACCCCTGACCCGCTTTTACCACCGCCAGTCTCGCCGATTGCTTTCGACATGTTTGCGACCGATGCCACCATTGCCGTGAAAGCTGGCTTTGCCGAGGATGGTAAAATCCCCTTGGTGAATGCAGCCGATGGCGACAACGCGTCCCCGGCGTTGTCATGGGATAAGGCACCCGAGGCCACGCAATCTTATGTCATCATTGCCGATGACCCTGACGCAGCCGAGCCGAAACCTTTCAATCACTGGGTGCTTTACGACCTGCCCGCCTCGGTCACTGCGTTGCGCGAAGGGTTGCCGACAGAACCGTTGCTGAAAGACCCAATCGACGCAAAGCAGGGCCAAAACGATACCGGTGCTACCGGTTACTTCGGCCCTAAACCCCCGGTTGGTGACCCGCCGCACCACTATCATTTTCAGGTGTTCGCCCTCGATACCGCAACGCTCGATTTAGACCCCGGAGCCAGCCGAGACGCGGTCCTATCCGCCATGCGCGATCACGTTATCGCAAAAGGCCAAGTTGTCGGGCTTTTCGCACGTTGAGTAATCATCGCGGGCAAAAATCCCGCCTAGTCGGAGACTGCTATGAACCTCAAATATTTGTCTGCCGCTTTCGCTTTCGGACTGAGTTGCGCACCGTCTTGGGCCGCTCCTTCGGCAGACATGCAAGCGGTGTTGGATAAGTTTGGCGCGCTTGATGTGAAGCCACTTCACAGCCTTGATGTGCCAAAGGCGCGGATGCAGGCCAGCCCTGCTGATGCGGCCAAAGCGGTGCAGTGGGAAAAACGCATCCCCTCTGCGCCCGAAAGTCAGATCGCCACCAAAGACATCGCAATACCCACCGATGCCGGGGCTTTGCCCGCGCGGCTTTATATTCCCGAGGGCGAAGGGCCATTCCCGGTCATCGTCTATTTCCACGGTGGCGGCTGGGTGATTGCTGATATCAACGTCTATGATGGCACACCGCGCGCGCTGACCTCTGGCACCAAGGCGATCACTGTCTCGGTGGAATATCGCCACGCGCCAGAGTTCAAATTTCCCGCAGCGCATGACGATGCTTGGGCGGCCTACCAATGGATTGTCGAAAATGCGCATGAATTCAACGGCGACTCGACGCGGATCGCAGTGGCAGGCGAAAGCGCTGGGGCCAATTTGGCGGCAAACGTCGCCATTATGGCGCGGGATAACAAAGCGACGATGCCGCTGCATCAATTGCTGGTCTACCCGATCGCAGGCCACGACATGAACACGCCGTCCTACAAGGAAAACGCTGACGCCAAGCCACTGGGCCGCGCTGACATGGAATGGTTTTTGAAACACGTGTTCGCATCGCCAAAAGAAACCGCCGACACCCGGATCAGTCTTCTTGGCCAGCAAAGCCTAGCCGATCTGCCGCCCGCGACCGTCATTCTGGCCGAAATCGATCCGCTGCGGTCTGAGGGAGAAGCCTACGCGGCCGCGCTGAAAGCCGCTGAAGTCGATACCAACGCGCGGGTGTTTACAGGCGTGACCCACGAATTCTTCGGCATGGGCAAAGTTGTCGCCGCCGCCGACGAAGCCATGACCATGGCAACTTCTGACCTCAACCAAGCTTTCGCAACCCAATCCAAATGAAAGGAGACTCCTATGATCCGGTCTATTGTCGTGGCTTCGGCCTTGTTTGTAACAACTCTCACGGCGGTTGAAGCGCAAACCACCGCTGTGATGGAAGTTACCCCCGAAAGTTTCGTAAACACCGTGGCGAGTTCCAATGCGTTTGAAATTCAGTCGAGCGAATTGGCGCTGCAAAAAGCCACCAACCCGAAGCTAACGGAATTTGCCAACCAGATGATCGCTGACCATACGAAGGCGGCGGAGAATCTGAAAGCGGCGGCCGATGGGCAACCCGTGCCCGACCAACTGGCTCCAAAACATGCTGGTATGATCGCCTTGCTGGAAAAGGCCGAGGGCAGCGAATTCGACATGCTTTACACCGACATGCAGGCAGGCGCCCATGCAGAGGCGGTCAGTTTGTTCTCGAATTTTGCAAGCAATGGCACCGACCCCGAGCTTAAAGCCTTTGCCGCAGAGACGTTGCCGACGTTAGAGGCTCACAAACAACACATTGATCAAATCGCCGCAAATCCGTGACAGGATTGTAATCTGCGCTGTTGGTATCGAGCGTCCGGTTCAAACCGGGCGCTTATCCTTGCGCTGTGAGCGAAGCTAGCTATTCGGTTGATGAAACAGCGATAGCCGCGGCGGGCCGGCCTGCGACGTGGTCAGCGGCGGCACGTGATGCCGCGCGACAGGCGTCTTCAAAAGACATGCGGCCTATAAGGCAAGCTGCAAGAGCGCCAATAAACACGTCACCAGCGCCGTGCGAGCTAACCACTTTGATCTTTTCGGCATGCAACGAAAAATGTTCATCTCCGGCCGTAACAGCGGCGAGGCCCAGCGCACCTGCGGTGACGATCACGCTTTCAAAACGATCCGCGAGTTTTCTTGCAGCAGTCGCTGCGGCTGTTAGGTTGGTGACGGGGCCAGCACCCATCATCTCAGCTTCGACTGCGTTGACCACCAGCACATCGACCAATCGGCCGAACTCTGGCGACAGCGGACGGCTCGGCGCGGCGTTGAGCAGGGTGCTGATACCTTTGTTGCGTGCCTCTTGTGCCGCCGCCATGTTTACACTTTCCGGCACTTCATTTTGCAGCACCAGCAGCCCAACGTTCTGCCAAACCTGAGGATGCAGCACCGTCTCGATTGCGACATGCAGGTTTGCGCCCGAGACAATCGTCGCTGCGTAATCGCCACTGGCATCCATAATTGCAACGCTCATACCCGAGGCCTCATCCTCCAATGATGTTACAAACCGATGGTCTACGCCCGAGGTGCCTAAGTGCGCCCGGATGAAATTGCCAAAGTCATCTGCGCCCACTGCGCCGATCATTCGGCTAGAAGCCCCATGCGCCCGTGCGGAAACGGCCTGATTGCCACCCTTGCCGCCGAATTTGGGATACCAGCGCGACCCCACTGCCGTTTCGTCGCGGCGGGGCAGGTGGTCCGCCTCAACCATGATGTCATAATGCAGGCTGCCGACGACAAGGACAGTTCTAGGGACATTTATCATCTGGGCCTCATAGTCTGCGCTTCGATTGCACGGCCCGCATGGTGCGGTCCAAATTCCGGTCAGCTGTGGCGCGGTCGCGTTGCGCGGTCGCGACGAACAACGCATCGAGCAGGTTCAGCTGCGCAATCCGCGCCGTGGCGTTCTCACCCAGCAGTGGCGAGTTCTGCGCAGTCGAGCACAGCACAACATTTACCAACCCGGCGAGCGGGCTTTCGGCATAGTTGGTCACAGCGATAATACGCGCGCCGTTGCGCCGGGCGAGTTCCACCGCTTCTATCACCAGCGATGTGGTGCCAGAATGTGAAAACGCCACCACAACATCATCGGGGCCAAGCAGAGCCGCCGACATCATCATCATATGGGCATCGTCAAAAACCGAAGCCCGGATGCCGATCCGCAGAAATTTATGCGCCACATCTCGGGCAATTTGTGCTGACCCGCCCAGCCCGTAGAAGTCGCGTTGACGGGCGCGATGCAGGTAATCTGCCGCCTGCTCAAACGCCGCCAGATCAAGGATCGCAAAGGTCTCCTCCAGCGCCTGCATCGCGGTGCGAAACACTTTTTGAACGATCTCGCCAGTGGTATCGACATTGGAAATCTCAGAATGCAGCGCGGCGGTGTCAGATTTGTTGTAATCAACCAACCCCTGCCGAAACGCGCGAAAACCCGAGAACCCAAGCTTTTTTGCGACCTTCACCACCATCGCATCTGACACGGCAGACTTGTTGGCGATCTCTCGCAGCGGGGTCGCCTCGTCAATATCCTTGCGCGCCAGAATGTCGGCGGCGACCTTGCCTTCAAGCGGCGTCAGGCTGGGCAGCTTCATTCTGATCTGGGCTGCTACTGCTTTTGGATCGGACATAAATTACCTTGTTTCTAATCGCCGCTTCATCATCAGCATCGCTAAAATGAGCGCTGCGAGCCAATAATGCGCGGCCGATCCGGAAGCCGACGATAAAGCACCTATCCCCATACGACCTGCGCAGCTGATCGACGAGATTTCCCCAACCGAGGCCAGCATTGCGTCGTCGGAAACACTAACGGAACCACCTAATGGAACACGATTATATAGAATGCTGTGAAGCTCTGTTGCTCGCGGTACATCCAGCCAACGCCACACGCGCGATTTCCTGCGCGGCAATCGGGTCTTGCCGGCTTTGTGCGTCTGCCAAGCGATTGTCGCCCGCCATCACGTCAACAGCGGCCAGCATCCGGCGCACCGTGCGGATATTGGCGGCACATTCCGCCACCGGATCTAGGCCAGAGGCATCTGGGAACGTGTCAAAATAGATCGCACCCTCAAATCCACCGCGTTTGACTTCGCGCAGCAACTCTAGGGTGGCTTGCTCATGCACCGCAGCCACCATCAGGCCATCATCTCGCTTGGCATAACCGTCGTTCAGGTGCAGACCCAAAATGCGGCTGTGGCGTTGGATCAGCGCCGCCGCAAAGGCAGGTTGCTCGTCAGCATAAAGCGCATGGGCAAAGTCTATCGTGACGCCGAGATTCTTAGCCCCAACTTCCCTGATCGCCAGCAGTGTGGTCGCGGCATCTGGCAAAACGCTGTAAGCTCTTGGCTCGTTTGGCTTATATTCAATCGAGATCAGACAATCGGCATCATGCGCGGCTACCTCTGCGATGCCTGCAACCGCATCTTCCCAGAGTGCTGCATAGTCGCACTGAAAGGTGTAGTCGAAGCCATCCTGACCCAGCCAAAGCGTCATCATCGGAGCGCCAATCGCGCGGGCCGCATCAATGCCGCGCTTGGTCAGGTCAATCGCTTCCCGCCGGACCGTCCTGTCTGGGTTAGTGAAAGCACCGCGTTTGAAAGCAGGGTTTGTGTAGTAGCGCATCGCCAGACCGCTGATTGAAAGCCCGCAATCTGCCACCACCTCTGCGATTTGCGAAGGGTTTGCACCGACGTGGTCGGGATAGTTGAGATCAAGCTCGGTCAGCCCTTCGACGGTTGCCGCGCGCTGAATGATCTGCGCCAGTGATGGCTTTGCCGTAAGGCCGGGCCAGTAGTCTGACGCTCCTGATGCGAAGGAGTTTATCCGAGTGGCGAAGCGGTTTCCAAGCATTGCGATCCTCCATAACTTCACGGATACAATAATATCCGTAAAGTTTCAAGTCTTGTTCGGCTATGAAAAGAAGCTTGGCTGCCGCAGCGCGCATGTCAGATGGCGGCTTCACGGGGGTACATGTAAACCGCGTCGGCATGGCGCAAGGTGATGCCGGGGGCGAGGCCGAGCGACTGATTGGGCGCAAGATCCAGTCGGAACGCGGCCTGAACCTGTGTCAGAATGCGCTCAGCGACGCGGTTGCCAAGATGCAGGCCGATGCAGCGGTGCGGGCCAAGGCCAAAGGGCAAGTAAGCGTGGCGCGGGCGGGTGGCAACGGTTGCTTCGTCAAAGCGGGTCGGGTCAAACCGGTCGGCATTGGGCCAGAATTGCGGGTTGCGGTGCAGAACATAAGGCGACATCAGGACGGTCGAGCCTTTGGCGATGCGGTAGCCGCCGATCTCATCAAGGGTAACAGCGCGACGCTCCATGATCCAGATCGACGGGTAAAGCCGCAGGGTTTCAGACCAGACCTTATGCGGATCGTGTCGGCGCCATTCAGGGTTTTGGGCAAGCAGCACAAAGGCCCACGCCAGCGCGTTCGCCACGGTTTCATGGCCCGCAAGGATCAGCGTCACCGCCGCATCGCGGAGTTCGGTATCGGTGAGCCGATCTAATCCCTCGCCTTCATGGGCCGAGAGCAGGCGCGACAGCAGATCGTCGGGCTGCGTGCCACTCTCGCGCCGGGCGCGGATTAGGGCGAACACCACAGCATCAATCTCGGCTAGGGCTTGCTTGAAGGCTGGGCGATGGAGGCGGGGCGAGATCATAGAGGGGTCAAACAGCGCCTCAAGCCTGCGCCACGTGTCGGCGAGCAAGACTTTCAACGCGCGGTCGATGCGGTCGGGGTCAACCTCGGAGGAAAACAGGAAACGGACGGAGATGACGATCATAAGCTGCATCATCTCTGCGACAATGTCGATCGGCGTGGCGTTGCGGGCAGCGATGGCCCAGCGGTCCAACATGGCGTCAATCGCGGTATCGACCACGGGGTCAATCGTGTCCAGAAAGCGTGGCTGGAACACCGGTTGGATCAGGCGGCGGTGGCGTTGCCACTCGGCACCATCGCTCGACAACAGCGAGGCACCGCAGGTCGCCTTGATCTGCGCGACGCTGCGGGTATTCTTGTCATAGCCTTGCGCGCCGCGCGACAGGACGTGTTCGATATGATCGGGATGGTTGAGAAGATGCGCGATCACCGGGCCAAACCGCAGCCGCACGATATCGCGGTGGCTGGCGGCGGCTTGGGTCAGAAAGCCAAGGGCGTCTTTTTGCACCGCGCCAAGCGAGCCCCAGATCAGCGTGCCTTTAGGGCCGGGCGCGCGGGTCATCGCTCGTCCTGCGGTTCGGTGGGGTAGCCCCAGACGGTGAAGCTGCGTTGCCAGCGGGCGGCCACAAGATGGCGCGTTGCGGGGTCCAGTGTCAGGAAGCTGTTCTTTTTGTAGCCCGCAAGGGTGGCGACGTAACGTTCAAGCTGCGGTCGAAACACGGTGAAGCCGCCGAGGCCGAGAGTTTGGTAAATCGCGGCGACTTGCGCGACCGGGTCAGCCTCCAGCGCGTCAAACCGGACCTCAGTGAAATGACCGGCTGGGATCAGCGCGATATCCTCGAAATAGGCATCATACATCGTCTCGTGGCGTTGCAGTATGCCCTCGTCGATTGCGGCAAGATCGGGGCTTTGAAGGTAGGTGTACCAGCCTGCGGTGTCGAAGAAATGTCGCTGCGACTGGAACACGGTGTAGGGATCGCGGTGAATGTGGACGAAGCGGGCGTCGGGGAAAAGCTCCAGAATGGTCCTGATCCGGGCGGTGTGGGGTGGCGATTTCAGCAGCAGCGCGCGGTTGTCATTGAGGGAGAGTTTCTTGCAGAACCGCAGGAAGGCGGCTTTCCAGCGTTCGACTTCGGGCCGGGGAACGCCGCGAAACGATAGGTACTTCGCATAATTCGCGCCGGTTTGCGGAAAACTGACGCCCAGATAAATTGAAAGGCCGGTCATCAAAAGCGGTGCAAATTCATCTTCCTGCGGTGAGGTGAATTTCAGCGGCATGTTATCCATCGGTCGCTTGTCGGGGACTAAGCCGGGCAGGAGACGGGTGACGGCGCGTTCGGTGGTGAGGAATGTCAGAGGGTTTACAACGCGGTAGGTGTTGGCGAACTGGAACTGCACGGTGTCCTGCGCCAGAAGGTCGTGCAAAAGCGTGGTGCCGCTGCGCCAGTGGCCAAGGATGAACAGCGGCGGTTTGGTGATCTGGACGGCGGTGATGGCACGGCCGTGGCGCAGTGTTTCCCAAGCAGCAAAGCCGGAATTGGCGAGGCTTGCCAGCGTGATGAAGGCGACGCGGTGCCAGTAGGCGGGCGATAGGCGGAAGCGGTTTTGCACCAGCAGCCGCAGCCAGACGCCAAAGGTGACGCCGGTCATGTAGTTGTGCCCAAGGCTCCAGCGGTGTTTCAGTTTTGCCATCGTCAGCCCTTCAGCAGCTTGCGTAAGGCCGCAATGTCCACCTTGGAGCGGTGCCGGCGGTCTTTAGGTAATCGGGCGATGTGCCGCACGTCCGCGATGCCAAACGCGGCGGCGCGGTCGGTCCACTCTGCCATCATCGCCGCGTCGCCTTCTAACGCCAGCACCGCTTTGCCGCTGATCGCCACTAGCGCCGCGCCCTGCAGCCCCGGCCACATCCGCGCGGCAGTCTCAACGCAAAACGGATAATGCAGGCCGGTTGCAGTTTGCACAGCGCCACCAAGTCGCCCCAGCAGCCACAGTCGCCCTTGATCATCCAGATAGCCCGCGTCACCGGTGCGATGCCAGACCGTGTCGCCATCGTGCAGTTTGGTTTCGGCATTCCGCGCCGGGTCCAAATAACCCCGGTTCACATGCGCGCCGCTGACCAGAATTTCGTCGGCTTCGATGCGCAGCTTGGCCGCCGCAACGGGCAGACCTGCCAGCAATCCCTTGCCAGCGGCCATCGCCGCAATGTCCGCCGGACTGATATGGCTGCTGTCGATTTCGGCAATCGGCTCCGCCTCGGTTGAGCCGTAGACCGACACGATCCGCACCTGAGGCGCACGGGTTTTCAGCGCGGCAATCAGATCGGGGAACACCGGGCCGCCGCCGGTGAACAGGGTATGCACGCTGGACGGCATCACGGATTTGGCCAGCGTTTCGCACAGGGCCGGGGGGAGCAGCAGGCGGGTGGCACCTTGACCTGCGATCCAGATGGCGAGGGCTTCGGGGCTGACGCGGTCCAGCTTTCCCATTTTCCAATTGGGAAGCAGGGAGGTGCGGCCTTCGGCAAGGTTAATCAGGACGAAGACCGGGAACGCGACCAGATCGACTTCGGGCAGTTCGCTGTGCAGAAGGGGCGAGACGGCGTTTTGTTGGGCGGTCAGAAAGGCGTGGCTGCGGGGGATGGCCTTGGGCGCGCCAGTGGTGCCGGAGGTGAAGGAGATCAGCGCGAGGTCGGTGGGTTTGGCTATGTGGGCTATTGGGTGCAAGCCCTGTGCAGATGGGGTGTAAAGCGGCTGCATCCATAAACCCGGCAGCAACAGTTTAAGCGCACGATAGCCTCCGCTGGCGCACAGACCGTTGACGCCGGTTGTCCGCAAAGCGTTCCGCAGCCCCGCCAGACCCATCGCGGGTTCGGGCAAGACGGCGATTGCGCCAACGGTCCAGATCGCCGCGAGGGCGGCATACAAGTCTGCGCCAATCGGCAGAGCGATCAGGATACGGTCGCCCGCCCGCATCCCCTGCGCGGCCCAAGCTTGTGCCAGACGCTCCACCCGCGCGGCGAGTTCGGTGAAACTGACCTGCGTGCCATCGCCTTCGATCAACGCCACGCGGTCGCCATTGCGAGCGACAGAGGCGGCGAAGGCGTCTAGCAATGTGTTAATCAAGGCGGCGCCCCATCAGCGCGTAACGCCGAAACACCTGTGCGCCGTTCATGCTGCTGCGCAGGGCCGAGAGGTTATCTTCATGCATCAGGGCGTGGATGATGGTGGTGAAACCGAGTTCCCGCGCAGCAGTATAGAACCGCGTACTAAGGGCGTGACCCGCGCCTTTCTTCAAGCTCGCATAGGTTTTCAGAATCGCCGACGCGGGCTTTGGCCCCTCGGCATAGTTGGGGATACCGAACAGGAAACCAACCAGCGCGCCCGCATCGTCACGGCAGAACAGCACCAGTTCAGGCTTCATCATCGGCACGAAGGGCATATACATCGGCAGGAAATCGGCGAGGGCGATGGGTTTGTAGAACGGGTTCTTGCTGAACGCGGCACAGGAAAGGGCGTGAACTTGGGTGAAAAGCGCCTCGGGTTCGCTGCCATCCCATGCGGCGATATGCAGGCCGTCGGTCGTGGGTTGTGGCCCGGTGCCGACATCAGCGGCGGGCACGGAGGCGGAGAAATACGCGCTGATGGGCGTGAAGCCAGCGCCCGTGAAAGCCGCGCTGTCGTGCGGTTTGCCGACAGGCTCCATCAGAAACGGCGCGCGACCGTCGCTTTCGATAACCAAGCGGTAGCTGTGCCAGGTGTCGCCATCCATCGGCCCGACGAGCGCCTGCGCGCCCTCGGTGTGGGACATCCCGGCGACATGGTTCAGCAAAGCCGCACCAGCCTCGGCTGACGGGCACGAAAACTGCCCCACCGCATAGGTCGCAAGTCCATCCCACGCGGGTGCATCGCGGTAAAGCGTTAGCTTCGCGCCGAAAACCTCGAACTTTTCCGCCATCACAGCCATCCCTTGTCGACCCCCATCATCGCCACGCAGGCCAGAACTGGAACGATGAGCGCCAGCACAGCAATCTTGGCAGACCGCGCAATCTGAAACTGCTCTGGCACCAATATGGGGGGGATTGCTGCAATCAAAGCAGCCGCCATTGCAAGCCACAGCGTACTGCCGCCATTGGTCAGCATCAGCACGTGATGCAACCAGATCATTGCCAGCGAGAAAATGGCGAGACAGCCCCATCGCAGAATCTGGCCGAACCCGGTGACCGCGAGTGCGATAAACCCCACCGACATCGCCATTGTGGTCAGGCCGTAATAAACCAGAGAGCTGGTGCCAGTGACTTTCTCGGATGCGAGCCACGCAAAGCTGACCAAGGCGAGCGCTGCCACACAATCGAGCTCTGGATACACCGCCTTGCACGGCCTGATCCGGCAACTGCACGCGTGGGTGATGAACACCATCAGCGGCAGCACCGTGTTGGGCAAGGTGGTGACGGACAGCAGCAGGAAGGTCGCGATGACATAGACGCGCGCGGCATGACGGCTTAGCTTGATACGTGGCGCAACCCACAATGCCAGCCATATTGCCGCGCAGAACAGCAGCATGATGGCAATCAGCGCCACAGGCTCGCTGCCCATCCGCGCATCTAGAAATACCATCAGCCCGGCGGGCAGAAAAAAGTTGTCAAAGCCGCGCCAGCTGTCCGCCTCCACCAGTGTGCCAAATCCTGCGACGATCACCGCCAGCAAGATCACATTGGCGCGCGGCACATCCGACAACAGCAACAGGCAGACCATCGCCACGATCAGCGTCACCATGAAGAACGCCACCGAGCCTTCGAGGCTTTTCTGACCATCCTCGATCTGAAAAAACTTGGTGCCATAGCGCGTGCCAGTCAGCGCGGCGGCGGCGTCGGACAGGGTCAGAATGGCAATCGGCAGCACATAAAGGATCATCCGTCCATCCGACAGCAGGAACACCGTGCCCACCGCCAGCGCCAGCAGCAGGTCGCCATAAGATCGCCGCTCAACCCCGTGCAGCGTCTCGCCAATGCCGCCCTTGGCAAAGCGCGGCAGCCGCAGGACGGCCATGACAACTAGCGTGAGGGCGATCAGCACATAGACTGGCCAGCGTTGGGGAAACAGCCACGGCAGGGTCAGCGCGTAGCAGCCGGTGCCTATATGGACCAACTTGCGCTGCACCTCTGGCGACAGGCCGTAGGCTTTGGCGAGGTATTTGACGAGTGCCATCTGGCATAGCAGGACCGCGACGGAAGCGATGGCGATGAGGATTTGCAGTAGGATCGCCATTAGACGACTTCCTCAATCACGAAGTCGGAATAGAAGAACGCCTTGTCCAGCAACTTCAACCGCGCCTCATCCGCAATTCGCGTGATCACCTTGTCGCGGTAGGCGGCAGGCACTCTGCGAGGAACCATCATATTCCAGTAAACCAGCCGAGCACCTGGGTTTGACGCGGCAAGGACAGCGCCGTAGACCTGCGCGAACATATCCGCCGACATATATTCGAAGATGTCTGACAGGTTGAAACCATCTGCCTTCTCGCCGGTTGTAACAAACGCCTCCAGCGAGCCGAGCCTGATATCCAGCCTGTCCAGCCTGTCGCGGATCACGTCGTAATGCTCCGCGCGCCACGTCATCGGCAGAGCCGCGCTATGGCCGCCTTTCAAAATCCAATGCAGATAGGGGTTTTCGGCGGGGTCGCAGGTGACGGCGGCATGGCGGATGCGGCGCGCGACATGCTGCGCCACGCTGCCCTCGACATGGTCAAAGAACGCCTTGTCCCGCCCCATCCGGCCCATCATGAAACGCGAGAAAAAGATGTTCAGCAGGAGTTTCCAGCGCCAAGAGTTGAAGCGGGTGTTCAGAAATACCTCACGCTTGGGTTTGGAGCGGGAGATGAATGTGTCTTCCAAGGTTTTGCGCGAATGGACCAAGGGCAGCAGGAAGCGGCGGAAAACACGGAAGTACCGCTCGAACTTACCGACGCCGCCAGCACCATGCTTGATCACATCGGGCTTGAGTGCCGTCCACAGCGCCCGCGTTTCAGCATCACACCCGACCAGAACACGGTCCAGCAAACCCGCGCGCGCCTGGCTTGGCCGCGCGCCAAACAATTCCAGAAACTCCGGGTGCGTCAACGCACGAAACGCCGCGATCCGCAGCTGCAGACAGGCGATCTGCGCCGCTGACAGATCGACCACGACGACGCGGGCGGGGTCCAGCAGCAACATCGCCAGCGCATTGTCGCCCGCCGAGCAAATCGACACCAGCGTCGCCCCCGGTTGCTGCGGCAGGGCTGCGCATAGCACATCGGCATCCTCCCACAACTGGGCGTAGCGGATGTGATCGAAGCGGGCTTTGCCAGCGATTTCAGAGCTTTGCATCGAGCCTCCGCACCAATCCAGTTGCGCCATCGACACTCAGCCGTTCACCCGTCACAATCCAATCTGTAGCGCCCTTAAGTCCCACGACACAAGGAATCCCCAACTCCCGCGCGACGATCGCGGAGTGCGACAGCAGCGACCCTCGCTCCACCACAATCGCCGAAGCGTTGGAGAATACAGCAATCCAGCCGGGGTCGGTGTGCCGCGCCACGAGGATTTCGCCGGGCGTCAGACTTTCGGTGCGCGGATCGCGGATAACCCGTGCAATGGCGGTAACCTGCCCGGTCGAACAACCTGTAGCGGTGCGCTCCAGCCCAGACTGCACCATGCGCGGGGTGGTCTTTGCCAAGCTTTGCAAGATCGCAGGGCCGCGCATTTCGATGCGTTCATCGGGGTCGGGTCTGGTGGCCGACGCCCTATCTTCGGCCCGACGCAGCGCCACCAGACCTCGCAGATCGGGCGACAGGCCGAAGCCTTCGACGGCGCCCAAAACCTCGGTCGTGGTCAGCCAAAGCACATCGCGCGGCGCATCCAGCAGGCCACGCGCGGCAAACTCGCGGCCAAGGGCCAGGAACACGCGGCGGGCGTGGCCGAAAATCCGAGTGCGTTCGAAACGCAGATTTTCGCGGTCACGCACCCGCGCTTTGGTCCAGTTGATGACGCTGCGGGCTATGATGCGGCGCAGGGGCTTGCCTGCAAATAGCGCCGCCCAGTCGGGGTCTTGCGTCGGTTTTTGCAATGGCGCGGCGCGCGAGGCATGGGCAGCGATGGCGGCCAATAATTGCGACGGATCATCGGAAAGCGGGATACTTTCCAGCTTCAACTCCTCGGTACAGCGGTCGCCGAATTTGGCGATGTAGGCATCAAATTCGGCCTTGATCAGCGGATGCGCCGAAACCCCTGCCAAATCCGCTACGGTCCCAGTTTCGGCAACCATCCGCCCCATCCGCGCGATGCGCTGCGCCGGTTCGGCCGAAATAATCGTGCCCTGACCGATCATTACGTCGTTATGTAACTCCAACCCGCTCGACCCTAACCATTTCAACAGCATGTTCCGACTGGCGCCAAACGCGATCATGCAAAGGAAATCGTTGATCAGCGGGGCATCCCATTGGTCGAGCAGAGTGCCCTCGATCTGGCGGTATTCGCGGGCCAAGGCCGTCGGTCCAGCGGTGGCCAAGTCAAGCCCGCTGCCCAACGCAGCATTCAGGCGGGCGTAGAAATTTTTGCGAGTGCGCGACAGCAGGATCGCCGCCCAGATCAGGCCGAGGCCGACCCGTGTGACACCCAGATACGCCCGCAGTTTCGCCAAACCCTTCACCGCTGGCGGGCCAATCGAGGCAGTCAATTCCTGCGGCAGCGGGGCGTCCACGCCCATCATGGTTTCCATATACGCGCGGTTCAACGCGAACCCCGGCAGCAGCGCCAGCGCGCGATACCAGTTGCCAAGGTTGTAATAGGCCCGCCCGTCAATCCGCCCCAGCATGTTGTCAAACAGCGCGGCATTGGCAGCGATGGTGGCGTCGGAAACCCCCAGCATCCGCACGAAAGCGCGGTAAACGCGGGCATAGATAAAGACCGCCAGTGAGTAAGTCAGTGGGCTGACAACGCCCGGATAGCTCTCAACGATGTTGGAATTGTCGAACACGCTCAGGGTGTTATCGGCCGCGGCTGGCGCGTGCAACGGCGTGGTGATAGGGCGCGCCTGCAGAATGTGCAGACCCTGCGAGTCCATAGCCCATTCAATGTCCTGCGGTGCGCCAAATGCCGCCTCAACCCGCCGAGTGAGGTCAGCGATTGCGTGGAGTTCGGTGTCGGTCAGCAGTGGGGCGGTATTGCCACCTGTGATGGTTTGATCGGTCACAACCCAGCTTTGACCGTCCTCCTCACCCGAAACCAGCCGCTCCCCTAGTCCCGCAATCGCCGAGATAACGCAGCGCCCACGCAAGCCGCTGACCGGATCGGCGGAGAATGCGACCCCTGCCACACGCGCATCAATCATTCGCTGCACGATCACGGCTGGGGCTGCGGCGGTGCCACCGGACTTGACGGCGCGGTAGGTTTCGACGGTCTCGGAAAAGCCCGATCGCCAGACCTGCGCGGCAGCGGTCATCACATCTTTGGACGCAACATTCAGCACCGTATCGAACTGCCCGGCATGGCTGTGCGCCGCGCCATCCTCTGCTTGTCCCGAGGAACGCACGGCATAGGGACCGGGGCCGAGGCGTTGCAAGGCCCGATACAGTTCCGCTTCCAGTCCGGGGTCGGGAATAGGCGCGTCTGGTCCATGCGAAAATCCCGCCGCCGGGATCACGAAGAAATCCGGTGGCGCAAATCCAAGCTCCGCCAGTCGTGATAGCGAACGCGCCTTGCCGCCCACCAGCGTCACATCCGTCGCATCCTTGGCGGCCACGATCCACATCAGACCGCCCTCAGCAGCAACGGCACAAATCCAGCCGTGGCATAGCACAAGAACACCCACAGCCCCGCCACCAGATCGACGCGCTTCTCGCCCCGTAGGTCAGGCTTGCGCGCATAGCCAAGGCCCGACCACAGGCAGACAAACAGCCCCGCAAAGCCAATGATGGCGAACAACCCGCCATGCCCCAGTGCAATTCCAACCCCGCATAGCAGCGCGTATGACAGCCCCACAAACGCCGCCCACCCCGCCGTCGCCCGCCTTGGCCCCCACAGCCGCGAATACGTCTCAACTCCCGTGCGCTCGCTTTCCTCCGCCCATAGCTTGCGACCGAGTTCCAGCACGCAGCCGTTGGCAAATGACAGCAGAATGAACCACGCTAGGGCAGGGTGGGGCGAGCCGTGGGGGAGCCATTCGACCCCCGTCAGCAGCAGGTCGATCAGCGGCATGATTGCCATGTGGCTTAACAAGTACAGCACCGGCCGGGCCTTTAGCCATTCCGGCGCGCCAAATTCCAGCGTCATCAGCGTCAGCCACGCCCAGACCAGCGCCAACAGCCAGATCAGTCCATTGCCCCACAGCAAAGCCAGCACCACGGCCAGCGGAACCGTGCAAATCCCCACTACGACAATCTCACGCAAAGTCACCAACCCGCGCGGAATCGGGCGTTCGGGGCGGTAGCGGCGGTCGTCGTCAGCGTCCTTGATCTCGTCACAAACGCGTAGCTGAAAAAACAGCAAAAAGACCAGCGCGAAGCCTGTCAGATAGCCGCCTATTCCCGGCACCGGACGCTCCGCCAGCACAGCGGATACCGAAACGCTAGCCGCTGAAAATACCGCCAACAGCGGCACGGTTTTGATCAGCGGAAAGCGTTCGGCCTGATAGGTCCAGAACCGCGCCATACTCATCTCGACCGCGCCAAGTTTTGATGCGCCCGCGTGAAATGACCCGCTGCCATTGCCGCCACGATAGAGATTTCGCCGCACAGACACAGCGCCGCCACAACCTCGGCCAGAGCCGCCCCATGCCCCTCACCCCTAAGCCCCAGAATGTTCAGCCCCGCCGACTGGCTGGGCAATCCGGTGCCGCCGCCGACCGAGCCGACGAGGATGTTCGGCATGGTGACGGAGCAGAACAAACCATCGCCCTGCGCCTCCATCCGGGTGTAACCGACAGCACTTTCCGCGACGCAGGCGGCATCCTGCCCGGTGGCGATATATAACGCCGCAAGCCCGTTGGCGTAATGCGCCTGCGCCCCCATCTGACCCGACAGAAGTGCGCCGAGGTTGGCGATTTGGCCGTAATCCAACATATCGGCGACAGTGGTGCCAAGGTATTTCTGAACCATCGCCGCAGGCAAAACAACCGATGCACTGACCTTGCGACCGCGGCCAGTGACCATGCCTAGAAACGACGCCTTCTTGTCGCCGGAAAAGTTGCCTTCGATATACCAGCGTTTGATCGGAACCGGGCAGGCAGCCTCTATTGCCAGACAAATCGCGTTAGCAGCAATCGTCACCATGTTCTGCCCGGAGGCATCTCCGGTGGTGAAACGGCAGATCAGAAAAACCACGTTGTTATCTATGATCGGCTCGACCGAGATCAGCTTGCCATGCCGCGTCGTAGCCTCTGCCGCGATCCGCAGGCTGTCAACATTGGCGACCACCCATTCGACAAACAGCCCGGCCTTCATCAGCCCGTCAAACCGGAAAGCCGGGGTGCGCATGACGCCTTCGTACAGAACCGCCGTGCCGATGCCCCCGGCCTTGCTGGCAACAAACGCACCCCGCGCGTAAGAAGCGACCAGCGCTGCTTCGGTCGTCGCCAGCGGCACATGGAAGTCACCCACCGCGTTCAACCCGTTGATCCGCAAAGGGCCGACGATGCCGACCGGCACCTTCACCGTGCCGATGAAGTTCTCGATATTACGGCTGTAGCCGGACGCAGTAGCGACCGTGGCGGTATCGGCCAGCACATCGCGGTCCGCCTCTGTCGCCAAACCGGGCAGCACTAGGCGCGACCAATACTTCGCTATCGACTGCGGGCTTGCGTCCCGCACCGGACGTAAGGTCTCAAACGGCCTGTCGTGGACGAGCATGCGTTGCTCGATCATGGATTGGCTAAATCGGGCTCGGATTCTACGCACCATCTCACTGACATGAAATGGAACAAGCACGACATACCCCCAATGATTTTATTCTTAATTCGCCGACCTTAGGCGACAACTGCTGTCTTGGGAAGCGACTTGGTAGCGTGGAGTTTTGGCTGAAGGGCCAGCTTCGCCGGGCAGACGAGCCAACCAATACAGAACGATGGAGAGCTCGCATCGACCGGTGTGACCGACCGTTGCAACTTCAGAGAACCGCAGAGAAATTGAAGCGGTCGGCGCACGCCACGCGGCGGTCAGTGAAGTGAGATCGAAGCTATGGTGCGACCAGCCGCAGGATCGTCTCAATGTTGAAGCGCAGCCGCTCTTCCAAGGCGTCTTTCGTCATCAGATCGCGCTCGAACACGATGGAGCCAGTGAAGCGGTTGGTCATATAATAATAGCCAATCGCCGCAATGGTGATGTTCAACTGCACGGGATCAATTCCGGGTCGAAAAACCCCAGTCGCGACGCCGCGTTCCAGAATGTCTTCGACCATTGCCACGAATTTGCGGCTGTAGACCTTCACCACTTCCGACTTTATGAGATGCTTGGCGCGATGCAGGTTTTCGCTATTAACCAGCGTGATGAATTCGGGATTCTTCAGATAATAATCGAAGGTGAACCGCACCAGCTTTTCTAGCGCCTGCCGCGGTTCAACATGGTCGAGTTTCAGCTTTTGCTCTGCGGTGCGAATATCGACATATGCGTTTTCCAGCACGGTCTGAAACAGCCCCTCTTTGCTGCCAAAATAGTGGTAAATCATCCGCTTGTTGGCCTTGGCCTTCTCGGCAATGTCATCAACACGACCGCCACCTAAGCCGTTCTTCGCGAACTCTTTTTTAGCCGCATCCAGAATTCTGGCTTTGGTCGCCTCGGCGTCGCGGATGCGCGGCTTGGCTGCGGGTTCCTGTGGCGCGATTTCCGTCGTCAAGGTCTGGTTCCTTAGCGCAAGTGGGTTGGCATAAGCGCCAGTCTTACACACAGCTTTCGCCCCGCGTCAAAGTTCTTCCTTGCGATGCGCTGAGTTTTAGGTGCTGAAAACACTTGACTCACGCTGAGCTAAGAAAGTAACCAGATAGTGCGTTAACAAAGTGTGACATCAGTCATGCATCCAGCGATATGCGAAAAGCAAATGCGCTGATCTTCGCGAAACCGGCCACAGGCTGTGGCAAAATGTGGAAAAGGGGAGGAACCTATGTCTACTTTCATCAAGGATTTTATCGAGCAGGAAACCGTAAGCCGCCGCAACTTCCTGCTGGCCAGCGCCGCAGGTGTGGGCTCCATGGCACTTCCAATGGCATTTGGCCAAGGTGCCGCCTTTGCTGCTGAAAATCCGGCTTTGGCGTGGAGCTACCGCGACCGTGCCAGCGCTTATTGGAACGCCGTTGTATCAGGCGGCGAGAATTTTGTCGAAAGCCTTGGCAAGACCAAAGATGACATGACCAGCCTGATCAATGAAGGCTCGTCCGAGAAATCCTTGGCCGATATCAAGGCGTTTCTCGCGAAAAACTCCGGCAACTGTGCCATTGCTTGCGACGCCAACGACAGCCCAAATGCGCGCCCAGTGGTTGAAGCGGTCAAGGCGGCAGGCGGCTATATCTCGACCATTTGGAACAAAACCGACGATCTGCATCCGTGGGACATTGGCGACAACTACGTCAGCCATATGACGTGGTCGGATGAGAAGCCTGCCGAAGACACCGCGCGTATTTTGTTCGCGGCAATGGGCAACAAGGGTGGCGTCGTGCATCTGGGCGGTATTCCGGCCAACAATCCGGCGGTGGAGCGTTTGAACGGCCTGAAAAATGCGCTGAAAGATTTCCCCGATATCGAGCTGCTCGATGCGCAACCCGCCGACTGGGACACCACCAAAGCGGCGGAGTTGATGGCGTCGTTCATCACCCGTTATGGCGACAAAATCACCGGCGTGCATTGCGCCAACGACAACATCGCGTATGGCGTGCTGGAGGCTTTAAAGGCTGAAGGCATCGAGGGCATGCCGATCGTGGCTTACGACGGCAACCCCGAGGCCGTGCAAATGGTGATGGACGGCAAGCTGCTCTGCACTGTGTTCACCAACCCCTATTGGGGCGGCGGCGTTTCACTGGCGTTGGCCTATCACGCAGCGATTGGCACTTTCAAACCTTCGGAAGAACCCAATGAGCACCGCGAGTTTTATGGCCCAACAGTGCTGGTGACCAAGGACGACGCAGCCGCGTTCAAGGCCAAGTACATGGATGCGATCCCGACGTATGACTGGAGCGACTTCTGGGGTCCGTCAAACGGTGGCATCGTTTACAAGTAACCACAACGGGGGCCGTCAAGAGATGGCCCCCGTTTGACGGCAAGATAGACTGGCTGAGGGGGGAATGGATTTGACAGGGCGTTTCACGCGCGAAGACGCAATACGCTGGGCACCGCTTATGGTGCTGATTGCGTTGGTGATTTTGTTCACTGCCATTAACCCTCAATTCCTATCGCTGCGCAATTTCGCGCGTATCACCGTGGCAGCTGCCCCGGCGCTGATGGTGGCGGTTGGCGTGACCTTCATCATCCTGATGGGCTCGATTGACCTCTCGATGGAGGGTGTGCTGTCGTTCACCGCCGTGCTGTTCTGCTATGCCTTCGTCAAGTTTGGCGGCACCTTGGCTGCTGGCGGCTGGATCGCCTTGCCGCTGATTTTGCTGGTCGGCGCGGTGGTTGGCATGATCAACGGCCTGATCCATGTCAAACTGCGCATCCCCTCGTTCATGGCCAGCCTAGCGATGGGGTTCGTGGCCACCGGAGCAACCGTGCTGTTGACCGGCGGCGGCATTGTCAAAATCGACGACGACGTGTTTCGCGGCCTGCTGACCTATCGCCTGCTCGGCTTTCCGCTGATGGTTTATGTCGCGGGGATATTCGTGCTGATTGCGTGGTTCATCCAAACCCGCACCACCCTTGGCCGCAACTTCTATGCGGTGGGCGGCGGTGAGGAATTGGCCCATGCCTCTGGCCTCAACGTCAAACGCGTTCGGGTGGCGGGTTTTACGCTAGCAGGCGTGTTCTACGCGGTGGCTGCTATCTTGCAGGTGGCCAAACTAGGTCAGGCTGAATCCGTGACCGGGGCGAATTTCATGTTCATCTCGATCACCTCGGTGGTGGTCGGTGGCGTGGCTTTGTGGGGCGGTGTTGGCGGAGTGTGGAATGCGCTGGTCGGCGTGCTGATCGTCAACGTCATCAACAACGGCATGGTGGTGATCGGCCTGCCGGATTACGTGCAAGACGGCATGTTGGGCCTGCTTGTGATCATCGCCGTGGTGCTGTCAACCGACCGCCGCGCCGTCACTGTCGTCAAATAGGGGGCGCAGATGTATCAACTTGCAAAGGTCGACAAGAAGTTCCCCGGCGTTCATGCGCTGAAGGCGGTGGATTTCCAAATTGGTCGTGGCGAGATCGTCGGGCTGGTTGGCGAGAACGGCGCTGGCAAATCGACGTTGATGAAGGTGATTTACGGCGCGTATCAGCCCGACGGCGGCCAGATCATCATGGATGGCAAAACCGTCCGTTTCGCCAACCCGCGCGCCGCGATGGAGCAGGGCATCGGCATGGTGTTTCAGGAACAATCGCTGATCGCCAACCTGACAGTCATGGAGAATATCTTTCTGGGCTACGAGCAGCAGTTCGTCCGCTTTGGTGTGATCAACTGGAAAGCCATGGCGACCGCTGCCTCGGCGCAACTTGCCAAAGTTAGGCTCACGATTGATCCGGCTACCGTCACCTCAGCACTATCCTTCGCACAGCGACAGCTGGTGGAACTCGCCAAGGTGCTGACGCTGGAAGAACGCGTACAGGGAAATCTGGTGATCTTGCTGGATGAACCGACCTCGGTTCTGGCCGAAGATGAGGTGAAGCTGCTGTTCAAGCTGGTGCGCGAACTGACCACTCGGGCCTCGTTCATCTTCGTCTCGCACCGGATGGATGAGGTGATGGAGCTTTCCGACCGCATCTATGTGATGAAAGACGGTGCGGTGGTCGATGTGGTCAACCGTGGCGAAAAGACCGTCGAGCAGATCCAACACAAGATGGTCGGTCGCAACGTCGATAAGGAATACTACCGCGAACACCGCCAGAAACCGTTTGATGCGACCAAGGAACTGGTCAAGCTGGAAGGCGTGTCGCTGCCCGGTCGGATCAATGACATCAGCCTGACCCTGCACGCGGGCGAGGTTTTGTGTTTGGTCGGTACCGAAGGTTCGGGGCGGGAAGCGATCCTGCGCACGATTTATGGGATGCGCACGCCGCTACGCGGCAAAGTCTCACTCAAGGGGCAAGAAATCAGTCGCTTCAGCCCCCGCAATGCGGTGGAACGTGGCGTCGGATATGTCCCGCGCGAACGTAAAGTCGAAGGCATTGTCGCTGGCATGACGGTCTATGAAAACATGACCCTGTCGCAGATGGGCCGCCACTCCAGTGCCGGCATTCTGCGTATCGCAGGCGAACGGGCTTTGGCGCGGGATTGGATTTCCAAGCTGTCGATCAAGGCGAGTTCGGAACTCGCCGATTGCGGCAACCTTTCTGGCGGCAATCAGCAAAAAGTGGTGCTGGCGAAGTGGCGCTCGGGCGGCTCTGATATCATGCTGCTGGATCACCCGACACGCGGACTGGATATCGGTGCCAAAGAAGACGTCTACGACATGATCCGCGATATGTCGGACGCAGGCGTCGGTATAGTGCTGGTGGCTGATACGCTGGAGGAAGCGATTGGCCTGTCGCACTCCATTATCGTTGTCAAAGACGGTGCGATCCAGAAGCGATTTGCCTGCGAACCAGGAGCGAAACCTTCGCTCTTTGATCTTCTTCATTACATGATTTGAGGCACTTATGGATTTGCAGCGTCTTAAACCTCATCTGCCTTGGATCACTTTGCTGGTTCTGGTCGCAGCTGTCGGCATCGTCGATGACACCTTCTTGCGCCCGGCCAATCTGCTGTCCTTGGCGGGCGACATTGTGCCTTTGTTCATCATGGCGCTGGGCCTGACCTTTGCGATCTACATCGGCGGCATTGATCTGTCGGCGCAGTCGATGGCCAATCTGGTGACTGTGGTGGCCTCGGTCTACCTCGCATCATTTGGGGCTTGGGTCGCAGTGTTGTGCATCGCGGTCGGTTTTGGCTTTGGCCTTCTGTCGGGTTACATTACCACGCGACTTCTGGTGCCGTCGTTCATCTCTACCTTGGCGGTTGGCGGCGTGGCGTTCTCGCTGGCGCAATATCTTTCCGGCCAACGCGCGCTGAACATGGACGCCGCCCAGCGCGATGCGGTGTTTGGCTGGATGATCGGCAAAACCGGGCCGATCCCACATGAGTTGTTCATCGCCGTGGGATTGCTCGCGCTAACCCTGTTTATTGAGCGCCGCACCACGCTTGGCCGCGCCCTGAAAGCGGTAGGGGCGGGCGAGCCTGCGGCTGCGGCTTCCGGCCTGAACGTCGCACGCTACAAGATGCTGGCGTTTGCAATCTCGGGGGCGCTGGCCGCCATCGCGGGCCTGCTGTTCGCCGTCAAGCTGTCGGGCGGCGCACCCACGATTGCCAACGGCTTTCTGCTGCCCGCCATCGTCGCGGTTCTGGTCGGCGGTACGCCACTCACCGGCGGAGTGGGCGGCGTGCTGAACACCGCCATTGGCACATTGATTGTCGCGGTGATCCGCGCCTCGATGCTGTACTTCGACATTCAGGCCACCCAGCAGCAGATGATCTTCGGCCTTGTGCTGATCGGAGCCATCGCCCTTACCATTGACCGCGCCAAGCTGCGCACCGTGAAATAAGGGGCCGATATGAAAGCCGCCGTCCTGATTGCCCCGCACCGTTTCGATCTGCGCGATGTGCCCACGCCCACCATTGGTCCCGAGGATGCGCTGATCCGCGTTGCGCGCGTAGGCATCTGCGGCACGGATGTGCATATCTTCAACGGCCACTATGCTGCTGATCGGCTGCCGCTGATCCCCGGCCACGAGTTTTGCGGCGAAGTTGCGGCCTTTGGCAGCAACGTAAAACACCTCACCGAAGGCCAGCGCGTGGTGGCCGACATCAACATCGGCTGCGGCACGTGCTATTGGTGCCGCCGCAATGAAATCCTGAACTGCCCGACGATGACGCAAGTCGGCATCGGTCGCGACGGCGCTTTCGCAGAATATGTGGCACTGCCCGCGCGTCTGGTGATCGCAGCACCCGAGGGCATTTCCGATGCCGTGCTGGCCCTGACCGAACCCGTGGCTTGCGTCGTGCGTGCCGCCCGCAAGGCTCAGGTCAGCTTCGGTCAGTCGGTGGTGATCCTTGGCGCGGGCCCGATCGGCAACCTGCATGTGCAAATGATGCGGCTGGTCGGCGCGGCTCCGATCATAGTCGCTGACCTCTCACATGATCGCTGCCAAATGGCCCTCGCTGCCGGGGCGGACGCAGCCATCAGTAACCCAGACCAACTGCGCGCCGAAGTACTCGCCCGCACCCAAGGACGTGGCGCCGATGTGGTGATCGAAAGCGTCGGCTCACCCCGGCTTTACGCCACCGCACAAACCCTGATCCGCAAGGGCGGTCACATTGCATTCTTCGGACTGACCGGCCCGGATCAACCGCTGCATGTCGATATCCTGCGCACCATCCTTGAGGAAAACAGCCTGAAAGGCTCGGTCGCGGGCATGGGCGAGGATATGCACGATGCGCTGACACTGCTGGCACATGGCCGCTTCAAAACCGATCCATTCACCGCCGCGAGCTACCCGCTGGATGACATTCAAACCGCGTTCGACACGCTGTCATCCCGCCCCGCCGATCTGAAAACCCAAATCCTGCTTTAGACCTGAGGTTCCCATGGATACCCTGCGCCCGTTCCCGACTTTGCCCACCACGCCACGCGAGTTTGGCTTTTACGTCGACGGCAAGTGGCAAGGCGGTCGCCCACTGTTTGATCGCGCCTCACCCGGTCACGGCGTGCCCGTCACCCGCATCCCGAAATGCACCACCGATGATCTGAACGCCGCCGTCACCGCCGCCCGCACCGCCTTCGAAGACCGCCGCTGGGCCGGGCTTTCCGGTGCCGCCCGCGCGAGCGTGCTGCTGCGCGCCGCCGAAATCCTGAAACGCCGCCGTGCCGAAATCGCCTATTGGGAGACTTTAGAGAACGGCAAGCCGATCAGCCAAGCCATGGGCGAGATTGATCATTCCATCGCGTGTTTTGAAATCGGTGCAGGCGCTGCCCGGATGCTGCATGGCGACAGCTATAACAGCCTTGGCGACAACCTGTTCGGCATGGTGCTGCGCGAACCGATCGGTGTCGTCGGCCTGATCACGCCTTGGAACTTCCCGTTCCTGATCTTGTGCGAGCGCGTGCCGTTCATCCTCGCCTCGGGCTGCACTTTGGTGGTGAAACCGTCGGAGGTCACTTCAGCCACCACGCTGCTGCTGGCTGAAGTGCTAGAGGAAGCGGGTCTACCTGCGGGCGTTTACAATGTTGTCACCGGATCGGGTCGCACCATCGGCCAAGCCCTGACCGAGCATCCTGACGTTGATATGCTGTCGTTTACCGGATCGACTGCTGTGGGGCGCTCCTGCGTCCACGCGGCCGCGGACAGCAATTTCAAGAAACTCGGGTTGGAACTCGGCGGTAAAAACCCGATCATCGTGTTCGCTGACGCCGATCTTGACGATGCCGCCGATGCCGCCGCTTTCGGTATCAGCTTTAACACCGGACAATGCTGCGTCTCCTCCAGTCGCCTCATCGTCGAACGCTCTGTCGCGGCAAAGTTTGAGGCCCTCGTAGCCGCCAAAATGGCGAAAATTCGCGTCGGCGATCCGCTCGACCCCAACACTCAAGTCGGCGCGATCACCACCACCGCGCAGAACGACGTGATCCTGGGCTACATCGCCAAAGGCCAAGCCGAAGGCGCTACCTTGGTCACGGGCGGCATTGTCAAAGACCTCGGCCACGGCCAGTATATCGAACCGACGCTGTTTTCCGGCGTCACCCCCAACATGTCGATCGCCACGGATGAAATCTTCGGCCCGGTGCTATGCTCGATGCCATTCGACACTATCGAAGAAGCCATCGCGCTTGCCAACGACACCGTCTACGGCCTCGCCGCGAGTCTTTGGACGAAAAACATCGACAAGGCCCTAACCGTCACCCGCCGCGTCCGCGCAGGTCGCTTCTGGGTCAATTGCATCATGGCTGGCGGGCCGGAAATGCCCTTGGGTGGCTTCAAACAATCCGGTTGGGGGCGTGAGGCCGGAACCTACGGGGTTGAGGAATACACGCAGATCAAATCCGTGCATATTGAAACCGGAAAACGCGACCACTGGATTGCATGATGGCCCGAAAACCTGAACTGGGCTATGACTATGTGATCGTCGGTGGCGGCTCGGCGGGCTGCGTGCTGGCAGCCCGGCTGTCGGAAAATCCGTCCGCACGCGTCTGCCTGATCGAAGCGGGCGGCCGCGACACCCACCCGCTGATCCACATGCCGGTCGGCTTTGCCAAAATGACCACCGGCCCGCTGACGTGGGGCTTGATGACCACGCCGCAGCGCCACGCCAACATGCGCGAAATCCCCTATGCGCAGGCCCGCGTGCTGGGCGGTGGCTCGTCAATCAACGCCGAGATTTTCACCCGAGGCCACCCCAGCGACTATGACCGCTGGGTGACCGAGGGCGCGGTGGGTTGGGGCGCTGCCGAGGTGCAGAAATACTTTCTTCGGTCCGAGGGCAACACCATTATGTCGGGCGCGCTTCACGGCACCGATGGCCCGCTGGGCGTGTCGAATATCCCCGATCCGCAACCCGTCACCCGGGCTTTCGTCCAAAGCTGTCAGGAATATGGCATCCCCTACAACCCTGATTTCAATGGCGCTTTGCAAGAGGGCGCGGGGTTCTACCAAACCACCACCAAGAATTATCGCCGCTGCTCTGCCGCCGTGGGCTACCTGCGCCCCGCCTTGGCGCGGCCCAACTTGACCGTGATTACCGGAGCCTTGGTTCTGCGCGTGGTGTTTGAAGGCAATCGGGCGGTGGGCGTCGAATATGCCGTAGGTCATGCGCCCCAGATCGCGCGGGCAGATAGCGAAGTTATAGTGACCTCAGGTGCGATTGGTACGCCCAAGCTGATGATGCTCTCTGGCGTTGGCCCAGCAGCGGAGCTTACCCGGCACGGTATCAAAGTAGTCCAAGACCTGCCCGGAGTTGGCCAAAATCTGACCGACCATTTCGGCGTTGATATTGTCGCTGAACTGAAAGGCCATGACAGCCTTGATAAATACAACAAACCGCATTGGGCTTTGTGGGCGGGCATCGAATACACCCTGTTCAAATCCGGGCCCGTCACCTCAAACGTCGTCGAGGGTGGCGCGTTTTGGTATGCCAACCAAGACGCCGCTTGCCCCGATCTGCAATTCCATTTCCTCGCCGGAGCAGGGGCCGAAGCGGGCGTGCCATCGGTGCCGAAAGGCACCTCGGGGATTACTCTGAACAGCTACACCCTACGCCCAAAATCGCGCGGTGCGGTGACCTTGCGCTCCGCCGACCCGCGCGCGCTGCCCCTCGTTGATCCTAACTTCCTAGCCGAGCCAGACGATCTTCGGATCGCAGCCGAAGGCGTGCGGGTCAGCCGAGAGATCTTCAGCCAGCCTTCGCTCCAAAAATACATCCGCACCCTGCGTTTTCCCGACGAAAATGTGCGCAGCCGAGCCGATTACGAAGCCTACGCGCGCCAATATGGCCGCACCTCGTATCACCCGGTTTCGACCTGCCGGATGGGGCAGGATGAGATGGCCGTCGTGGACCCATCGCTTCGGGTGCACGGTTTAGACGGTCTGCGGATTTGCGACAGCTCGGTAATGCCCAGCCTGATCGGTTCAAACACCAACGCCCCGACGATTATGATCGGCGAAAAGGCCGCCGATCTGATCCGGGGCAACGCCTGAATAAGCAAAGGGCGGCCACCTCGGGCCGCCCACTGTCCTTCAATCCCACTCAGGCGCGATCGACACCAATTCTTTGGTCACCACCCGGAACCCAACCGCCTTCATCGCCTCAATCCGCGCCATATCGATCGATGACAAGGTGAAATCCATCACCTCAAAGTTCTCAGCGATGTTTGCGGGCTTGGTTGACATGGTATTAATCGCCACACCTTTTTGCAAAATCCACCGCAACACCACCTGCGCCGCCGATTTGCCATAGCCTGCACCAATCTCGCCAAACAGCGGATACTTAAACACTTCACCCCGCGCCACCGAGCAATAGGATGACAGTGGAATCCCGGTTTCAACCGCTGCAGCCAGCAGAATATCCTGATCCAACAACGGCTGAAACTCCACCTGATTGGTCACCAATGGCACATCCACCACTGCCCGGGCCTGCCGCATCATCGCGGCGGTAAAGTTGGAGATCCCGATATTTCGCGCCAGCCCAAGCTCTTGCGCTTGCTGCAGCAATCGCAGCGACGGTACCAAATCGCCTTCCGGCGCAGGCCAGTGCAGCAGCAATATATCCACCTGATCAATCTGCAAATCCGTAAGGCTCTGCTCGACCGAAGCGATAAACCGATCATCGCCGTAATTCTCCGGCTGCACCTTCGTCGTGATGCACAATTCATCCCGCGCCATGCCCGTAGCCTTCAGCGCCGCCCCGGTGTCGGCCTCGTTGCCATACATCTGTGCAGTGTCGAACGCCCGGTAGCCGACCGCCGCCGCCGCCGCAATCGCTTGCGCTAAAATCTCGCCCTTCAGCGGAAAAGTCCCAAAGGCGCGCTGGTGTGTCTTCTGAAAACTGATGTTCATCTGCGTCTCCAAGCTGTTGGCATTCCCTGCGGAAAATACCCTAGATGGGCTTGGCAGGGCGTGATTATTCTTATAACCATTTAGTTACTTGATGCAACGCCCGAAAAGGAGAATCGCCATGTCAAAAATCAAAACAGCTGCCGAGGCGGTGCAGTTGATTGGCGACAATGCGATGGTGGCGGTGAATTCCTCGTCGGGTCTGTGCTGCCCGGATGCGGTGCTGAAAGCTTTGGGTGAGCGGTTTGACAGCGAAGGCCATCCGCGCAATTTGACCTCAATCCACCCGATTGCGGCGGGCGATATGTTTGGCTCCAAAGGCGTCGATCACATCGCCAAACCGGGGATGCTGAGCAAAATTATTGGCGGCTCGTACCCCTCCGGTCCGTCGAATGCCGAGCCGCCTTTGATCTGGCAAATGATCCTGTCAGAACAACTCGCCGCATATAACGTGCCCTCTGGCATCGTATTCGATATGTTGCGCGAAGGTGCTGCCAAGCGCCCCGGAGTGCTGACCAAAATTGGTCTGGATACGTTCGTAGACCCGCTGCAAGACGGTTGCGCGATGAACGAAAGCGCCCGCGCGCAACCCATTGTTAAACACATAGATTTCGAAGGTGAAGACTGGCTGCATTTCCCACCATTACAGCCAGATGTCGCGATCATCCGCGCCTCAACCTCAGACGAAAACGGCAACCTGAGCTTTGAGCAAGAAGGCGCTACTTTGGGTGCGATGGAAATGGCGCTGGCCGCGCGCAACTCAGGTGGTCTGGTGATTGCCCAAGTCCGCCGCATCGCACAAAACGGTAGCTTGCGCCCGCATGACGTGCGCGTGCCGGGCATTCTGGTCGATGTGATTGTTGAAGCTCCCGATCAACTCCAAACCACGGCGACCCCCTATGATCCCGCGATTTCGGGTGAATTGTTCCGCCCGCTGAACACCTTCCGCCGCGCCGAGTTCAATCCCTCCAAGGTTATCGCCCGCCGTGTGGCACAAGAATTGCAAGCCGGTTGGGCGGTAAATATCGGCTTCGGCATCTCGGCGAATGTGCCGCGGATTCTGCTGGAAGAAGGCCACCACGGCAAGGTCACTTGGGTCATAGAGCAAGGCGCTGTCGGCGGCATCCCTTTGCTTGATTTCAAATTTGGCTGCGCCAGCAACGCCGAGGCTTTCGTCGCCTCACCGCATCAGTTCAGCTATTTTCAGGCCGGGGGGTTTAATTGCTCTCTCCTCTCGTTTCTGGAAATCGACGCCGAGGGGTCGGTCAATGTATCGCGCCTCTCGGCGACGCCGCATCGCACCGCAGGCGCCGGGGGCTTTGTCGATATCACCTCGCGTGCCCGCAAAATTGTGTTCTCGGGCAACTTTAACGCGGGCGCCAAGATGCACCTTGAAGATGGCAAGCTGGTGATCGACAAAGAAGGCAAGGTCGCTAAAATCGTGCCGAAAGTCGATCAAGTGTCATTTTCGGGTCGCCGCGCGGTCGCACAATGTCAGGATATCACCTATATTACTGAGCGTTGCGTGATCCGCCTTACGCCGCAAGGTCTATTGCTGACAGAAATTGCCCCCGGCTTGGATTTGCAGCGCGACATCTTAAATCAGGCGAGCACGCCGCTGCAGGTTTCCCCCGATCTGAAACTGATGCAAAGTGCGCTGTTCTACCAGCCGCCGTTCGGGCTAGCACTATGAACGACGCGCGGCTGTCGCTATCATTCGATGGTCCCGTCGCTCATCTGCGGCTGTGTCGTGCCGAGAAGCTGAACGCTTTGGACGCCGATATGATTGAGGCTTTGCTGTCGATCTGCCGCCAAATTGACCGCTCCAATGCCCGCGTCGCGATCCTGACGGGCGAGGGCAAAGCCTTTTGCGCCGGGGGTGATATCGCGGCGTGGAGCGACCTGTCACCGCAAGATTTTGGCAGTCGCTGGCTGCGCGATGGTCATCAAGCTTTTGACGCGTTGGCCCGCCTGCGCCAACCGCTAATTGCCGTTTTGAACGGCCACTGCCTTGGTGGCGGGCTAGAGCTCGCAGCCTGCGCTGACCTGCGCATCGCCGAAGCGCATGTAAAATTGGCGCTGCCCGAAACCGGTCTGGGCATAATCCCCGGCTGGTCCGGCACCCAACGCGCCAGCCGCCGTTTTGGCGCGCAACTGATCCGCCGAATGGCGATACTGGGCGAGGTTTTCACCGCCGATCAAGCGCTTGCGTTGGGCTTGTTCGATCAGGTCGTGCCAACAGGCCAGGGCATGGACGCAGCTTTGGTTGTGGCCGCGCGCGTATCAGCCCGCAGCCCGCGCGCGACAGAAATCACCAAGCAGTTGATCAATGCGGCCGAAGGCGAAGATCGTGAGCGCACGCTTGAAATGCTTGCAGGCGCGCTCGTGGCAGGGTCTGATGATCTGGCCGAGGGGCTGTCAGCTTACCGCGAAAAACGTCAGCCCCGTTTTGGGGGAAAGGACTAACATGATCCGTCACATCGTCGCTTTGCGCTTCAAGGCAGGCACCACCGAACAGACCAGGACCGCGCTTTACACCGAATTGGCCGGGCTTTCGGCCCATATTGACGGCATTCTCGATTTTCAATCTTCCGCCAATGTCACGGTAGAACCGCTGTCGCGCGGGTTTAATGATGTGTTTTGGTTTGATTTCAAGGACACCGCCGTGCGCGACGCCTATCTTATTCACCCCGCGCACCAAGCCGCTGGCGCTAGGATCGTCGCTGAAACAGAGGGCGGCATAGAGGGAATATTTGTGTTTGATGTTGTCGTCGCATGACCTCCGAAGATCGGCAGTTTCTTACCGAGTTGTTCGATGCGGCTGTTCAGGCCGCTGATCCAACAGCCGCACTTCGTAACCACCTGCCCAGCCCACCCGAAGGTCGCGTGGTCGTCATCGGTGCGGGCAAAGGGGCCGCGCAACTGGCGGCGGCGTTTGAGGATTTGTGGCTCGGTCCGCTCGAAGGCGTCGTGGTGACGCGCTACGGGTATGGCTGTGCTACCAAGCGGATCAGGGTGCTGGAGTCTGCGCATCCGGTGCCCGATCAGGCGGGGCTTGCGGCTTCGGCGGCGCTGTTTGAGGCGGTGCGGGGGCTGACAGCGCATGATTTGGTGGTGGCGTTGATCTGCGGCGGAGGCTCGGCTTTGCTGCCCTGCCCGCCGGGAGATTTGACGTTGCAGGATGAGGCGGGGTTGAACCGGGCTTTGCTGGCCTCGGGTGCGCCGATTTCGGTGATGAACGCGATCAGAAAGCAGGTGTCGGGCATCAAGGGTGGACGGTTGGCGGCTGCGTGTTATCCGGCACGGGTGATTTCCTTGGTGGTGTCGGACGTGCCGGGAGATGATCCGGCACAGGTGGCGTCTGGGCCGACGGTGCCGGATATGGTCAGCCGTGAGGACGCCCGCGCGATGGTGGCGGCTTGGCGGATTGAATTGCCCGCGAAGGTGGCGGCTTGGTTGGCGGGGGAAGAGGGGCGCGCGCCTGATCCGCGCGATCCGGTATTTGCGGGGCATGAGGTGCGGGTGATTGCTTCGTCGCGGATGAGTTTGGAGGCTGCCGCAGCGCGATCATCGGTGCCTGCGGTGATCTTGTCGGACGCGATTGAGGGCGAGGCGCGCGATGTCGGGCGGGTTCATGCAGCGATTGCGCGTGAGGTTGCCACGCGGAACCGGCCGTTTCAGCGGCCTGTGGTGATGTTGTCGGGCGGGGAGACGACGGTGACTTTGCGGGGCAACGGGCGGGGCGGGCGGAACTCGGAGTTTTTGCTGGCGCTGGCTTTGGCAGCTGAGGGGGTTAGTTTCGCGGCACTGGCTGCGGATACGGATGGGATTGATGGCTCGGAAAGCAATGCCGGGGCTTTTGCAGATGGCGGTTCAATGGCGCGGCTTAGGCAACAGGGGCTGGACCCTGCGAAGCTGCTTTCGGGCAATGATGCCTACTCGGCTTTTGAGGCTTTGGGCGATCTGTTCGAGCCGGGGCCGACCGGGACCAATGTGAACGATTTCCGGGCGATTTTGATCCGCTAGCCGGGCTTGTCCACATGTGGACATGGTCGGGTGGCATATAATTCAACGGGTTAGGAGGGTGTTCTTCAGACATTTTTAATCTTTGGACGTTGGATGTGCTGATCTGCGGCGGAGGATGGACCCGCGCTGCGCGCGCCCTTCGGGTAGATAGGTCCACCCATGACGGCCACCCCCGCAGGCGGGGACCCCCGACCGCCAGCGCAGGCGACATGCGCCTGCTTTAAGTGGCGCTTTGAGCCAAAAAAAGGGCACGCGCAGCCAGCATGTTTCTTGCGCGACAGCGTCGAATCCCAAAACCACCGCTAACGATTGACGTAAGGGCTTCTCAGTCGGCGTTGCTTTGCTTCATGCAGGCACCGGGGCATCCTCGCGCAGCAAGCCTTGCGCTTTGAGATCGGCCCAGAACGCGGCCGGGATCGGGTGGCTGAACCAGGCGAGGTTTTGCTGCAATTGCTGCACGTTGCGGGTGCCTGCGACAAAGGAGGGGATCGCCGGATGTGCCACCACGAATTGCAGGGCTGCGGCGGCGAGCGGCACGTTATGGACGGCGCAGACGGCTTCGATCTTCGCGACCTTTTCCATAATCGCTGCAGGGGCGGGCGTGTAGTTGTACTTGGCGCCGGGTTTCGCGCCGGTCGCGAGGATACCCGAGTTGAAGCCACCACCGACCAGAACCGCGGCGCCGCGCGCTTCACACAGCGGCAGGAATTCGTCGAGCGAGTCTTGCTCTAACAATGTGTAGCGGCCCGCCAGCAGGAAGGTGTCGAAGTCGCGCTGTTGCAACGCGGCGTGGCAGACTTCCCATTCATTCACGCCGACGCCGATCGCCTTCAGCGCACCTTGATCGCGCAGGCTGGCCAGCGCACGGTAGCAGCCGTCCATTGCTTGTTTGAACACCTCAGGTTGCTCGGCACCACGGGTAAACACGTCGATGTCATGGATGAACATGATGTCGATATGTTCCAGCCCCAAGCGCTGCAGGCTGTCTTCAAACGACCGCATCGTGCCATCGTAGCTGTAGTCAAACTTGAGATTGAACGCGGCGGCGTTGACCCACGGCGCAAAGTCGATCTTATCGCGCCGTGCTGGTTTCAGAAGGCGACCGACCTTCGAGGCCAGCACGAAATCATCGCGGTTCTTCCAGCGCAAAGCCTGCGCGGTGCGGGCTTCGGCCAAGCCATGCCCATACATCGGCGCGGTATCGAACATGCGGATACCCGCGTCCCAAGCGGTATCAAACATCGCCGCCGCCGTCGCCTCATCCATCTCGGCAAGGAAGTTTCCCAGCGGGGCGGTGCCGAATCCGAAGGCGGTTACCTCCAGATCGGTGCGGCCAAATTTGCGCTTTTGGGTCGGGAGCATGGTGATGTTCCTGTGATTAGTAACCGTATGGTTATTTATAGAGGTGATTTTTTGTGCTGCAAGCCTGTTTGCGGGGCTTTGGTGATTTTTCGGTCTTGACCGGGGCGGGGTTGGCTCAATAATGTAACTAAATGGTTACTAATGGAGGCCAGGATGTATCTGACCGAGACTCACCTTCAGGTGCGCGACATGGCGCGGGATTTTGCCGATCAGGTGATCCGGCCGGTGGCCGAAGAACTCGACCGCGAGGAGAAGTTCCCTGCAGGGCTCTATGATGAGATGGCGAAGCTCGGGCTGTTTGGCATTGGCGTGCCAGAGGCGCTCGGCGGGCCGGGGTTTGACACGCTAACCTACGCTTTGGTGATGGAGGAACTGTCGCGTGGCTATGCGAGTGTGGCCGATCAATGTGGGCTGTTGGAGTTGATTTCAACGCTTTTGGTGCGGCACGGCACGCCCGTGCAGCAGGGTTTGCTCGGCGATATCCTCGCGATGCGCACCAAGGTTGCCTATTGCATCACGGAACCCGAGGCCGGCACCGACGTGTCGGGTATTCGCACCACGGCGGTGGCGGATGGTGACGGTTGGGTGCTGAACGGCGGCAAAATCTGGATCCATAACGCGCCTGTCGCCGATCTGGGCTTTGTGCTGGCGCGCACCGATAAGGACGCGGGCAATCGCGGCATGTCGATTTTCATCGTTGATCTGCACGCGGCAGGCGTTACGCGCGGGCCGAAAGAGCACAAGATGGGGCAGCGCGCGTCGCAGGTCGGCGGGCTTGATTTCAAGGATGTGCGGCTTGGGGCCGGGGCTTTGCTGGGTGCGGCGGGGCGCGGTTTTCATATGATGATGTCGGTGTTGGATAAGGGCCGGGTGGGCATTGCATCTTTGGCCGTGGGGATCGGGCAGGCGGGGTTGGAAGCGGCGGTGGATTATGCCGGCCAGCGGCGGCAGTTCGGTAAGGCGATTTCCGAGTTTCAGGGCGTGCAGTGGCTGTTGGCGGATATGGCCAAGGATATAGAGGCGGCGCGGTTGCTGGTGCAGTCGGCGGCGGTGAAGATTGACCGAGGCGAGGATGCCACCAAGGCGTGCTCGATGGCGAAGTGCTTTGCCGGTGATATGGCGGTGGCGCGCACGGCGGATGCGGTGCAAGTGTTTGGCGGCTCAGGCTATATCCGCGGCTTTGAGGTGGAGCGGTTGTATCGCGATGCCAAGATCACTCAGATTTATGAGGGGACGCAGCAGATCCAGCGAATGATTATCGCACGCGAGTTGTTGAAGAAGGGCGCGCGGGTATGAGCGTTTCAGCTATCAGGCCGGTTGTTTTGGTCACCGGATCGTCGCGCGGGATCGGGTTAGCTGCGGCGAAGGCACTGGCGGCTGAGGGCTTTGCGGTGGCGGTGAACGGGCCGCTGGACGATGCGGAATTACGCGCGGCGGTGGCGGCGGTGTCCGCGATTGGGCCATGCGTGGCGGCGGCGTTTGATGTGACAGATATTGCGGGCCATGATGCGGCATTGGCTGCGATTGAGGCGGCTTTGGGGCCGCTGACGACGCTGGTGAACAATGCGGGCGTTGGGGTGCTGAGCCGGGGCGATCTGCTGGAAGTGTCCGAGGCGAGTTGGGATCGGTGTCTGGGCGTCAACGCCAAGGCTGCGTTCTTTCTGGCACAAGCGTTTGCCAAGCGGGTGTTGGCGCGGGCGCGGGATGAAAGTGTTTTTCATTCTATTGTCAATGTGACCTCGTCCAATGCGGTCGCAGTGGCGGTGCAGCGGTCGGAATATTGTGCCAGCAAAGCGGCGGCGGCGATGGTGTCTAAGGCTTTGGCGGTGCGGCTCGGGCCAGAGAATATCGCGGTTTACGATGTGCAGCCGGGGTTGATTGCAACCGAGATGACCGCTCCGGTGATCGAGATGTACCGAAAGCGCGCCGAGGACGGGCTGACGCTGTTTCCGCGCGTGGGCACGCCGGAAGATATCGGCGCGATCATAGCCTCACTTGCTACGGGCAAGCTGCCCTACACCACTGGACAGGTGATCTCGGCGGATGCCGGGCTGCTTGTGCCTCGATTTTAAGGGTTGGATATGAAGTTTACATTGCCGGACGAGACGGGGCGCAGCTTGGATTACACGCTGATCGGCACGCCGATTGGTTCTGCAAAGCTGGGGGCGAACCCGGCGCGGGTGGTTTATTCTGCGGCGCATGTGGTGGCTGATCCGTTCAGTGCAAATGATCCGTCGGGGCGGGCCTCGGTCGATTGGGGCAAGACGATGGAGTTTCGCCGCTATCTGGCCGGGATGGGCCTCGGGATTGCCGAGGCGATGGATACAGCGCAGCGCGGCATGGGTCTGGATTGGCCTGGCGCGTTGGAGCTGATCCGGCGCACGCGCGCGGAGTTGCCGGATGCGCTGGTCGCCAATGGCTGCGGCACCGATCATCTGCCGCCGGGGGAGTATAGTCTGGATCAGGTGCGCGCGGCGTATCTGGAACAGGTGGAGGCCATTCAGGCTTTGGGCGGGCGAATTATTCTGATGGCCTCGCGGGCATTGGTGAAGGCGGCGCGGGGGCCGGAGGATTACATCAAAGTCTATTCCGATGTGTTGGCGGCTTGCGATCATCCGGTGGTGTTGCACTGGCTGGGCGAGATGTTCGATCCGGCCTTGGCGGGATATTGGGGCGTTGCGACGTTTGAGCAGGCGATGGAGACGGCGCTGGCGGTGATCAACGGCAACATTGGCAAGGTCGATGGCATCAAAATCTCGCTGCTGGACAAGGACAAGGAAATCCAGATGCGGCGGCGGCTGCCGCTGGGCGTGAAGATGTATACCGGCGATGATTTCAACTATCCCGAACTGATTGAGGGCGACGCGCAGGGCTATTCGCACGCACTGCTGGGGATATTTGATCCGCTCGCCCCCGCTGCGGCTTATGCGGTGCAAAAATTGGGCGAAGGCGATGCAAAAAGCTTCCGCGCCACGTTGGACCCGACAGTGCCGCTGGCGCGGCTGATTTTCCGTGCGCCGACGCAATTTTACAAGACCGGCGTGGTGTTTTTGGCTTGGCTCAACGGTTTTCAGGACCATTTCATCATGCTGAATGGCGCGCAGGCGATGCGGCCTTTGCCGTATTTCACCGAAGTGTTTCGGCTCGCCGATGGCTGTGGTCTGCTGCGAGACCCTGATTTGGCGGTGGGGCGGATGAAGAAACTCCTCGGCGTTTACGGCGTATGATGCGGGATTTCGCGCGCGATCATAGGGCACTGGCGCTGAATACCGCGAGTCTGGGACATAACCTTGATAGCGCGGGCGCGGGTTGGTCGCCAGAGCAGGTGATTGACGCCTGTGCGGCGCGGGGCTTTGGCGGCGTGGTGTTCTGGCGGCGTGAAATCGGCACCCGCGCGGTCACGATCGGCAATCGCGCCCGGGCGGCGGGGTTGCAGGTTGTGGGCCTGTGTCGTGCGCCGTTTCTGGTCGGCCCGCTGGCGGCACCGGGAGTGGCGGACGACTTTCAGGCGGCGATTGATATGGCCGCGGGCTTGCAGGCCGGGGTGCTGACGATTGTGACCGGGGGCGTTGAACCGGGCAGCAAGGGCGTTAACGAAAGCCTCAAACGTGTCACGGCGCAGGTGGCGGAGGCTGCACCTTATGCGGCAGCGCGGGGTGTCAAACTGGCGCTGGAACCGCTGAACCCGGTTTACGCGGGCAACCGATCTTGCCTGACCACGCTCCGCGATGCCTTGGATATCTGCGATGCGATTGCCGCGCCAAATCTCGGCGTGGCGGTCGATGTTTATCATGTCTGGTGGGACACCGACTTGCCGCGCCAACTGCTGCGCGCCGGGCCTCGGATTTACGGCTATCACCTGTGCGATTGGCTGGCCGATACCAAAGACGTGCTGCTTGATCGCGGCATGATGGGAGACGGCGTGGCTGATTTGCGCACCATCCGCGCGCAAGTGGAGGCTGCGGGCTACCTTGGTGCCTGTGAGGTAGAGATTTTCAGCGCGGCGAATTGGTGGCAGCGCGATCCTGCTGAAGTGCTGGATGTTATGTTGGATCGCTTCCGAACGGTTTGTTGAGTCTTATCCGGGGGCGATAATCTGGCCCCGATCTGACCATCACCGCATCAGATCGGCCTCGGTCCAGCCCAACGCTGCCATATCCGGCTTACGCACCGCTGCATCATCACCGACGATGAACTCGTCCAGTTGCGGCGGGGCGACGTGGGTGGAGCACAGCATGGCATGGACTTGGCCGCGATGATGGGTCTGATGCTGAAACAGATGCGACAGCAGATCGTCGGCCCGGTCCTGCTGCTGGCGATCACCGCGATCAACCACCACGATCCGCGCCAAAGTCTGCGCCGTCAGGCTATAAACCAAGCAAGGCGAGTAGTGCTTCGTCCGATTGCTTCTGCGCCACAACCAGCGCCGCAAAACGTGTCAGGTCGCGCGCATCATTGAGTGCGGCGGTGTCGAGCCGGTTTCCCTGTAGTGCGTTGATATAAAACCGATCTACCAGCAGAATATGGTTCAAGGTCTCGCGGATCGAGGGAAAAAAGCTGGCGCGCGGCGCTGTGTAATCTTGCGGCGATAACTGCGCGCAAGCGTTATGCAGGCGGTGGTTGGCAAGCCGGTTCATCTGCGCAAGTTTACGCCACGCGCGACAGGGGTCAGTAAGAGATGCTGGCATGGTTCCTCCGGTTTGCAGGGGCAAAGTATAGCGCCTTGGCTTGGAGTGCCAGATTTTACCTTCGCGGGACAAACCGCCTTTGCCGGCAAAATACTCGCCCTAACTTTGTCAACGATAGGCGGTTTGGGCACATAGTTTTAGCGCACAAAACTTGTATTGCTTGCGACGTCAACATTCAGACCGATTGCCGCAGCCGCGCGGAACCCGTTGCCCCGCGCCGGGTCGCGTAATAAGCCGGACTGCGGGCGAACCGGCTTATTGCAGGGTGGTATGGCGCGAGACGAGACGCAGACACTGGCGAAATTGCTGGCGCCGCAGCAGGGCGTGCTGCATCGTGCGGCGGTTTTGGCAAGCGTGGCGGCGCTGCTCTGGCCCGCTCAGGCGGCGCTGGTGGCGCTGGCTTTGGCAGGGTTGCTGACCGGTGCGCCGCTGTTTTGGCAGGGTGTTGCCGGGTTTGCGCTGCTCGGGGTTTTGCGCGCGGTGTTGAATTACCACGCCGAGGGCATGACGTTTGCGGCGGGTGTCAACGTGATTGCTCAGTTGCGCACAACGGTTGTTGAAGGTGAAGCCAGCCGCAGCGATGGGTTGTCTGCCGGTGCGATTGCAGCGTTGGCTGCGGAAAAACTTGATGCGTTGCTGCCTTATATCAGCCGCTACGCTCCGGCGCGGGCGCGGGTGGCGGTGGTGCCGCTGATGATTTTGGCGCTGGCGCTGTGGCAATCTTGGGCGGTGGCTGTGATCTTTTTGATCACCGGGCCGCTGATCCCAGTGTTCATGGCGCTGATCGGTTGGGCGGCGCAATCGGCGAGCCAGCGGCAGATGGCCGAGATCGGCAGTCTGAATGATCTGTTGGTAGAGCGGCTGGCGGCGCTGCTTGATATCCGGCTGCTCGGCGCGGGCGAGGCTGTGACCAAGGGCTTTGCCGAGGCAGCTGATCGGTTGCGCGCGCAGACCATGGCGGTGCTGCAGGTGGCGTTTATGTCGTCGGCGGTGTTGGAGTTGTTCGCGGCGATCGGTGTGGCGATGGTGGCAGTTTATGTCGGATTTTCGTTGCTCGGCGTGCTGAGTTTCGGCAGCTACGCCACACCTTTGACTCCGGCTGCGGGAATATTTCTGCTGCTACTGGCACCCGAGTTCTACCAACCGATGCGAGACCTGTCGGCGGCTTGGCACGACCGCGCGGCGGCTTTGGCGGTGGCGGTTGAGGTGGCCGACTGGCAGGATGCGCCGGTTGTGCCGCTGCTGGGGCAGGGTGCGCGGGTGGCGCGTCTGGCTGGCCCTGCGGTGATTGAGGCGACAGGTGTGCGGGTGCGGCTTGGGCAGCGGCTGCTGGTGTTGCCGGATTTTCAGGTGGCTGCGGGTGAGAAAATCGCGGTGGTCGGTCCGAGCGGTGCGGGCAAGACCACGCTGCTGCGCCTGCTGGCAGGGATGCAGGTGGCAGAGGCTGGGCAGGTCAGTGTCGCGGGGCGGCTACTGGGAGATGAGACAGCGGATGCGTGGCGGGCAAGGCTTGGCTGGATGCCGCAAAGCCCGCATTTCCTGAAGGGCAGTTTGCGGCATAATGTTAGCTTTGGTCAGGGCGGCGATCTGGATTTGGCGCTGCACGGGGCCGGGGTGCAGGATGTTGTCGCAAGCCTGCCGCGTGGGCTTTTGACCCGGTTGGGCGAGGGCGGCGCTGGGCTGTCGGGCGGTGAGGCGCGGCGTTTGACACTGGCCCGTGCGATGTATGCCCGCCCCGATGTGCTGCTGGCGGATGAGCCGACGGCTGATCTTGATGCGGCCACAGCGCATATGGTGACGGCGGGGTTGCTGGCGCTGGCTGCGACGGGTTGCACGTTGATTATCGCCACCCATGATGAGGCCCTCGCCGCGCGGATGGATCGTGTGATCCGGCTCGGGGCGACGCCATGAGCGCGCTATGTCAGGTGTTTGCGCTGATCTTACGCGACCAGCGGACGGCGCTGTTACGGGGTGCTGCGTTAAGCGTGGTGGTTTTGTTGGCCGGAGTAAGCCTGCTCGGGCTGTCAGGTTGGTTTATCACCGCTGCAGCCGCTGCTGGTTTGGCGGGGGCAGGGGCGACGTTCGATGTCTTCCGCCCCTCGGCATTGGTGCGGTTTCTGGCGCTGGGCCGGACGGCGGCGCGCTATGGTGAGCGGGTTCTGACGCATGACGCGACGTTGCGGGCGTTCGCGTCGCTGCGGGTGCGCTTGCTGCGCAGCTATGCGAGCGCGCCTTATGATCGGTTGATGGCGTTGCGCGGGCCGCAACTGTTGAACCGTCTGACAGCGGATATTGACGCGCTCGATGGTGTGCCGCTGCGGCTGATCTTGCCGCTGTTTGCCGGGATCGCCGCACAACTGCTGACTTTCGCGGTGCTTTGGGCGCTGGTCGGACTGACGGTTGCGGCGACATTGGCGCTGGGGTTTATCGGCGGCGGAGCGTTGGTACTGATCTGGACAGGCAGGTCAGCACTTGTGCCGTCAAGGCGCGCCGAACTTGCAGCCCAAGCCTTCCGGGCGCGCTTTATTGATATGGTGCAGGCGCGGGGAGACCTCGCGATCTACGGTCAGTTGGTTGCGCAAAAGCATAGCGTGCTGGCGGCTGATACGCGCAGACAAGCCGACCGCATTGCGCAAGACCGGATTGAGCGGCGCGCGGGCTTGGCGCTGTCTTGCCTTGGCACCGGGCTTGCGACTGCGGCCTTGGCAATCGGCATGAGCCTCGCCCAACGCGGCCAACTTAGCCCCGCGCTGGCCGCGACGGGGTTCTTCGCGGCCCTCGCCTTGCACGAAACCATCGCACCCTTGCGCCGCGCGGTAGCCGAGATCGGCCGCATGGTGCTCGCCGCCCGCCGCGTGGTTGCGGGCCTGTCCGCGCCCGTAGTGCAACCGCAAACCTCGCTGACGGCCACCACCCTGCGCCTGGATGCCGTCAGTTTCCACCGCTCCGGCGCGTCTCGGCCCAGCTTGCGCCCGCTATCGCTCACGCTGAACCCCGGCGAAACCGTAGTCCTCGCTGGACCCAGCGGCGCGGGCAAATCCACAGCCCTCCTCCTCGCGGCGGGTTTGCTGACACCCTCAACCGGAACCATCTGGCTTGGCCGCCACAGCCTAACCGACTGTTCCGAAACCGCCCTGCGCGCCCAACTGACCCTTGTGCCGCAGCGCACCACGCTGATGGGGAGCAGCATTCGCCAAGCTCTGCACCCCGCCGCCCCTGATGCTGACGACGCGAGCCTTTGGGCGGCGCTGACTGCCGTGGCGCTTGATCAGACCATCCGCGCCAAAGGCGGTCTCGACGCCCAACTCGGACCGAAAGGCTCCGGCCTCTCGGGTGGTGAGGCCCGCCGTCTCGCCCTTGCCCGCGCACTGCTGCGCCGCCCGAAGTTTTTGCTGCTGGATGAGCCGACCGAGGGCATCGACACCGCCACCGCCCGCGCGGTCCTGCAAGGCATCCGCCGCTATCTGCCCGAGGCCGCGATCCTGACTGCGTCACATCGCCCTGCAGAGCTCGAATGGGCTGACATTGTGCTCACTCTACCTTAGATGCCTTTTCGTGATATGGAACTTTCCAGATCACCGGGGCCAGATCACCGGGACCACATCTCCGGGGGGCAGATACGGGGGCCCTGTCGCAAGCTAAATCGGGATGCCCGGTCAGCAGGAGCGTATTATGGAATTCGGTATCGTTGAGCTTTCGCGGTTGCAGTTTGCCACCACCGCGATGTTTCACTTTTTGTTCGTCCCGCTTACCATCGGACTGTCGATCATCGTCGCGGTGATGGAGACGGTCTATGTGATGACCAACCGCCCGATCTGGCGACAGATGACCAAATTCTGGGGTGCGCTGTTTGGCATCAATTTCGCCATCGGCGTCGCCACCGGCATCACGATGGAATTCCAATTCGGGATGAACTGGAGCTATTACAGCCAGTACGTTGGCGACATTTTCGGTGCCCCCCTCGCCATCGAGGGGCTAATGGCGTTCTTCCTAGAGGCCACCTTCGTTGGGCTGTTTTTCTTCGGCTGGGATAAACTCAGCAAAATACAACACTTAGCCGTAGCGTGGCTGGTCGCCATCGGCTCCAACTTTTCGGCTCTGTGGATTTTGATCGCGAACGGCTGGATGCAAGACCCGGTGGGCGCCGAATTCAATCCGATGACGATGCGGATGGAAATGACCGATTTCTGGGCCGTGCTGTTTAACGAAGTGGCGCAAGCGAAGTTTGTTCATACCGTCTCGGCGGGCTATGTCACGGCTTCGGTTTTCGTGCTGGGCGTCTCGGCATGGTATCTGCTGCACGGTAGGCACATCGAACTCGCGCGGCGTTCCATCGCGGTGGCCGCGGCGTTCGGGCTGGCCTCGGCGTTCTCGGTGGTGCTGCTAGGCGACGAGTCTGGTTACAACGCCACCCACAGCCAGAAGATGAAACTCGCAGCGATTGAGGGCATGTGGCACACCGAAGCGGCGCCCGCTGCGATCACAGCGTTCGGTTTTCCCGATCAGGAAGCGCGTGAGACGCATTATGCCATCCATATTCCGTTCGTGATGGGGCTGATCGGCACGCGGTCGCTGACCACCGAAATCCCCGGTATTTCCGAATTGGTCGAGCAGGCAGAGGTTCGCATCCGTTCCGGCATCATCGCTTATGACGCGCTGCTGACGCTGCGGGCCGAACGTGATGCGACGCCGCAAGCGGTGAAAGACACCTTCGAACAACACTCTGCCGATCTCGGTTTTGCGCTGCTGCTGCGCAAATATATCGACGATCCGCGCCAAGCTACCGAAGCGCAGATCAAGCTGGCCGCCAATGATACGGTGCCAACGGTTTGGCCGCTGTTCTGGGCGTTCCGCATCATGGCGGGGCTTGGCATCGCCTTCATCGGCACGATGATGTACTTCTTCTACCGCGCCTCGTTCAAGCGGATGCAATTTCCACGACCCGCTCTGCATCTCGCAGTCTGGATGATCCCAACGCCGTGGATTGCCGCCGAAATGGGTTGGTTTGTTGCCGAATATGGCCGCCAGCCGTGGACGGTGGATGGCGTGCTGCCCACCGCGATGTCGGTCTCTGCGCTGTCGATGACAGAGGTCGGGCTGACGCTGGCGGGCTTTGTGATCTTTTATTCGGTGCTGTTCGTGATCGAGATGGGGCTGATGCTGAAATACATTCGCAAAGGCCCGTTCCTTGAGGTGGCGGAAACCGAGGCTTGGATGCAGCGCCACGAGGCCCGCTTGGTTGGTCGCAGGACCGCCGATCCAATTGCTGTGGCAGGGGAGTAACGCGATGATACTCAACGAACTTCTCAGCTATGAAACTCTGCGGCTGGTCTGGTGGGTGCTGGTTGGGGTGCTGTTGATCGGCTTCGCGCTGACCGATGGTTTCGATATGGGGGTGGGTGCGTTGCTGCCCTTTGTCGCTAAAACCGACAACGAGCGGCGCATCGCGATCAATACAGTTGGCCCGGTGTGGGAAGGCAATCAGGTTTGGTTTATCCTTGGCGGCGGTGCGATTTTTGCCGCATGGCCGCCGCTTTATGCGGTGTCGTTCTCGGGGTTTTACCTTGCGATGTGGGTGGTGCTTGCGGCGCTGATCGTGCGGCCGGTGGCGTTCAAATACCGCTCCAAACGCGATGACCCGCGCTGGCGGGCGACTTGGGATTGGGCGCTGTTTGCTGGCGGCGCGGTGCCTGCGACGATCTTCGGCGTGGCAGTTGGCAATGTGCTGCAAGGCGTGCCGTTTCATTTCACCGACGATCTGCACGCGATCTACGAGGGCGTGTGGTATATGAAATTCCTCAGCCTTCTCAACCCGTTCGCATTGGCGTGTGGTATTCTTTCGCTGTCGATGCTGGTGATGCACGGTGCGGCTTGGTTGACGCTGAAAGCCGAAGGCCCGGTGCAAATCCGCGCACGCAGCATTGGCTCTATCGCGGCCTTGGTGGCGGTGGCGGGCTATATCGGGCTGGGGCTGTGGCTGGCCTACGGCTTTGACGGCTATCAGATCGACGGGGATTTCGTCACTGACGGCCCGTCAAATCCGCTGCACTTTGCGGTAACGAAAGGCGGCAGCTGGATGGACGCTTACGCGCTGCGCCCGTGGATTGCGATCGCGCCGATCATGGGTGTGGCGGGCGGTCTGCTGGCCTATCTTGGCCTGCGGGCGGGGCGCGAAGTCTCAACCTTACTCGCGTCCAAAATGGCGATCTTCGGTATGATCGCCTCTGTCGGGTTGACGATGTTCCCGTTCATTTTGCCATCATCCACCGACCCGAGATCGTCGCTGACGGTGTGGAACGCCTCATCCTCGCATCTGACGTTGTTCATCATGCTGGTGGTCACGGCGATCTTCCTGCCGATCATCCTGCTTTACACCGCTTGGGTTTACAAAGTGCTGTGGGGCAAAGTCACCGACACGCATATCTCGGACAACTCTGACGGCCTCTACTGAAAGGGCAACTGAAAATGTGGTATTTCGCTTGGATGCTGGGTCTGCCGCTGGCTGCGATGTTTGCGGTGGTTAACGCGATGTGGCTAGAGATGCAGGAAGACAGCCGCAAAATCGGCGATCTTGACGGCGATGACGATTGACCGCGCCTAGCGCAGCCAAAGCCCTTCGCGTTTCAGCACAAACCTGATCGCCTGCTCGCGCCGGGGCAGGTCTTCGCGGTCAAACAGCGCCCGCACCTTGCGGCCGCGGTTTTGATAAATCATCAGTTTGATCGGTTCGTAGTCGCGCAAGATCCGCCGCAACTCTTGCTTGGACGCCACATCTTCCAACACCTCAACCACCCTGTCACTCTCGCGCGCGTAAAGCAGCGGCAAGGTGCGGTAATGGCAGGTCACAGCGCCGTCCAAACCCGCAAGCGCCGGCCCCGGCCGCCCGCCACCAAACGCATGAATAACCAAAGGCAGCGCGATCTGATCCAGCCAGGGGAAAATCTCCTGGCACTCCAAAACCTCAGGCCGATTGTCGCGGATGCGCAGCGCATATTCCAAAAACCGCTGCCCAAATGCCTTCGGGCTGGCGTGGAAGAACCAGCCTGCGTTGAAATACATGAACCGCTGCCAGTAATTCTGCGGCTGGCTCTCGTCGAGCGTCTGCTCAAAGCCGTCGAGCCCAAACGCATCATACAACGATTTCCAGCTTGTAGCCAAATCCGGCCCATACAGCTCTTGCGCAGGCCAAGTCCCCTCACGCCGCATCGACGCCGAGGGTTTCGCGAAATCAAAGCCGACAGCATCGAAATCACCGGTAATCAGCGTATCGGTGTCCAGAAACAAAAACGGCTCATCCGGCAGCGCCGCCAGCGCCTCTATCTTATTGCCGTGCGGATAGTTTTGCCCGAAATGCACCGCCTCAAACGGCAGGATTTCCGCCCCGAGTTCCGCGAGCATGGCGCGCACAGCCGGGTCAGTCACGCTGGGCGATCTCGACCAGGCCCCGCCTTGCTGCGGTTCGGCCAGATAAAGCTTGCCTGCAAAATTGGGATTGGTTGCCCGCAACGACGCGGCCAGCAGCAGTGCTTCATATTGAAGCCGCCCCGACTGCACCACAGCGACGATATTGAACACTTGCCGCACAGGTTTTTGATCGGTCATGCTACTCTCGCGGGGACGCCCCCGTTTACCAAGGGTGTTAAACCCACGTTACTCGTTATTATTTCATCCTAAACCAGTTTTCCCGGCAGCAAAAGCAAAAGGAGGAATTGTTGCTTATGAATTGTCTGGCCTTCGCTGCGCGGGCTGACAGCCTCGGTCTGAGCGTAAATCAACGCGTTGGCGTGAACCGCAGCGACAGACACGACATGCCGCCATCAATCTTGGCGCATTCGGTATTGCCGATTTCCTGCACTTTATAGCCGGCCTGCTGCAACACCGCACGGGTTTTTGGAAAGCCCGCTGGCATGATCACCAGATCGTTGAACCGGATCGAATTGGCGCAGGCTTCTTCGCCATCGACGACATGTATCACCTTATACCCCTCAAAGCAGCCCGAATCCGCCAGCCGTTTGGTCGATAGGATCGTCTCGCCATCCAGCAGCGAGCAATCAGTTTTGAAATGCAGCACTCCCGGCGGCGTGAAAACTTCGCGCAGTTTATAGCCCCAATCCGCCACCAACCGCGCCAGTTCCGCGACCCCTGCGGCATTGGTGCGCGCTGACCGCCCAACCAGAATCTCCGTCTCAGTCGTCAGAATATCGCCGCCCTCAATGAAGCTGTCGTCGCCCTCGATACGGCGGACATCGACGTAAAGTGCTGCCAGATGCGGTGCCATCTCGGCGGCCTCGCCCAGCCGAGACGCCGCACCGGGCCGCATCACCACCGCCCCCTCGGGCAGACATAAAGCAGTGTCCTCGACAAACACCGAATCCGGGTACGCCTGCATCGCCTCCAGCTCGACCACTTCCGCGCCAGTCGCGCGCAGAGCCGCGATGTAATCCGCATGATGCGTCAGCATCAGCGCCAGATCCGGCGTGCCAGTATCCACCGCGCGCAAGCCCGCAATAATGCTGGTTGAGGGTTTGCGGGTGATGGCGTGGCTGAAGGTATAAGACCGCATGAAAGGCTCCTGATCCGAATGTTGGCAGAGCCTAGCGCAAAGGCTGCCCGCCCGCAAATAGGCGGCAAAGGTTTGCAGCCCAAATGACAAGCCAGAGCCTAAGCCCTTGGTCTGCCGTCATATTCAGGAAAGATGGTGGGCGATCTTGGAATCGAACCAAGCATGAGTCGCCTCGGCGGAGTTACAGTCCGCTGCCGCACCTTGCAGCATATCGCCCACTGCGGCGGTGATTAGCGAAGCCCCAAGCGGGCGTCAAGGGTGGATCGGCGCTGCGGCTTCGGATTTCTCCAGCTTTCGCCTTGCGCCCAAACCCCGCAGCCCGCATTGTCACGCCCGCATGATATGAGGCTGATACGCGATGTCGGGTGAGAAAAAACCAACTTGGATTGTCGATAAAGAACGCAATCGTCGGGCCGAGGCGCGCGAGACCGTTTGGCTGTTTGGCCTGCATGCCGTGCGTGATGCGCTGATGAACCCGGCGCGTGAAAAAATCCGGCTGGTTGTCACCAAAAACGCTTTGGACAAGTTGGAAGAAGCCGTGGCTTTTGCCAAAATGCAGCCCGAACTGACCGATCCGCGCAGCTTTTCGGTGCCGATTGACGAAGGCTCGGTGCACCAGGGTGCGGCGCTTGAAGTGAAGGCGCTGAACTGGGGCAAGCTTGCCGATATCGCGATCTCCGGCGCAGGCGAGCCGCTGATCGTGCTGCTCGACCGTGTCACAGACCCGCATAACGTTGGCGCGATCCTGCGCTCGGCTGAGGTGTTTGGTGCGCGTGCCGTGGTCGCGCCGCGTCACCATTCAGCGCCCGAAACTGGGGCTCTGGCAAAAACCGCCAGCGGCGCGTTGGAGCGTCAGCCCTACCTGAAAGTCGCCAATCTCGCCGAGGCGATGCTTGAGTTAAAGGCGATGGGCTACACTTTGGTCGGCCTTGATGGTGATGGCACGCTGGAGCTTTCCGAGGCGATGGCAACGGTTGGCAAACGCCCGGTGGCGCTGGTGTTGGGCGCTGAAGGTCCGGGCCTGCGCGAGAAAACCCGTGAGACCTGCGATATGATCGCCCGCATCCCTTTCGTGGGCGAGTTCGGCAGCCTCAACGTCTCAAACGCCGCCGCCGTTGGCCTTTATGCAGCGGCAACGCGCTAAGCCCAACGATTCGCAAAACTTTATCTGAACATTCGCTAAACTTTATCAAATTGTCATCCTCTGTGCTCAAATATCCCAGGGTCGGGGGCAGCGCCCCTAGGCTCGCCACGCGACCAACATCACAATCTCGCGACCGCCTCTTTAATCCGTTCCTGTGGTATCCATATCATCATCACGCGAGCCGGAACTCTCGCTATGCCTGTTTACTGTCCCTCGTTCCACACCTTGGCGTCCGGCCTACGGTTCGTTACCGTGCCCCGGACGCCTTTTTATTTGGGGCCGTTGTTTGGTGCCCGTCGCCTTTGGAGCATGCCATGCCAGACATCAGTGACGCTAAAATCCGCGAGATTCTGACTGAAGTGCAGACCATTGCGCTGGTCGGATGGTCGCCCAAAGCCGATCGCCCCAGCCACGGCGTCGCACAGTATCTGGTGCAACAGGGTTATCGGGTGATCCCGGTTAATCCGGGACAGGCGGGCCAGATGGCGTTAGGCGAGGTCGTGCGCGCCAGCCTGTCCGAGATCGAAGGGGGTGTCGATATGGTCGATATCTTCCGCCGTTCCGAAGAAGCAGGGGCGGTGGTGGATGAGGCTTTGGCGGCATTTCCCAGTCTGAAAGCCGTCTGGATGCAGCTTGGCGTTAGGGACGAAGCGGCAGCAAAGCGCGCCGAAGATCGGGGCGTAACGGCAGTGATGAACCGCTGCCCCGCGATTGAAATCCCGCGCCTCGGCATTGCGCGCAAAGCTTAATCAGATCTTAATACCCCCCGTAACCCCTTAGTTTAACGCGAATAAAACCCGGTCCGCGCGTGGACACCTGGCGCCGCACAGCGCTTGCAGCGTCGATACCCGCCCGCCTCCGCCTCCTCCGCGACCTCAAAAATCCGCAAATTCTTCCGCAATGGTGGGCGCGAGGGGCAGGCAAAATCACAATAAATCGCCGTGCTGGAAACCCCATAAAACCCGTCCCGAGTAACCTTGCTCAGCAAATCCGCCCAGTCCTGATCGCTCGCCTCGATCCCACCCTTTACCGCCATTTCAAAACCCTCCCATCCAAAGCAGCGAGCCCCGCCGCGATCAAAAGAAACCCCGCCAACTGTCGCCCCGAAATCGCATCCCCCAGAAACATCGCCCCGAGCAAACACGCCGAAACCGGCACGAGAAACGTCACCAATAACAGATTACTCGACCCCGCTGAAGCGAGCAGCCGGAAATAAATCAAGTAGGCCAGCGCTGTTGAGGCCGCCGCAATCGCCAGCACCGCCCCGATCACTGCAGGCCCGGGCACAGCCAAGTTCCAAGGCCGATCCACCATCAACCAAATCGGCAGCAAGATCATCGCAGCAGAGGCCACCTGCCCGAAAGCGGTAGCCAGCGCAGACACCCCCAGCCCACGAAACCGTCTGCCCCAAATCCCCGCCAAGCCATAGGAAAACGCTGCCCCTACACAAGCAAGGCTCGCCCAAAAATCGCCCAACGCCGCCCCACCCATCATCACCACCACACCGGCGAATCCGCAGGCCAAGCCCGCAGCCTTGGGAAGGGTGATCTTCTCCTCGGTCAACAAATGCGCCAGCAGCACACCCCAAAGCGGCGTCGTCGCGTTCAAGATAGAGGCCATGCCGCCGGAAATACGCCCCTGCGCCAGCACAAACAAAGTGAACGGGATCGCGTTGTTCAAGAGACCCATCACCGCCAGCGCCCGCCAAACCACCAGCCCACGCGGAAATACCGTCCCAGAAGCCCACATTGCCAGCGCGAGAAACCCCGCGCCAAGCCCGACCCGGCCCCAGACCACACTCAAAGTCGGCAAACCTCGCAGCGCAATCGCTACAAAGAAAAACGACCCGCCCCAAAGCAGGGACAGTATCACCAAGCGGTTCCAATCCTTCAGCGACATCAACGGCTCCCATTCAAGCCGCCAGATAAACCAGCCCGCGCGATAATAGCGACCCGGTTTTTGCGAATTCCTACGTAGCAATTTTCGCACATGTATAGGTAACACGACCCCGCGCGGGTCTTGGCAATCGCGCCCCCACACCCTAAAGCCTGCGTTAAAGATGGAGGCGGTGATGATCCTATACCCGGCGATTGATCTGAAAGACGGCCAATGCGTGCGGCTCTTGCGCGGTGAGATGTCTGCGGCCACGGTTTTTGGCGATGATCCTGCAGCGCAGGCGCTAAAGTTTGAGGATGCGGGCTGCGCTTGGCTGCATCTGGTCGATCTGAATGGCGCGTTTGCTGGCACCCCGGTCAATGCGGCCGCGGTTGAGGCGATTTTGGCGGCGGTGAAGGTTCCGGCTCAGTTGGGTGGCGGGATTCGCGACATGGCGACGATTGCGATGTGGCTGGAAAAGGGTCTGGCGCGGGTGATTTTGGGCACGGTGGCGGTGGAGAATCCGGCGCTGGTGCGAGAGGCCGCGAAGGCTTTCCCCGGCAAGGTTGCCGTGGGAATTGATGCCCGCAAGGGGTTCGTCGCGACCAAAGGCTGGGCTACGGAAACCACGGTGAAAGTCACCGACCTTGCCCGCAGCTTTGAAGATGCCGGGGTGGCGGCCATCATCTACACCGACATTGACCGCGACGGTGCGATGCAGGGGCCAAACCTTGAAGCGACCGAGGCTTTGGCGCGGGCGGTTTCGATACCGGTGATTGCTTCAGGCGGCGTGTCTAGGATGGAAGACCTGATAGCTTTAAGGGATACTGGCGTGATCGCGGGGGCAATCTCGGGTCGCGCGCTTTATGATGGGGCGATTGATCTGGCTGCGGCTTTAGAAGCTTTGAGCCTCTAGGTCATCCTCTCTGCTCAAATATCCTCAGGGGGTGAGGCGAAGCCGAGGGGGCGTGAGCGCCCCCTTTCGCCGCACTGATACCCGCGATAAGGTCATGCCATGTTAAAAACCCGCCTGATCCCCTGCCTTGATGTTGCCGATGGCCGCGTGGTCAAGGGCGTGAATTTTGTCTCGCTGCGCGATGCGGGCGATCCGGTTGAGGCTGCGCGGGCTTATGATGCGGCGGGGGCGGATGAGTTGTGCTTTCTTGATATTCACGCGACGCACGAAAATCGCGGCACGATGTTTGATCTGGTGACGCGGACTGCTGAGGCTTGTTTCATGCCGCTGACGGTGGGCGGTGGGGTGCGCACGCATGAAGACGTGCGGGCTTTGTTGTTGGCGGGGGCGGATAAGGTTTCGTTCAATTCGGCGGCTGTGGCTGACCCGGATGTGGTGGCTGAGGCGGCGGACCGGTTTGGGTCGCAGTGTATTGTGGTGGCGATCGATGCGAAGACTGTCGCTCCGGGCAAGTGGGAGATTTTTACCCATGGCGGGCGGAAGGCGACTGGGATTGATGCGGTGGAATTCGCGCGGCTGATGGTCGCAAAGGGTGCGGGGGAGATTTTGCTGACCTCGATGGACCGTGATGGCACGCGGGCGGGGTTCAATCTGGGCTTGACGCGGACGGTGTCGGATGCGGTTGCGGTTCCGGTGATTGCGTCCGGTGGGGTGGGGACGTTGGAGCATCTGGTGGAGGGTGTGACGCAGGGCGGCGCTTCGGCGGTTTTGGCGGCTTCGATCTTTCACTTTGGTGAGTTTAGCATTGGCGAGGCGAAGCAATATATGGCCGCGGCGGGTATTGCGATGAGGTTGACATGAGCGCGTTGGATCGGTTGAGCGAGACTATTTTTGCCCGCAAAACGGCGGACCCGGAGAGTTCTTGGACGGCGAAATTGCTGGCTAAGGGGCCGGAGAAATGTGCTGAGAAGTTCGGGGAAGAGGCGATTGAGGCGATCATTGAGGCGGTGAAGGGGGATCGGGCGCGGCTCACCTCGGAGGCGGCTGATGTGATCTATCATTTGCTGGTGATGTTGGCGTCGCGGGATGTTTCGCTGGGGGATGTTTTGGCGGAATTGGAGCGGCGCGAAGGGGTGTCGGGGATTGCTGAGAAGGCGGCGCGGTAGGCTGTTCACGCGTGGACGCTAATTATTATTGTTATATATCAATAGGCTATAAGTATCGCTTACGGATTGTTAATGGTTGCGCAGCGGAGATGGGGAGCCTCCGGCGGGGATATTTGGGCCAATGTGAAATGTTAAGGGTCGGTTCGCGGCTTTAACCGAATACGGACCAACCCATGCCGCGTGCCAGTTTCTCAATGGCGAGAGAGCCTAGTTTGGAGTTGCCATTGGCGTTTAGACCGGGCGACCAGACGGCGATGGAGGCTTTGCCGGGGGCGATGGCGAGGATGCCGCCGCCGACGCCGGATTTGCCGGGAAGACCTACGCGGTAGGCGAATTCACCTGAGGCATCATAGTGGCCGCAGGTCATCATCAGCGCGTTGATGCGGCGGATGCGGGCGATGGAAACCAAGCGCGGGCAGCCGGGTGCGCCGAGCAGGAAGCGGCCAGCGCGGGCGAGCTGGGCGGCGGTCATTTCCACAGCGCATTGGTGGACATAGGTGCCGATAGCGAGTGCTGTCGGGTTGCGCAGGTTGCCCATCGCGGCCATAAATTCGGCTAAAGCGATGTTGCGATGGGCGGTGGCCTGTTCGGATTTAGCCACCGCTTGATTTATGGTGATGCTGTCATCTTCGGCGGCGGCTTGGATGAAACGCAGCAGTTCGGCCAACACGTCGCGCGGCTGGCGGCCTTGCAGGATCGCGTCGGTGACGGCTATGGCACCAGAGTTGACGAACGGATTGCGCGGGATGCCGTTCTCTTGTTCCAGTTGCAGGATCGAGTTGAAGGCGAGGCCCGACGGTTCGCGGCCAACGCGGGCCCATATTTGATCGCCCAAGCGGCCCAAGGCGATGGCGAGGGTGAAGACTTTCGAGATTGATTGGATCGAGAACGGGGTCTCTGCGTCGCCTGCGGTGAGGGTTTCGCCGGAGGGTAATGCCACGGCGATGCCGAATTGATTGGGATCGATTTTAGCCAGTTCGGGGATGTAGTTGGCAACTTTGCCGCGATCTGTGGCTTCGGCCATCTCCGACGCGATTTGGTCGAGCAGCGCATGCATTCAGGGCTTCCATGCCAAGAAATTGGCGATCAGGCGCAGGCCGGTGGCTTGGGATTTCTCGGGATGGAACTGCATCCCCAGCATAGTGGCGCGGCCGATGATCGCGGTGACATCGCCCGCGTAATCGACATGGGCAAGGCGTTCGGCGGGGTTTTCGACGCGGAAATGATAGGAATGCACAAAATAGGCGTGGTCGCCGGTTTTGATGCCTTCGAGTACCGGGTGCGGGTGGTCGATGACGAGATCGTTCCAGCCCATATGCGGGACTTTCAGGTTTTGATCGGCGGGTGTGATTTTTACCACTTCGCCGGGGATCCAGCCGAAACCTTTGGTATCCCCGTATTCACGGCCCCAAGTCGCCATCATTTGCATGCCGACGCAGATGCCAAGAAACGGGCGGGCGCGGCTGGTGACGGCTTCTTCAATGGCCTCAAACAACTCGCCGTAATTGCCCAAGGCGCGGCGGCAGGACGGGAAAGCGCCGTCTCCGGGCAACACGATGCGGTCGGCGCGGGCGACATCCTCGGGGCGAGAGGAGACGAGGACTGTGCCGGCGTTTGACTCTAAGGCCATGCGCTGGAAGGCTTTTTCAGCCGAGTGCAGGTTGCCGGAATCGTAGTCTACGAGGACGGTGAGCATTTGGCGGGCCTTGGGATTGTTGGCGGCGTTGGGATGCCTCCGGCGGGGATACTGAGCGCAGAGGATGATTTAAGTGGCTATGGTTAACTAAAGCGCGCCTTTGGTAGAGGGCAGAACGCCTGCCATGCGGGGGTCGGGCTCGACGGCTTCACGCAAGGCGCGGGCTGCGGCTTTGAAGGCGGCTTCGGCGATGTGGTGGCTGTTCAGGCCGTGGATCAGGTCAACATGCAGGGTTATGCCGCCGTGGGTGGCGAGGGCTTGGAAGAATTCGCGCACCAGTTCGGTGTCAAACGTGCCGATTTTAGCTGCGGTGAAAGGGACATTCCAGACCAAGAATGGGCGCGCGGAGAGATCCAATGCGCAGGCGACCTGGGTGTCGTCCATTGCGAGGCGGAAATGGCCGTAGCGGCGGATGCCTTTTTTATCGCCCAAGGCGCGGGTGAGGGCTCGGCCGAGGGCGATACCGACGTCTTCAACGGTGTGGTGATCGTCGATGTGAAGATCGCCCGCCGCCTGAACGGTAATGTCGATCAGAGAATGGCGGGCGAGTTGATCGAGCATATGGTCGAAAAAGCCTACGCCGGTGGCGATTTTGGCGATGCCAGTGCCGTCGAGGTTGATGGCAACGGCGATCTTTGTCTCATTGGTGTTGCGGGTGATCTCGGCTGTGCGCATCACGGGCTCCTATTGCGGTTGCGGCCTTATAGGGCGGGGGGGGCGGTTTGGAAAGGCTTTGGCTGCTGGACCTTTGGCGGGTGCGGGGCCTATTGTGCCGCGAAATTTGACGGAAATTTGGTGAGATATGCCGCATTATACCTGCTTCAAAGCCTATGATATTCGCGGCAAACTTGGTGATGAGCTGAATGCCGATATTGCGCGGCGGATTGGGCGGGCGTTTGCTGAAGGGCTTGGGGCGAAGCGGGTGGTGCTGGGGCAGGATTGTCGGGCGTCTTCGGCGGAACTGGCGGCGGCGGTGGCCGAGGGGCTGGTGGCGGCGGGGGTGGAGGTGATGGATCTGGGGCTGTGCGGAACCGAGGAGATGTATTTTGCCACCACGGCGCTGCAGGCGGATGGCGGCGTTGAAGTGACGGCCTCGCATAATCCGATGGATTACAACGGCATGAAGATGGTGCGGCGGGGGTCCGCTCCGCTGGATGCCACTACCGGGCTGGCGCAGATCAGGGCGTTGGCGGAGGCTGGGGCGTTTGGGGAAGGACTGCCGGGGGGGCGTGTGGTGGATGCGTCGGGGGTGCGGGCTGGGTTTGTGGAACGGGTGCTGTCGTTTGTAAATCTGGGCGCGCTGCGGCCGCTGAAAATCGTGGTGAATGCGGGGAATGGGGCTGCGGGGCCGACGTTTGATGCGATTGCTGAGGCGTTGGCCTTGGCGGGCGCTCCGCTGGAGTTCGTGCGGATGCATCATCAGGCCGATGGCAGTTTTCCCAATGGCATCCCGAACCCGTTGCTGCCGGAAAACCAGCCTGTGACGGCGGCGGCTGTTGTGGCGGCCGGTGCGGATATGGGCGTGGCTTGGGATGGCGATTTCGACCGATGCTTCCTGTTCGATGCGACGGGCAGGTTTGTGGCGGGGGAGTATCTGGTCGGGCTGCTGGCGGAGGTGTTCTTGGCGAAAGAGCCGGGGGCTACGATTGTGCATGATCCGCGGGTGATCTGGAACACGCAGGATGTGGTGGCGCGGGCTGGGGGGACGACTGTGGCTGCTCCGACGGGGCACGCGTTTTTGAAGCAGGCGTTGCGCGATACTGGCGCGGTTTATGGGGGCGAAATGTCGGCGCACCATTATTTCCGCGACTTTATGGCGTGCGATTCCGGGATGATTCCCTGGCTGTTGGTGGCGGAGTTGATGGGGCGGTCGGGGCTGTCGTTGGCGGATCTGTTGGCGGCTCGGCGGGCGGCGTTTCCGTCTTCGGGAGAGATCAACTTTAGGGTTACGGATGCGCGGGCGGTGGTGGCGCGGATTGAGGCTGCTTATGCGCCGAGGGCTGTGGCGCGGGATGATTTGGACGGGCTGTCGTTGGAGTTCGGCGATTGGCGGTTCAATTTACGGTCGTCGAATACCGAGCCGTTGTTGCGGCTGAATGTCGAGGCGCGGGGACGGGTGGATCTGGTTGAGGCGGCTGTGGCGGAGATTTCGGCTCTGATTGAGATGGAGGGGTGAGAGGGCGGCGTGCCTCCGGCGGGGATATTTGAGCCAATGTGAAATTGGTAAAGCGGCGGCTTAAGGTCATCCTCTCTGCTTAAATATCCCCGCCGGAGGCTCTATCTTGCTACATCACCGCGCCGATTTGCCATGGGACGAACTCGGAACCGCCGAAGCCTAGTTGTTCGGAGAAGGTGCGCTCGCCTGAAGCCACTGTGATGACTTTCTCAAGGATTTCAGCGCCTTTCGCGGCGATGCTCACACCGTTTGTGAGGATGTCGCCGCAGTTTATGTCCATGTCTTCGGCCATGCGGGTATACATTTCGGTGTTGGTGGCAAGCTTGATGCAGGGGCTTGGCTTGTAGCCGGAGACGGAGCCGCGTCCGGTGGTGAAGATGATCATGGTGGCACCGGAGGCGATTTGGCCGGTGACGGAACAAGGGTCGTAGCCGGGGCTGTCCATGTAGGTGAAGCCGGGGGTGGTTATGGGCTCTGCGAATTTGTAGACGCCAACAAGCGGGGCTGTGCCACCTTTGGCGACGGCGCCGAGCGACTTTTCGAGGATCGTGGTGAGGCCGCCTTTTTTATTGCCGGGGGATGGGTTGTTGTCCATCTCGCCGCCGTTGCGGGCGGTGTAATCCTCCCACCAACGGATGCGCTCCAGCAGTTTGTCACCGACCTCTTTTGAGACGGCGCGGCGCGTCAGCAGGTGCTCTGCGCCGTAGATTTCGGGTGTTTCGGACAGAATTGTGGTGCCGCCCATCTGCACCAGCAAGTCGGACATATGTCCAAGAGCCGGGTTGGCGGTGATGCCGGAATAGCCGTCAGAGCCGCCGCATTGCAGGCCGATCATCAGCTTGGAAACCGGCGCGGGGGCGCGGGCGGTGTGGCTTGCGACCTCGGCCATCTCATGCAAAACCTTCAGGCCAGCCGCGATTGTGGCGCGGGTGCCGCCAGTTTGCTGAATGGTCATATAGCGGAAATTGCCGTCGGGGCGCAGGCGGCCTTGGCCGACCAGATCGGGCACCTGCATGACCTCGCAGCCCAGACCCACCAGAAGGATGCCGCCGAAATTGGCGTTGCGGGCGTAGCCTTTAAGCGTGCGCATCAGGGTGTCGTAGCCCTCGTTTACCCCCGACATGCCGCAGCCAGTGTTGTGGACAATCGGCACAAAGCCGTCGATATTCGGCATCGCGGACAGCACCGGGTCTTTCTCGGCGGCCTCGGCGATGAAGCGGGCGACCGAGCCCGAGCAGTTCACCGAGGTGAGGATACCGATATAATTGCGGGTGCCGACCTGACCATCGCTGCGGTGGTAGCCCATGAAATTGCGGGCAGGCAGGCTGGGCAAAGCGTGGCTTTCGCTGCCAATCGCGTAATCGTCGGTGTGCGGCCCCATGCCAAGATTATGGCTGTGAATATGCGCGCCAGCCGGAATATCGACCAGAGCCTGACCGATGATCTGACCGTAGCGGATCACCTGCTCGCCCGTAGCAATTCGCCTCGTGGCGATTTTATGACCGCGCGGTATAGCTTGCGTGGTGGCGATATCCATGCCGCCCGGTTGTGCGCCGCCGGGCAAATCGACGAGGGCGATCACCAGATTATCGGCTGGATTCAACCGGATCACGCTTTCATTGCTGTGGGACATATCGCGGTGCCTTTGCTTGATCCCGAGGATAGGCTCGGCTAACATGTTAGCATGTTACAGCCCGATGACAGTTTCTCACAAGAGCCGATCTTGGCGGATCGCAGCCTGCGCCCGCTTGAGGAATTTTCTGGCTCGCTTGGCCATAAGGTTTATCAAACCTTGCGGCAGGCGATTTTATCGCTGAGCTATCGCCCCGGTGAAATCTTGCGCAAGCCCGAGATTTGCGCTGAATTGGGCGTCTCACGCAGCCCGGTTTCGGATGCGGTGGCGCGGCTGGCCAATGAGGGGCTGGTCGATGTGATCCCACAGGCGGGCACCTATGTGGCGCGGTTTTCGATGGCGGAAATCAGGGAGGGGGCGTTCCTGCGCGAAGCGATCGAATTGCAAGCCATTGAACTGGTTGCCGAAAGCATCAGCGAAGAACAGTTGGTGGCGTTGCGGCGCAATCTGACGGTGCAGGCGGCGTTGCTCGGGGATTGTGATATTCCGGGGTTTTACCAGCTTGACGGTGAGATGCATGAGATGATCCGCAGCTTTACCGGCTATCGCAAGCTGTCGGCGGTGGCGGAAAGTGCTTGGGTGCATGTCGAGCGAGCGCGGCGGTTGGTGCTTCCGGTGGATGGTAGAGTTAGCGCGACTTTGGCCGAGCATCGCGCGATTATGGCGGCACTCGAAGCGCGCGATCCGCAGGCGGCGCGGGCGGCGATGCGGCTGCATTTGCGCAAATTGGTGACGTATCTGGAGCCTTTGGAGCGCAGCCACCCGGAGTTGTTTAATCCTTGAGGTGCGGTCTGATGAGCTGTCGGACGGGGGGGGTCACACCCCCGCGCGGCGAAGGGCCGCTTCCCCCGTGGGATATTTGAGCAGAGAGGATGACAATTTTAGGTAAGTTTTAGTTAGATTGGGGCGTCGGGGTGGAGCAGACCTTGGGCTTTCAGATCGGCCCATAGTTCGGCGGGGATTTGGGCGTTTGCGGCTGTCACGTTGCTGTCCATTTCGGCGACGCCTTGACCGCCGGGGATGATGGAAACCACCGCTGGATGGCGCAGAGGGAACTGGAAAGCGGCATCGACGAGGCGGGTATTGTGGGCTTCGCATATGGCTTGGATGGCGGCTACGCGGGCGAGAATAGGCTCGGGGGCCGGGTCGTAATTGTAAAACGCGCCGGGTTTTGGTCCGCTGGCGAGGATGCCGGAATTGTAGGGGCCGCCGATGATGATGCCGACGCCGCGTTGTTGGGCGAGGGGCAGGAAGCTGATGAGCGGCGCTTGTTCGAGCAAAGTGTAGCGGCCCGCGAGCAGGAACAGGTCGAAATCGCCACGCTCCAGCAGCCATTGGCAGGGCTGCCATTCGTTCACCCCCGCGCCGAAGGCTTTGATCACGCCTTGATCGCGCAATTCCCGTAGCGCGCGGTAGCCGCCCGCCATGAACTCGCTGAGTTTGGCGTCGAGGTTGGTCTGCGAGCCGTGATTTCCGACATCAAGATCATGCGCATAGAGGATGTCGATGCGGTCAAGCCCGAGGCGTTCGAGCGACGCCTCAAGCGAGCGCATCACGCCGTCATAGCTGTAATCGTAGACCTCATTTCGGGCGGGCACCTCAAACCATTTGGCAAAGCCGTCGCGCTGATCGGGCGGGCAAACCCGCAGGTGGCGGCCGACTTTGGTTGACAGAATGTAGCTGTCGCGAGGTTTGTCGCGCAGAAAGTGATTGAGCCGGGTTTCGGACAGGCCAAGGCCATAGAGCGGCGCGGTGTCAAAATAGCGCACGCCTGCATCCCAAGCGCGAGTCAGGATGGCTTGGGCGTCGGTTTCGGAAATCGCGCGGTAAAGATTGCCAAGCGGGGCCGCGCCGAAGCCCAATTCGGTGAAGCCTAGGCCGCCGTTGCCCAAGCGATCCCAGTGTCTGACCTGCATATTCGCCCCCTGATTTTAACTGACATGCTAGTATGTTCTGCCTTCCCGGCCAATGGCTTTCGCGTTAGCCTTCGCAAAACGGGAGGGTTTTATGACGAGATTTGCGGAGGTATTCGGTGCGAAAAAGCCGGTGATTGCGATGGTGCATCTGGGGGCGATGCCCGGGACGCCGCTGCATGATCCAGAGGCGGGCGTCGAGGGGATAATTGCCGGGGCTTTGGCTGATCTGACGGCGTTGCAGGCGGCGGGATTTGATGCGGTGATGTTTGGCAACGAGAATGATCGGCCGTATGAATTGCGCGTCGATGCCGCGAGCACGGTGACGATGGGCTATGTGATCGGGCGGTTGCGGGGGCAGATTGCCGTGCCGTTTGGGGTGAATGTGCTGTGGGATCCGATGGCGACCATGGCCTTGGCGGCGGCGACCGGGGCTGCGTTTGTGCGTGAGATTTTCACCGGGACTTATGCGAGCGATATGGGAGTTTGGGCGCCTGATGCGGGGGCGGCTTTGCGCTATGGCCAGCGGATTGGCGCGAGCCGTGTGGTGAAATTGTATAACGTTTCGGCGGAGTTCGCGGGGTCATTGGACCCTCGATCATTGCCGGATCGGGCACGCTCGGCGGTGTTTTCGTCGATCCCGGATGCGGTGTTGGTGTCCGGCGCGATCACTGGCGAGGCCGCGAAGATGGTCGATCTTGAGGCGGTAAAGCGGGTGTTGCCGAATACGCCTGTGCTCGCGAATACCGGGGTGAAGCATGACACGGTGGCGGAGGTTTTGCGGGTGGCGGATGGCTGTATTGTGGGGTCCGCGTTGAAGCATGGCGGCGATACTTGGGCGGCGGTGGACCCTGTGCGAGCGCGTGATTTCATGGACCGTGTGCGCGCGGTGCGGGGGGCATGATGCGGCAATTACTGACGGAATTGATGCTGATACCGGGGCTTTCGGGCTATGAGGAACGGGTGGCGGGCTGCATTGCGCGGCATCTCGATGGCTTGGGAATTTCGCATCGCTCGGATCGTTTGGGCAATCTGGTAGCTACTTTGCCGGGTGATCCTGAAGCACCCTCGGTGATGGTCTTCACCCATATGGATCAGCTGGGGTTTATCATTCGCAAGGTGGAGGACTCTGGCCTGATCCGGTTGGAGCGGCTGGGCGGCGTGCCAGAGCGGGCTTTGGCTGCGCAAGCGGTGCTGATTTGCACCGATCAGGGCGATCTGCCGGGGTTGATTGCCAACAAAAGCCACCATGCGACCACGCCGGATGAAAAATATCGGGTGGTGCCTTATGCGGAACTCTACGTCGATGCGGGGTTTTCGAACCGTGCCGAGGCGGAGGCCGCGGGCGTGAAAATTGGCTGCCCGGTGGTGTATATGCCGCGGGTGATTGACCTTGCCGGGGATCGGTTGGCGGGGACTTCGGTGGATGATCGCGCGGGCTGTGCGGCGCTGATTGATCTTGGGCGACGGCTGGTGGGGCGGCAATCCGGGCCGACGGTGCATCTGGTTTGGTCGGTGCAAGAGGAATACAACCTGCGCGGCGTGCTGCCTGCGGCGACGTCCTGCGCGCCGGATATTGCCTTGCAGATTGATCTGCTGCTGGCCTGCGACACGCCTGATATGACCGGGCGCGGTGAGGTTACTTTGGGCGGCGGGCCGGGGATTTCGCTCTATTCCTTCCACGGTCGCGGCACCTTGAACGGGGTCATTCCGCATCCGGCTTTGGTGCGGCTGTTTGAGGCAGCGGCAGACGCGCGCGGTCTGCCGCTGCAACGCTCCGCCCATACCGGGGCGCTGACCGATCTGTCCTATATTCAGTTCATGGGCACCGAAGGCGTTGCCTGTTTGGATGTAGGTTTCCCGATGCGTTACAGTCACTCCGCGTTGGAAGTGCTTGATATGCGGGATCTTTCCGGCATGGTAGATCTGTTGGAGCAGGCGCTGTCGCAGATTGGCCCGGGGTTTGATCTGTCGCGGCGGCCGCGATGAGTTACACGCTCGGCGTCGATATTGGCACCTTTGAGACAAAGGGCGTGCTGGTTGATGCTACGGGGGCAATTATTGCTCAGGCGTCGCGCGCGCATAAGATGTTGGTGCCGCAATCGGGCTGGGCGGAGCACCGCGCGGAAGATGACTGGTGGGGTGATTTTGTATTTGTTACCACGGCGTTGCTTCGCGACTCTCATGTAGAACCTGAGGAGATTGTTGCGGTGGCGTGCTCGGCTATCGGCCCTTGTATGCTGCCCGTGGACGCTGCTGGCAAACCGCTGATGAACGGTGTGCTTTATGGTGTCGATACGCGGGCTTCGGCGCAGATTTCTGAGCTGACCGAGCGGATTGGCGCGGAGGTCATCATGGCGCGGTGCGGCAATGCGCTGACCTCGCAATCGGTGGGGCCGAAGATTTTGTGGCTGAAGCAACAGCGGCCCGAGATTTACGCGCAGACCGCGATGGTGTTGTCGGCAACGCCTTATCTGACGTGGAAGCTGACCGGCGACTATGTGATGGATCACTACACGGCGGCGAATTTCTCGCCGTTGTATGATGTGAACACGCTGAGTTGGGCGGAGGATTTGGCAGCGGGTATCATCGCTGTGGATCGCCTGCCAAGGCTGGCGTGGAGCACGGAAATTGCTGGTCATGTGACGGCTGAGGCGGCTGCGAAAACTGGGTTGGCGGTGGGCACTCCGGTGACTGTGGGCACGATTGATGCGGCGGCAGAGGCGGTTTCGGTGGGGGTGCGCGATCCGGGCGAAATGATGATGATGTATGGCTCGACGATTTTCATCATTCAGTTGACGGCGCTTCCGGTGCGCGACCCTAGGATGTGGTATGCGCCGTGGCTGTATCCGGGACAGCACGCCTCAATGGCGGGGTTGGCCACTTCTGGCACGCTGACGCATTGGTTTCGCGACCAGTTTGCGCGCGAGTTGGGGGACGGTGCGTTTGGGATTTTGGCAAGCGAGGCGGCGGCCAGTCCGAAGGGAGCGAAGGGTTTGCTGTGCCTGCCGTATTTCTCGGGTGAGCGCACGCCGATCCATGATGCGGGCGCGGTTGGGGCGTTCTTTGGGCTGAACCTGACGCATCAACGCGGCGATCTGTTTCGTGCGGTGTTGGAGGGGATCGCTTCGGGAACCGCGCATGTGATGGAGGTTTGCCGCGAACTCGGGGCCGAGCCTGTGCGGGTGCTGGCGGTCGGGGGTGGCACGAAGAACGCGGTTTGGATGCAGGCGACCTCGGATATTGGCGGCGTGCCGCAGAGCGTGGCGGAGAAAACGATCGGCGCGAGTTATGGCGATGCGTTTCTGGCGGCGGTGGCGGTGGGGCGGGTGTTGCCGGATGAGATCGCGGAATGGAACCCGGTTGCGCGGGTGGTGCAGCCGGTGTCTGAGGCGGTTTATGCGCGGCAGTATCCGCTCTGGAAGCGGCTGTATTTGCAGACCCGCGATATTGCGCATGAATTGGGGGGCGTGGTTTGAGGAAATTGATGCTTGGGGCGCTCGCGGAGTTGGGTGCTGTGGCGGAGCGGGTTGATGAGGCGGCGGTGGAGGCCGCTTGTGGGCGGATTTTGTCGGCTCGGCGGGTGATGCTGTATGGCTGCGGGCGTGAGGGGCTGATGATGCGGGCCTTCGCGATGCGGCTCTATCATTTGGGGTTGGCGGTCTCGATGCAGGGCGATCTGACCGCGCCGCCGTTGGGGTTGGCGATCTGTTCTTCGCGGCTTGTGGGCCGGGGGAGCTTTCGACGGTGACAGCTTTGGCGGGGGTGGCTCGGGCTGCGGGTGCCGGGGTTTTGATGGTGACGGCAGAGGTTTCGGGGCCGTCGCTGGCGCTGGCGGATCAGGTTTTGGTTATTCCGGCGCAGACTATGGCGCGGGATTTGGGTGGAGATTCGGTGCTGCCGATGGGGTCTTTGTTTGAGGGGGCGATGTTTTTGGTGTTCGAAATTATGGTGCTGAGGTTGCGGGAAATGAAGGGTGAGGCGGCTGAGGCTATGCGGGCGCGGCATACCAATATGGAGTGATGTCCACACGTGGCGCGGGAGGGTGGCTTATATGAATCAACGGGTTAGCGGGGGGTAGTTAAGGGTTTATTAACGATTTCCAGTGTGATGATTGATATCAAGAGCCTCCGGCGGGGATATTTTGGCCAGTGCGAAATTGTAGGTTTCGGCTTTCGCATTGGTCTAAATATCCCCTGCGGAGCATCGCGCTTTGGTGAGGCGCTAAGCGTTCAGGACTTGGCGAGCAGGGCATCGATTTCGGCTCGGGACGGCATTGAGGGGGCGGTGCCTGCTCGGGTGACGGAGATGCCTGCTGTGGCGCAGCCGAAGCGGACGGCTTCTACGACGTCGCGGCCTTCGCAGAGCGCGACTGCAAAACCGCCGTTGAAGGCGTCGCCCGCGCCGGTGGTTTCTACGACTTTACCTGCGGAGATTACGGGGACGTGGACCGAGCGGGTGCGGTCGCGGTAGAGAGCGCCTTTGTCGCCGAGGGTCATTACCACGGCACCGACGCCGCGGGCGAGGAGAGCGTCGGCGGCGATTTCGGCTTCGGCGACGGTGGTGACGGGGAGGCCGGTTAGGGCTTCGGTTTCGGTCTCATTTGGGGTGACGTAATCGCAGAGGGCTAGGATATCGTCGCCAAGCGTCGCGGCTGGGGCGGGGTTCAGGATGGTGGTGACACCTGCGGCGCGGGCGATTTCCAGGGCGCGTTTGGCGGCGGGGATTGGTTGTTCGAGTTGCGTTACGAAGATTGCGGCGGAGGCGATGAGCTCGGCTTTTTCCTCGACATCTTCGATGGATACGCGGCCAGCGGCTCCCGGTGAGACGATGATGGCGTTGTTGCCGGTGGCTTCTTCGATGAAGATATAGGCCGCCCCGGTGTAGCTTTCGGCGTCGATTTTGACTTCGGGGATCACCCCCGCTTTCGCCCAAGTGGACCGCGCGATTTCGGCAAAGGCGTCATCGCCTAACCGCGTGATGAAACGGGTTTTGCCGCCTGCCATAGCGGCAGCGACGGCTTGGTTGGAGCCTTTGCCGCCCGGGCCGAGTACGAAGGAATTGCCCAAGATCGTCTCACCCATTTTGGGCTGACGTTCTGCGCGGTAGGCGGTGTCTGCGACGAAGATACCAAGGATTACAATGGGTTTTGCAGCGTTGCTCATGTTACTGCGCCTCTGGCGGGATCACGCCTTTGCGCAGCATGAAGCAGCCGTAGAAACGGCGCTCTCCGGTTTGGATCACGGCATAAGCTTCGCGCGCCATGTCGTAGAAGGCGAAACGCTCAATCGAGATCATCGGGCGGGTGGAGCCTTCGGCGGCGTTGATTTCGGCTTGCACCTCGGCTTGCACGGGTGGGATTTCATCGGGGAAGCCTACGACTTCCATGCGGCCGGCAAAGTCGGGCACGAAAGTATCCAGCGGATAAACCGACAGGATGGCTGCCGCGGCTTCGGCGCAGGTGAGGTTTTCCATCCGCAGCAGTTTGCCGGTGACTGTGGCGCGGGCGATGGAATCCGCTGGAAAGTTAGTGTCAGCCAAGATCAGCACATCGCCGTGGCCCATCGCGCGCAGGCAATGCAGCACTTCCGCGTTCAAGCGCGGGTCAATTCCTTTGAGCATGGTGCCCTCCCTTTTGCGGCTAGTTGTGCTGGATTTGATCCTGCGGTCAAGGCCGCGGTGTTACACTAGCCGCTGCCCGGTGGCTTTGTCGAAAATGTGTGATTGGGTGGCGTCGGGGGCGAGGGTGATGGCGTCGCCGGGGCGGAAGCTGACGCGGTCGCGGAACACGGCGGTGACTTCGCGGCCTGAGATGCGCACCACGACATGGGTTTCGGAGCCTGTCGGCTCGACCACCGCGATGGTGCCAGCAAGGCCCTGCGGGCTGAGGGCGAAGGTTTCTGGGCGCACCCCGTAGACGACTTGCTGGCCTTCGGTGGCGTTTGATCCGGGCGGCAGAGCGAGGCGCGCGCCGTCAACGTCAACCATGCCGCCCTTCACGACGCCGTCGATCAGGTTCATCGAGGGCGAGCCGATGAAGGAGGCGACGAAGATGTTGGCAGGGCGATCGTAAAGCTCTAGCGGTGCGCCGACTTGCTCGATGCGGCCACCCTGCATCACCACGATTTTGTCGGCCATGGTCATCTCATCGAACTGGACGTGGGTGACCTACACGGAGGTGGTTTTCAGGCGTTGGTGCAGCTCTATAATCTCAGTCAGCATCAGCACGCGGAGTTTCGCGTCAAGGTTAGAGAGGGGTTCATCAAACAGTAATACCTAC
>NZ_JAQGKQ010000101.1 GCF_028290025.1 Cypionkella sp. | reverse complement strand
GGCGATACCATGGCATTTGGCAAGATGTGGGTAATCCTGATCACTTGGTGGTTTCAAAGCATGGGGATTTCTGCGGGGCCGTTGCCGACCGCGCTGCTCGCCCTGCCGTTCGGAATTGTGATCACTTGCGCTTTCATTCTGGGCACCGATCGCGTGGTGTATCGATTTTATCGGCAGAAGAAAGCGGCTTCGATCATTCTGGTGATCGTCTCAACCGGGGTGATGTTCATCCTGAACGGCCTGACCCGGATGATCATCGGGCCAGAGGAACAGACCTTCGCCGATGGCGCGCGGTTCGTGATGACGGCGCAGCAATTCAAAGACATGACCGGGCTGCAAGAGGGTCTCGCGATCAAATCCACCACGGCGATCACGGTTCTGATGGCTGCGGTCTGCGTGGCTTTGTTGTTCTGGTTCTTGCAGAAAACCCGCACGGGTAAGTCGATGCGGGCGTTTTCGGATAACGAGGATTTGGCACTGTTGTCCGGTATCAACCCCGAAAAGGTCGTGATGGTGACTTGGATTATCGCCACGGCTTTGGCGGTGATTGCGGGCACGCTTTACGGCATTGATAAGTCGTTCCGGCCGTTCATCTATTTCCAACTGCTGTTGCCGATTGCGGCGGCGGCTGTGGTGGGTGGTCTTGGCAATCCGCTCGGCGCGATTGCGGGGGGGTTTGTGATCGCGTTCTCGGAAGTTTTCGTGACTTATGCGTGGAAAAAGGTCGTGCTGTATCTGGCCTCGGTTGATCTCGCACCAACGCAACTGCTGCAACTTTTGTCCACCGATTACAAATTCGCGGTCAGCTTCTCAATCCTGATCATCGTGCTGCTGTTCATGCCGACCGGCATTTTTAAGGGGAAATGACATGCACCGCAATGTGATGATGTTCGCCGGGGTCGGCCTGCTGTTCGTGGCGACTGGATTGCTGCAAAGCTGGAACCTAAGCCTGCAAATCTTCAATATCGGCATCCTTAGCGCGATCATGGCGTTGGGCGTGAACATGCAATGGGGCTATGCCGGGTTGTTTTCGACCGGCATCATGGGCTCGGTGGCGTTGGGCGGTTTGGCGGTGGTGGTGGTTTCTGCGCAGCCAGTGCCGGAGGCTTGGGCGGCTGGCGGGCCTCGGTTGTTGTTGAGCCTCGCGTTTGGTTTGGCGGTAATTGCGGCAGCGGTGGCGACCTATCGGCGGATGGAGGGACGTGCACGCAACTGGACTGTGGCGGCTATCCTGATCGGCGGCTTTTTTGCCTATCGCGCGATTTATGACCCAGCGGTGACGGCGATTGAGGCGTTCAATCCGGCGGTTTATGGCAATATCGGCGGGTTCGGTCTGCCATCGCTGCTGTCTTGGCCAGTGGGTGCGCTGTTCGCAGGCGTTGCGGCTTGGGCGATTGGCAAGGTGGCTTTGGGTTTGCGCTCGGATTACCTCGCGATTGCCACACTGGGAATTGCTGAAATCGTCCTCGCAGTGATGAAGAATGAGGATTGGCTGTCGCGTGGCGTGAAAAACCTGATCGGTCTGCCGCGGCCTTGGCCGGTGCCGTATGAGGTTGATTTGCAAAAATCGCCGGAGTTCATCGGTTGGGCGCAGAATTGGGGGTTTGATCTTGTCAACTCATCAACCATTCTGGTCAAGCTGTTGTATATGTTGATCTTTGGTATCGTCTTGCTGGCGCTGATCTGGATTTCCGAGCGGATGCTGAACAGCCCTTGGGGCCGGATGATGCGGGCGATCCGCGACAATGAAGTGTCGGCGGCGGCGATGGGCAAGAACGTAACAGCACGGCATTTGCAGATTTTCATCATCGGCTCGGCTGTGGTGGGGATGGCGGGCGCGATGCTGACCTCGATGGAGGGGCAGTTGACACCGGGTAATTACTCACCGCTGCGGTTCACGTTTTTGATCTGGGTGATGGTGATCGTCGGTGGGTCGGGCAACAACTGGGGGGCGGTCTTGGGCGGGCTGCTGCTGGGCTGGCTGTGGCTGATAGTAGAAAACGCAGGGCCAGTGTTCATGGGGTATGTGACCATGCCGCTGCCTGCGGGGGCATTGAAGGCGCATCTGATTGATGCCGCCCCACATTTGCGGTTGGTCACGTTGGGGGCGGTGCTGCTGCTGGTTCTAAGGTTCAGTCCGAAGGGGCTGATACCGGAGAAATAGCCGAGGCGGGCCAGAGGCCCCAATCCTGCGCGAAGAAGTGGAAAACCTGCTGCGGCGCTGCCGTCAGCGAGTTTTCTTTTACCCGGCCAAAGAACACGCCGTTTGGATGGGTTTGCGCCCAAGCGGTCAGGCTTTGCAGGTCAGGCGTTAGGGCCAGATTGGTAGTCAGGCGGGCGAGAAAGTTGATCTCGGCATTGTATTCCTCGTTGATCACCGCGAGGCCATCCGCCTCGTGGGTGGCGAGGGTATTGGCGAGGCTTTGGCCATCGTAGGCGGCGTATAGTCCGGTGCTGACGATTATGCCGTGGATGCCAAGGGTTAGCCCTACGCCCGCTAGAAGATGGCCGGGGATGCGCGGCAAGCGCCAGACCAGCAGGGCGAGGATGATGCAAAGCGCGGCGAGGACGGTGAGTGGCCAATAGGGGGCGAGTTGGGCAAGGTCGGCTTTGGCGGGGATCAGGCCGACGCCGATGGCTCCTGCCCCGGCGGCGACTAGCAGCAGGGCGACCCAAGCGAGGCTGCCAGATTTCGCTCGGGTTGAGGCATGGGCGAACAGCAAGGCCATCGCGGGGTATGCGGGCAGCAGGTAGTGGGCTTGTTTGCCGGAAATCAGCGAGAACAGGATAAGGGTGGAGACGGCCCAGATCGTGCAGAGTTTGATGGCGGGATCGCTCCATGTGCCTTTGAAGCCGGACCACAGGCGGATCGACCAGCCCCATGGGAACAGTAGCAGCGGCAGGAGCGCGGCGAGGAACCAGAACGGGCGGTCGTGTGCCATGCCTCCGGCGACTCGGGCGGCGGACTGGGTCCACAGCAGCTCGGTGCGGAATTCAGGCGTGGCGGTGAGGAGTGTGGGGACGAGCCAGAGCGCGATTAGGGCGAGGGCGATGAGTAATGAGCCGCCGAAACCTTTGGCGATCTGGATGGCTCTGGGCGGGTTCGGTGCCCAGTAAGGCATGGCGAGCAGCGCGGGCAACAGGTGGACGAGGATCACCGGGCCTTTGGCGTAGACGCCGAAAGCCAGCGCGAGGCCCAACGTCAGCCAGCCGCCCCTGCCCTGCCCGATGCTCCAAAGCGCCGCGATGCCGCCGAGCACGCCGAGGGCGAGCAATGCGTCGAACATCGTGGCCGAACCGTAGATCAGAAACACCGGGAAGCCCGACAGGATCAGGGCGGCGCGAAGCCCGAGGTTTTCGGCAGGCCAGAGGCGGCGGGCCAATAGCGTGGTTCCTGCGACCATGCCGACGGCGCAGGCGGGGCCAACGAGGCGGGCGGCAAATTCCGACACGCCGGTGACCAGCCAAACGAGGTTGATCAGCACGAACAGCAACGGGGTTTTATGGGTATACATCTCGCCATTTTTGGTCAGATGCACCGGGTCGCCGGACAGCCACATCTCCCAGGCGACGGAAAGATAACGCGTCTCATCAATCGGCAGCAGCGGTCGCATCGCCACAAGTGCGGCCAGCACCACAGCCACGCCAATCAGGATCGGCCAAAGTTTACCCAGCATCTGTGCCTCCGTTGCTGCGCCCTTGCTACAATGATCTGCCGCTAGGGTCTACCGCTGCGCTGACACGCTGTTTGCGACGTATTTTGTCGCGGACGGGGCGGTGATTTACGGCGAACGGCCTATTTTGGCGCGAAAGGGCCGCGCCCTGCGCTTGCATAAGGATTGCCAAATGAAAACCCATACCCGCGTCGTTGTGATTGGCGGCGGCGTTGTCGGCTGCTCGGTGTTGTATCACCTGACCAAACTCGGCTGGTCCGACGTGATGCTGATTGAGCGGTCGGAATTGACCTCCGGCTCGACCTGGCACGCGGCGGGTGGGTTTCATACGCTGAACGGCGACACCAATATGGCGGCGTTGCAGGGTTATACGATCCGGCTTTATAAAGAGCTGGAGGCGATCACCGGCATGTCCTGCGGCTTGCACCATGTTGGCGGCATCACCTTGGCTGACAATCAGGCGCGGTTTGACCAGTTGATCGCCGAGCGTGCCAAGCACCGTTACATGGGGCTGGATACCGAGATTTTGGGGCCCGAGGAGATCAAGAAATTCACCTATGGCATGGTGAACCTCGAAGGCATCGTCGGCGCGCTTTATGATCCGCTGGACGGGCATTTGGACCCGTCGGGCACCACCCACGCCTATGCCAAAGCGGCGCGGATGGGTGGGGCGGAGATTGTGCTGCACAACCGAGTTTTGGAGACCAACCCGACGGCTGAGGGCTGGGAAGTTGTCACCGAAAAGGGCACGGTTTACTGCGAACATCTGGTGAACGCGGGCGGTCTTTGGGCGCGCGAAATTGGCGCGATGGCGGGGGTTTACCTGCCGCTGCTGCCGATGGCGCACCAATATATCGTGACGGATGATATCCCCGAGATCATGGATATCTTGAAATCCGGCAAGGAATTCCCGCATGTGATGGACCCGGGTGGCGAAAGCTATTTGCGGCAGGAAGGTCGCGGGCTGTGCATCGGTTTTTATGAAAAGCCCTGTGAGCCTTGGTCTTTGGACGGCACTCCCTGGAACTTCGGCCATGAGTTGCTGAACGAACAGTTTGATAAGATTGAAGATTCGGTGAACTTCGCCTATCGCCGCTTCCCGGTGTTGGAGCGCACAGGCGTGAAGACCGTGATCCACGGGCCATTCACCTTTGCGCCCGATGGCAACCCGCTGATCGGCCCGGTGCAGGGGTTGAAGAACTACTGGTCGGCCTGTGCGGTGATGGCGGGCTTTAGCCAAGGTGGCGGCATGGGGCTGGCGCTTGCGCAATGGATGGTCGAGGGCGAGGTCGAACGTGACCCACGCGGCTTTGATGTCAGCCGTTTCGGCACTTGGACCACGCCGGGTTACACCGTGCCGAAGGTGATTGAGAACTATCAGATGCGCTTTTCGGTCGGCTATCCGAACGAGGAACGCCCGGCAGCGCGGCCGTTCCGCACCACGCCGATGTATGACACCAACTGCGAAATGAACGCGGTTTGGGGTCAGCAATACGGGCTTGAGGTCGTCAACTATTACGCCCTGCCCGGCGAGCCGACCTATGAGGAGCCGACGTTCAAACGCTCCAACGCTTGGGAAGCCACGCGGCAGGAAGTCATGGCGGTGCGGACGGGCGTCGGCATCAATGAGCTGCAGAACTTCGGTAAGTATATCGTCAAGGGCGTCAATGCGCGGGCTTGGCTTGACAAGATCATGGCCGGGAATATCCCCAAGGTGGGCCGCCTGAGCCTGACGCCGATGCTGGCACATTCTGGCAAGATCATTGGCGATTTCACGGTGTCTTGCCTGTCGGAGCACGAGTTCCAACTGACCGCCAGCTACGGCGCGCAGGGTTGGCATTATCGCTGGTTCGAGCAGAACATGATGGACGGCGTGACGGTTCAGAACGTCTCGGATGCCCGCACCGGTTTCCAAATTGCCGGGCCGAACGCGCGGGAATTGCTTGCCCGGGTGACACGCAGCGATGTGTCGGGTGATGCGTTCAAGTTTATGGACGTCAAGCGCATGACGGTGGGGATGGCGAACTGCATCGTGCAGCGCGTCAGCTACACCGCCGATCTCGGCTATGAGATTTTCTGCGACCATATGTCGGTGCGGCATTTGTGGGATACGTTGAATGCAGCGGGCGCCGATCTGGGGCTGCGGGCGTTTGGGATGCGGGCGATGATGTCGCTGCGGTTGGACAAGTGGTTCGGCTCGTGGGGGCGTGAGTTCTCGCCGGATTATACCCCGTGCGAGACGGGACTGGATCGCTTCATCCGCTGGAACAAGGATGCTGATTGGATCGGCAAGGCGGCGGCTATGGCCGAGAAAGCCTCGGGGCCGAAGCGCAAGTTGGTCAGCTTTATTGTCGATGCCAAGGATGCCGATGTGGTGGCGTGGGAGCCGATTTGGCTGGACGATGCGGTTGTAGGTTTCTGCACCTCTGGTGGGTTCAGCCATTTTGCTGGTAAATCGGTGGCGATGGGCTTTCTGCCTGCAGATAAGGTCAAGGATGGGCTGGAGTGCCACATCGAAATCTTGGGCGAGCGTCGCAAAGCCGTGGTGCAACTGGCCCCTCTGTTTGATGCGGATGGGGCGCAGATGCGCGGCTAATATCTTGATAAGCTGATTAAAACGCCGGTCTTTGGACCGGCGTTTTTTGTTTACGCTGAGAGTTTCATCAGTACTTTAGCTTCGTGGGCTTTCAGCGACAGCCGCGCGGCGGGGTAATCTGCGTAATCCACCGACAAGTCGGGGAACAACTGCGCGATTTCGGCGCGTTGAGCGTCTTCCATTGCAGACAGCATCCGCTCGGCTGGCTGAAAGCTTTCGGTCCAAGCGCCGTTGGCACGGATGATTTCGTGATTATCCAGCAGCACGTGGATGTAGGTTACCCCCGCTGGCAATATCTGCTGCACGCCCGCGATAACCGTCAAATGCGTGGCCGCCACCAAAACTTCTGCCTCGCCAAACAGCATTTCGGGCAAGGCGCCCTCAATCAACATGCGATGTTGCGGTGAGACCAGCGTATCGCGCAGCGGCAGGCCACCGCCCAGCGCGCCCTGCGCGATCCTCACAGGTTGCAGGCGCGGTTGTGTAATCAACTCACCAAGCCCAAGTTTGCGACTGCCCATCCACCGGATGGGTTGCAGGCCATGATCCCGCGTCACCAGCAGATCGCCCGCGCGCAGATCTTCCACCGCCACATCGCCGCGATCGGTTGCGATCAGCACGCCGGGAGTGAAGCAGGGGATAACTTTCTCAATATTTGAGAACGTAAGGCTGCCAATCACCACTCCAGCGCTATCCAAAAACTGCACAGTGCCGTTTTCGGGGTTCAGCGGGTCGTAAATGATGTTGGTCAATGCCCAGCCCCAAGCCGACAGATCGAGCACGTCATAATCGTCAAGATTCTCACTGCCGCCGATGACATCGCCAAAATCCGTCGCATCGCCGGTTGAGACGAACACGTCATTGCCAGCGCCGCCGAACAGCGTATCGGCCCCGGCCTCGCCATGCAGCGTATCGTCGCCTGCGTCGCCGTAAAGCACATCATTGCCGGTGCCGCCGAACACGAGATCGTTGCCGTCTCCGCCATAAAGCGCGTCGTTTTCAGCGCCACCAAACAGCGTGTCATTGCCCGCATCGCCGGTGAGGGTGTCATTGCCCGCATCGCCCAAAACCAGGTCGTTGCCATCGCCGCCGAAAATCTGGTCGTTTCCGCTGCCGCCATAGGCCGTGTCGTTGTCGGCACCGCCGAGAATGCTGTCTTGCCCAGCGCCGCCATAGATCAAATCATTGCCAGCAGCGCCATCTACGCTGTCGTCACCCGTGCCCGCATCGACATAATCGTTGCCAGTTCCGGCATTGATTGAATCGTTGCCGTCACCGCCGAGCAGCGAGTCGTCGCCCGAACCCGCCTGCAAGGTGTCATTGCCCGCGCCGCCCAAGATGGTGTCATTGCCCGATCCGCCGTCGAGCAGATCATTGCCATCGCCGCCATCGAGATAATCGTCATTGTTACCGCCGAGCAGCGCATCTTGCCCGATACCGCCGTAGAGCAGATCATTGCCGTCGCCCCCGGACAGCGTGTCGTCGCCATCGTCGCCAAACACCGTGTCATTGCCGAGGCCGGTCGCAATCGAGTCATTGCCGGTGCCCCCATAGGCCAGATCAGCACCGTCGCCGCCCAAGATGGTATCATCGCCCGCGCCACCCAGCAGCGTGTCATTCCACACGCCCAAGCCAGCAAAGATAGAATCGTTGCCGTCGCCGCCGTCGAGGCTGTCAGCGCCCTGCCCGCCGTCTAGCGTATCATTGCCGACATCGCCCGACAGCCGGTCATTGCCATCGCCGCCCGCCAATTGGTCATTGCCAAGGCCGCCAGACAGGCTGTCGTCGCCCAGATCGCCGGAAAGGCTATCGTTGCTGTCCTCGCCGAGTAACGTGTCGTTGCCGTCGCCGCCAAACAGTTGATCCAGCCCAGCGCCGCCGAGCAGACTGTCAGCGCCCGCATCGCCATAAAGCGTGTCGTTCTCGGTGCCGCCCCACAACGTATCATTGTCGTTGCCACCATACAGCAGGTCAGTGCCCGCACCGCCGTCAAGCGTGTCGAAACCATCGGCGCCATAAAGCGCGTCATTGTCTGCTCCGCCAAGCAGAATATCGTTGCCCGTGCCGCCATAAAGCAGGTCGTTTCCAACGTCGCCGGAAAGCGTGTCGTTATCCGTGCCACCATATAGACTATCCGCGCCGTCACCGCCGAGCAGACTGTCGTTGCCCGCCTCACCCAGTAGACTGTCAGTCTCGCTGCCACCGTCGAGCGTGTCACTGCCGTCACCGCCAAGCAGGGTGTCGTTGCCCGCCTCACCCAGCAAATTATCATTGCCGAGACCGCCATGCAGGCTGTCATTGCCGGCCCCTCCGAGCAAATTATCGTTGCCGTCATCGCCGTTCAGCGTGTCGTTTTCGGTGCCACCGAGCAGGCTGTCGTTGCCAGCACCACCAAACAGCAGATCAGCCCCCGCGCCACCATCAAGCGTGTCGTTGCCGTCATCGCCATTCAGCGTGTCGTTTTCGGTGCCACCGAGCAGGCTGTCGTTACCTGTGCCACCATAGAGCAAGTCGTTTCCGGCATCGCCCGTAGCGGTGTCGTTGTCTGACCCACCATACAGGCGATCGTCGCCAAGGCCGCCCTGCATATTGTCGTTGCCCGCGTCGCCCGTCAGGCTGTCGTTGCCATCCCCGCCATCGACCAGATCATTGCCCGCGCCTCCGATCACCGTGTCATCGCCGACACCGCCATAAAGGCGGTCAGAGCCCGCACGGCCGTCAATACTGTCGTTGCCTGCAGCGCCATACAAAGCGTTGGTCCAAACATCGCCCGGAACCGTGCTTTCAGCGTCAAAACCCAGCAATGTGTCGTTGAAAGCCGAGCCGTAGATACCTTCCACATTGCTCAGCGCGTCGCCTGCCGCATCGCCACCCAGACCCGTGCCCAGAGCGAGGTCAAGGTTTACCGCTGCAGCCGAGCCGGTGTAGTCGGCGTAATCCATGCCGCTGCCGCCGTAGAGCCCGTCTGCCGCAGAGCCGCCATTCAGAGTGTCATTGCCTGCATCGCCGTAGAGGCTGTCAGCTTCGGAGCCACCGTCAAGACTGTCGTTGCCATCGCCGCCGTAGAGCGTGTCATTGCCCGCCCCGCCAAAAATGCTGTCGTTGCCAGCGGCACCGAGCAGGCTGTCATTGCCCGCGTCACCGTAGAGCGTGTCATTGTCGGCACCGCCATCCAGCGTATCGTTGCCGTCACCGCCGTAAAGCACATCATTGCCCGTCTCCCCGGTCAGGATGTCAGCATCCGCACCGCCAAACAGACTGTCGCGGCCATCGCCACCTAGAAGGGTGTCATTGCCTACCAGACCCAACAGGCTGTCATCGCCGATACCACCGCTTAGGCTGTCGTCGCCATTGCCACCGTCCAGCGTGTCGTTGCCGTCATCTCCGAGCAATGTGTCATTGCCATCATAGCCGAGAAGGCTGTCGTTGCCCAAACCGCCCGAGAGGTAATCGTCGCCAGCGGCCTCGGCAGCGACGTTCACCGGATTGGTGTTCGGGCTATATTCATAGTAAAGCCCTGCCGCCGTCCCGGTTGTGGTGCCGCCTGAGGTCAGCGCCACGCTGGTGTAAGGCCCGTTGATCGTTAGCGTTCCAGTCGTGGTGGAACTTGTACCACCGCCGTTGCGAATAACTTGGCCCAGAGCATTAATCGAGTAATTGCCGTTGCCGTTAAATGTCACCAATCCGCTGGCGATAGCCGTGTTGAGGTTGATGGTGACCCCGTCGATCACAATGGTCAGCGTCTCGTTGCCGTTGATCGCATTGAAAACGATCTGTCCGCCCGCCAGTTGCGAACTCGCGGTGTGAGTATGGGTTTCTACGGCATCCGAGTTACCAAGTCGAAATCCACTCAGGGTGCCAGATGTGCCAGTGGTCAGGTCATTTTCGTTGGACACGGTGTTTACGGCAAAATTCGGCCGTCCATTGGTGCCTGCCACCGTTTGCAGCGCGGCAGTTACTTCCGTGTAAACCGGCGTGTAATTGGTGCCTGTGCTTGCAGTACCGCCTGACAAAGTGTCATCGCCCGCGCCGCCATAAATGACGTCGTGGCCACTGCCACCCTCCAGACTGTCATTGCCGTCGTCACCGTAAACCGAGTCGTTTCCGGCGCCCGCATTGACCACATCGTTGCCACTGCCACCGTAAACAATGTCATGGCCTAGACCGGAATTAACCGTGTCGTCGCCGCTTCCTGCCAACACATAATCGGCATGTCCCGTCGTGCCCGCGTAACCGGTGCCGTCATTCGCATCAATGTGGTCGCCATCAGGATCGCCGACGTAAGAAGTGTCGATCAGATCATTGCCGGCAGTGCCATCGACAACGCCGTCACCCTGAAAAGCCTGTCCGGCTTCAAATTGCATCGAATAGACACCGCTCGGATCATTGGTGTCAAAGTCGTTGCCAGCGTAAGTTGGCAAAAATGCCGGATCGCCCGAGCCTTCCAGCAAGGTTTGCGTGGTGGTGCCATTGGAAAACCCAACCACGGCGACGCCGCTGCCGCCGTTGGTGTAACCGACCGAATTATAAATGTAATCGACACCGAAATCGCCGCCGCCCAGACTGGTGATCACGACTTGAAAACTGGTGGTCCCGGCACCCGAATAAGCCGCTGCGTTCAGCCAAGTGACGGTGATCTTGCCGGTGACAGTGTCGACATCCCAATAGATATCGCCACCTTTGCTGATGTCGATATCGGTCCAATAGGCGGCAAGGCTAGGTTGGCCCAACGTTGTCAGCGCGGACGGAGTATAGCTGGGTTGCGCCGAGGTGAAGGTGATCAGGCCGTTGGTGTTGACATAAATAGAGCTGAAACGGCTGCCATAAACATCCATGCCACCCGAACCAAACACAGTGCTGACATCAACCAACCGAGAGCCATCGTCCAGATTGCCAGTGAAGCCGCCGGTGGTCTTGAATGACTGCTCGCCATATCCCGAAGTGCCGCCAAGGCCGGAGTTCAGCGTCGCCATGATCGACCCTCGATACCGCCCCACGACGCGGCCATGCGCGTGGGCGTAACGCAGTTTAGATCGGTGAGTTTAACGGTCGGTGAAGGCATGGCGACTAATCCAGTTGGCTAGAAAGTCGAAATAATCGCCGCGCATGTTTGGAATATGGCCGAACTGGGGTATGTTTCTGGTATTGCGGCAATGTCCGCAACCTGACGGTGTTGTTGCGTGATCACGCCGCCTCGCAAAGCAGAGCATCTGGTCGTTACGTCGCTCATCAAACGAAAAGGGCCCCCGTAAGGGCCCTCAATCTTTGCAGTGAGAGCAACCCGTCCCTGGGCTGCATTAAACTTTTATCGCGCCAGAAGCAGGGCTTCGTGACGCTTCAGCGTGCGACGGGCCGCTTGGTAAGCTTGCAGACCTGCATGTGTCTTCAACTCGGGGAACAGATCAAAAATCTCACCGCGCTGAGAGTTGCCCATGCCCTTCAACGTGTAATCCCCCGGCTGAAAACTTTCGGTCCAGGCGCCATTCGACAAGACAACCTCGTGCCGATCGCACATGAAATGGATATAGCTGGTGCCGACCGCGTTGATCGCATCAATGCCGCGGGCAGCGACCAGATGTTTGGCCGACACCAAAACCTCATGCTCGTCGAAATACAGGGCTGTGCGGTCATTGGCGACCAGAACGCGGTGGTTCGGCGACACCATCATATCGCGTTCCGGCAGACCGTGACCGAGGCTGCCCTGACGGATCAGCACGGGCTTGAGATGCGGATTGGCGATCAGATCGTGCCAGCCGATATCCTTGCGCCCGACCCAACGGATTTCTTGGATGCCGTTGTCGCGGGTAATGACACGATCTCCGGCAACCAGGCTCTCCACCGGAACTTCACCGCGCGGTGTCGCAATCAGCGTGCCGGGGGTGAAGCAGGGGATGATGTTCTCAATATTTGTGAAGGTCAGCGTACTGGCGACATTGCCGTCAGGATCAAAGAACTGCACCGTGCCGTTCTCGGCATTGTCCGGGTCATAGATGATGTGCAGCGGCCCAGCACCCGTCAGATCGAGCGTATCAAAATCGTCGCCTTGCTCGTTGCCGTCGATAACGTCTCCAAAGCCATCGCCGTTCGCACCTACGATAAAGACATCGCGGTCCGCGCCGCCGTAAAGCTCGTCTGCGCCCTCGCCGCCGATGATGGTGTCATCGCCTAACCCGGCATAGACGGTGTCATCACCCGTCCCTGCCCGCACCCGGTCATCATTGGGACTGTCGCCGCCCAAAATCGCGTCGCTATTGTCGATCAGGTCACCATCCGAGTCGCCAGTGTAGGATGTGTCAATCAGATCGCCGCCCGCAGTGCCGTCCACATAGCCATCGCGCGCATGGTCGTAATTATCGACGCTGTCAGAGAGTTGGAACAGATCGACCGAGCCTGCAAAATGCTGGTCGATATTGTCGAGCGATCCGGCATCCGAGTTCGCTTGTCCTGCACCTACGATCCACGGCTGATCGGTGTTGCCCATATCCATTGTCAGTGTGTTCGGCACAGTGTCGCTGAAGCTGTCGGACGTCGTTGCGTTGTTGATTTGCAGCGCGCCGCCAGCGCCGCCTTGATCCCACGAGTACGACAGGTCTATTTCATCGCCGGGATTGGCAAATCCGGGTTCAGTGCCGAATGTTTCGGTGCCGCTGCCGGTCTCGTGGCTGATGACCACCGACCCATCGGCTTGCACCTCAATGCGATAACCGCCGGGCGTCTCGCCGACACTGTCCCGCGACAGCACGGTTTGAGTTGCGCTCAACGGTTGATCGGCCAGAGTGAAATTGATATCCAGCGTGCCGCGATCCATCTGATAGGACGGGTCCTGGAAGATCTTAACCAGATCGTCTTGGCCATCCAAGACCGCCTGACCACCCACCGAGGCCGCACCATTGCGATAGGTGCCCAACTGATCACCGAACGCCGGCGCGCTGTCCAAGGCGTTTGAGCCAGTGTCGTTGAAGTTGAATTGCGCAAATACCGGCATGTCATTTTCCCCATTTCACCTGAGATCCGGTTTCCCGTCTCTCGTTCGACCGAAAGCCCGGATCGCCGAACGACAATCCGGAATGGGCGCGCCCGGACTTGGTCCGAGTTCAGCGCCTTGCTGCCGACCGCGTCAGGTGAAGTGAAAGCGAAGCCGTGCGGGGATCGATGATTCCCGGTCAAACGATTAATTAAATATGACAAGCCCCTAGTCGCAGAACCCAGAGCTACGGCAGCAAATTTCAAACACGTGCGTCTTGCGACACATCACCAATCAACGACCGCCCCCACGGCCTTTGTCTTTCCCAGTAAGACCCGTTATGGATACCGACTGTTTTGATCATCGCAAAGTGAAAAACGTCCAAACTGTGGCAGCTTCCCTGCCAACATATCCAGCTTTGTGGGTGAGTAAATTCGCTCTTACACGCTCCGGTTGCGGTAGGTTTCGCAACTGGCAGCGATCGCTGGCGAACCCAGTGGCCCTAAATCCTCACGATTATGGCCTTTAAGATCATACTGGTCCGATCTCTCAGATGCAAACCAACGCTCAACTGTTTCCGTCACGGAAACCGGCCTCGCTTTAAATGATACGTAAGCGCCTAGGGAAATCGGAACACTTTTTCACCACATTCTAAACACGCTGTTGCCATCGCGGCATGAATTTAGCCATATCGCTGCGACTGTTCGATGCGCTTTACGCAAAATGAAATTCTTGCCGAATCGGCATCCTTTGACTTGTCAGGCTTTGACTGACGCGAAGCAGCACAGTCGCGATGTGTATGTCTGCGACCTCAAGCCGCTATGATGGTTTTAGGCTCGGGTGACTTGCGGGCAATGCGCAGCGCAAGACGTTTCCCGCTACGGATCAACGGCCGTTCAATCACGACGAGCGAAAGTGTGGCAATCAAAGATACCGCCAATGATATTAGGGGCAGCAACAGCCAACGTTCAGGCAGCGGGATGCGAGCAGCGGCAAGATCTTGGAAGACCAGCGTGAGTACGATGCCGTGCAAGAGATAGATCCCATAGCTGACTTCTCCGAGCATCCGGCTAAATCCTGTCGATAATGCGCCAAAGTGATCGTTTCCTGCTACGATAGTGAGGAACACGATGAACAGTAAACCGCCGCCCACCGGTGAATAAATGCCTGGCACCATCAAGAACGCTATAGCCGCGCAGGCTAACGATACCCCCGTAGCCGTGACGCTCAAGAGAGCGGCGGACCAAGCTGAGCTTTTGGTCACTTCGATGGCTAAGCTGCCTAACGCGAAAAACATTGGCGCTCGCGGACCAATGTTTAGCCCGCAAACCGTCATCAGCACTGATGTGATAACGGCGAGTATGACGAGGCGTGTATTTCGCGCCTTAACAACCTTATGAAAAACGGCAACGGCCGGTAGGCTAAAATAAAACAGCCATTCGATACGCAAAGTCCACAAAACCCCGGCTATGTCTTTACTCATCATTTTCCCACCCATTACGGTAGGCATTCCAAGGAAGGACATCCACCTTGTGATCGGCACAATGTCACTGACCGTTAATTCTCCGCCGCGCATCACTCCAATGATGACAAGTGCCAAGACAGCTGTCCACATCAGCGGCACAATGCGAAACACGCGAGACAGGTAAAGCGGCATCCAACGAACGCTGCCAGACTGGCGATCAAGGATCGAATAAAAGAGTGCGCCAGACACCATAAAGAACAAAGCGACTCCGCCGCTACCTGCATTGGCGAGAAACGTATTTTCCGGCTCTGACCAATCACCAGTGGCAATAAAGCCCTGCCAAACAGCGAAATGATGCACGACCACCAGAAGCGCGAGATAGCCCCGCAGGCCGTCGATCGCACCAACGCGATGTCCATTTGGCAGCGCTGGTGCAATCCCGGCGTTGATCATTAACCAGAACGCCAGCAACGGACATAAGATTGAGGCTACCACTAAGACGGCTATCATAATTTTTCCTTAGGATGAATCGCTTTTCGTCTAAAACTTTTGGCCAAAACGATTGCAGCACCCGCGTGCTGCTGCATTGACCCTATGAAACGTACCGCCGCTGCTGATTAATCTGCACAGGGCTGCATTTGACCCGAAACCCGGGCACACACACGCGACGCAGCATTTTGGTGCGGCGATCTATTAATAAAAAATTTAAAAACTGGTCGGATTACGCAGGTAAATATACATGCGAGCAGAAAGGCCCAAACCCGAGGTAAAAGCAACCTATTTGCCACATAAGGCGTGGCCTACCTTGGCGTTAAGGAATTCTCGTGAAAACGTTGATTTGGGAAAGGGTTGGTACGGGCGGCCGGACTCGAACCGGCACTTCTTGCGAAAACAGATTTTGAGTCTGTCGCGTCTACCATTCCGCCACGCCCGCACAGTTAACAACCCATTGGTAGTGATCCGCCAAAGCCGATCTAGGTTGTTTGGACCAATCCCTGGCCCCGTCTAACGCGCGGTTTAGCCGCGCAAATTGCCCGCGTCAACTAGGTTCACGCAGGCAAATCGCTGCACCCGTTGCTTAAAGGTTGCTTGCGCTGAAGGTGTCACATGCGCTCAGCTGACCCGAGTTCAAGCCTTTGACGAACCAGGTCGAGCGTTGTGCCGAAGTGCCGTGGGTAAAGCTTTCGGGCATCGGCACCCGCCCCGCGCTGCGCTGCAAGGTGTCATCACCGATTTGCTTTGCGGCGTTTACGGCTTCCTCGAAATCGCCCTTCTGAATGCTGCCGAACGTGTTTTGCGCCTCACGCGCCCAAATCCCAGCCAAACAATCTGCCTGCAACTCGATTCGCACAGAAATTTCATTGGCGTCGGCCTCTGATGAGCGCCCTCGCACATCATTGGCTTGGGAAAGAATGCCCATTTCGTCCTGCACATGATGGCCGATCTCATGCGCGACTACATAGGCCATCGCAAAATCACCTTCCGCACCCAGTTGGCGCGACATGGTGGTGAAGAAATCGGTGTCTAGGTAAACCTTTTTGTCGCCCGGGCAGTAGAACGGCCCGGTCGCGCCCGAGGCATCGCCGCAAGGTGACTGAGTGACACCTTTGAACAGCACAAGTTTAGCTGGCGTGTAGGTCTCGCCGATCTGCTGCTTGAAAACGCCGGTCCAAATTTCTTCGGTATCAGCCAGAACAACCGAGACAAATTGCCCCGCTTGTTTGTCCGCGTCGGTGATCTGTGCAGGCGCACCGGTTTGCTGGGTTTGGGTCTGCGAGTCGTTTAACAGTGGCGTCAGATCAAAGCCTAGAAAGTAACCGATCACCACGACTGCGATCACACCGATGCCGCCGACGCCGCCCACACTCGCCCCACGGACGCCCCGAACCCCGCGTCGGTCTTCGATATTGCCGCTGCCCCTGCGTCCACGCCATTCCATGATCTGCCCCCTGTTTTGTTGCCGCCAATTTAACTCTGAACGCCCGAAGTGCAATCCAGTTGCGAAGGTAGCCCTCTTGACCCGGCGGGGCTGGCGTGGCCATTGGGTGAAAACGCGGAGGGTTTCATGTTTCGCAAGCTGTATCACTGGACACTTCGTTGGGCGGGTTCGCGCTATGCCGAGCCTGCGATGGGGGCGGTATCCTTCGTCGAAAGCTCGGTATTCCCCATCCCCGCCGATGTGTTGTTCATCCCGATGTGTCTGGCCCGGCCGGATCGGGTGTGGCGGTACGCGCTGATTGCGACGATCACTTCGGTGTTGGGAGGCATCTTTGGCTGGCTGATCGGGCATTATGCCTTCGATCTGCTGGCGCGGCCGGCGTTGGAGTTCTACGGCAAGCTGGGCGCGTTTGAGGCGTTGAAGGCGCAGACCGGCGATACGGCGATCTTGGTGATGCTGATCACCTCCGGGCTGTCGCATCTGCCGCCGATGAAGGTCGTCACGATCTTGTCTGGGGTGGTGTCTTTTGATCTGAAATGGTTCATCCTGTCGGCGATCGTGGCGCGGGGTGGGCGGTTCTATCTGCTCGCGTATTTGTTGCAGCGGTATGGCGCTGCGATGGCGGGGTTTATCGAGCGGCGGTTGACCCTGATCGTGGGGGTTCTGGTGATGGTGGCCGGGTTGATCTGGCTCGCCACCCGATTTTTGTGAGGCATTGATGACGCGAAATTCGTTGATTTGGATTGCGACGCTGGGCTCGGCCTTGCTGCTCGGGGGGGCGTTCGCGTTCCAATATTTCGGCGGGTTGATCCCCTGCGTTTTGTGTATTTATCAGCGCTGGCCGCACGGGGTCGCGATCTTGATTGGTCTGCTCGCGTTAAGAAGCCGCGGGCCGGTCTTGCCGCTGCTCGGGATGGTCGCGGCGGCGGTGACGGCTGGGATCGGGTTTTATCATGCCGGGGTCGAGCTTGGCTGGTTTGCGGGGCTGGCGACTTGCACGGTCGATACTTTGCAGGGCATTGGCGGCGGTGATCTTTTAAACATGGATGTGACGGTTGGAAAACCGGTGCGGTGCGATGCGGTGCCTTGGGCGATGCTGGGGGTGTCGATGGCGGGTTGGAACGGAATTATTTCGGCTGGATTGGCGGTCATTTGGGGGCTTGCCGCGCGAAAAAATTGATGTCCACATGTGGACAAGATTTCGCTTGAATGAAATCAATGGCTTACAGGTCTGAATTCAGGATTTGTTAAGTTTTGCGTGCCATGGCATACTGTAATCATGCGCCAGCTCTTTACGCCTCATGCCGCCAAATTTCGCGCTTTGCGCGACCAGACGCTGTTTGTTGCACGTCTGGGTTGGCGCATTGGCGGTCGGGCGCTGGCCCTGCTGCCGATGCGCAAAACCGCCACGGCTCCGCCTGACGACCCTACGGTGATCGGGGACTACGATCAGATCATTGAGGCGCTGCAAGTTGGCAATACTGCCGTGCTGGAACGGTTAGGGCCGCAGTTCGCGGCCAGTGCGGATGATTTCATTGGTCAGCCATGGTTTTTCAACGCGATTGACCTTGGCAATCTTGCCAGCCTGCGTTGGTTTCTGGCGCAAGGTGTCGCCTTGGATGGGGCGGACAAAGCGGGCCGCTCGCCCTTGCAAGCGGCGATTGAGCGTGCGGCGGCGCCTGATCTCGACGATGAGACGCCGGAAGATCCCCTGCCGATGATTGAGGCTTTGCTGGATGCGGGCGCTGAGATCAACGCAGCCTCGAGGCAAGGCTTGACCGCCCTGCATGTCGCGGCGGCGTTGGGTCTGTGCAAAGTGGTGAGGTTGCTGCTGGCGCGCGGTGCGAACCCCGGCCTGCGCGATGAAGGTTTTGCGGGCGCTGCGCCTTTCGACTATGCGGTGCAGGCCGGACATGCCGACGTAGCTGAGTTGCTGCGCGCGGTTTAGTGACGGATTCTAACCGCTTTCGCATTGGCCTAAATATCCCCGCCGGAGGCTCTTAGGCTGGCCGAATACGCCTCCGGCGCTGCAGCTAACCCAGCAGCCTTTGCCCCTCTTGCAGCGCGAAACGGTCG
>NZ_JAQGKQ010000084.1 GCF_028290025.1 Cypionkella sp. | reverse complement strand
GGGCTGTTGATATACATAGCGATTTCCTTGGAGGGGTTTTCGGCCTCAAGGAACAAAAGCTGGGCACAGATCAGCGATGACATGCCGTCATGCACCGGGCCTGCGAGGAAAATGATGCGCTCTTTCAGCATACGGCTGAAAATGTCGTAAGCGCGTTCGCCGCGGCTGGTCTGTTCGACCACCATCGGCACGAGCGTATTCATGTAGTGGTCAACTGGATCGCGCATGGAAACCTGCCTGTTGGTCCGTGGAAGTGTTTTATCGCCGGATGCTTTCCAGAGTCTTAGTGGCGCGCGCCGGGGGGTGCAAGGGTGGGCGGGCGCATTGCTGCATCAGGCGATCGGTTGCGTTCAGTTTAGCGAGGATGTGCTGAAAATTTGGTTAATGAGAGAATATTCAACGTGAAGGAAGTAAGATGCAGAGGGCGGTGTTTCAACGGGGACAGATTGGCAACGGCTGCTGTTATTGTGCCCGAAACGAGAGCGAACTCTGCGTGGCAGAGTTTATCGGTTCGCTGCTCATGAAGCGGACAGCGTTGAGCAAGAAGTCGTGCAGCGCAAGCCCTTGTTCGATAATCTGGCAGCGCCTGACGGGGACAATGCGGAACGCGCCTTGCGGCGGCAGACGCGGCCAGATTTATCACGAAACAAATCCAGTAAGACAATACGGCGCTTTCCAGAATCTCAGCGGGCGATGGTAATTTCGGCCCGCAGCCCGCCCAGCCGTTCGCTTTCACCCAACCGCAACACTCCGCCATGATTGCGGGCGATGTCAGATGCGATGGACAGACCAAGCCCTACCCCACCGCCTTTGTTTGGATTACGCGCCTCGTCCAAACGTTTGAACGGCTCTAATGCTTCTTCGCGGTGCTCTTTAGGAATGCCGGGGCCGTCATCCTCGACCACAAACCGCAAGGCGCGCTCGCTGCTGTGCAGACTGACCTCAACCCGCGTACCGTGTCGCACCGCATTGCCGATCAGATTTTCCAGCGCGCGGGTGATTGCCTGCGGGCGCAGTTTGGCGAAATCGGGTGCATCGCCGGGTGGTGCAGAGGCCGGGCCAAGTGTCACAGGCTGCCCCATGCGGCGCGCATTTTCGACGATGTGATGCAGCAAGGCGGTCGGATCGACTGGCTCAGGCTCCTCCATCGCATCGCCGCGCGCGAAGGCCAGGAATTCGTCGACCAACCGCTCCATATCCGCGACATCCTGTTGCAGCGCGCGGGTGTCTTCGTCTTCGGGCAGAAACGACAGGCCAAGCTTCAACCGGGTGAGTGGGGTGCGCAGATCGTGGCTGACCCCCGAAAGCATCTGGGTGCGGCTTTCGATTTGACGCTCAATCCGCGCCCGCATGTTGAGAAACGCGTTGCCCGCCGCACGGACTTCGGTGGCACCGCGCGGCGTGTAGGGAATAGTCTGACCCTTGCCGAATGCATCCGAGGCGCGCGCCAGCCGAGTGATCGGACTAAGTTGGTTGCGCAGGAAAATATAGGCGATGAAAGTCATCAGCGCCGAGGTGAACACCATCCAGACTAAAAGCTGATGCGGATTGCTGGCCGAGATGCGCGAGCGTTTTACCTCAAACCGGATGGGGCCTTTGTTGGTTTGCAAATAGACCCGTACCGCCAGCGGATTGCTGGTCAGATCCACCGCGCGCACCCCAGACAAGCGATCATAAAGCGTCAGCGTCACCGCGCGCCCGGCATAATCGAACCATGCCCGACTGTCGGCTGTCGGCACTTCGCTGTCCGCCAGCGGAAACTCAAGTCCCAGATCAAGCCCACGGGTAAGATCAAGCGCCAAAGCTTGTGCTTGGGCTGGTGTCGCCACCGCATCAATACGGGCGCGGATATAGCGGATCTCAATGCTGACGCCGCCGGTCATTTGTCGGGTGACGCCGTCGAAATGTCGTTGGATAAACGCGACCGAGACGATCAGCTGCACCACAACAACAGGCAGCACCAAAATAAGGGCTGCACGACCAAACAGGCTGCGGGGCAGAAAGGGCTTGAGGCGGCGGCGCATAGCGGCAAGGTTAACCGGGCTTGGGTGGGATGGGAAGTGCGATGCAACTGGCAAACGGCTTGTGGCGGATCAGGGCGGACAATCCCAGCCCAATGACCGGCAGCGGCACCAATACCTATCTGCTGCGCGGGCCGGATGGCGCTGTGGTGATTGATCCCGGCCCTGCCCTGCCTTCCCATCTGACAGCGGTGCTTACGGCTTTGAACGGTTTAGCCTTGCGCGCCATTCTGCTGACGCATCCACATCTCGATCATTCAGCCGGCGTGGCACCGTTGCAAGCAGCGACCAGCGCGATGGTCTATGGCTTTGGGCCAGCCACCGCTGGCCGCAGCGCGTTGATGCAGCGGATGGCGGCTGAGGGGCTCGCGGGGGGAGGCGAAGGCGTAGATGCAGGCTTTGTGCCGGACGTGCTGGTGGCGCACGGCGATGTGCTAACGCTCGCCGGTCTGGTGATCGAGGCGATCCATACCCCCGGCCATATGGGCGCGCATTTAAGCTTCGCTCATGGCGACGATCTTTTCAGCGGCGATCACGTGATGGGTTGGGCCAGCACGCTGATCTCACCTCCCGACGGCGATATGGCGGCCTATATGGCATCGCTGGCGAGACTTTCAGCGCGAAACTGGCGGCAGTTCTGGCCGGGGCATGGCGAGGTGGTCAGCGATCCAAAGGCACGCCTGGCCGAGCTTGCAAACCACCGCCGCGCCCGCGAAGCCGCTATTTATGCCGCATTAAAAGCAGGCCCCGCCCGCCCAGACGATCTCGCAGCGCAACTTTACACCGACACCCCAAGCGCCCTGCTCCCAGCCGCCGGCTGCAACGTTCTTGCGCATCTTATTGATCTGCATGACAGAAACCTTGTTACCACCGCCGGCCCTATCGGCCCCAATGCCCATTTCGACCGCATCTAAGTCGCAAAGCATTTTTCTTCACCTCCCCCCTTTACGCCCCCAAACACCCTTGCTATAGACCCCTCGTGTTCCGGCGTAGCTCAGCGGTAGAGCAGTTGACTGTTAATCAATTGGTCGTAGGTTCGATCCCTACCGCCGGAGCCAAAAATCCAAAAGATTTTAGCTACTTACGGAAACCCCTCAGGGGGTTTCTCGTAGCTTGTGGCCGATTTTCACTAGTGCCATAAGCCTTGCTAAAGTTCTGTAACGCGGTGCTCGTCCGTTACTCGCGTATCAACAACCAGATCACGACGCGATATGGCGGGTTGCTGGCCCTTAGCCGTCAGCGATGATCAGAGCGACATCCGCAAAGCCAGATAGTTAAAACCAACACTCAAAAACCTTCTCAACCGCGCCGTCGCTTTCGGGGGTGACGCGGTGCAACCGCTCTGACACATTCCTTTGGAGACGCGCGGAAGGGTTCAGATTGCTGCGCCCGGAGGCCGAACCCGCCACAAACCTGCGGTGACAAACGGTTTTGCCAGTTTCGCACCCATCAAGACAAGGCCCGCCTATGACAACTCCAGACATCCTCATCATCGGCTCTGGCATGGGCGGCGCTACTTTAGCTGCGGCTTTGGCGCCGTCTGGCAAGCGTATCGTCATCCTTGAACGTGGCGATTGGCTGAAAGATTCTCCGCAAGCGCGCGATCCTTGGGCGGTGTTTGGCTCCGGGCATTTCAGCCCGAAAGAAACCTGGTATGACGCGGATGGCGGCACCTTCACCCCAAACAATTACTACCATCCTGGCGGCAATTCCAAATTTTACGGCGCGGTGTTGATGCGCTACCGCGCCGAAGATTTTCGCCCCCTCAAGCATATGGGCGGCACGGCACCGGGTTGGCCGATGTCTTACGACGAGTTTGAGCCGGATTATCAGGCCGCTGAGGAGATGTACCAGGTGCGCGGCGCTTTGGGCGAAGATCCGACCGAGCCCCACCACTCGCGCCCCTATGCCTATCCCCCGGTGCCGCATGAACCCGACATGGTCGATCTGTGCAACCGCCTGAAGGCGCAGGGTTTGCACCCGGGCGCGCTGCCGCTTGGCGTCGATATCGAGCTTTGGCTAAAAGGTGGTCCGCTGACGTTTGACGGCTTTCCGAACACCCGTGGCGGCAAAAGTGATGCGGAAACCATCGGACTTGCCGCCGCCCTGAAATATCCCAATGTCACCTTGATAACCAAAGCCAAAGTCACGCGTTTGATCGCAGAGGCAGGCCGGATCACGGCGGTAGAATACGAACACGAAGGCACCCCTGCCCGCATCTCAGCACCTATTGTCTGCCTGTGTGCTGGCGCGGTGAAGTCCGCAGCGCTGCTCTTGGCCTCAGCCGATGCCGACCACCCCACTGGCCTTGCCAACAGTTCCGACCAGGTCGGCCGCAACTTTATGAACCACAATATAACGGCTGTTCTGGGGGTAAGCCCGTTCCGGCGCAATCGCTCGGTCTATGAAAAGACCATCCAGATGAATGACTGGTATCTGACCGGCGGCCCGCAGGGCGAGCCGTTGGGCAACGTGCAAATGCTGGGACGGATCACTGGCGAGATCATGGCGGCTGAATCTGGTCTGCCGTTGATCGTCTCGCGCTGGCTTGCCGATCATTCGGTGCATCTGATGACGATGTCCGAGGATTTGCCGAACCCGAACAGCCGCGTGACGTTGCGTGACGGCCAGATTGTGCTCAAATGGGAACGCTCAAACTGGGAGGCGCATGCGGCGCTGAATGCCAAGCTGAAGGCGGTGCTGAAAAAGGCCGGTTGGCCGGTGGTGCTGACCAAGACGTTTGAAAAACGCACACCGAGCCATCAATGCGGCACGGCGCGTATGGGCTTGGATCCGCGTAGCAGCGTGGTTGATCCGTTTGGCCGCAGCCATGATATCGACAACCTGTTCCTCGTCGATGCCTCGGTGCTGCCAACCTCGGGCGCGGCCAACCCCTCGCTGACGGTGGCCGCACTGGCACTGCGCACCGCTCGGCATATTCTGCAGCAAAGCGAGTGATGCCTTAAGCCGGGGCGCATCGGCTTTGGGCGACAATAGTGATACTGCTCACGCGCCGATGCGCTTGCCCATCTGACCTGACGACGCGTCCTAAGCGCCTCAAAAATACCCCTCGCATCATGCTCATGGAAGTTTAGGCGGTGCGCAGCTAAACAGAGGCTCTCGTTGCTGGTCGCGCCTCGTGCGTCACGGTGGTTTATCGGAGTCATAATGCTTGATGTTCCCCATTCTGCCACCCGGCGCTTCGGCCGCGTGCTTGGCCATCTTGGCTTTGTTCTGCTGCTCTGCGCCGCATCCGCTTGGGCTGCCACCGCGCTTTTCATCCAGTTGAACGGCGCTCTCCAGATTGCCGCCTTCGCGGTGCTGGGGCTTACTTTCGTGGCAATTCTGATCCTGCGCTTTCGCAAACGGCGTCTGGGCTGGTTTGGCCTTGCGGTTGCGGCATTGGCGGTCGGCGGCTGGTATCTGACCATCCATCCTCGGCAAGATCGCGACTGGGCCGCCGATGTGGCACATGGTGTCAGCGGCACCGTCCAAGGCGATACAGTGACCCTATCAAACGTGCGCGATTTTAAGTGGATCTCGGATCAGGTGGCCACCCCGCATTGGGACAGCCGCAGCTATGATTTGAGCCAGCTGCAATCGGTGGATATGATCACCTCGACTTGGGGCGATCCGAACATCGCGCATCTGCTGGTGAGTTTCGGCTTTACCGGCGGCGATCACGTGGTGTTCTCCGTCGAAATTCGTCGCGAAAGGACGGAAGTTTTTTCGTCGATCGGCGGCTTCTTCCGTCAATTTGAGCTGGTGCTGATTGCGGCAGATGAAGCCGACATCGTCAAACTGCGCACCAATTATCGCGGCGAAGACGTGCATTTGTTTCAGGTCAAGCTGGACGCGCAGCAACGCCGCGCGCTTTTCCTGCGTTATATCGACTTTGGCAACGAACTGGCCAAGACCCCAGAGTTCTACAACACCGTCACCGCCAATTGCGCCTCAACGGTTTACCATCTGGTGCAAGTCATCAAACCAGATATGCCGCTAGACCGCCGCTTGTTGTGGTCGGGTCAGCTGCCCGAATACATCGACGAACTCGGCGGTTTGCAGGGCGATATGCCAATGGATCAGCGCAGGATAGCAGCCGAGATCAGCGCCTTGGCGAAAACGTTTCACCAAGGTCAGGATTTCTCGGCGCTGATCCGGAGCCGTTGATTTTCGCCGCAAGTTTGCTTTAAATAGCGCACTGGGGTGTCACATCCCCAGCCACAAAGTTTCTTTGCTCGTTCGTCGCAAACTTCTACGCACCCCGTCGGGAGATCACGAACCGCTGAGGCAATTTCAATTGAGTTTCGGCGGATCTTGCGATTAATCGGGCCATCAGATCAATCCGCGATCACGTCTTGGCGTTGTTGACCCAGACCCTCAATCCCCAGCTCCACCACGTCGCCAGCTTTCAGATACTGCGGCGGCTTCATACCCAGCCCAACACCCGGAGGCGTCCCGGTCGAAATCACGTCACCCGGATGCAGCGTCATAAACTGGCTTAGATAACTGACCAAGTATTTCACGCCATAGACCATAGTTTTGGTCGAGCCATTCTGCATCTTGGTGCCATTCACCGTCAGCCACATGCTCAGATTCTGCGGATCATCGACCTCATCCCGCGTCACCAGCCACGGCCCGATCTGACCAAAATTGTCGCAGGATTTGCCCTTGGTCCACTGCCCCGAACGCTCGGTCTGAAAAGCACGCTCCGACACGTCATTGGTCACGGCATAGCCCGCGACGTAATCCATCGCATCGGCTTCCGAGACGTATTTCGCCTTTTTGCCGATGATTACCGCAAGTTCCACCTCCCAATCGGTCTTTTCCGAGGTGCGCGGGATGATGATCGGATCATTCGGGCCGACGATGGCGCTGGTGGCCTTCATAAATATGATCGGCTCGGGCGGCACCGTCGCGCCAGTTTCGGCGGCATGGTCGGAATAATTCAGCCCGATGCAGATGAATTTGCCCGTGCCCGCAACGCAAGGCCCAAGCCGCGCGCCCTCCACAATCGGCAACCGCGCCGGATCGGCGCTGCGGATTGACGCCAACCCGGCATCCGACAGCACAGCGCCACCGATGTCCGACACAATCGCCGAAAGGTCGCGCACCGTGCCGTCCGAGTGCAAAATCCCCGGTTTTTCAGCCCCAGCGGGCCCATGACGCAGCAGTTTCATAATTAATCCTTACACTTGTCCGTTGAGAACCTCGCCTGCCTACGCTGGTAAGTCCATCATCTTGGTGAAAATTTCGTGCCGCACGTCGAGCAAAACTTCCTCCACATCGCGCGCTTGCGGCCCACACATCCACGCCATCACGCTCGCCGGAACCGCTGGCCGCACCAGCTTTTCTTGCGGGATTTTGGAGATCGGGTTGAAGCCCGCGTCGCGGATAGCGCCCTGCATCGCAGTATCGGTGGGCGGGATACCGACGAAGAAGGTTTTCACATCCGGCGCAAGCTCCATCGCCATCATCTGCGTCAGCATCCGCATCCCGGCTTTGGTGGCGCAATAGACCGTCCAACCCTCCATCGGCGTCGTCGCAGCCCCCGTCCCCGCATTGACAATGATGCCCTTTGAGGCCCGCAGCAACGGCAGCGCCGCAATCGCCATCCTGTGCACGCCGATCACATTGACTGCGAACGCCGGAGCCAGCGCGTCGCTCGCCAATTCCGCCAGCGGCCCGATTGGCGTGATCACGCCTGCATTGTTAACCAACACATCCAGCCGCCCCGATTCGGCCTCGATACGCGCAATAGCAGCATCCACGTCGGCTTGCTTTGTCACGTCTAAAGCCAGCACCGTCGCGGCGTCCGGCAAGTCTTCGACGCTCTCGCCCAAGAACACCCCTGCGAACACGCGCGCCCCGTTAGCCCCGAGAATCCTTACCAATTCCGCGCCAATACCTCTGCCAGCGCCAGTCACAAGCACAGTGCGACCCGTCAGGTCTGGCACGCGAACAGGGCTCAGGTTGAACATTTTTCTTGACCTCAGATTGCTAAGCGTTGCTAATTGGCCTTACCAATTATCGAAGTACCGTGATCTGGCAAGGCTGTCAAAGTGAATGATGGCAAACATAACGCCAAACGCGGTGAGGGGGGAATATGACGAAAATAGCGCGGATCGAGCCGATCCCGATCGAATACCCCGACCCGAATGATTTCGGCACCATCCGGCGCACGGTCTTGGTGCGGGTTGAGACAGATGATGGCGTGGTCGGCTGGGGCGAAAGCATCGCGATGTGGCCCGAGGCTTGCAAAGCCACGGCGCTGATTATCCGCGAAGGTTTAACCCCGATCCTGCTCGGCGAACCTGTTGATATTGAAACGCTTTGGGTCAAAATGCGCCGCCATGTCTGGTGGTACGGCGAGGGCGGCGTCGCCTCGCTTGCGATCTCGGGCGTCGATATGGCGCTGTGGGATATTCGCGGCAAACTTGAAGGCAAGCCGCTCTATGAGCTGTTCGGCGGGCTGAAACATGACCGGCTTTTGGCAAATGCCTCGTCTCATGTTAACAAAAAGGGCGAGGCCGCCTGCGTCGCCGAGGTGGAAAGCTTTTTCGCCAACGGTTTCCACTCGACCAAACTGGGATTTGCCAAAAAGGGCGAAAGCAATATCGGCGGCGATCCCGATGTGGATGTCAGCTTTATCAAGGCGTTACGCTCCGCGCTCGACCCCGATGCGGGCATCTTGGTCGATATCGGCAACGGCGTCCGTTGGGATGTAGACACCGCGATTTCCGTCGCCAACCGGATGCACGATCTGGGCATCGGCTGGTATGAGGAGCCGCTGTATGTCACCGACGACGCCGGATATCGCAAGCTTCGCGCCAATACATCCGTGCGGATCGCCTCGGGAGAGCGTGAGTTCACCGAAGCAGG
>NZ_JAQGKQ010000080.1 GCF_028290025.1 Cypionkella sp. | reverse complement strand
CAAGCGTTGGTGGATGCGACCCGGCGGGTGGTGGATGCTTTCATGGCCGGGCCCCATATTTTCAATCTCGGCCATGGGATCACATCGGATGCAAATCCGGACAATGTCGCGCTGATGGTGGAAACGGTCAGGGCAGGATGAGCACGCAACCCCCTGCCCTGCGGGTTTTTGTGCTGGGTGCCACGGGCACCATCGGGCGTGCAACGGTGGCGGCCCTGTCGGCGCGGGGGCATGAGGTGGTGTGTTTGGTCCGGCCCGGCACCAACCCCCTGCCCTGCCGCGCAAGCTTGCGTTTCGGCAACGTGACTGACCCCGCTTCGCTGGCGCGCGACGGCTTTCGCGGTGAGAGCTTTGATGCAATCGTCTCATGTCTCGCCTCGCGCACGGGTGCGCCGCAGGATGCTTGGGCGATTGACCATAAGACACATCTGGATGTGTTGGCAGCGGGGCGCCGACTGAGCGTGCGACAGATGGTTCTGCTGTCAGCGATCTGTGTGCAGCGACCAAAGCTGGCATTCCAGCACGCGAAACTGGCTTTCGAGCATGCGCTTATCGACTCGGGGCTGATCTATTCTATCGTGCGCCCGACGGCTTATTTCAAATCGCTGTCCGGGCAAGTGAATCGTTTGAAAGCTGGCAAGCCGTTTTTGCTGTTTGGCGATGGCGCATTGACGGCGTGCAAGCCGATCAGCGATGACGATCTCGGCAGTTTTCTGGCTGACTGTCTGGAAAACCCCGCCCTGCAAAACCGCATCCTGCCGATTGGTGGCCCCGGCCCTGCAGTCACCCCGCGTCAGCAGGGCGAGGAATTGTTCCGGCTGTTGGATATGCCGCCAAAGTTTCGACATGTGCCTGTCGGGGTGTTGGACGGCATCATTGCGGTGCTGGACGGTTTGGGGCGGATTTCGCCAAAGTTGAAAAGCAAGGCGGAACTGGCGCGGATCGGACGCTATTATGCGACGGAGTCCATGTTGGTTTTTAATGCGGCGACCGGGCGATATGATGCGGATGCAACGCCAAGCATCGGCTCGGACACGCTGTTTAAGCATTACGCGCGGCTTGCGTGTGGCGAGGTTGCGGATGATCGCGGCGCGCATGCGGTTTTTTAAGGCGCCTTAGCGGTCGCGCGGCTAAATCAGCCGGTTGGTCGGAACGTGCAGCAGACGATCCATCTGAGCGATTGCGCTGTCGAAATCATGCGCCGCTGCGTCTGCGCCCGTCACCCCCACCAAAGTCAGGTTTGAAGCTGCAATCTGGCCGCAGACCAGAATCCGCGCGCCCGGATTGCTGATCCGCAGCGCCACGATCAGCCGAGTCAGCGCCGGTAAAGACCGCTTGCCACTGGCGGAAAGCCCGATCAACGCGGGCTGGCGGTGCTCTAGCTTTTCGACCAAAGCATCATGGGTTAGCCCGACAAACAGCTCAATATCCCAGCCGCGTTCGCGCGCAAGATCGCTGGCGATGGTGATGCCGAGCGTATGATTCTCACCGGGCACCGAAGCGAAAGTTGCCGCACGCAACAGATTAGGCACGCCAATCGGACGCTCGCGGCGCAGGATTCGCAAGATTGCATAGATCCGGCCCGCAGCGACGGTCACCCGGTAAAAAGTGACTTCATCGTTATCCCACCACTCACCCAGACGCCGCGCCGCCACGCTGAGATATAGCAAACATAAAGTTTCATAGCTGGAACCCTTCAGCTGCGCCTGTTCAATGAATGTCGCGGCGGCACGAGGATCATCTGACAGTAACGCATTGCAAAGCATGTCTATTTCGTCAGGGCATGGTGCCAGATCGGGCTGGACTTCAAAACGCAAATTGTTTGCAACGCGGCTAACAACCTCAACCGCGAGCGTATTCAGCGTGGCTTGCGGCAAAGACCGTTGCACCACGTCAATCTCTAAGAATGCCGTTTCAAGCATGTGCCTGTCGAACGTAGCAGAGCGTGACATGTTGACCCCCTCCAAAGCCATCATTGTCAATGGCCCGCCGAGAGAACAACCGTCTCCGTATGCCGTTGAGGACTTAACTATATTAAATTTAAAGATTGTGGCAAGTCTGGTGTATATAAATTCTGACACTTCAATGCCACAATCTAGCTTGCGAATTTGTCAGGCGGTAAATGCGAACAGCGTTGAGCGACGCGGGTGGGTAGACCTGCCCAATCGCCCACCACAAGCTTCGAACGTCCTTAACCTTGCCAAACCTCCACTCTATGGAGCGAATGCAAGGTATGTCCGCCAGAACGACCAATCACCTCATAATTTGGCGCTTGCGGAGTAAGCGGCAGTCGTGCTTTTGGGCTCACCATCGCGCCCCGCCCCTCGGACGCCGCCACCGCCAAATCGCGCGATTGCGTCAGGTTTGAGCGCGCATAGGGCAGGATATCAGGGCGCGCCTTAAGCATCAGCACAGGCGGCCCGCTTGGCATCTGAAATGTGTCAGAGTTACCGGTTTGCTGCTTCACCGGCGCGGGCGCAACATCCACCTGCCCCGCGCCCTGCCTGTCTTGACTGAGGACCTAGCAAAAATTTGACACGGTGAGGGAACGCAATCCGACGATAGGGGTTGTAGCGTTATAGGGTTTGGACATCCACGCCCCGGTGAAACTATGGAGATCATTATGATTCGCAATGCAATCGCAGGTTTTTTGCTGTCTACCGCGCTGGTATTTCCCGCGCTCGCACAAGATATGAAACCGATCCGCGAGGTTGAGGTCACTGTTGACACCGCCGGGATTGGTAACGCTCAAGCAGCTACCTATTGGGGCACGCTGCAAGACGATTTGAAGGCGGCGATTTTGACCAAAGTTGCACCGTCGCAAGATGAAGCGGCCTATGTGATCAAGATCCGCATTGACGACGTTTCGCTTACCAATGGTTTCCAAGAGAAACTGGGTTTGGGTGACACGACTTTGTCTGGCAACGTACTGGTGCAAGACGACAAGAACCATGTTGGCGATGACGCATATGACCTGACGGTTGACGTGAACGCAGCCAAGCCGCTGTTGCCAGAGGGCTATGACTTCACCGCAGCGGATGCTGATTCCAAAGTGTATTACAACGCGATGGTGAATGCGTTCGCTGATGGCGTTGTGACGCGTCTGAAGTAATTATCTGCTAAAGTAAGTTGAGAAAGGCCCCCTAGTTTGGGGGCCTTTTGCGTCGGGTTATTCTGCGGGAACTTTCGCAACTTCGTCCGATAGCGGATGCGCCAGATGGGGTAGCATTTCTTTCGGGCAGACCTGCAGGAAATTGGTCCGCTCGTTGCGCCAATCGGCGAGGATACGGGCGGCAATACGAGAGCCGGTTTCCTTGGCATGGCGCTCGATCAGGTGGCGCAGTTGAGCCTCCCAGTGCGGGTGGGCGACGGCGCAGGTAAGCACGGTTTCATCGTTAATGAAATCTTCCGCGATGGCTTTGGGATCATAGACATAAGCCATGCCGCCGGTCATGCCAGCGCCGAAGTTTGCGCCGATGCGGCCTAGGATAACGGCTGTGCCGCCGGTCATGTATTCACAACCGTTGGAGCCGCAGCCTTCGACAACCACCGACGCGCCGGAGTTGCGGACGGCGAAACGTTCACCTGCGCGGCCGGAGGCGAACAGGTAGCCTGCGGTTGCGCCGTATAGCACTGTGTTGCCGATGATGGTGTTATCCTCGGGGTTTAGTGGCGAGGACATTTGCGGGCGGACGACGATGGTGCCGCCGGATAGGCCCTTGCCGACGTAGTCGTTGGCGTCGCCTTGGACTTCAAGCTTAAGACCGTTGACTGCGAAAGCGCCGAGGGACTGTCCACAAGATCCGTGCAGTTTCACCGTCAGATGATCGGGTTGCAGGTTGTTGCGCATGCCAAATTTCTTGACGATATGCGACGAAGCCCGGGTGCCAATGGTGCGCAGGGTATTCCTAACCGCGTAGGAAAGCTGCATTTTCTCGCCGTCTTCAAAGAACCGCGCGCCGTCTTTGACGATTTCGGCGTCCAGTGTATCAGGGACGTGGTTGCGGGGTTTCGAGCGGTCATAGGTGATCTTTTGCGCGCCATCTACGGTGATCAGTAGGGGATTCAGGTCGAGATCGTCGAGGTGGGCGGAGCCTCGGCTGACTTGACTGAGCAAGTCGGCGCGACCGATGATTTCATCCATGCTGCGCGCGCCGATTTGGGCGAGGATTTCGCGGACTTCCTGCGCATAGAAGGTGATCAGGTTGACGACCTTATCCGCCGTGCCGGTGAATTTGGCACGCAGAGCGGTGTCTTGAGTGCAGACGCCGACCGGGCAGGTGTTGCTTTGGCACTGACGCACCATGATGCAGCCCATCGCGATCAGCGCCGCGGTGCCGATGCCGTATTCCTCGGCCCCGAGCATGGCCGCCATCACCACATCGCGGCCCGTGCGCAATCCGCCATCGGTGCGGAGCGTCACACGTTCGCGCAGGTTGTTCATGCTGAGAACCTGATGCGCCTCGGTCAGGCCCATTTCCCATGGGAGCCCTGCGTATTTGATCGAGGTGCCAGGGGAAGCTCCGGTGCCGCCGTTGTGGCCGGAAATCAGGATGATGTCGGCTTTTGCCTTGGCGACGCCTGCGGCGATGGTGCCGACACCAGAAGCCGAAACCAGTTTCACCGTGACTTTGGCGCGGGGGTTGATCTGTTTCAGGTCGTAGATCAGCTGGGCGAGGTCTTCGATGGAATAGATGTCGTGGTGCGGCGGCGGGCTGATCAGGGTCACGCCTTTGGTGGAATGGCGCAGCCGGGCGATCAGCTCGGTCACTTTCATGCCGGGCAGTTGGCCGCCTTCGCCGGGTTTTGCACCTTGGGCGACTTTGATTTCCAATTCTTCGCAAGCGTTCAGGTATTCGGCGGTGACACCGAAACGCCCCGAAGCCACCTGTTTGATCTTGGCCGAAGGATTGTCGCCATTGGCTTCCGGCAGGAAGTGCGCGGGGTCTTCGCCGCCCTCACCAGAGTCCGACTTCGCGCCGATGCGGTTCATCGCGACGTTCAGCGTCTTATGCGCCTCTGGCCCCAAAGCGCCTAGCGACATGCCGGGTGTGACGAAACGTTTGCGGATGGAGGTGATGCTCTCCACCTCTTCGATCGGAACCGGCTTGCCGAGGGTTTTAATGTCCAACAGGTCGCGGATGTGGATCGGCGGGTTGGAGCGCATCGCGGCGGAGTATTGCTTCCACAGATCAAACGAGGCGCGATCGCAGGCCGATTGCAGCATGTGCATGGTCTGCGCTTCCCAAGCGTGTTTTTCACCCGAACGGCGGGCTTTGTAGAAGCCGCCAATCGGAAGCACGTCAGCGCCTCCGAGCCAGCCTTTGGTGTGAACTTCCTCGGCCTTGATCTGGATACCGTTCAGGCCAATGCCGGAAATGCGGCTTTGCATACCGGGGAAATACTCGGCGACCATCGCACGGGATAGGCCCACGGCTTCAAAGTTCAGACCGCCGCGATAAGAGGAAATCACCGAAATGCCCATTTTGGACATGATTTTAAGCAGGCCCGCATCGACGGCGTTGCCATATCGGCGCATCGCATCGACGAGGCTGCCGTCGATTAGATTGCGCCGGATACGGTCGGCGATGCTGTCTTGCGCGAGGTAGGCGTTCACCGTGGTCGCGCCCGAGCCAATCAGCACGGCGAAATAGTGGGGGTCGATACATTCCGCGCTGCGGACGTTAACCGAGCAGAACGTGCGCAGACCTTTGCGGGTCAGCCAGCTGTGCACAGCCGAGGTGGCAAGGATCATCGGCATCGCGACTTTTTCGGGCGATTGATGGTGATCGGTCATCACCAACTGGCCCGCGCCGGAACGCACGGCGTCTTCAGCCTCCGCCCGGATACGTTCAAGGCCGACGCGCAGGGCATCGGGGCCGCCGTTAACCGGAAAGGTGCAGTCAATGAAGGCGACCTGATCGCCGAAACGCTGCACCAGCACGTCAAACTCGGCATTAGCGAGGAAAGGGCTTTCCAGCACGAGGATCTCGTTCTGAGCGTTGTTTTCGTCCAACACGTTGCGCAGGTTGCCGAAACGAGTTTTCAGGCTCATCACCCGGCCTTCGCGCAAGCTGTCAATCGGCGGGTTGGTGACTTGGCTGAAGTTCTGCCGGAAGAAATGCGACAGCGGACGGTAGACCGAGGACAGCACGGCGGCAGGGGTATCATCGCCCATCGAGGCGATCATTTCTTTGCCATCTTCGGCCATCGGGGCGAGGACTTGCTCTAGTTCTTCAATCGTAAAGCCAGCAGCGATCTGGCGTTTGCGCAGATCGGCACCCTCGAACATCGCGGATTCGGGGACGTCACGCAGCAAGGCGTTGAGGTCAACGATCTTTTCGATCCAAGCGGCATAGGGCTGCGCGGCGGCGAGTTTATCTTTGAGGGCAACGTCGTGGTAAAGCTTACCCTCGGCCATATCGACGGCGATCATTTGGCCCGGCCCAAGTGCGCCTTTTTCGTGGATGGTGGATTCGTCAATCGGCACCATACCGGCTTCGGAGCCGGCGATCAGCATTCCATCCCCGGTCACGACATAGCGCATCGGACGCAGGCCGTTACGATCAAGACCGCCGCAAACCCAGCGGCCATCGGTCATAGCTAAGGCAGCGGGGCCGTCCCAAGGCTCAATCACCGAATTGCAATAGGCATACATATCGGCCCAAGCGGGCTTCATATCGGTGGTGGCTTTTGACCAAGCCTCAGGCACCAGCATGGTCTTGGCGAGGGGGGCATTGCGGCCGGAACGCACGAGAGCCTCAAACACCGCATCCAAAGCGCCGGAGTCGGAAGTGCCTGCGGGGATGATCGGCTTGATGTCTTCGGCGGCATCGCCAAAGTTGTTCGATGCCATGCGAATCTCGTGCGATTTCATCCAATTGATGTTGCCTTTCAGCGTGTTGATCTCACCATTGTGAGCCAACATGCGGAAGGGCTGGGCCAGCCACCACTGCGGGAAAGTGTTGGTGGAATAGCGCTGATGGTAGATCGCGAAGGCGGATTCGAAGCGGTCGTCCATTAGGTCGGGGTAGAAGGTGGCGACCTGTTCGGCCAGCATCATGCCTTTGTAAATGATGCTGCGGCAGGACAGGGAGCACAGATACATGCCTTGGATTTGGCTCGCGAGGGCGGCTTTTTCAATGCGACGGCGGATGATGTAAAGCTCGCGCTCGAACTGTTCTTCGTCGATGGCTTTGTCGTTGCGGATCAGGATCTGTTCGATCTCGGGCCGGGTGGCGTTGGCTTTATCACCAAGCACCGAGGTATCGACGGGGACGTGCCGCCAGCCGTAGATGTAATGGCCCATGCGCAGAACTTCAGCCTCGACGATCGTGCGGCAGCGTTCTTGCGCGCCAAAATCGGTGCGGGGCAGGAAAACTTGGCCGACGGCGATCAGCTTGTGGATATCGGGTTCGTGGCCGGTGCGGCGGACTTGATCGTAGAAAAAACGCACTGGAATTTGCACGTGGATGCCCGCGCCATCGCCGGTTTTGCCATCAGCATCGACAGCACCGCGGTGCCAGATCGCTTTCAGCGCGTTGATACCGTTTTCGACGACTTGGCGAGAGGGTTTGCCCGAAATCGCGACCACCAGACCGACGCCGCAAGAGGAGTGTTCGTCTTCCGATTTATACAGGCTGTTGGCGTCCATATAGGCGCGTTTGGCTTCCTCGGCACGGACCCATTCTTCATTATAGATCGTCATGGCTTGGAACCTTTGGGCTATGGCTTTGAGGGAAGGACGACATCACAGCGTCGCATTCGAACAGCGGTTGGGTGGCGGCGAAGCCTTTGTCGCCGGGGAGGAAGAATTGCACTGGGCTGCCCTCGAGGGGGAGCCATTGGGTGCCATCCCACCATTCGGACTGGCCGGAGAAGAAGTTGCGCCATTCCGCGCTAATGTATTCGTGGCCGTGCGATTTGCGCAGTTCGTTGCCCGCATCATCAGTTTCGACATACTCAAATTGGGTGCGCTGCAAGGTGACGCCATCAATTGTCGTGGTTTCGCCGGTCAGTTTGTCGAAGCCTTTGACGTTGGTGTGTTCGCCGTTGTCTTTGGTCAGACTGAAGTCAAAATCATCGCGGCCTGTTGCAAGCAGGCTGGAGAAGTTGGCCGGGTCTTTTGGGTTTGGATCAAGGGTTTGCTTGACCATCGGATTCAGGTCGTAGCTTTCGATCCACTGCGTTTCGTTGTCGATGAGTGACATGTAGAACATGCCTTCCTGATCGAAATCAGCGCGCCATTTATCGCCGGGTTTGTCTTTCTCGCAGGTGTAATAGTTCGCGACGTAGCAGCCGCGCGATTGCACGGTCAGGGTGGTGGTGCAGCCCTCGGGCGGGGTGAAGCTGCCTGCCAGCAGGGGGGTGGCTGCGAAGAACAACGGGAAAAGCAGGGCGGTCCGCATGAGTAGTTCCTTTCGGGATGCGATCTTGGCGATCACTCTGCCGCAACGCTGGCGGGTTGCGCTAGGTAGGCGAGGATGGAGTCGGCGGCTTCGCGCCCGTCGCGGATGGCCCAGACAACAAGCGATGCGCCGCGCACGATGTCACCAGCGGCATAGACGCCGGGGAGGTTGGTGGCGTGTGTGCGGAAATCGGCTTTGATGGTCCCCCAGCGGGTAACGGCGAGATCGGGGACGCCCCAGAGGGTTTGGATGGCTTCAGGCTCAAAGCCCAGCGCTTGCACGACAAGATCGGCGGGCTCGATATAGTCGGCACCTTCGATCAGTTCGGGGGTTTGGCGGCCAGAGGAATCCGGTGAGCCGAGGCGCATTTTCTGCACCATGACGCCTTCAACTGCGGTGCCGCCAGTGAAGCCTTTCGGGGCGGAGAGCCAGACGAATTCAACGCCTTCTTCCTCGGCGTTTTGAGTTTCGCGCTGCGATCCCGGCATGTTGGCTTTGTCGCGGCGGTAAAGGCATTTAACGCTCGTAGCGCCTTGACGGATGGCGGTGCGGACGCAGTCCATTGCGGTATCGCCGCCGCCGATCACGACAACGCGTTTGCCCTCGGCGTTGAGTTCGCCCGAGTCAAATTCTGGCACGTCGTCGCCAAACGATTTGCGGTTGGAGGCGGTCAGGTAATCCAGCGCGCGGACGACGCCTTTGGCACCAACGCCGGGGGCTTCGATGTCGCGGGCCTTGTAGACTCCGGTGGCGATCAGAATGGCGTCGTGTTGGCCTCGGATGGCGTCGAAGGTTAGGTCTTCGCCGACTTTGCAGTTCAGCACGAAGCTGACGCCGCCGAGTTCCAGCTGCTCGATGCGTTGCATGACAACGGGTTTTTCGAGTTTGAAACCGGGGATGCCGTAGGTGAGCAAGCCGCCTGCGCGGTCGTAGCGGTCGTATACCGTGACTTGCACGCCTGCGCGGCGCAGCACGTCGGCGGCAGCTAAACCACCGGGGCCAGCGCCGATGATGCCGACGGATTCCATGCGTTCGGTATAGGCTTTGATCGGTTTGACCCAGCCCATTTCCCACGCTTTGTCGGTGAGATATCTCTCGATAGAGCCGATGGTGACGGTGCCGTGGCCGGATTGTTCGATAACGCAGTTGCCTTCGCAAAGGCGGTCTTGTGGGCAAATGCGGCCGCAGATTTCCGGGAAAGTGTTGGTGGCTTGGGAAAGCTCGTAGGCTTCTTCCAAGCGGCCTTCCGCGGTGAGGCGCAGCCAATCGGGAATATTATTGTGCAAAGGGCAATGCGATTGGCAAAAGGGTACACCGCATTGGCTGCACCGAGACGCTTGCTCGGCAGCTTTATCGACCGCGAATTGGCGATAAATTTCATCGAAATCGTGACTGCGCAGTTCAGCGTCGCGCTTAGGCGGCGTCTCTTTGCTCAGCGTGACGAACTTCAGCATTTTCTGCCCGGCCATAAATCTGCCCCTTAGGTGGAATCTTACTGTCGCGCGTTGATACTTTGGAATGATCTCAAATAAAAGTCAGCATAGCTGACCTATGTTTAGGTTTTTTGATAGGTAGGTCAACAATTCTGACAGAACACGCAAATAATAGGTCAGCAATCAGTACCTACATCGCATTTGAAGTAGCGGAATCGTAAATCCACGTGATTCGGTTGAGCTAGGTAATGATGCCAGCGGCAGTCAGCGCCAGCAGCACGCAACCAAAAATGATACGGTAGATCGCAAAGGCTGTAAAACGGTGGCTGCGAATATAGCTGAGCAGCCATTTCACGGCGACGAAAGCGGTGATGGTGGAGACGACGAAAGCGATCGACAGTGACGTCCAATCCCCCTCGGTTGTGCCGTGGCGGAATTGGCTGAGCAATTCGTAACCGCTAGCGGCATACATGGTGGGGATGCCGACCAGGAACGCAAACTCGGTGGCGGCGGCGCGGTTCGAGGTGCCAAGCAGCATTGCCACGAAGATCGTTGCGGCAGAGCGCGAGGTGCCGGGGAACACGCCCGCGATGACTTGCGCAAGGCCGACGGCGATGGCTACGCGCAGGGTGATGGTGGCGCTGTCGGGCAGTTTGGCGGCGAAATGCTCGGCGGCGAGCATCCAGATGCCACCGATCACCAGCGCCCAAGCGATCGGTTGAATTGTGCTCGGCAACGCAAAACCAAGCTTCTTGACGATCAGGCCGAGGATGGCGGTGATTAGAAAGGCTATGGTTAATTTGATTAGGTAATCACGGTTGGCAGGGACGCGCCAATGCAGCAGCAGATCCATGATGCGCCGCCAGTAGATCAGCGTTACGGCAAGGATCGCACCGGCTTGGATGACGATGTTATAGGTATCGGACCGCGCGCCCAGCCAATGCTCGGCCAGCAGCAGATGACCGGTGCTCGAGATCGGCAGAAACTCGGTAATGCCTTCGATCACCCCAAGCAGGACGTCGCTGAAATAGGTCACGCCTTAGACCTTGCGCAGGTTTTTCGCCGAGTCCTTGATGGCCGCGTATTGGCCCGAGGGACGGTAGCGCCACATATATTCGGGGATCACCGAAGCGTAGTCGGTCGGCGTGATCCCGAGATCGGCGAAGCCTTTCGCACCGGGCGCGACAATGTTGTCGCGGCGCAAGCTGGCAATCTGATCGCGGGTGATCATGCTGTTGCTGAAAATGCCGCCGGTGGCGAAAGCTGCGAAATCCAGCAGAGTTGCCGGGATCAGTGCGAGTGCGAACGGCAGGTTCAGCACCAGTCGTCGGCGGTGGATTACGCTAAGCATTTTGCCAATGATGGCGCGGAAGGTTTCGACATCAGGACCGCCGAGTTCGTAGATGCCCGTGGCCTCACCTTTGATGCCTTTGACGGCGGCTTGAGCCACATCATCAACATAGACCGGTTGGAACTTGGTCTGCGCGCCGACCAAGGGCAAGAACGGGCCCAAGCGTGCCATCGCCCCGAAGCGGTTAAAGAATCCGTCTTCATTGCCGAAAATCACCGACGGCCGCAAGATCATTGCATTAGGGTAGGTTGCGAGAATGGCCGCTTCACCTTCGCCTTTGGATTGAGCATAAAGGCTCGCCCCATTCACATCGGCACCGATGGCCGAGATGTGCACAAGCGCCGGGATGCCCTGCTGCGCTGCCAGCCGAGCGATACGGGCAGCACCTTGCGACTGCACCGCCGAGAAATTGTTCTTACCGCCGCGATCAAAGGTACCAACGCAATTCACCACAGCATCGCAACCAGTCATCACAGCTAACACAGAAGCGTCATCTCGGATGTTGCAAAACACCGGGTCAACTTGGCCGGGGGTGCCATAGGTTTTGGCGAACAACGCTTGGTTGGGGCGACGACAGGCAACGCGGACGCGCCAGCCTTCTTTTGCCATCCGGCGTGCGATATAGCGCCCGACGAAACCCGATCCGCCGTAGATCGTGACAAGTTTGCTCATGCGAAACCCCTTTGGCCGTGCTGTGCGTTCTCGTCTGAATAATCTGACCGAGCCACAGCGGCAAGTCTATTCACGCCTCAGGGTAAGGCTCGGTCCCGCACCGAGGTCGGGTGAGACCCTCTCCGGATTTTCTGACCAGTTTTTCTGAAACGGCCAGACAGATTTTTGTTTCGCCCCGTTGACTCCCCTCGAAGGCTTGGCTACATCGCCCCCACGACACTTGCCCTGGTGGCGGAATTGGTAGACGCGCTGGTTTCAGGTACCAGTGTTGCAAGACGTGGAGGTTCGAGTCCTCTCCTGGGCACCAAAGTCCTACAGAAAACCCCGCAACATTAATGTGTTGCGGGGTTTCTTGTTTTTCTATCCCCCGGCCCCCGTTTTTGCGGTTCGTTGGAGCGGGAATTGCGACACGTTCGGACTGGCGTCTAGAAGCCTTGCGACTGTATTGCCGCAAGGCTCTAAATTAAGACGTGAGTTGCCGCCTAAGCGGCGACATTGCTCCGGAATCTGCTTGGGTTACCTGACATGCCTTTGGGCTGCCGGATAAACAATCAATAGTCGCTGAGTTTCTTCATGTAGCGGCGGGCTTCCAGCATGGTCTGGTTACGGTGCGCAGCGAGTTTGTAAGCGAATTTCCAGAGCGCATCGAAGAAAATCAACGGCACAAGATACCCTTGGAATTGTGCGTCAATACCGGTGAGGTCCAGATCCTTGGCGTCGAGCACAAGGATATTATCTTTGTCGCCAAAGCGATAAAGGAAGTCACGCGCGCGCTCTTCCAGACGACGCGTTTCATCCAGGCCGATCATCGAAATGAAGCAGGCATCTTTATCGACGACTTCAAACGGTCCATGGAAAAATTCGTTGGCATGAATGGCCTGCGAATTGATCCACTGCATTTCCATCAGCACACAAATTGCGAAGGAATACGCGGCTCCGTAATTCGCGCCACTTGCTGTGGTGTAGATCACGTCACGATCCTTGAAACACTCGGCAAAGGTGGTGAACATATCTGCGTATTTTATATGCGCCTTATCAATGGCCGGCTGCAGATGGCCGAGGCTACTCAGCAGCGATGCCATCTCGTCGACACCATCCGCAATTCTGACCAAGCCGGCGAGTAGCTTATAGAGCACGCCGTAATTGCTGTCGGCCGCATCAATGGTAAGGCCCGTGGTGTACGATGCCTGATACTGCAGCACGAAATCGGCAGCTTCGCCAAGCGGTGAGTTTGGATCGAGCGTCATCGCAATCACGGTAGCGCCCTTCTGCTTGGCGTGATTGGCGGCGCGCACGGTCTCGCGGGTGGTTCCGGTCTGCGAGCATAGGATGACGATAGATTCGGCATCCAGCTTCATCGGGTCGCGGCAGACGAATTCGTCACCATTGTACACATCCGAGGTGATGGTTTTGGAGTGGCGGTCGAGAAAGTACTTGCCAGGATGCATGATCGAGAGCGAGCCGCCGCAGGCGACAAGAAACACTTGGCGAACAGGCTTGTTTTTGAGCGCCTCAAGCACTTTAGTGATATCTGGATTAAGATCAGTTTTCATGATGTCCTCTTGGGTCTTGGCGCCACTGCGACGCTACGCGTGAAATTCTGCCCGTCAAACTTCTCGCATCCGGTCACGGCTGAACAACCAGCCGAGGGCGTGTTTCACCCCGGCCGCTCTCATCAGTTGTCCCGGTCATCGTCTGCGTTGACAGCTTTTCGGCAATGTGCGAACGTTCTCACAATTAGTCAATCAGAAAGACTACAGATGATCAAAATTGCTGCGATGGGCGATAATGTCGTTGATTGCTACCTCTCTAATGGCACGATGTTTCCGGGTGGAAACTGCCTCAATGTTTCCGTGTTCATCCGGCGGTTTGGCGGCGTTTCTGCCTATATCGGAGCGATTGGACAAGACGAAGCTGGCAGCGTCATTGAGAAGGCACTGCATGATGAGAACGTGGATTTAGCGCGACTGCGTATTCTGAAGGGAGCCACGGCATATTGCATCATCGGCCACCGCGATGCCGACCGCGTTTTTGTGCGGGCCGATCTTGGGGTGTCGATGTTCTCGCCGTCCAGCGACGATATTGCCTTCCTCAAAGACTTCGCGGCTGTTCATATCGGCCAGTCTAGTGGCTTAGACGACCATGTTTCGGCGGCAGCGACTCAGACATTGCTGTCTTACGATTTTTCGACTCGCCGCGATCCAGAGCATCGCCGCACCATCGCCCCGCTATGTTTTTTGGCCTCAATATCCGGTGGCGACCTGTCGCATGACGAGGCACTCGCCATCGCGACAGAACTGCGTGACTGTGGTGCCAGATGGGTTCTGGTGACGCGCGGAAGTGAGGGCGCGATTTTGCTTGGGGCGGAAGGGCTGTTCGAGGTTGCGGCCTCACCCGCAGAACTGGTCGATACGCTGGGGGCAGGCGACACTTTCATCGCACGAACGCTATTTGGGCTTATTGCTGGCGAGACGCCCCACGCTCTACTTTCGGCAGCCGCAGTCGCAGCCGCCGAAACGTGCCGCTACTTCGGAGCGGTCGGCCACGGCGCGCCGATTAAACTTTCGGGCGTCGTCCCAGAGCTTCAGACCATTTCGTCCTGAGGCACAGACACCGAACCACGCAACGCCAACCTGTGCTTCAACACCTGATGCTGCTCTTCGCCGTCCTCTCCGCCAATACGCGCGAGAATAAGGCGAGCGGCAGCCTCCCCCATTTCCGTCAGTGGCTGTGCGATCGCGGTAATGCCGGGCTTGAGGAAGCTCATCCAGTCGAGGTCATCAAAGCAGATCAGCGAAAGATCGCTCGGAATTTGTAGGTTGAGCGATGTGATCGCATCCATAGCCACGGCTGACATCAAGCCATCTGCGGTGAACAGCGCTGTCGGCCGGTTCGCGCGTGACAGCAATTCCATCGTGGCTGACCGAGCTGCCGTCACCGAATAAGTCCCGACCCGAACGATCAGACTGCGATCAATGCAGATCGCTGCGGCACGATGCGCCTCGAGATAGCCGAAAAGGCGCTGCCAGCTGGGAAACAGGCTGGCGGGATCAATCGAGCCTTCGATGACGCGATCAATAAACGTTTCTATGTCGCCGAATTCCCAGCGCTCCAGTTCAGCCACGATGCCGATCCGGCGATGCCCTGCTTTTAGCAACTGCGCCACGCTCTCGCTTGCGGCCCCACGGTTGTCGAGCGTCACGGAATCAGCGGGCAACCCACTGACACGCCGGTCAATCTGGACAATCGGGCAGCCAGAAGCTGCGGCTGCATGCAGATGCCGTGAGCCAGAGGTGTCGCACGGCGCAATGATCAAGCCGTCGATCTGCTTCTCAAGCAGCAGCTGCACGGCTTCAAGTTCGCGCTCCAACAACTCGTCGCTGTTGGTGAGCAGGACGCCAAAGCCTTGCGCCCGGGCGACATCGGCGATGCCGCGCAGAATGCTGGCATAGAACGGGCTTTGAATGTCGCCCGCAACGACGCCAATCGTCTTGGTCTTCCCGGTAATCAAGCTACGGGCCAGCGCGTTGGGGCGGTACCCCAAAGCCTTGGCGCTGAGGCGCACCTTCTCTTTGTTTTCTTTGCTGGTATAGCCGTATCCGCCCAACACACGGCCGGCCGTTGCGGTGCTCACCCCGGCTCGCAGAGCAACGTCGGCAATCGTCATTTTGTCAGCGCGCTTGTCTGCCATAACGTTCCCCGAACCTCGAATGCATAAATATTTCGGTGTTAAAAATTGATCTGTCCCGAAAAGAGAGCCTACCACTTTCGGAGTCGCCTCGCTTTCCGATACAACGACACGCCCTTATTTGACAGGCTTTTCCAGATTTTGCAGCTGAATTGCCTTTGGCGAACTTTCCTACTTGACGGATGTGGAAAACGAATGCTTCTATTGTGAGAACGTTCGCACAAACCGCTCATAGATTCAATCAACTGTTTTCCAAGGACGGCTTGGAGCAGAAAATGAAAACCAGGAAGGTGAATGACATGACGATCAAAGCACTTGCTACAAGGCTACTTGCCGGAACAGTTCTCGTCATCGCTGCAGCGGCATCTGCCAATGCCGACGGCGTAGATCAAAAACTGCATGACGCAGTTCCAGCAGAGTACCAGAAGAACGGCGTTAGCATCGCTGCATTCAATGACTGGCCGCCAGATGAGTTTGTCGAGAACGGCGAACTGAAGGGGTGGAGCATCGATATGGCCAAAGCCATGTCCGAAAAGCTCGGCGTCGAATTCAAGTTCACGCCAACCAGCTTTGAGGCAATCATCCCCGGGCTGGCCAGCAAGCGTTTCGATGCCGGCTTTTCGTCGTTTGGCGTGACCGAAGAACGGCTTGAGGTTCTGGATTTCGTGCCGCAGCGCAAGGAAGGCACCGCTTACGCGTTCCTTCAGGAAAAGCCGCTCGAAATCAACACGGAAAAAGATCTGTGCGGTCACTCCATTGCTGTGATGACGGGCGCTTGGGATTTTCAATACCTGACCCAAGTCAGTGAAGAAACCTGCGTAAAGGCCGGAGCAGCTCCGATCGACCTGCAGCAATTTACAACGCAGAACGCAGCAGAACTTGCAGTTTCTTCCGCTCGTGTCGAAATGGTGGCTGCGGGCTCGGCGAAATTGCAGTATCTTGCCAAGCAGACCGGTCGTTTCGGTGTATCGAAGTTGACCAGCAACGCTGTCTTTAATGGTATCGGCGTCCCTCGCGACGATCCGCTCGGTCCCGTACTAAGGGATGCGCTGCAGTCGATGATCGACGATGGATCCTACGCGGCGCTGATGGCCAAATGGGGGGTCGATGGTTCCGGTATGCTCGACAAGGCGTTGCTCGTCAACAAGGCAAACCCCGTCACCAAGTAGGTGGTTTGGTCCGCCCGCTTAAACGCTGAGGAGCCGCAAGCTGCGGCTCCGATCGTTTTCTGCCAGAGGTATGAATGGCTCAAGATTTAAAAAGTCCCACATCGGCGCGACCCGATATCCACGAAACCAAACCGCGGCCGCTGCGGCATCCATCTTGGTGGATAGGCGGGGCCGCACTGTCCCTCTTTGTGGTGCTATTCATCCGCCTGCTGGTGACCAATGAAAATCTTCATTGGGACATAGTTGCGCAATATCTCTTCAGCCCTGAAATTTTGGCTGGGCTCGGGCGCACACTTTTGCTGACATTCGTCGCCATGATTATCGGTCTTGCCATAGGCGTGGTGCTCGCCATTATGCGCTTGTCCAAAAATCCGGTGTTCCAGACCGCAAGCTGGGCTTGGATCTGGTTTTTTCGTGGCGTGCCTCCGCTTGTCCAGCTGATCTTCTGGTACAACTTGGCCTTGCTGATACCCACCGTATCCATTGGTGTTCCCTTCGGCCCAGAGCTCTGGTCAGCCAGTATGAATTCGCTGATCACGCCTTTCAGTGCCGCGGTGCTCGGCCTAGCGTTGACGGAAAGTGCCTACGCCGCCGAGATGATCCGCGCGGGCATTCAGGCGATCAATGTCGGGCAAACAGAAGCCGCCGCAACACTGGGTATGACCCGGTCACAGACGCTGCGCCGCATCGTACTGCCGCAGGCGCTGAAGATAGTCATCCCGCCGATCGGCAACGACACCATTTCCATGCTGAAATTCACCTCGCTGGTCAGCGTGCTGGCCCTTCCCGACCTGCTCTATTCCGCGCAAATGATCTATTCACGCACCTACCAGACCATTCCGCTGCTGATCGTCGCGACGATCTGGTATCTGGTTCTGTCGACCATCCTGACCCTGATCGAGCATTACATCGAACATCGCCTGAATGATGGAAGGCCGCTGGAGCTCAGCCTGATCCTCTCGTCACTGTTCCGCATCAAATTTGGGGCACCCCGTACGGAGGTCTCGAAATGAGTACCACGATGCCATTGCTTAATGTTGAGCGCCTTTCCAAAAGCTTCGGAACACACCAAGTTCTGAACAAAATTGATATGAGCGTCAAACTCGGCGACGTCACCTGCATTGTCGGGCCATCCGGCTCGGGCAAGAGCACGCTGCTGCGGTGCCTGAATTATCTTGAAGTGCCCGATTCTGGCGTCGTTTTTCTCGACGGCGATCCGGTGGGCATGCGCTGGCACGGCAACACCCTGCGCCAAATGTCATTCAATGAACTCGCCGCACAGCGTCAGCGTATGGGCATGGTGTTCCAAAGCTTCAACCTTTTCCCGCACAAGACGGCGCTTGAAAACATTGTCGAAGCACCGATCATCGTGCAACGCCGCAAAAAATCCGAAGCCGTTGCCGAGGGCATGGCATTGCTCGACAAAGTCGGCCTTCGCGAGCGGGCACACTACTATCCCAGACAGCTTTCCGGGGGACAGCAACAGCGCGTGGCAATCGCCCGTTCGCTGGCGATGAAACCGGCTGTGATGCTGTTCGACGAGCCGACCTCAGCGCTCGATCCCGAATTGGTGGGTGAAGTGCTGGCCGTGATGCGCCAACTCGCCGAAGACGGCATGACCATGGTGGTCGTTACCCATGAGATGAGCTTTGCCCGCGATGTGGCCGACCATCTGATCTTCATGGACGGCGGCGTTATTGTGGAGGCTGGCCCACCGAAGGACGTGCTTTCCAATCCCCAGCACACCCGCACCAAGGCTTTCTTGGCTCGCTTACTCTGAACATCTCTTAATCTGAAAGCTTTACATGCAGCATCTGAATGCCGACACAGTTCATGCCCTGCTAGACTATCCAAGCTTGGTCGAGGCGCTGCGTCTGGCCCACCGTGATGGCGTGATGCCGCAAGCACGCGTGCAGGTGCTAAGCGACAGTGGCAATGAGGCCAACAAGTTCATATCTCTGGTCGCTTGGTCTTCCGGGGATGTGATCGCTGTCAAACTTGTTGGCGTATTTCCCGACAACCCATCCCTGCCCGTTCCCGAGCCTTCGGTGCAGGGTCTGGTCACGCTGATCAACGGCAAAACCGGCGCACCGCTGATGACCTGTGACGGCGCAGCTCTTACGTTTCGCAAAACGGCAGCCGATTCTGCGCTGGCGGTCGATCTGCTAGCCCGTAAGAACGTTGAGGTACTGCTTGTGCTTGGCGCCGGTGGTCTCGCGCCGCATGTGATTGAGGCGCACACCGCTGTGCGTCCGTCGATCCGACGTGTCATGATCTGGAACCGCAATCCGCAGAAGGCGACGAACTTGGCAGCCAGCCTAAAGCATCTGCCGGTCGATATCACGACCGTCCACGATCTGGACGACGCCCTACCGCAAGCTGATATCGTATCCTGCGTGACCATGGCGACAGAGCCCTTGGTAAAGGGTGCCCTGCTGAAGCCCGGCTGCCACGTCGATTTGATCGGCGCTTACATGCCCGAGATGCGTGAGGCGGATGACGATGTCGTCCGACGTGCGGGCCGCATCTTTGTCGATACCCGCAATGGTTGCGAAGGCAGCGGTGAGGTTGCCGAACCACTTGCCCGCGGATTAATCACCCGCGAGCAGATCGTCGCTGACCTGTTCGATCTTTGTCAGGGCGCACATGCTGGCCGCAGCAGCGACAGTGAAATCACCATGTTTAAGAATGTCGGCGGCGGTCATCTCGACCTGTTCACTGCGCGCCACCTCTTGTCACGGCAATAATCTAACAGAGGACTCCAGATTATAATCCCGACTTCCAAAGACACAGATTTGTCGTTCTGCCCCCTACTTCGGCGCTAAATCTGACGTAGAGATGCAGCGCGTTGGACGATAGTTGCAAGCACGGACGGACTAAACCTTGCATATCCGCATTCGTCTCGGTCCGAAATCGTAATTGAGTGATCGGGTGGAAGTTGCGCTAAAGCGGTCCTAGAGCGCGTTCTAAGGTGGTTATGCAGATTTGCTTGGCGGCTTTGGGAGAGAGGAGTTTCGGCTCTATGCAGCGCTCCAGCCCCAAGCCGTCCACCAAGGCGATCAGCATTTGGGCGAGAGATTTGATGTCGATGGTCAAATTGCGGGCGGTCGCTACTTCGGCGAGAGCAGTTTCCAAATCGCGGCGATAGCGTGAATATTGACGGCGATGTTCGCGTTTCAGCGCCGGATTGTTGACGATTTCTGACCACAGCGCGAGCCAGATGTTCAGCTCTTCGCGGCTGAAAAACTCTGGCGCGAACATGGCGTCTAGGATTGCCAGAAGGCGCGAGCGTCTTGGGTTAGGCGCTTCCAACCCCGAGTGAAGACGTTCATACATCGCGCGGTATACCGCGACCAACAGGCCGTCTTTCGATTTGAAATGATGGGTGATCAAGCCGCGCGAGACGCCGGCTTCGTTGCAGATATTGTCGATGGTGAATTCGAGGATGCCACCACGGGCAAGGCAAGCCAAGCTGGCTTGGATCAGGCTGGCTGATCGTTCTGCCGAGGTTAGCCGGGTGTATTTGGGGGTGGTGGTGGTTGTCATCACTGGCCTGCAGGGTGGGGCTGCGGGCCGAGAATATCCCGGCCCAACTGCTGTGTCGCTGATATAACGACTGCGATCAAGCCTTTGTAAACATGACCGGATCGGGGTGACCGTCTGCCATGATTACCGGTTTGATATTGCTGTCGTGGATGGCGATGTAAGGCTCGAAACAGATGAATATGAAGCAGCCTGAGGCTTCCATCAGGTCTTCCATCTTGTTGAAGATCGCCTTGCGCTTTGCCTCATCTTGTTCGGTTAGACCTTGCTGATACAGCGCCTCAAACTCGGGACTATCGAAGAACGACCAGTTGTAGATGCCGATTTGATCGGGGCGGAACCAGACCAGATTTTCGGTCGGATCAATGCCGCCCGCGAAGTTCATCAGCGCCAGTTCAAGCGACTTATAGCCCTCGCCCGCTGTTTTATCGCCTTCTGACCAGTAAGCGGCATCCTCGGTGGGTTGGATTTCAATGGTGATGCCAGCCTCGGCCATATTGGCTTGGAAGATCTGCGCAATGGCCTGAGTGGTGCTGTCGGTCAGCGCGACAAGTTTCAGCGTCAGATCAGAAACGCCAGCCTCGGCTAGAAGTGCCTTGGCTTTTTCAACATCACGGGTCTGGATCAGGTTTGTGGCACGGGCGAAGGGGCTGGTCGGCGGGACCACTCCGGTAGAGCGGGTGGCGAGGCCGTCATACGCGCCGAGCAGAACCGCATCGCCGTCATAGGCATATTGGATGGCTTGGCGGACGCGGATATCTTTCAGCGGTTCGGCGTTCATGTTGATGGTCAGCCACGCATAGCGGGCGGACTGGGCTTGGATCAAGGTAGCGCCTTCTGGCATCGCGGATTTGATTTGGGCGGTGGCGCTGACGGCGAGTTTGGTGAAATCAAACGCGTCGGCCTCGTAGGCGAGTTGCGCGGCTTGATCATCGCTGACGATATAGATTTCAACGGTTGAGAAGGCGGGTTTCGGGCCGGTCCAATCCGGGTTGGCGGTAAGCGTGACCTTCTGGTTCTGCTCCCAAGCGAAAAAGCGGTAGGGGCCACATTCGGCGGGGGCTTCGGTCGTATAGCTGCCGCCGACTTTCTCGGTTGCGGCTTTGCAGATGATATTGCCGCCGTAATAGGGCAGCGCGATAACCATGAAGGGGGCGAATGCCTCTTTCAAATGGATGATGCCAGAGCGGGCGTCGATGACTTCAACATGGTCAAGTTTCTCGAACTGGTAGGCCCAAGCGGAATCGCTGCCTGCGATACGCTCAAAGGAAAATTTTACATCCTCGGGGGTGACCGGGCCGAAGCCGTTCGACCATTGCAGACCCTCGCGTAGGGTGAAGCCGATTTTGGTAGGGTCGATCCAGTCGATTTTCTCGGCACCCCAAGGCTGCCATTTGTTGCCGTCGCGCATGTCTCCCAAACGGACAAGGGCGACTTGGGTGCAGCGGGGAATGATCTCATCCAACTCGCCGATGATGCCTTTCGGGTCAAGGCATTGGAAATCGGCGCCCGCGCGTATGCGCAGGGTGTCGCCCTCTGCCGCCCAAGCAAATTTGGCGGGCAGGGTCAGGCTGGCGAGGGCAATGCCTGCGGTTTGCAGGAAGCCGCGACGGTCGGTGCGCCATTGGGTCATGGGAATGCTCCTGTTGGGGGCTCGGCGAAGTGGCAGCGCACGAACCTGTGTGGGGTGATTTCGCGTAATTCTGGTGGGATGTTGCGGCAAATCGGTTGGACGAGCGGGCACCGGCTTTGAAACACGCAGGCCTTGGGGCGATTGAGCAGGCTGGGGATTTCACCTTTGATCGCAAGGTCTTCGCGACGTTTGCGCGGATCGGGCAGCGGTTCCGAGGCGATCAGCCTTTGGGAATAGGGATGCAGGGGTTGGGCGAATGTTTGCCTTGTTGGTCCGATCTCGACAAGGCGTCCCAGATACATCACAGCGATGCGGTCTGAGACATGGCGGACCATGGCAAGGTTGTGGCTGATGATCAGGTAGCTGAGGTTCAGCCGGGTTTTGAGATCAGTCATCAGGTTGAGGATTTCGCCTTGGACCGAGACATCGAGGCCCGCAGTGGGTTCATCGGCGATCACCAGTTTGGGGTTCAGCACCAGCGCGCGGGCAACGCCTACGCGGCGGGCTTGGCCTCCGGATAGTTCGTGCGGATAGCGGTTGGCGAAATCGGGGGGGAGGCCGACGAGGGCCAGCATGTCGGCGATTTTGGTCGGGGTTCTCGGCTGGCCGTGAATGGTGAGGGGTTCGGTGAGCAGCGCGCCGATGGTCATGCGGGGGGAGAGTGAGGCGATGGCGTCTTGGAACATCATCGCGGTGCGGCCACGCATGGCGGCGAAATCAGCGGGGGTGCTGCGTTGGAGGTCGTCGAAGTGGATCGTGCCGTGGGTGGTGGGGGTCAGGCCCAGCAGGGCGCGGGCAAGGGTGGTTTTGCCAGAACCAGACTCGCCGACAAGGCCGAGAGTTTCGCCGGGATTTAGGGTGAAAGAGACATCGGCGAAGATTTGTAGGCTGCGTCGGGATTTTGGGTTGAGGGCGGACATAAGGCCACCGGGGAGGGGCAGGTCTAGGGCAAGGTTTTGCACAGAGAGCAGCGTCATAGCAGCGACTCGGTGACGAGTTGCCCGACGTGGAGTGCCTTATGGCAAAGCGCGGATTGAGTGGGTGAGATTTGTACGCGGGGCGGTCGGGTGGCGCATATATCGCTGGCGATAGGACAGCGCGGGGCAAAGCTGCATCCGATGGGTGGGTTGCGCAGATCTGGCAGGCGGCCGGGAATGGTGGGCAGGATTGGGGTGGGTTCATCGAAATGGCCGGGATCGCAGGCAATTAGCGCGCTGGTGTAGGGGTGGCGGGGGGCGTGGAACAGGTCATCGACGAGGGCTTCCTCCACCACTTCGCCCGCATACATCACATAGACCCGGTCGCAGAGTTCGGCGACGACGCCCAGATGGTGGGTAATCACAAGGATTGCGCCTTGATAATCGCGGCGCAGATCGCGCAGCAGATGGATGATCTGCGCCTCCATCGTCACATCCAGCGCGGTGGTCGGTTCATCGGCAACGAGGATGGTGGGGTTCATCAGCAACGCGGCGGCGATGGCAACGCGTTGGCGCATCCCGCCCGACAGTTGGTGCGGATAGCGACGCAGTGTCAGATCGGGGTCGGGCATACCGACGCGGACCAGCAAAGCGCGGGCGCGGTTTAGCTTTTCAGCGCGAGAGATTTGCGCGGCGTGCTGGAAATCGACCAGTTGCGCCCCCATCGTCAGCACGGGGTTGAAGGCGGTCATCGGGTCTTGGAAGATCATCGCGATGTCTTGACCGCGCAAAGCGCGCTGAGCGTCGGGAGGCAGGGCCAGAATGTCTTGGCCTTTGTAACGTACCGCGCCGCTGGTGACTTCGGCGGCTTGCGGCAGCAGGTTGATGACGCTCGCCGCAAGGGTGGATTTGCCGCAACCGCTTTCGCCGACGATGCCGATAACTTCACCTGCGCGGGCGATCAGGCTTGCCCCGCGCAGGGCCGAAAGTTTGCCGTGGTCGGTATGGTAAGTGATGTTGAGAGCGTCGATTTCTAGCAACGGCGGGTTCATCGCGGCCTCGCGGTAGCAAAGCGGGGGTCTAGGGCGTCGCGCAGGCCCTCGCCGAGGAAGGTGAAGCCGAGGGTGGCCAGTACAAGCGGTGCTCCGGCGGCGATGACTAGAGTGCTCGAGGTGCGGATGGCAGTATAGCCGTCATATAGGATGTTGCCCCATGACGGCGTCGGGGGTTTGACGCCGAGGTTGAGGTAGCTGAGGCCGGCCTCCAGCATGATCACCACGGGTATATCCATCGACAGCACGATACACAGCGGGCCGAAGACGTTCGGCAGAAGGTGCATCAGCAGGATGCGGGGGGTGCTGGCACCGATGGCTTGCTCGGCCACGATGAAATCGGCGCTACGCAGGCTTAGGGTTTGGGCGCGGATCAGGCGGGCGTAGCCGGGGATGGACACAAGGACCACGACGAGGATGAGCGTGCCTGTGCCGGGGCCGAGGACGGTGATGATGGCGAGGGCGAACATCATCATTGGCAGGGAGTTCAGGGCGTCGAAGATCAGCACAAGGGCGGCGTCGAGCCAGCGCGGGCCGTAGCCTGCGATCAGGCCCAGCAGGATGCCGATGGTTCCCGCAAGGCCGATTGCCGTGATCGCAATGGTCAGCGCGGTGCGTGCGCCGTAAATGATGCGTGACAGCGTATCGCGGCCCAACTGATCGGTGCCAAGCCAATGCGCGAGGCTGGGTGATTGCAGCTTGGCGCGCACATCCAGCGCGAGCGGATTGTAGGGGGCGAGGATCGGCGCAGCGATGGCCATGGTGATGAATAATGCCACAAGTATCAGCCCCATCAGCCCCATCGGATCGCGGATCAGCGCCCGCAGCGCGCGTGTATTAACGGGCCAGCGCATCGCGCACCCTCGGGTCTAACTTGGCGATCAGCAGGTCAGCGCAGGTGATCACCAGCAGGTAGAAGGCGGTTGTGACCAGAACGGTGCCCATTACCACGGGGTAGTTGCGTTTGAAGACGGCTCCGGTGATCAGCGTGCCGATGCCGGGGCGCGAGAATACGGTTTCGACAAAAACCGCGCTGGACAGGATGCTGCCGAGGCCAACCGCGATCACCGAAATCGTCGGCACGATGGCAAGGCGCAGGGCGTAGCGCGTGACGACTTTGCGCTCGGGCAGGCCAAAGGCGCGGGCGGTGCGGATGTGGTTGGCACCCATGATCTCCAGCATTGAAGCACGGACCATGCGGGCGAGATAGCCGACCCAACCGATGCCGACTGCGATGGAGGGTAGGATTAACGCCTTGATTTGTGAGGGGATATCGCCCGCCTTGCCCGCGCCGATGGCGGGAAGCCATTGCAGCCAGACCGCGAAGATCAGCAGCAGGTAGATGGCGACGACGAAGGAGGGCACCGAGATGAAGCTAACCGAGACGAGGCCGAGAGCGCGGTCGATGAAAGTGCCGCGATAGACGACGGCGAGGACTCCAAGGGTGATGCCGAGGATGAGCGCCCAAGTTAGGGCGATCACGCCGAGCAGCAGGGTTTGAGGAAATGCTTCGAGGATTTGGTCTAGGACCGGGCGTTTTGACCACACGTCGATGCCAAGATCACCCTGCGCGGCATTGGCAAAGAAGCGCCAGATTTGCACGGCGACGGGTTGGTCTAGGCCCATACGCTCGGTCAGCATGGCTTTTAGCGCAGGCGTGGCGCGCGGGCCGAGGGCAACGCTGGCGGGGTCTCCGGGCACCAGAAACACCATGCCATACATCGCCAGCATAACCACAAACAAGATCAGCGCCGCGAGGGCCACGCGTTTGATCGCATAGGTCAGCATCGGTCAGACCATGTCACGCGCAATCTCCTCATCCCATTCACGTTCAAAAATCAGGGTGTCGGCTTCGTGGATTTTCAGCGTTTGCTCGACCCGGAAATGGGTGGCGGTGCAGGACATTCGGCCAGTGGAGTGGTGGTGGATGGTGTGGTCAGGGAACTGCATGGTGACTTTGTAATCGGTAAGGGTGACGGCAGAGAGCGGGTCGCCGTCGATGATCTCGTGGCTGATGGTGCCGGTGGCGGTTTGGGTCTGGCCAATGTCGGGCATGGTTTTGCTGTAATTCCAGCGCGGAAAATCGACGGTCATTTTGCCTGACAGCAGGTCGCGGGTGACGCGGCGCTGTGGGCGATTTTCGATCGGGTGATAGGTGTGTGGCGTTTGCGGAGCGATGATCGGGGGGCCGAAATCGAGGAGATCGGCATCTTCGGCGCGCGCTGGGCGAACGGGGAGTTCGAGATGGCTGTCGCCGAGGTGGACGGTGAGGGTGGCGAGTTCTGGCGAGGGCCATGCGATTGGGTAATAGGTGGTCGATATTGACACAGCGATGCGGTGGCCGGGTGGAAAGGCGTGGGCTATATCGTCAAGATCGACGCTGGCGCTGTAGGTTTGGCCGGGCATTAGAGCGGTTGCATGCTCGTGGCTGTCGCGGTGGGTGAGGTTCAGCAAACCGACGGCGACGCGGGTGGAGCGGCCATCGGGGGCGATATCGTTGAGGCGCACGGCGACAAGGGCTTGGGGTTTGTCGCTGGAAAACGTCAGCTGCAGTTGCGGGGCGCCCAGGATTTCTTTGGTCTCGGTCAGGGGGGCGCTGATGAACACCAGTGAGCCGCCATCATCCTCGCGCTGATCGGTGGGCCAGTCGGCGTCATTGCCGTAGCGTCCGACTTCTCCGGCAGTCAGGCCGACCCAGAGGGGGGAGCATATTTGCTGGGTGCCGAAGCCTTCACCGCCCAGAACGCCGTGCGCGCTGAGGGTCAAATGCTCGGATCGTATGCGCTGGGATGGCCAGCTTTCCTCGGCGACCCAGCGACCGGGACGGTCCAGATAGCAAGTTTGCGGCGGGACATATTCCTGCATCCAGACCCGATACATCGGCTGATCCATCATGCCGGTGTCGATGCCCTTGGTCCAATGATCCAGCCAGCGCACCAGTTCTTGCAGCCAGCCGATTGCAGGTTCGACAGTGACTTCGTGCGGATAGGAATGCGCCCAAGGGCCAATAAGGCCGAGGCGCGGGCCTTTAAGGTTTGCCAAGAGACGCGGCACCGCTTCGGAGTAATTGTCGGCCCAACCGCTAACAGCATAGACGGGAATTTTGATCGCCGAGAAATCTTCGCAGATCGAACCCTGCTTCCAATACTCATCTCGGCGCTGGTGGTGCAGCCATTCGTTGATCCACGGTTTGTTGGCTTTGATGCGAGCCATCCACATATCGCGCCATGCCTCACCGACCACTTGCGGGTCGGGCGGCAAATCATTGCCGGAGAACATCGTCGCGGACCAGTCGAAGTTATCCTTCGACAGACAACCGCCGACCCAATGAATATCAGTGGCATAGCGGTCATCGGTGGAGCCGACCGTGATGATGGATTTCAGCGCCGCAGGCTGGAGCGCAGCAATTTGCAATCCATTGAAACCGCCCCATGAAATGCCAATCATCGAGACCTGGCCATCACACCACGGCTGCGCTGCCAGCCATTCAATCGCCGCGACACCGTCAAGCTGTTCCTGCTCGGTATATTCTCCGGTGATGATGCCTTCGCTGTCGCCGGTGCCACGAATATCCAGCCGCACACAGGCATAACCGTGGCCCGCCACATACATATGCAGCCCTTGATCGCGGGTGCGGGTGCCATCTCGCAACCGATACGGCAGGTATTCCAGCAAGACCGGAACCGGAGCATCGCCATTCAGTGCCGTATCCGGCAGCCACACCTTCGCCGCCAGCCGCGTGCCATCTGGCAGCGGCACCCAGAGGGTTTCGACAATGTGCACCTGATGTGGAAACTCAGTCTGGATTTGTGGCATGTGATCCTCTTGTTGAACGATCATGTAACAAGCGTATGCCACTTGGCAACATAAATTTAAGACCATTGACGCTTGGCTGTATCCGTACCAACTATACGGTCATTCAACATCGAGGCTATGATGGACCCTGCCCACGCGATCCTTTTTGAACCTGTGAAGATCGGTCCAGTCACGGCGCCGAACCGTTTCTATCAAACTCCGCACGCCACCGGACTGGGCTGGCAGCGCCCGCAGGCAGGCGCAGCTTTGCGCGGGATGAAGGCGGAAGGCGGCTGGGGTGTCGTCTGCACCGAGTATTGCTCGATCCATCCGACATCCGACGATAGCCCGCACGGATTTCTGACCTTGTGGGATGACAGCGATATTGCGGCCCTGGCGCTGACCGCCGATGCGATCCACGCGCATGGCAGTTTGGCGGGGATCGAGTTGTGGCACGGTGGCGCACATGCCTCAAACCGGATGACGCGGGTGCCGGGGATTGCGCCCGACGTGCAGCCTGCAATGTTTCATCTGCCGACCACGGCGCGGGCAATGGACGGCAGCGATATCAAAGTGTTCCGGGGCTGGCAGCGCGATGCAGCTTTGCGCGCCAAGCGGGCGGGGTTTGACATTATCTATGTCTATGCAGGCCACGACTACCTGCCGTTTCAATTCCTGTCGGGCCGCAGTAATACGCGCGGCGATGCATATGGCGGCAGCTTGGAGAATCGCGCGCGGCTGCTGCGCGAGATGATCGAGGATACCAAAGACGCGGTCGGCGACACTTGCGCCGTGGCGGTGCGGTTGGCGGTGGATGAACTCCACGGACCGCGCGGCATCACCAGCGAGGGCGAAGGGCGCGAGGTGATTGAGATGCTCGCCGAACTGCCCGACCTGTGGGACGTGAATATCGCGGGCGCTCTGGGCAATGACAGCAAATCGGCGCGGTTCAGTCCCGAGGGGTTTCAGGAGCCCTATGTGGCGTTCGTGAAAAGCCTGACCAGCAAGCCGGTGGTCTCCGTTGGGCGGTTTACTTCACCCGAAACGATGGTGGCGCAGATCAAACGCGGGGTCCAGGATTTCATCGGCGCAGCAAGGCCCTCAATCGCCGACCCGTTCCTGCCGTTAAAAATCCGCGAAGGTCGGGCAGATGAAATCCGCGAGTGTATCGGCTGCAATATGTGCCGTGCTGCGAATAATGAGGCGGTGCATCTGCGCTGCACGCAGAACCCGACGATTGCAGAGGAGTGGCGGCAGGGCTGGCATCCCGAACGGATCGCAGTGCTGCCGAAGCGGCAAAAGGTGCTGGTCGTCGGTGCGGGGCCTGCAGGGCTCGAGGCTGTGCTGGCTTTGGGGCGGCGTGGTGCCGAGGTCACGTTGGCGGAAAAAGCCGGGGCTTTGGGCGGGCGGATTTTGCGCGAATCGACGCTGCCGGGGCTTGGCACTTGGATCAGGGTGCGAGATTGGCGGGCGCATATGATCGGCAAGCTGGACAATGTTCAGGTCTATCCGGGCAGCAAGATGACGGCGGCCGATATTGCCGAATTCGGTGCGGATCATGTGGTGCTGGCGACTGGCTCGCGGTGGCGGCGCGACGGCATAGGCGCGTCGGGGATGCTGGGGTTGGATTTTCCTAAGGCGCTGATCCCAGACGACATTTTTGCCGGTGCCGTCGTGGAAGGGCGCGTGGTTATCTATGATGACGAGCATTATTTCATGGGTGGCGCGCTAGCAGAACGGCTGAGTGCGCAGGGTCATGCGGTTTGCTACGTGACGCCTCACGCGACGGCTTCCAGTTGGACGGCGCTGACCGATGAGCAGGGATTTGTGCAGACACGGCTGCTAAAGGCGGGGGTGGAAATTGTGCCTCTGCATACGCTGGTCGAGCAATCGCCGGACGCGATTCGCTTGGCCTGCGCTTATACGGGACGCGAGGTGGAGCGGCCTTGCGGAACGCTGATTTTGGTAACGGGGCGCATACCCGTGGATGATCTTTACGCGCCCTTGGTGGCGATGGGAGTTGCGGTTTCCCGCATCGGCGATTGCCTGCAGCCGTCGTCCATCGCCGATGCGGTATATTCCGCGCATCGCTTTGCTCGTGGATTTGGTGGAGCAGTGGAGCCTGTATTACGGCGCGAGAAGCCGCCATTGAAGGGAATATTATGACCGAACCAGCCCCCCGCAAACGCAGTGCCAGCCGTGGCCCGCGCTCGATGGGCAGCTTGCACCAGATGCCGTTCGGCCAAGTACCGCGCCCTTACGCTCCTACAGAGGTGCTCTCGGCGGATCATGTAATGGCGATCCACACCTCTGCCCTGCGTGTGTTGGCCGAGATTGGCATGGCGGTGTTGGAGCCGCGCGCGCGGGAGTTGTTTGCGCGCGCAGGGGCGCAAATCTTGGGTGAGACAGTGCGGCTCGACCCAGATTTGGTCAGCAGTTTGCTTTCCACAGTGCCGCGCACTTTCGGGCTCGAGGCGCGCAATCCGGCACGAAACCTGCGCTTTGGCGGGACCGATTGCGTGTTCGCCTCGGTCGGTGGGCCTGCCTATGTGATGGACAATGATGGCGGGCGCAGGACAGGCAGTTTTGCTGAGATGCAGGATTATCTGAAAGTAATTCAAAGCCTTAACGTTATCCACCAAAGCGGAGGCAATCCGTTTGAGCCGATGGATTTACCCGCCGATACCCGTTATCTCGATTGCTTTCATGCGCAAATCCGTTTGTTGGACAAGAATTGGCAGACCGAGACTTTGGGCCAGCAGCGCACGATGGATGGCATCGAAATGGCGGCGATCAGCCTTGGCACCACGCCGGAAGGGCTGCGCGACCGCCCGTGCTTGCTGGGCATCATCAACACGAACTCGCCGCTGCAACTGGATATTCCGATGGCCGAGGGGCTGATGACGATGGCGGCCTACGGTCAGGTCGTGGTTATCACGCCGTTTACCTTGGCAGGCGCGATGAGCCCGGTGACGTTGGCCGGGGCGCTGGTGATGCAACATGCCGAGGCGATGGTGGGGATTGCTTTGACCCAGATCGTGCGGCCGGGCGTGCCGGTGATGTATGGCGGGTTTACCTCAAACGTCGATATGCGATCGGGCGCGCCTGCGTTTGGCACGCCGGAATATACCAAGGCGGCGCAGGCTTCGGGGCAACTCGCGCGGTTGATCGGGGTGCCGTTTCGCTCGTCCAACGTCAACGCAGCCAATGAGGTTGATGCGCAGGCGGCCTACGAGTCGCAGATGTCTCTGTGGGGCGCGATGATGGGCGGGGCGCATCTGATCGAACACGCGGCGGGCTGGCTGCATGGCGGGCTGACGGCGAGTTTTGAGAAGCTGATTGTCGATGCAGAAATGCTGCAAATGATGCAGGAATATTTCACGCCGCTGGTGGTGGATGAGGCGACTTTGGCGTTTGACGCGATCCGTGAGGTTGGCTCAGGCGGTCATTTCTTCGGCTCGGATCACACCATGAGCCGGTATGAGCAAGCGTTCTACACGCCGCTGTTGTCGAATTGGGATAACCATACGACATGGCTGGGCAAGGGCGCCGTGCAGACACGCGAGCGGGCGAATCTGGTTTGGAAACAAGTGCTTGCGGAGTATGAGCAGCCGCCGCTTGACCAAGGAATTGATGAGGCTTTAAGCGCATTCGTCGCTCGTCGCAAAGCAGAGGGCGGCGCACCAATGAATTAGGCGGGCATCGCTGCCCGCCTTAGCTTAGCTTTTCATCCCGTCCCAAAAGCCTTTGACTTTTGAGAAGAACGACGACCCTTCTGGGTTATTGTCCGTCGACAAAGTATCAAACTCCCGCAGGATTTCTTTCTGCCGCGAGGTCAAATTGACCGGAGTTTCCACCGCCAACTCGATGACCATATCGCCGGAACCACCGCCACGCAAAGCAGGCATCCCCTTGGAGCGCAGGCGCATCTGCTTGCCGGTTTGCGCGCCCGCCGGCACTTTGACGCGGGATTTACCGCCGTCAATTGTCGGCACTTCGATCTCACCACCAAGCGCAGCCGTCGCCAGACTGACCGGCACGCGGCAGAACAAATGCACGCCGTCGCGTTGGAAAATCGCGTGTTCTTTCATCTCGATGAAGATGTAAAGATCACCCGACGGACCGCCGCGCATCCCAGCCTCACCCTCACCGGCAAGGCGAATTCGCGTGCCAGTTTCAACGCCTGCCGGAATGTTAACCGACAGCGAACGATCTTTCTCAACCCGGCCATGCCCTGCACAGTTTTTGCAGGGGTTTTTCACCATTTGCCCAGCACCGTTACAGGTCGGACAGGTGCGCTCAACGGTAAAGAAACCCTGTTGTGCGCGGACCTTGCCCATGCCCGAACAGGTCGGGCAGGTCACGGGTTCAGCCCCGCCCTCGGCCCCAGTGCCGTGGCAGATGTCGCAGGTCACAGAGGTCGGTACGTTGATGGTTTTCTGAACGCCTGCAAAGGCTTCTTCCATGCTGACGCGCAGATTGTAGCGCAGGTCGGACCCTCGCTGCGCACGGCTACGCCCACCACCGCCACGACCACCTGTAAAGTTGCCGAACAGGTCTTCGAACACGTCCGAGAACGCTGACGCAAAATCGCCGTTGCCGCCCGCATAACCGCCACGTTGGCCAGCACTTGCGCCCATGCCACCTTCAAAAGCGGCGTGACCATAGCGGTCATAAGCCGCCTTTTTGTCAGCGTCTTTCATCACCTCGTAGGCTTCGTTCAACTCTTTGAACTGCGCTTCGGCGTTGGGATTGTCAGAATTGCGATCGGGGTGAAGCTCTTTCGCTTTCACCCGATATGCCTTCTTCAAATCCTCTGCGGAAGCCCCCTTTGGGGCGCCGAGGATGTCGTAATAATCGCGCTTTGCCATGCAAAACCCCTTCACGGGAACGCGGCAGGGCGGCCCCTACATGGGCCGCCCTGTTTTCGTTCCTGGCGGCTTACTTCCGCTTGTTGTTCCCGAGATCTTCGAAGTCAGCGTCAATGATATCCTCATCCACGCCGCGCTGCTCATCCTCATCCTTGCCTTCGGCTTGGTCTGCCGAGGACTTGTAGATAGCCTCGCCCAGCTTCATCGCCGCTTCGGTCAGGTTTTGGATGCCGCCTTTGATCTTGCCAGCGTTTTCAGTCGTCAACGCATCTTCAAGCGCCGACATTGCCAGTTCGATCACTTCGACAGTCGAAGGATCAACCTTGTCTGAGTGTTCGGCAAGCGAGCGTTTGGTCGAATGCATCAGGCTTTCGGCCTGATTTTTCGACTCCACCAACTCCTTACGTTCTTTATCGGCTTCGGCGTTGGCTTCTGCATCTTTCACCATTTTCTCAATATCCTCGTCGGACAGACCGCCCGAGGCTTGAATGGTGATCGCTTGCTCTTTGTTGGTGCCCTTGTCTTTGGCTTTCACCGACACGATGCCGTTGGCGTCGATATCGAAGGTAACCTCGATCTGCGGCAGACCGCGCGGTGCCGGCGGAATGCTTTCCAAGTTGAACTGACCGAGCATCTTGTTGTCGGCAGCCATTTCGCGTTCACCTTGGAAGACGCGAATCGTCACAGCGTTTTGGTTGTCTTCAGCGGTCGAGAACACCTGCGACTTTTTGGTCGGGATCGTGGTGTTACGGTCAATCAGGCGAGTGAACACGCCACCAAGGGTTTCGATGCCCAAGGACAGTGGGGTCACGTCCAGCAGAACCACGTCTTTGACGTCGCCCTGCAAAACACCTGCTTGGATCGCAGCACCAGCAGCCACAACCTCATCAGGGTTCACACCCTTATGCGGCTCTTTGCCGAAGAACTTGGTTACTTCTTCCAGAACGCGTGGCATCCGGGTCATACCGCCGACCAGAACAACCTCATCAATGTCGCCGATAGAGATGCCAGCGTCTTTCAACGCAGCAGCGCAAGGCTTCATCGACTTTTTAACCAGATCATCGACCAGAGATTCCAGCTTGGCACGGGTCAGCTTGACCACCAAGTGCAACGGTTGGCCGGTGTTTTTGTCCATCGAGATGAACGGCTGGTTGATTTCAGTCTGAGTCGAGGAAGAAAGCTCGATCTTTGCTTTCTCGGCAGCTTCTTTCAGACGTTGCAGCGCCATCTTGTCGAGCGACAAGTCAACGCCGTGCTCTTTCTTGAACTCATCCGCCAAGTAATTGACGATGCGCATATCGAAGTCTTCGCCACCAAGGAAAGTGTCGCCGTTGGTGGATTTCACCTCGAACAAACCGTCGTCAATTTCCAGAATGGTGATGTCGAACGTACCGCCGCCAAGGTCGTAGACCGCGATGGTGCGCGCTTCTTTTTTGTCCAGACCGTAGGCCAAAGCGGCTGCGGTCGGCTCGTTGATAATGCGCAACACTTCGAGGCCAGCGATGCGGCCCGCGTCTTTTGTGGCTTGGCGCTGAGCGTCGTTGAAGTAGGCAGGCACCGTGATCACCGCTTGGGTGACGCTTTCACCCAGATAGCTCTCAGCGGTTTCTTTCATCTTTTGCAAGATGACGGCCGAAACCTGCGCCGGAGAATATTTCTCACCGCGCACTTCGACCCACGCATCGCCATTGCCGCCGTTGACGATTTTATACGGCATGTTCTTTTGATCTTTGATGATCACAGGATCATCATGCCGACGACCGATCAGGCGCTTGACGGCGAAGATTGTGTTGCTGGCGTTCGTGACAGCCTGCCGTTTTGCAGCCTGCCCGACCAGACGTTCGGTTTCGGTGTAGGCAACGATAGACGGCGTAGTGCGCGCGCCTTCCGAGTTTTCGATGATCCGGGGCTGCGAGCCGTCCATGATGGCGACGCAAGAGTTGGTCGTCCCGAGGTCAATCCCAATGACTTTGGCCATAAGTAGGTCCCTTTCCTTCGGCGATGTTGTGGTGCGGAACCCAAGCAGGCATTCCGTCCCGATCCCATGAGACCGGAAGAGCTGCTGCCCGTTCCCGGCTTCTGGGCGTATATAGGCAGGCTGATTTGACCCTGCAAGCGTTGCATGAGGCAGAAAACCAGATGAATGAGTGGAAAAATCGCGGCATTCGATTTGAGGGTGCGATTTTGGGCGCCACAAATGGCTAAATGACGGCAGCGCGGCCCAGCCCTTGACCGCAGATGATTACGTCACGCGCTGAAAAACAGCGGCGGGACTCCCCGATTGCCGCGGCTTTCAGGCCGTGGGAATTCATTATGGTCCCTCGCCTATCGACCCGCATTCCAACTGAGCGAAGCATACTTACGAGTGAAATTTTCACCCATCAATCCGATGATGATCAGGATGAAAGTCACCCAAATGGTGTATTCGATCGAGCTGTTATGCGGGTGATAGTTCTGAAACATATAGCCCCGCGTCTGGTCAATAGAGTGAAACAGTGGGTTCCAAGTGTAAAAGTGCAAGCGGCCAGCAGGTATTGTGTTGGCTAGAAACATTTTGCCGGAAAAAATCATGTTAGCGCGGGCATAAATTGAGGTTGCGATGCTAAAAAATTCGGGCTGCCAAGGCGTTGCGGCTTTGAAAATCATACCGACGCCAATGCCCGACGCCCAGGACAGCAGATAAATGCCAATGACCGGCACCGGGTCGTAAATGACGATTGGCGTCCACAGCGCATGGTAGAAGAACAGGATTACCGCCGCTGACAAGGTTTGCAAATATAGCGCACCTAAAGCTGCCGATGCGATGGCCACAATGGTATTCATTGGTGAATGCTTCATCATCGCCGAGGTCGGCCCGTCGGACTTCGACACGGCGGTGAGGGTCTTGGAGTGTGTGGCAAAATTGAACACCCCAGACATGATATACAGCACGAAATCACCGCGCAGCGCCGCGCCGCGCAGACCCAGAAGGTCGAACATGAACACCATGATCACCACCATCAGCACGGACTGGACGATGCTCATCAACAACCCGACAACCGCATTATGATGCTGTTTGCGCACATGACGCACCGCTGCATGAAAAATCAGTTCCAACATGCCGAAGCCGCTGGTCAACGGCGTTCGTTTGAATTCTGGGCGAAACATTTACCACAACCTCATTCTGGGCACCGCCCCTTATAGCACAGGAAATCTTGCTGTTCCCTTTGCAACCGATGATAAAGGCGCGGTGTGTATTAATCAACATCACGGCAGGTGCATTACGTGATTGTTAGGAGAGCCTATGAACTTTGACCATCTGATCCCCGTCATCCGCCGTCTGGCACTGGAAGCGGGCGACCGCATCATGCAGGTCTACAACGGCCCGGATTTTGAGGTGAAGTCGAAATCCGATGCCAGCCCGGTCACGGAAGCTGATGAAGCCGCCGATGCGATCATCTCGGCTGGGCTGCGCGCAGAGTTTCCCGATGTGGTACTCATCACCGAAGAGCAGGCCGACAGTCATGCATTGACGGCGTCTACTTTTCTCATCGTTGACCCGCTGGACGGCACGAAAGAATTCGTGCAGCGGCGTGGCGATTTTACGGTGAATATTGCTTATGTTGAGAACGGTGTGCCATTGCGGGGGGTGGTCTATGCGCCGGCACAGGGCCGACTGTTCTATACGCAGGCGGATGGGGTGACGGTTGAAGAAACCGGAGCATTCGCCAAGGATACGGTTGGGCCGGTAACACCCTTGTCCGTCTCCAAGCCTGACAATGCGGCCTTAATGGTGGTGGCCTCTAAGTCTCACCGCGATGCAGCAACCGATGCTTACATCGCCAAATACGCTTACAAAGACATGAAATCCGCGGGCTCCAGCTTGAAGTTTTGTCTGGTAGCGTCAGGCGAGGCTGATCTTTATCCACGTCTGGGCCGCACGATGGAATGGGATACCGCGGCGGGCGATGCCGTGCTGCGCGGGGCGGGCGGCCATGTCGTGCGCTTCGATGATCACACGCCTTTGGCCTATGGAAAAAACGGCTGGGATAACCCGTTTTTCATCGCTTACGCCCCCGGCGTGACCTTGCAAAAATGAGCGTACTTCTCGTCATCCCGGCCCGCTATGCCAGCGCGCGATATCCGGGCAAGCCCTTGGTTTCGCTGAAAGGCCCGGATGGCGAGAAGACCTTGATAAGGCGGTCCTGGCAGGCCGCTATGGCGGTGCGCGGTATCGCTCGGGTGGTCATTGCGACCGATGACGTGCGTATTCGCGACCACGCTTCGAGCTTTGGTGCAGAGGTGATTATGACCTCCTCTACCGCGTTAAATGGCACCGAGCGTTGTGCAGAGGTGGCGGCCCTGCTGCCCGGCTATGATGTTATTGTGAACTTGCAAGGCGACGCACCACTGACGCCTGCATGGTTCGTGGAAGAATTGATAGCGGGTCTGTACGCCGCACCCGAGGCTGACATTGCCACGCCTGTGTTGCGCTGTGACGGTCGGGCGCTGAATGGTTTCCTGGCGGATCGTCGTGCAGGTAGGGTAGGCGGCACCACAGCGGTTTTTGGGACTGGCATGCGCGGGCTGTACTTTTCAAAAGAGGTGATTCCCTTTACCAACCGGGTTTATGCCGACAGCGAGTCCACTCCGGTTTTCCATCACGTCGGCGTCTACGCCTATCGTCCCGCAGCGCTTGCGGCCTATCCAAGTTGGCACGTTGGACCGCTGGAGATGCTTGAGGGACTGGAACAACTCCGCTTCCTTGAAAACGGCCGCCAAGTTCTGTGCGTGCAAGTCGATGGACGCGGGCTAGCGTTTTGGGAGCTCAACAACCCCTCAGACGTACCCGTGATTGAGGCCGCGCTGGCTGCCATGGCATGACGGATTTGCCCGACGCCGGTATCCCGGTCAGCGTCATCCCGGTCAGCGTTATCGTCGTCAGTCGCCATCGTCCGGCAGCGCTGCTGCGCTGTATTTTGGCGCTCACCCATCAGGACCATTCCCAGCTTGAACTGATCGTCGTGGCTGACCCAGAGGCTATCGTGCAGGTGCAGGCGCTTGGCCTATCGCTGAAATGTGTCATGTTTGATGAAGCCAATATCAGCGCCGCCCGAAACGCAGGCATTGCACTGGCCGCAGCGACGATTGTGGCGTTTATAGATGACGACGCGGTCGCCGAACCCACTTGGGCCAAGCGACTGGTGGCTCCGTTCACCGATCCGCGCGTTATTGCCAGCACTGGTTTTATCCGCGCACGCAATGGGATCTCTTACCAATGGCGGGCCTGCGAGGTTGATCAGTTTGGCCAAGATCACCCGTTGGAAATTAGCCAAACCACGCTGCTTGCAAGCACCCGGCAGCGTGCGGTGAAAACCCAAGGCACCAACTGCGCGTTTCGGCGCGATGTACTGCTGCGAATAGGTGGTTTCGATCCGGCTTATCGGTTCTTTTTGGACGAGGCAGATGTCAACCTGCGCATGGCGGGGATGGGCCTCACAGCGATTGTCCCCGACGCGCAGGTGCATCATGGTTATTTTGCCAGCCCCCGCCGCGCCGCAAATCGAGTACCGCTAAATCTGCAAGATATCGCCGCGAGCACTGCATTATTCCTGCGCCGTCACGCGCCGCTGGCGGATGTAACCGTCGCATTAACATCTCTGTCTTTGCGGGAATCCGCGCGTATCGCCCAGCATCGCCGCGCCGGTCGCATCAACGCGCAGGCGGAACTTGCTTTGTTGGGCAGCATGACCCAAGGCTGGGCCGAAGGGCTTACGCGCCCTTTGACGGATCTTCCGCCGCTGACCAGCACCAACACGGCGTTGCGCCTGCTGAAAACAGGTCCGCGCCTTGGTAAAGTTCTTGCGGGACGGTTTTGGCAAAAGCGGCGTCTGCTTGCTCAGGCAGCGGCCAGCAGCGACACGATTACCACAGTTTTCGTTTTCAGCCCCACTGCCCGCCCGCATAAGATGAGCTTTCAACCTGAAGGCTACTGGCTGCAAACAGGCGGTATTTTTGGTCGCTCTGACCGCGAAAGTCCACGTTTTCGTTGGATTTCATTTCGAAAGCGCGTCACCGATGAAACTGCTCGATTGAAACGGTTCCGTCCTATTAGGCAGTTTTAGGCCGAAATTGGCAGGCTGAGTGCAAATTTCCCCCCATTGACGGACTGGATTATGTGCTATCTTCCTGCAAGATAAGCTATCGCATTAGGCTAACAGATTCTTGGCTAGCTTCCCTGTGGTAGTGTGTAATTTGCTAGAAAATCTGGCGTAGTGCGAAAGAATGGCAATATGAAAATCAAGAAAGTCACCAAAGCGGTATTCCCAGTCGCAGGTATGGGCACACGTTTCTTGCCGGCAACCAAGTCTATCCCGAAAGAGATCATGACGCTGGTAGACCGGCCGTTGATCCAATACGCGATTGATGAGGCACGTGCGGCGGGGATCAAAGAGTTCATCTTCGTAACCTCGCGCGGCAAGTCGGCACTTGAGGATTATTTTGATCACTCGCCCGAGCTTGAAAGCGCCCTGCGCAAGGCTGGCAAAGAGGATCTGTTGGAAGTTCTTAAAGAAACCAACATGGACTCGGGTGCCATCGCCTATCTGCGCCAAACCCGTCCGCTGGGTCTGGGCCATGCGGTATGGTGCGCGCGCCGTCTGATTGGGGACGAGCCGTTTGCCGTGCTTCTGCCCGACGACGTCATCGCCGCTGAAAAGCCCTGCTTGCAGCAAATGATCGAAGCCTATGAGCAAACGGGCGGCAACATGGTTGCCGCAATGGAAGTGCCGCCCCACAAGGCATCGTCCTACGGTGTTCTGGATATTGCCGAGGATATGGGCGCTATCGTCAAGGCCAAGGGCATGGTTGAAAAGCCCAAAGCCGAAGATGCTCCATCGAATTTGGCGGTAATTGGCCGCTACATTCTGACTCCTAAGGTGCTGAGCAATCTTAACAATATGAAACAGGGCGCGGGCGGCGAGATTCAGTTGACCGATGCCATTGCCGAAGAAACAAAAACTGGCGACGTCTATGGTTATCGCTTCCGAGGTCAGCGCTATGACTGCGGCTCGAAGGCGGGTTTCTTGCAAGCGACGGTAGCTTTCGGCTTGGCGCGCCCCGATCTGCGCGATGAGTTTGGCGCATATCTGAACGACATGATTGCGCTGCAAAAGGCGGCTCAGTAACCAGTGGTTCCAGCACGGCTCCTTGACCTGACGCGGCTTATGTCGCGTTTGGGAAAGGGGCCGATGACTGGCGTGGACCGAGTCGAATACGCCTATCTCGATCATTTTTTGCGGCTCGACATGCCATTTTTCGGGCTGGTGCGCACAGCTGCGGGGTTTTTGTTGCTGGACCGCGCGGCGATGACGGCTTTGCGCGATGGCAACATTGATCTGACGCGCAATGACCTGATTGGCCGTATCGCTTGGCGACGTGACCTCGCGCGCGGTCGAGCCGAGGCAGCGCTGCGCCGTTTGGCAATGGCCCGCTGCACCAAGCGGGGATTGGCGCGCTTGCTAGGGCGTCATTTGCCGCCCGGTGCCAGTTATTTCAATACGGGCCACGCCAATCTGGATCACCGTAGCCTGAGCGAAATTCGAAGCGCCGGTTTGAAAATCGCGGTCGTTGTGCACGATACAATTCCGCTGGATTACCCAGAGTTCGCGCGCCCTGACAGTGTCGAACCTTTCCGCCGCAAAATGCAGATTGTTGCGAAGTTTGCGGATCTTATCATTCACACCGCCCACACGACGCGCTTGCAGACAGAGGCTCAGTTGGACCTGATGGGGCGTATTCCGCCCGGCGTCACCGCCAATCTGGGCGTGCCGGTGGCGCAAATGATCGCAATCGAAAAGCCCGCAGGCCGGTACTTTGTGACGCTGGGAACGATAGAGCCGCGCAAAAATCATGGTTTTCTGCTCGATTTGTGGGCGCAAATGCCCGACCCGCCGAATTTGTTAATCTTGGGTGGGCGTGGATGGTCGAATGAATCCGTAATAGCGCGGCTGGACTCATTGAAACCCGGCGCGCGCGTTCAGGAATGTCCCGGTCTGAACGACGGCCAAATCGCCTTTCTGTTACAAGGCGCACAAGGATTGCTGTTTCCCAGCTACGCGGAAGGCTTTGGCATACCCGCGCTTGAAGCCGCAGCCCTTGGCACGCCCGTGATCACCTCAACTTTGCCGGTGTTTCAAGAGCTTCTGGGAGAGTTCGCAGTTTACCTTGACGTCGCAGACAGTTATTCTTGGATCGAAACAATAGATCGGCTGCGCAATGCTGATCAAACAAATAGACAGGCTATTGTTCCGCCAAATTGGGCGGAGCATTTCAAGATTGTGTTAAGTACGATGTGATACCCCGGACCGCGTCAGTGGTGTGGCCAGTGAAAGTGTAATATTGAGCGCATTCTCACAATATATGCTGCGTCTGGCGCGTAAGCGCTGGCGTTTTCGCGCTTTTCGTAAGCGTCGAGAACTGCGCGGCATTGTCGATCGTACAAACCTCATCGCTTCCGATCATATCCTGCTGTTCTCGACCTTGCGGAACGAGCGGGTTCGGTTGCCGTATTTCTTGCGTTACTACCGCGATTTAGGCGTCAATCATTTCATAATCGTGGACAATAGCAGCGATGATGGTAGCCGCGAGTATCTTCAGGCCCAGCCCGATGTTTCCCTTTGGACCACCAGCCACAGCTACAAGCGCGCCCGGTTCGGGGTGGATTGGCTGAACTGGTTGCAAAATAAGTATGCGCACGGCCACTGGGCGCTTATTGTCGATCCAGACGAGTTTTTTGTTTATCCGTTCTGTGATACCCGGCCGTTGCGTGCGCTGACCGATTGGCTGGACGCGTCTTCGATCAAATCGTTCTCGGCGATGCTGCTGGATATGTACCCGAAAGGCCCGTTCGATCTCGCACCTTACATCGAGGGGCAAGACCCGTTTGAAGTCGCCCCGTACTTTGATTCCGGCAATTACATCATCCACCGCAACAAGAAATTCGGCAATTTGTGGATACAGGGCGGGCCTCGGCTGCGCATGTTCTTCCAAGATCTTCCCGAGCGTGCGCCTGCCTTAAACAAGATCCCATTGGTAAAATGGGATCGCGATTACGCGTATGTGTCGTCGACTCACTCGCTGCTGCCGCGCGGGCTTAACCAGGTTTATGACGAATGGGGCGGTGAAAAAGCCTCTGGCTGCCTGCTACACGCTAAGTTTCTCGATACCTTTGCCCATAAAGCCGAGGAAGAGATGCAGCGGCGTCAGCATTACGCCAACAGTCACGAATACCGGGCGTATCGGGCGGGCCTTAGCACTCAGCCTGATCTGTGGTGCAAGTGGAGCGAGAAATATATCAATTGGCGTCAACTTGAGATCCTAGGTCTGATGTCAAAGGGTAACTGGGCATGACGGTTGGCGTCGTTATGCTGTGCCACACCGCCTTAGATCGCGCCGCACAGGTGGCACGGCACTGGGCCCTGCGCGATTGCCCGGTGGTGATCCACGTTGATCGGCGCGTCAAGCGCAAGGCTTACGATGGTTTGGTCAAGGCCATGTCTAGCCTTGAAAATATCCGGTTTTCGGGCCGACACGCATGTGAATGGGGCACTTGGGGCATCGTAGCTGCGACGCAGGAAGCCTCCACGATTATGCTGCGTGATTTTCCGCAGGTGCGGCACGTCTATCTCGCCTCGGGCTCCTGTCTGCCACTGCGCCCAGTGGAGGAAATGATCGCCTATTTGGCCGAGCGCCCGCGCACGGATTTCATTGAATCCGTGACAACGGAAGATGTCGGCTGGACCATCGGCGGCCTCGACGTAGAGCGTTTTACGCTGCGCTTCCCGTTCAGCTGGCGCAAGAAACGCCGGATGTTTGACGGCTATGTCCGGCTGCAACGCAAGCTTGGTTTTCGCCGCCGCATCCCGCCAGGGGTCGTGCCGCATTTGGGCAGCCAATGGTGGTGCCTGACCCGGCAAACGTTGTCGGCGATCTTGGAAAATCCCGAACGCACTGAGATTGACCGCTATTTCCGCCGGGTCTGGATACCGGACGAAAGCTATTTTCAAACTTTGGTGCGGCAGGTGTCAGCCAATGTCGAAAGCCGTTCGCTGACGTTGTCGAAGTTCGATTTTCAGGGCAAACCGCACATATTCTACGACGATCATCTGCAACTACTGCGCAGGTCAGATTGCTTTGTCGCTCGAAAAATTTGGCCACATGCCGACAAATTGTATAAAACCTTTTTGGCGGATGACACTGGCAGCCAAACCGCGGCAGAGCCCAATCCGGGGAAGATTGATCGACTGTTCGCCAAAGCCGTAGAGCGCCGCACCAAGGGGCGCCCCGGCCTTTACATGCAGTCACGGCACCCGAATGAAAACTGGGAAAACGGTCGTACCGCAGCGCCTTATTCGGTGTTTGAAGGCTTCGCCGATCTGTTTGAGAATTTTGAAACATGGCTGGGCAAGGCCACTGGCACCAGGGTTCATGGCCATATCTTTGCCGAGAACCGCATTGAGTTTGCTGGCGGTGAAAAAATCTATAATGGCGCTGTTTGCGATTCCGCCGCCATTCGCGATTACAACCCGACTTCGTTCCTCACCAACCTGATCTGGAACACCCGCGGAGAGCGGCAGTGCTTCCAGTTCGGTCCAGCCGACAATCAAGCATTGATCCAATTCATCGCAGGCGATCCGAACGCGCAAATCTCGGTGATTTCGGGCGCTTGGGCGATTCCACTATTCCGCGCGAATAGCAACTTTGGTGAGATTCGCCGCGATGCTGCACGGCTTCAAAAGATCGAAGCAGAGTTTCTGCTGCAATTGCGCAAGCCCTGGGTGAAAGCCCGCGTCCGCACTTGGTCACTGGCAGAATTTGTTGAAAACCCGATGGAGCCGCTGCAAACCAGCGTCGATGAAATTAGCCCGCGCGCGATGCGCCGTTTGACCGAAGCGCCGCGTTTGGCCGATCTGACAGGCTTTGGCCAGTTTCTGCAAAACTTGCGTAACCAAGGCATGCAGCCCGTGCTGATGGGCGATTTTCCGACCGGCGATGATCCGCGTCCCTCGACGTCGCGGCGTGGCCGCCCTTACCTGGTGAAATGAAGTGACCCCATTTAGCTCGTTTGTGATTTTCGCAGAAATGCGCACCGGTTCGAATTTCCTGGAAGCCAATCTGAATCAGATTGACGGCATCACCTGTCATGGAGAGACGTTCAATCCGTATTTGATCGGCGGCGAAGGCAAGCAAGAAATGTTCGGCATCAATATGGCCGGGCGTGACGCCGACCCTGCGGGCTTTCTGCGTGCGATGCGGGCGCAGACAAAAGGGCTCGCGGGCTTTCGCTATTTCTCTGATCACGACCCTCGCGTATTCGATCTGGTGATGGCCGACCCTGCTTGCGCCAAGATCATCCTGACGCGCAACCAGCTGGAAAGCTTTATCAGCTGGAAGATTGCGATTGAAAGCGATCAGTGGTGGATGGCCAACACAAAGCACCTGAAAACCGTGCGGCCCCGTTTTGATCTGGCAGAATTCACTGCTCGGACAGAGCAAATTCAGCAGTTTCAGCGTAAGCTGGTTCATGCTCTGCAAACCACTGGCCAGACCGCCTACTATATCGATTACGAAGACATACGCGATCTTGATGTGCTCAATGGGCTGGCGGCTTATCTAGGTACGCCCGCGCGGCTTCAGGCGCTGGACTTCCGCTTCAAAAAGCAAAACCCCGAGGCGATTGCGGAAAAAGTCTCTAACCCGCTGGAGATGCAGCAAGGTCTTGCCTCGGTCGATTGGTTCAACCAAAGCCATGTGCCCAATTTCGAACCGCGTCGTCTGGCCGCTGTGGCGCAGTATGTGGTGTCCGAGGGGGTCGATCTGCTGTTCATGCCGATCAAATCCGGGCCCGAGGCGCAGCTGAAAAAATGGCTGCAAAGCTATGGTCCACTGCTGCTAGGACTTGATCGTCAGTCTTTGCGCAAATGGAAAGCGGCGCATCCGGGGCAGCGCAGTTTCACCGTGCTGCGGCATCCGTTGGCGCGGGCCTATACCGCGTGGTGCGACTATACCGCGAAGGAGTGGATGCCAGAACTGCGGCCCTATCTCAAGCGCGTGCACAAATTTCAAATGCCGCCGAAGGGCCAGGCTTTCGAGTCGGCCGAACACTTCCGCGCCGGCTTTTTGGTGTTCCTTGAACTCATCAAGCACGTTCTCGCAGGGCGCACAGAGTTGCGCGTGATGTCGCAAATCGCCTCGCAAGGCGCTGTGATCCAAGGCTTCGCGCAGGTTCAAAGCCCAGATCTGCTGCTACGGGAAGATCGCCTGACGCAAGGTTTGGCGCAGCTTTGCGGCGATCTCGGCATAGAAGCCAAGCCTTTGCCGCTTGTCGCTGACAAACACCCGCATCCCTTGGCGCAACTATACGGCCCCGATATCGAGGCCGCCGCGCGTGAGGCATATTGGCGTGATTACGAAGGTTTCGGCTTTCGCGATTGGGCCTAGGCCGCTGCCTGCGGTGTCCTTGCCGCCGTTAGGATCGCATAGAGCTTATCAGGGTCGGTGTTGGCGCGCAGCTTTGCGCAAATCGACGGATCCCGCATTGTGCGGGAAACCAATGCAAGCGCCTTCAAATGCTCAACCCCAGAGTCCTTCGGCGCAAACAACCCAAATACCAGATCGACTGGTTGGCGATCGACGCTTTCGTAATCCAGCGGCTTTTCCAGCCGGATAAAAACGCCGAAAATCTTCTCAATTTCTTCCAGTCGCGCATGTGGCAACGCAATGCCGTTGCCCACACCAGTCGGCCCAAGGCTTTCGCGTTCCTGCAAACCGTCAACGACAATCGCCGAGGCAAGCCCGTACGCTTGAAAAGTCACCTCTCCCAATTCTTGGAAAAGGCGCTTTTTGCTGGTCAGTTGGCCAAGAACCCGGACCGCTCCCGGTATCAGCAGTTTAGAAAGGTCCATCCGACGTCTCGTCCTTCCGCGCCCCGAGAGGCTACGTTATTTGGTGTTGCGCGGGTCGATCCAGCCGATATTGCCATCATCGCGACGGTATACGACGTTTACGCCCGCATGTCCTTCATTCCGAAACACCAAAAACTTCTGACTGGTTAGCTCTAGCTGCATCACGGCCTCACCCACGGTGATCGACGGAATTTTGGCTTCCATCTCGGCAATAATGATCGGCTGCGCAACTCCGTTGTCGTCGTCTTCCGGCTCTTCAGATGGAGCGAGGATATAAGACGAGCCTTCGCCGAATTCAACAGGCACCGGACGGCTGTGGTGATGGTTGCGGATACGCCGCTTATAACGCCGCAACTGCTTGTCCATTTTCTCACGGCACGACTCGAATGCCGCGTAAATCTCGGTCGCGTGACCCTTGGCTTGGGCGTTCAGGCCGGTCGAAAGGTGGATAACCGATTCGCAGACGAACTCATGCGCCGATTTGGAAAATACGATGACGGCTTCGGTCGGACGCTGAGCATATTTCTCAATAACCTCGCCCAATTCAGACTTTACGTGCGTCTGCAAAGCCTCACCGATGTCGATTTGTTTTCCGCTGATCTGATAGCGCATAATGCCTCCTTTTACGCATAAAGTCACAGGCTTCCGCAACACACGGAAGGGTTGACTAGCTTTAGTTTACAGGTGGTTAACGAGACCAGTCGCCAACAGTGGCGGGGCCTTTCGAAGGCCGCTTCAGTCTGCTTCGGCAAGGCGCAATGGGCTCGCATCCTTAACATTTGGGGATGCGTAGGGGCACTTGTCAACACCGCTGTCACGCCATTGTTAAACATGCGCTAGATGATGCGGAAGTTTTCGCCGAGATAGACCCTGCGCACCATTTCGTCTTTGACGATTTCTTCGGTCGTGCCGGTTTTCAGCACCACGCCATCGTGCAGGATGTAAGCACGGTCGACGATCTCCAAAGTTTCGCGCACATTATGGTCAGTGATCAGCACGCCGATACCACGCGATTTCAGATCATGCACCAGATGGCGAATTTCGCTGACGGCAATCGGATCAACCCCGGCAAAAGGTTCATCGAGCAGCAGATATTTCGGGTCAGCCGCTAGGCAACGCGCGATTTCAACTCGGCGGCGCTCGCCCCCCGACAGGGCCAGCGCAGGCGCAGCCCGCAGGTGCGTGATAGAGAACTCCGACAGCAGTTCCTCCAACCGTTCACGCCGCTTGTGCCGGTCAGGCTCACGGATTTCCAACACGGCGAGAATGTTATTCTCAACCGACAGACCCCGGAAGATCGAAACTTCCTGCGGCAAATAGCCGATGCCAAGTTGCGCGCGGCGATACATTGGCAACGAGGTGACGTCCCGTCCATCAATCATCACCTGCCCGCTTTCGGGCGTAACCAAGCCAGCGATAGCGTAGAATGTTGTGGTCTTGCCGCTGCCATTCGGGCCGAGCAAAGCCACAACCTCACCCCGGTTCAGATGCAACGACACATCACGGATCACCGGGCGGCGTTTATAGCTTTTGCGGATGTGCTGAATTGAGAGGCCGGTCTCACTCGCAGAAACGGTCAATAAAGGCTGAGGCTGATCAGCCATTACTTCTTCCCCGGCACGAAGGTGGTCTTTACCCGACCCTCCATTCTTCCCATGCCGGTTTTCAGATCGATCACCATTTTCTCCGCCGACATCGCCGCTTGACCTTGGGTCACCAGCACATTGCCCGTCATCACCACTTCTCCCGAGGCAATGGTATAAACCGCGGTATCGCCCTTTGCTGCATCACTGGCGTTGACCAGCAAGACGTTGCCCGTAGCATACAGCGTTTCGATGCTGGTTTTATCAGCGCCGTAAGCCACGCGCACTTCATTGGCCGACAGCTTCATTGCGCCCTGACTTACCACGACATTGCCAGAAAATACCGCGGTGCCATCGGCTTGGTTCACCGTCAGCGTATCCGCGTTCATCTCAACCTGCGCGGTGGGGTCGGCCTTCAGCCCGCCAAACGCTACCGAAGCTTGAGCCAAAGCGGTTTGCGCAAGGCCAAACACCAGCACAATCGAGCAAGCGATACTACGCATCAGCATTGGAAAATCCTGTCATCTGTTTGGCTGGTATAGCAGCCTGACCTTACCGTTGAAAACCAGAAGATATGGCCCGGCCCCACCTTGTTTCGAAAGCAGCATATGATCGGCCGTCAACTGCCCACCCGGCCCCGTGGCATTGATTGGACCACGGCTTTCCACACGAGTATTGGCGGTAGCCACACCAAAGCCCTGCGCCTGTATCAGATAGCCCGTCGGCGACTGTAACTCCGCCCCATTGCTCAGTTCGATCACCTTCGTGGCCGTATCCAGCGCCAGATCGTTCGAGACCAGTTCGGTTTTCGCGCCATCTGGGGTTTGCAGCGTGCCCAGAACGCGCTTCATCGTACCACCCGCCGCCGTCGGTTTAGCCTCATTCGCCGTCACTGTCAGCGATGCCCCATCCGACGTCATCCCGGCAAACCCCGCATCTGTCATCTTCGGATCACGCAGCCTATCTGCCACATCGACCGTCGCATAAGGGATCGCATCCTCGGGGTTGATCTTGCGTGAGAACAAAAACAATGTCGAAAGCAGCACCAAGGCGATCAGCGGCAAGAGCACCTTCAGCACCGAAACCAGCCGAGTATGCCACAGATCGCGTCGCGGAATCGCCATCAGATCACCCCTGCACGCAGGCAATCATGGATATGCACGATGCCAACCGGCTGGAGCGGCTTCGCAGGGTCCACCGCGAACAGACAGGTGATCTTTCGATCATTCATCGCCGCAAGTGCAACCTCGGCCAAAGCATCCGGTGCTACGGTGCGCGGCGCTTTGGTCATCACGGCCCCCGCATCCAGCAACAGCAGCCCATCCATATGCCGTCGCAAATCGCCATCGGTGATGATGCCGACCAAAGCCCCAGCCTCAGTCACCCCAACCACGCCGAAACCCTTCTGGCTGATCACCAGCAACGCCTCGGTCATCGGGCTGGCCGCATCAATCAGCGGCAGATCGCTGTGCATCAGATCGCGCACTTTCAGCAGCTTTGCACCCAGCTTGCCACCGGGATGGAACAGGCGGAAATGTTCGGGTGTGAAGGCGCGATGCTCCATCAGCGCAATCGCCAACGCATCGCCCAACGCCAGCATCATCGTGGTGGATGTCGTAGGCACAATCCCCGTCTCGCAAGCCTCCGGCGCATCCGGCAGCAGGATGGCAACATCGGCTTGCCGCACCAACGTGCTATCCGCGCGCGACGCCACCGCGATCAGCGGGATACCAAATCGCCGGGTATGCGCAATGATATCAGCCAGTTCCACCGTCTCACCCGAGTTCGACAGCGCCAGCGCCACATCACCCTTGGTCAACATTCCCAGATCGCCGTGGCTGGCCTCACCGGGATGCACGAAATGCGCAGGCGTCCCGGTGCTGGCCAAAGTCGCTGCGATCTTGCGCGCGACATGTCCCGATTTCCCCATCCCCGAGACGATCACACGGCCCTGAGCCGCCATAATCAGATCAGCCGCCTGCGCGAAACTTGGCCCCAGATGATCAGCCAAGATCAACAAAGCTTCGGCCTCACGCCGGATCACCCGTCGCCCTGCCGCTAGCAGATCACTGGCACCCAACTGAGCGACTTGCTGATCAGCGGTGACCTTCTCAATGGTGGAAAAGGTCATTCGGCTCGTCCCATCCCAAAAGGTCCAGCTCGGCGCGTGTGGGCAGGAAATCAAAGCAACGCTGCGCCAGATCCAAACGATCTTCACGGATCAGAAGTGCCTCTAACGCCGCCTTCAGCTTGTGCAGATACAACACGTCCGACGCCGCATATTCCTTCTGCGCATCCGTCAGCGTCACCGAACCCCAGTCGGAGGTTTGCTGTTGCTTCGACACATCAACCCCGACCAGCTCATTCAGCAGATATTTCAGCCCATGACGGTCGGTAAAAGTGCGGATCAATTTCGCCGCAATCTTCGTGCACCACACCGGAGCAGTCGTCACGCCAAACGCCTGCTTCATTGCCGCCACATCGAAACGACCAAAATGAAACAGCTTGATCACGTCTGGGTCGGTTAACAGGGCCTCCAAGTTTGGCGCCGATTTTTGCCCCTTGCCGATCTGCACCAGATGCGCGTTGCCATCGCCCGACGAAAGTTGCACCAGACACAACCGATCCCGCATCGGGTTCAGCCCCATCGTCTCGGTATCAATGGCCACAACCCGGCCGAGTTTCAATCCAGCGGGCAGGTCGTGTTGGTATAGATGAATGGCCAAGTGCGTATTCCTTACAGGGGATATCTCGAATTAGCCCTGTGTTGGCAAAGGGTCAACGCCCGCAGCCAAAATGCCGCGATTCGGCAGGTTGTGGCGGCGTTCTGACAACGGCCGGCACGGCTAAAATTCTTCTGAAAGTTCAAAGCACGATTGACAGTGGGTTTTGCAAGCAACGGGCCTGCGCAATCGCAGGCCCGGTCGAAACTCCGGATGGTCCAGCCTTCAGCCAGCCATCGGTGGCACATTAATCTCTGGCGGGTCCAAATCTGGAACTTCCACAGGATTGTCTGGCGGGATTTCGGGACCGGGAGTGTTGTCTGGGCCCGGATCGGGGAGAGGGGGATTGCCGGGCAGGTCGTTGGGATCATACGCGGCAAAGGGCTGGCTGTTCATGTGATACACCTTTCACGATGGCGATGAAAAAGCCGGGACGGCTTTGGGCCATCCCGGCGTGATGTTTGTGCGGGGGGATGCGCACACATCAAGCAGATAAAGACAGGGTAGCTTGCTCTGCTGTAAGGCAAATGCACCACGACCGCTTTGGTTCCACCACGTCAACTTTTTTACGCGACTGATCGCACAGGTTCGCCGCTTCGGGCCGCTTCAAAGCGCGCATACGCGACCATCGAGCGAAAGCGAGCGAACTCGACGCGCCCCACCACCGCCGCCATACCTTTGGCCAAACCACCGCTTATTGCGCGGAGCCAAGGATCACGCGGAGTTTCATCTGACCATCGCGCAGACGAAGACGGAACGCACCGCCCTCATGCAAAGTAACAACCCCGTCCATCTCGGTTTGGCTGATGCCTCGGCCCGCCCTCCAAAGGTTGACGACCTCAATCTGCACCTCAGCCCCGCCAAGTTTCACCGTTATTGAGACGCCGGGCCAGTCTGCCGGAATGCTGGGGTCCAGAACCAGTTCATCTTTCTCACGCGACAACCCCAATATGCCTTCCACTCCAGCCCGATACATCCAGCCTGCAGAGCCAGTATACCATGACCACCCCGCCCGGCCTTCATGTGGCGCGGTGGAATAGACATCCGCTGCGATCACATAGGGCTCACCCTTGTATCGCTCTGCAGACTCAGTGGTCAGCGCATGGTTGATCGGGTTCAACAAGGCGAACAATGCCGCCGCCTTGTCGCCCTGACCCAGTCGCGCATAAGCCAACACCGCCCACATCGCGGCGTGGCTGTATTGCCCGCCGTTTTCACGCAAACCCGGCGGATAGCCTTTGATATAACCCGGATCGTGTGGGGTATGGTCAAACGGCGGCGTGAACAGCAAAGCCACATCGGGATTGTGCCGGACCAAATGTTGCTCGACCGATTCCATGGCCTTGGCTGCGCGCCCAGCCTCGCCCGCGCCGGACAAAACCGACCACGATTGCGCAATGCTGTCGATCTTGCACTCGTCTGACTCGGACGATCCCAGCCAAGTCCCATCGTCAAACGTACCGCGCCGATACCACGCGCCATCCCAAGCGATGCTCTCAATCGCGGCGCGCACCGCTTTGGCATGGTTGCGCCAATGTGCCGCCCTCACCGGATCGCGGCTGTCGGCCAAAGGCGCCAGCATATCAACCGTCGCAATCAGCAACCACCCGAGCCAGACGCTGGTGCCACGACCATCCTCGCCCACCCGGTTCATCCCGTCATTCCAGTCGCCGGTGCCGATCAGCGGCAAGCCGTTCTCACCGGTCATCGCAATCGCCATGTCCATGCCGCGCGCGCAATGTTCAAACAGACTGGCGGTTTGCTGCGATATGGTCGGCAAGAAGAAATTGTCATGCGCGCCATGCGGCACCGGCGGGCCTTCCAGAAACGGGACTTGTTCGTCCAGCACAGCGGTGTCGCCGGTGATCGCGACGTAGCGCGCCACGCCAAACCCCAGCCACACCCGATCATCCGAAATCCGCGTCCGCACGCCCTGACCCGAATGCGGCAACCACCAGTGCTGCACATCGCCTTCGGGAAACTGTCGTCCCGCTGCCCGCAGGAGATGCTCACGTGTCATCTCGGGCTTGGTGAAGGTCAGCGCCATGCCGTCTTGCAACTGATCGCGAAAACCATACGCGCCGCTGGCTTGATAAAACCCGGCCCGCGCCCAAATCCGACAGGCAAGCGTCTGATACAGCAGCCAGCCGTTCAGCAGAATATCCAACGAGCGATCCGGCGTCTTGACCTGCACCGCACCCAGTATCGAATCCCAATGCGCGCCAATACCTGACTGCATCTCATCGAGATCAATCTCGCGATACCGCTTGATCAAGTCGCGGGCGTCCTCAATCCGCTTGGCCTGCCCCAACAGCAAGCGCAGCTCCACGCTCTGCCCAGCCGCAAGCGTCACGATCCGCTGTTGTGCGGCGCAGGGGTCCACGCCCGCACCGACCCAGCCAGACAAAACTTGCCCACGCAGACCGCGCGGGTCGGCCAAATCACCGCCAGCCCCCAAAACCTCGGCGCGGTTGCTGGTAAATCCGGACACATCCGGCCCAATATCCGCAAACGCGACCCGTCCCGGAAATGCCATGCCAAACGGATTGCGCGCCATCAACGCGCCTGTTTCAGGGTCAAGCTCGGTGGTCAAAACCGCCGCCGTCGCGGTGCGAGACGGCCCCATCACCCATTCCGCATAAGAGGTGACGGATATCCGACGCACCCGGTCAGAGGTGTTGCGCAACGTCAGACGGGTGATGCGAACCGGGTCGTCGAGCGGCACCGTCTGCACCATCTCCGCTTCAATGCCATAGGCCGCATGTTCAAAACGGCTGTAACCAAAGCCGTGCCGCGCAATATAGGTGCCATTCCCGCGCATTGGCAAAGCTGTTGGGGTCCACAACGCGCCGCTGTCCAGGTCGCGCAGATAAATCGCCTCGCCCGCCTGATCGGTGACCGGATCGTTCGACCACGGCGTCAATTGGTTCTCGCGGCTGTTCTCGGCCCACACCGGGCCAGCCCCTTCGGCAGAAGTGATAAATCCAAATGACGGATTAGCCACCACGTTCACCCATGGCGCGGGCGTGGTCGCACCATCGCGCAGCACTGTGACGTATTCCCGGCCCGCTGCATCAAACCCGCCGAAGCCATTGAAAAACTCCAGCGAGGGGGTCATTGCGGCAGGCGTGGTGTCTGTAACCGTCGGCAAGTTCGGCACTGTAACGACGACAGGCGTCTGCAACGTGTCAAGCTGTTGACCGATATTGCCGCGGCTTGCGATCAGAACCACCCGGGCGACTGACAGCAGCAAGGCGCGGGCCTCAGCGCTGACCAGATCCGAGCGCAACGCGTAGATGCTGCCCTGAGCAGTGCCCGCCGCGCGGGGACGGCTTTGCACAGTCCGCACCGCAGCCTCAATACCTATCTTCAAATCCTGAACATACGACGCCGAGCGTTCGTTCAGCACCACCAGATCAACCGCCAACTGCCGCGCCCGCCAGTATTCATGCGCAGCTAGGATTTGGCGCACCTGTTCCAAATCTTCGGTATCGTCAATAATCATCAACACGATCGGCAAATCGCCCGAAATCCCGAATTGCCACAGACCTGATTGCGGCCCAGCGCCAGCGATCATTCGGCCAGAGGTAATTCGCAAACGCGGATCAGCGCGCAGGATAAAGCCCGCAAGCTCTTGGAAATCAGTGGCCTCATTGTTCGAAATACCCAGATGGCGCAGATGCACTTGCGTTTGGGTCCAGGCCAAGGTGCTGGCTCGTTCAAAGGCCGAGGCATCGCGGTGGCGGTCCACCAACTCCAGCAAAGCGGTCGGGTTTTCGGCGATCATCGTCCAAAACGTTACCCGCACCATACCACCCGGCGGAACTGTAACCCTGCGGCGGATCGAGAATATCGGGTCCAACACTGTCCCCGTCGTGCCCGACAGCGGCGCATCGGACATCGCTGGTTTGCTAAGTGATCCGCCGCGCCCAATAAACCGCGCCCGGTCAGTCTCGTACTGCATCGGCGCGGTTTCATCGCCTTCGACGACCGCAATATGCGCGGCCCAAACCTCTGGTTCATCGGGTGATCGGCGGCGGCGGGTCGCAATCACCACGCCAAGTTCCGGCAGATAGTCCGTCACCACAAACATTTTCGAGAACGCCGGGTGCGCCAGATCGGCGGAAGGCTGCGCCAGCACCAGTTCGTTATACGAGGTCAGGTCAATCTCACGCGCACGCCGCCCGGTGTTGGTCAACGTCACGCGCCGAGCTTCGGCATCATCTTCGGCAGACACCACAATTTCGGTGGTGGTGGTCAGCGTGCGGGCGCGGCAGCTTAACGTTGCCTGATGCTCGCTGAACACCGCACTATATTGATCGGCGGCCGTCCCACTTGGCTGCACGCCCGACGACCAGCTTTCCTTACTTTGCACGTCGCGCAAATACAGAAACGAGCCGAAACCATCTACTGTCGGATCACCGCGCCAGCGGGTCACCGCAATGTCGCGCCAACGGCTATAACCCGCGCCGGTTGGCGTCAACACAACGCCATATTGACCATTCGACAGCAAATGCGCGGTTGCAGGGGCGGCCGCCGGATTGTCAAATCGGCGAACTTTCGGCGCGTCTAGCGGAACTGCCGCGCTGACCTTGACCTCCTCGGCATGGGGTGCGGCCGCAGCAACTTCGCGCGGGATACGCTCTTGCAACAGCAGATCAACCGCCTGCACCATTGGCACCGCGTGGAAACGCGCGCGCAGGCTGCCGTTCTGCACGACATTGGCAATGGCCGTGATGGTCATACCCTGATGATGCGCCATAAAGCTGCGCACAATCACCATTTCCTCATCTTCCGGCACCCGCTGCGGCGTGAAATCCACCGCCTCGTAATACCCGTAGCGCCCCTCGGCTCCCATTGCGGTCAGTTTGCGATAGTTCGCCAGGGCTCCGGCAGGATCGACCATTGACGCCAAACCGGTGGCATAGGGCGCAATCACCTTGTTCTCACTCAGGCCGCGCTTGAGGCCCAGCCCCGGCACACCGAAGTTTGAGTATTGATAAGTCATCTCAAGATCGCGCGCGTTGTAGGCGGACTCCGATATACCCCACGGAATCCCCATCGCGCGGCCATAAGCCTGTTGCCGCTCGACGATCAGCGCATTGGTTTGCGCCAAGACCGACCCTTCCGGCGCCCGCATCACCAACGAAGGCATAAGATACTCAAACATCGACCCCGACCACGAGATCAAAGCCGCACCGCTGCCAATCGGAGTGGCCGCCCGCCCCAGCCGGAACCAGTGTTTCGTCTCAACATCTTTCTTGGCGATAGCAAACAAGCTGGCCAGACGCGCCTCAGATGCCAAAAGATCGTAGCAATTGCTGTCCAAAGTATTGGTTGTCACAGAGAATCCAATGGAAAGCAGCTTCTTTTCTGGGTTCAGCAGGAAGGCGAAATTCATCTCATCTGCGAACCGATCTGCCGCCAAGGCAATGGCAATCAGCCGGTCCGTCCGCCCCTCTGGGTTAGCGGGCACCTGCTCCAGACGCTGCACAATCGCAGCCGTCCAAAACGCAGCTTCCGAACCGGGGCCTTCCGCTTCAATGCTTTCGCTATGCGCTGCGGCGGCGACCGCGCTCAGATTGCCCAGCGGATCAACAGACAATGCAGCGAGCAAAGCCTCCAGCGCTGGTCGCGACTTCTGAGTTCCTGTTTGCGCCAGCACGGCCAATTCCGCTGCATCGCGCAAGCCATCAACCAGGCCCGGGTCCGACGGCACGTGTTGAGCCCATTCTCGGCAAGACTGCGCCACGCACAGCAGATGCCCGGCGAGGTTGCCACTATCGACCGAAGATACATAAGGCGGGTCCAGCACGCGCAGATCGAGCGTGTCATACCAGTTGTAGAAATGGCCGCGAAACCGCTGCATCCGGCCCATCGTCGCCAAGGTCTGCTCAAGCCGCAGCAGCGCATCGTTCTCGGCGATCCACCCCATATCGCGGGCAGCGACCGTAGACAGCAAATACAGCCCGATATTGGTCGGCGAGGTGCGATGCGCCACCACAGGCTTCGGGATTTCCTGAAAATTATCCGGCGGCAGATAGTTTTGCGTCTCGGTCACGAAGGTTTCAAAGAACCGCCACGTCCGCCGCGCAATCAGCCGGAAAGACTGCACATCAGCGACAGACAAGACGCCTGCGCGCTGGGCGATATAGGGACGGCTGATCTGCCAAGCGACCAGCGGCGCGCATGCCCAGATTAGCCCAAACGCCACCAGCAACGGCCAAGCGCTCGGGTTCGCCCACCACGCCAGCACCACCGCGCCCAGCCCAATCGCCACGCCGCCCCACATCTCCCGGTATTGCCCCAACACGCCTGGCCTGCCACCGGCCGCCGATTGCGCCGCCGTCACCCACTCTAGCAAATGTTTGCGGCTCACCCCCAACCGATAGCCGGTGCGCACGATCGCATCGCCCATCAACCAAGCCTGATCCGCCAGAAACAACACGTTCAGCCCGATCTGCTGCAACGCCACCACCGCGTCACGACCCAAAGCCGCGTAATGCGCCGCCGGGCTTAGCCCCGCCCGTTTCGGCAAAATCGCATGAGGCAGCCCCAACAACCGCGGCAGCGCCATCATCGCCACCACGAACAACGTCCACCCGAAAGCCATCGGCAATGGCATCATCCAGCCAACCAGCAACGCCGCCAAAGCGAACGGAGCCACCAAAGACCGGCGCAAATTATCCAACATCTTCCAGCGTCCGACTGCGGGAACGCTTGAGCCGCGCAGCCACGGCAGCAACTGCCAATCACCGCGCACCCAACGATGCTGACGCTTCGACGCGACATCCATCCGCGCCGGAAAATCCTCGATCACTTCGATATCCGAGGCCAATGCCGCCCGCGCGAAAATCCCCTCAAACAGATCGTGGCTCAGCATGGTATTTTCCGGCACACGGCCTTCCATCGCTGCCATAAAGGCATCAACGTCGTAAATGCCCTTGCCGGTAAACGATCCCTCATCGAACAGGTCTTGATACACCTCGGAAATCGCCGCCGCATAAGGCTCAATCCCACCCGCGCTCGAGTATATCCGCTGATAAATCGAACCCTCGCTGCCAATCGGCAAGGCAGGCGTCACACGCGGCTGCAAAATGCCGTGACCTTCGACCACCCGGCCCACTTTAGCATCGAACCGAGGCCGGTTCATCGGATGCGCCATCTTACCAAGCAGCGCCCGCAACGTGTCGCGCGGTAGGCGCGTGTCGCCGTCCAATGTGATGACATAGCGCACGCCCTGCGGCACCGCATCAAGCCCGGTGACGAAACTGGTGTCGGTTGCACCACGTAGCAATTGGTTCAACTCGTGCAGCTTGCCGCGTTTACGCTCCCAACCCATCCACTTGCCTTCGGACGCATTCCACATCCGCCTCCGGTGCAGCAACAGAAACCGCTGACCGTCCTGCATTGGGTATCGCCGGTTAAGCCGGGCGATGGCGTCTTCGGCCAAGGCGATCAGGCCGGCATCCAACGGCAGGGTTTCGGTGTCGGCGTCTTGGGCATCCGACAGCAGCGCGTAATGTACCGCGCCGCCAACACTCGCCAGATGGTGAACCTCCAACTGTTCAATCTGCTCTAGCATAGCACATTCATTCGCCAGCAGCACTGGCACCGCGACCAGAGTGCGCAAATCGTCCGGCACTCCATCGGCGAGCCGCATCCCCGGTAAAACCCTCGGCGGAACAATGCGCGAGATGATATGATTGACCAAAGCGGTCGCCGTATCGCTGGCGGGCAACAATGCCAGCAAACCAAGCGGCAGTACCAGCCAACCCGCAACCCCGGTTCCGGCAAGCGCAAGCCAAACCACCAAAAGCATCACCACAGTGATAGCGGTCAGATAGCTGCGCAATCCCCAGCGCGCGACCATTTCAAACATCCGAAGCTTTAAACCCGGCCGATAGCCAACCGCCGCCTTAAGCGCCGCCTGACCCGGCCCAACCAAACCGTAACCAGGGTCGCGTTCCCGGTCTGTTTCGCCAGATGACGCAAACAGCAGCACAGCATCCGTCACGGAAAGCTCGTCATGCGGGCTATGCCGCGAAAGATCCTCAATTGCATTGCGGTAAGCATTGCGCGTGGCAAAATCCATCGCGCCAAAATCCGACGATGCCCGCAAACGAGCATCTACCAGACTGACATCCTCAAAGAAGTCGGCCCAGTCCAGCTCTGATATAACCCGCATCGAGGTGACGATATTGCGCATGGTGACATTCGATGCGCCTTGCCGACTAAGCGCCCGCGCCACCACTTCCCCAACCGATGAATGCTGTCTGCGCAAACGATCTTCAAGCCAACCATGCAGCGCCGTCTCCACCGGATCGTAACCACGCAACCGCCGCGCCACCTGAGCCGCGAATATTTCTTGCAGCTGGGCCGCATCATACTTGGCCACCGCCAAATGGAGCGGCACCGCGCCTGCGTCGTTGTCAATGACACTGTCGACCAGTGCATCTGCCTCAGACCGTAAGTTCTGGGCTTCGAGAATTTGCACCGCAAGCCGCCGCATGTTCTCGACCAGCACAATGCGCAAGCTGATCGCAACGGCCCACAGTTCGCCGATTTTAAGCGGCGTAACCTTCTGGTACGCTCGGACAAAGCGGCGCAATACCTGTTCAGAAATCAAACTGTCGGTATGGGCAATATAAGCCCAAGCCAGCGAGATCACCCTTGGATAGCCAGCCAGGTGGCCTTCTGCGAGCTTCGGCAGTTGCCGATAAAAACCCGGTGGCAAATCTTCGGTTATTTCGTGCAGTTGCAGCTCAACAAGGTGAAAGTTGTCGAGCAACCATTCGGCGGCAGGCGGCACTGCATCGCCGCGCTGGGCTACATCGGCACTCCGACGATACGCTTCGAGCAATACCTGAA
>NZ_JAQGKQ010000072.1 GCF_028290025.1 Cypionkella sp. | reverse complement strand
TGCTCGCCACCACTGCCACCCCTATGCAGCGCAGCCATGGCTCGGCTTTCGCCAGCTTTCGCTGTCTGGATGGCCGTGCGCGGTTGTTGGATTTGGCGCAATCGGGTTCAGCCAAGGCGATGCTGCCGCGGGTTCCGGGGGTGCCAGAGGTGGTTTTTCTGAACACCTCAGGCGGGCTGACCGATGGCGATGCGCTGTCGTATCGGTTGGAACTCGGTGCGGACTGCAAGGTTACGGCTACGACGCAAACCGCCGAGCGGGTCTACGCCAGCCGAGGCGCTGCAGCGCGGGCTGTGGTTCAGATGCGGGTCGGTGCGGGTGGGCATCTCGATTGGCTGCCACAAGAGACCATTTTGTTTGAGGCGAGCCATTTGGCGCGAGACACTCAGGTCGATCTCGCGGCAGATGCGAGTTGCCTGCTGTCGGAAACCGTTATCCTTGGCCGTCACGCGATGGGCGAAGTTTTGGCCGATGCGCGCCTGACCGATGCGCGTATGGTGCGGCGAATGGGGCGTCCGGTTTGGGCGGAAACTATGCGGATTGACGCAGCAGTTTTAGCGGATGCCAGTGCCGCTTTGCTAGGCCAAGCGCGTGGTTTTGCGGTGATCGCGCTGATCGCCCAAGGGGCAGAGGATGCCTTGCCACGTCTGCGCGCCGCCCTTAACCACCCTGGCTGTGAGGCTGCTGCCTCGGCTTGGGACGGCAAATGTATCGCCCGAATTGTGGCCCGCGACGGCTGGCCTTTGAAGCAACAAATAGCCCAAGCGTTGGCGGCTTTGCGGCAAGGTCCGCTGCCCCGTGTTTGGCAGATGTAGGAGCATGCGATGAACCTGACCCCGCGAGAGCGTGAGAAACTGCTGATCTCGGTCGCCGCTATGGTGGCGCGCGGCCGTCTGGCGCGTGGTGTTAAGCTAAACCACCCGGAAGCCATCGCTTTGATCACCGATTTCGTCGTCGAAGGCGCGCGCGATGGCCGCACCGTCGCCGATCTGATGCAGGCCGGCGCGCATGTGATCACCGCCGAGCAGTGCATGGATGGCATCCCGACGATGATCCATTCGGTGCAGGTAGAGGCGACGTTTCCCGATGGCACCAAGCTGGTGACCGTGCATCATCCCATTCGCTAAGAGGTTCACATGAAACACCTGCTCACCGCTCTGCCTTTGCTGTTGATCCCCTCGGTGGCCTTGGCGCATCCGGGGCATGGTTATGGTCTTGAGGCGGGCTTCCTGCATCCGTTCACCGGAACCGATCACCTGTTGGCGATGATCGGCGTCGGGCTTTGGGCCGCGATCTTGGGCGGGCGGGCGCGTTGGGCGCTGCCTGCAGGCTTCCTTTCAGCGATGGCGCTGGGCGGTGCTTTTGCGATGAACCTCGGGCTCGGTGCGGTGGCGCAGGCGGTGGAGCCTGCGATTATCGCCTCGGTTATCCTTCTCGGTGCCGTGGTGGCGCTGGCCCTACGAGCGCCTCTGGCCTTAGCCTTGCCTTTGGTCGGGCTGTTCGGTCTGGCACATGGTGCGGCACACGGCACCGAAATGGTCGGCAACGGCATGGCGTTTGGCGCGGCGATGCTGACCGCGACCGCCCTATTGCACGGCGCGGGGCTGGCCTGGGGCCTGACGCTGAACGGCAAAATCGCTCGCGCTTTGGGTGGCGTGACTGCACTGGCGGGCCTCGCGCTCGCCTTCGCGTAAGGGGGCCGCGATGATACCCGGAGAAGTGTTCCCCGCCGAAGGTACCATTGAACTCAACGCAGGCCAGCCGAGCATCACCCTCATGGTCGCCAACACCGGGGACCGTCCCGTGCAGGTAGGCTCCCACTACCATTTCGCCGAAACCAACCCCGGCCTGTCGTTCGACCGCACCGCCGCACGCGGTATGCGCCTCGACATCGCCGCAGGCACCGCTGTCCGCTTCGAGCCCGGCCAATCCCGCGAAGTCCGCCTCACCCCCTACGGCGGCCTGCGCCGGGTGTTCGGCTTCAACGCCCAAGTGATGGGAGACCTCTGATGGCCACACGCATCGCCCGCGCCGATTATGCTGCCATGTATGGCCCGACCACCGGGGATCGCATCCGGCTGGGCGACACCGACCTAATCATCGAGGTCGAGCGCGATCTGACCACTTACGGCGAGGAGGTCAAGTTTGGCGGCGGCAAGGTGATCCGCGACGGCATGGGGCAAAGCCAGATCCCTCGGGCTGGCGGTGCGGTGGATACCGTGATCACCAACGCGCTGATCCTCGATCACTCTGGCATTTATAAAGCTGACGTTGGCCTGCGCGACGGCTTGATCCACAAGATCGGCAAGGCGGGCAACCCCGATACCCAGCCGAATGTCGATATCATCATCGGCCCATCGACCGAGATTATCGCGGGCGAAGGTCGCATCCTGACCCCCGGCGGCATGGACGCGCATATCCATTTCATCTGCCCACAGCAGGCCGAGGATGCGTTACATTCCGGCGTCACTACGCTGTTCGGCGGCGGCACTGGTCCGGCACATGGCACTCTGGCGACCACCTGCACCCCCGGCCCGTGGCATATCGGGCGGATGTTGCAAGCGTTGGATAGCATCCCGATGAACTTCGGGATTTCCGGCAAGGGCAACGCCTCACAACCCGCAGGTCTGATCGAAATGGTCAAGGCCGGAGCCTCCGCCTTGAAGCTGCACGAAGACTGGGGCACCACCCCTGCCGCCATTGATTGCTGCCTGTCGGTCGCAGACTATATGGACGTGCAGGTGATGATCCACACCGACACGCTGAACGAGTCTGGCTTTGTTGAGAACACCTTAGCCGCGATCAAGGGCCGCACCATCCACGCCTTTCACACCGAAGGCGCGGGCGGCGGTCATGCCCCAGATATCCTGCGCGTGGTCGGTTCGCCCAACATTATCCCGTCCTCGACCAACCCCACCATGCCCTACACCCGCAACACTGTGGAGGAGCATCTCGATATGCTGATGGTCTGCCATCACCTCGACAAATCCATCCCCGAGGATGTGGCGTTTGCCGAATCCCGCATCCGGCGTGAGACGATTGCCGCCGAAGATATCCTGCACGACATGGGCGCGCTGTCGATCCTGTCTTCGGACAGTCAGGCCATGGGCCGGATTGGCGAGGTGATTATCCGCACTTGGCAAACCGCGCATAAGATGAAGCTGCAACGCGGCAGGCTGTCGGATGAAACCGGGCAGAACGACAACATCCGCGCCCGCCGCTATGTCGCGAAATACACCATCAATCCGGCGATCACCCATGGGATTTCGGCCCATATCGGTTCGATCACCGAGGGCAAACGGGCGGATGTAGTGCTTTGGAATCCAGCGTTTTTCGGCGCAAAACCCGAGATGGTGCTGATGGGTGGCATGATCGTGGTGGCGCAGATGGGCGACCCGAACGGCTCAATCCCGGTGCAGCCGATGTATTCGCGGCCGATGTTCGGTGCTTTGGGCCGCGCGATGCACGCAAGCACCGCCACTTTCGTCAGCCAGGCGGCTTTGGCCGATGATGTTGGCGGCAAACTGGGGCTGGGCAAGAATATCCTCGCGGTGAAAAACACCCGCACGATTGGCAAAGCCGACATGATCCTGAACAACGCTTTGCCAAAGATCGAAGTTAACCCAGAGACCTATGAAGTCCGTGCCGATGGCGAACTGCTGACCTGCGAACCCGCCACCGAACTGCCGCTGGCGCAACGGTATTTCCTGTTCTGATGCCGAGGAGGTATGTCATTGCCGCAACGCAGCAATGTCCTTCGGGGTATTGTTTTGCTTGGCCACTGCCGCCAAGTTACACGCAGGGAGGAAACACTTGGATCACACCAGAGGTTTCCGATGGCACAGACATCAACGCTCACCGCATCCGCTCGCTCGCTGGGGCAAATGCTGGCCGCGCCCTTCGTAGGATTTGCAAAAATCATCGAGGTATTGTCCGAAGCGAGGCCGCGTATGCGGCAAATCGAGCTTCTCAGCGAGAAAACCGATGCGCAGCTTGCCGCAGTTGGCAAAACCCGAGACGGCGAATTGCGCCGCATCTTCGGCGCGCAGTTCTACATCTAAACGCCGGCGCCAAATCATCCCCAACAGGCGGGGTTCCCCCTGATGATCGCATTGCGTTGCGCGCGGCCGGTTTGCGGGCTAGCTTTTCGGCAATTCACCTTGGGGGAAGTGCCATGAAATTTGCCGCTCTGATTGCCCTGCTGCTGTCAGCCCTGCCCGCCCATGCCGAATGTGTGACGCCCGCAAGCCTCGCCAAGGGCGTGACCTTCACGCGCGAGGATGGCCGCCAAGGGCTAATCCGCACCGAAGGCAAACGCTTTACCATTGATTATGCTGTAAATTCCAGCACAGCTTGGCAGGATAAGCGCCAGTCGTGGCTGGGGATTTACGATGCCGAATGGACATGGGTGCCAACCGACACCTATCAGGCCGAGGATGGACCCGGCGGCACCTACAGCTTCAGATTCGCCACCCAACCCCCAATGCCGGCCGCCGGAACCACATGGGACACCACCGTCACACAGCGTGGCGATGCGGCGGTTCGGTTCAAACTTGGGCCCGTAGCGATCTCGCAACGCGACCGCACCAGCTACAGCGTCAACTACCGCTTCATGGCCGAAACCGCTGCGAAAATTTCCGGCTGCACCTATCGGGTGATGCCAGTCGAGGCGGTGTTTAAGAACAAAACCACCGATCTGACCCGGCGCTGGATTTACTTCCCCGACCTTGGTTTCGGTCTCGAAACCCAAGTGACCGACCGCCTCGGCGTGGGCAGCCGCGCGCTTGGCCTCACCTCCCTCACCCCGAAAGGCTAACCCATGCTCCCCGCCCGATCCCTGCTGCGAAATGCCTCTGCGGGCGCGATTGATCGGGTGATCCTGTCCTATGACGAGCGTTTCCTGCGCCGCAAACGCCTGACCGCCGAGAGTGGCGATAGCTTCATGGTTGATCTGCCCGAGACGATTTCGGTCGATGATGGCGATGCCTTTCTGCTGGACGATGGCCGCAAGGTCGCGGTGGTGGCAGCAGAGGAACCCGTGGTGCAGGTGACGGGCAATCTGGCGCGCCTCGCTTGGCATATCGGCAACCGCCACACGCCCTGTCAGGTGGCGGGCGACCATCTGGTGATCCGCCGCGATCCGGTGATTGAGTCGATGTTGAAGGGCCTTGGCGCAACCCTAACCCTGCAAATCGCCGCCTTCCGCCCCGAGGGTGGAGCCTACGGCCATGGCCGCACGATGGGCCACGACCACGGCCCCGCTGGCAATTTCGCGCTGAACTTCGGGGCTACGCATGGCTGACCCAACCGACCGCCTCCGCCTCGTGCAATGGCTTTCCCCCGCCTTCCCGATCGGAGCCTTCGCCTATTCCCAAGGGCTTGAGGTCGCCATCACCGACGGCGATATTCGCACGGCGGCCGACCTTGAGGCATGGATCGCGGCCATCCTGCGCCACGGCTCGGGCCGCATTGACGCCATCCTCCTCGCCCACGCCCGCAAATCTGATGCCGACCTCACCGCCCTCACCGACCTGATCCTAGCCCTCGCCCCCAGCGCCGAGCGTGTCACCGAACTGCAAGAACAAGGCCGCGCCTTCGCCCTCGCGATCAGCGCCATCACCAATACCGATCACCCCGCCCGCCCCTACCCCATCGCCGTCGGGGCCGCCACCGCCAGCCTGAACGTCAGCACCACCGAAGTCCTGACCCTGTGGCTGCAAGGGCTCGCCGTCCAACTGACCGCCGCCGCCGTCCGCTTCGTCCCCTTAGGCCAGACCGACGGCCAAAAGACCCTCGCCAACCTCGCCCCCCGCATCACCGCCTTAGCCGCCGAATACGCCGACGCCCCCCTCTCAGCGCTACATTCCAGCGCCATCCGGGCCGACATAGCCGCGATGCGGCACGAAACCCTCCCCGTGCGGATCTTCCGCACATGACCATCAAACCGCAGGATTTTCCGCATATGAGCAACCCCAACGGCCCCCTGCGCGTCGGCATCGGCGGCCCGGTTGGCGCTGGCAAAACCACCCTCACCGAGCACCTCTGCCGCGCGCTGGCCAAACGCTGCTCAATGGCGGCGATCACCAATGACATATACACCCGCGAGGATGCCGACTACCTGACCCGCGCCCAAGTCCTTCCCGCCAACCGCATCCGTGGCGTGGAAACCGGCGGCTGCCCGCATACCGCGATCCGCGAGGATGCCAGCATCAACCTCGCCGCCATCGCCGATCTGCGCCAGAATTTCCCCGACCTAGACCTGATCCTGATCGAATCCGGTGGCGATAATCTCGCCGCCACCTTCTCCCCCGAACTCGCCGATATCACCATCTACGTCATCGACACCGCCGCAGGGCAGGATATTCCGCGCAAACGCGGTCCCGGCCTGACCCGATCTGATCTGCTGGTCGTCAACAAAACCGACCTCGCGCCCTATGTCGGCGTCGATCTCACGCTGCTGGAATCCGACACCAAAGCCGCCCGCGCCCATCGCCCCTATGTGTTGGCACAACTGCGCAACGGCAAAGGCATCGACGACGTGGTGGCGTTTCTGGAACGCGAAGGTGGGCTGGTTCTAGGCGCCTTGCCGCCCCGGACTTGATCCGGGGCCTCCTGTTTCACGCGCGCACGAGGCCCCGGATCAAGTCCGGGGCGGCGTGGATATTGGAACAATGGGGATTCCCCTACCGCCCCGGCACCATCCGCGCCAGCACCGCATCCATCGCCTCATCCCAAGCCGCAAGCGCGCCGCGCTGATCCAGCACGCCCACCAACTGCTCGGTAATCCCACCCGGAGTTGTCACCCCCACCGCGATCTCGTCCAGCCCCGAATCGGATTGCAACAACACCTCGGCATTGCCCCGGAACGTCTCGGCCACCAAGCGCCGGGCGGTCACCGCGTCCAAGCGCTGCCGCTCATACCAGCGCGCCAGATGCCGCAGCAGGAAGACTGAAGCGCCCGACATTGCGCCAAAAACCGCCGCCGTCTCAAAGGCTTGCCGGTCCGCAAACCGATGCACCGGGCCGAGCAACGCCAGAAACGCCTCCCACTCCGCATCACCGGGATACAGCAACGATGGCCCAGCCGAGAACGCATTGGCGAACCCCGGCATCATCGCGCAAAACGCTTCAGCCGGGGCCACCGACGCGGTCAATGCCGCATAAGACACCCCCGCCATCGCCGAACATACCGATTGCCCATCGCGAAACTTCAATCCCTCCAGCAACGCAAGCCCAGTCGCCGCAGGCAGACAGACGAGCACCATATCGCATAGGTCGACCACCGCCTGATTGCTCTCCGCCACCGCACAGCGATGGCTTTCCGCCAGTTTGGCCGCCTTATCACCCGAGCGCGGGCTCAGCACAAACTCCACGCCCACCGCGCCACGCACCAGATATTCCGCCAGATGCCCGACGCCTAAGATACCGATCTTCATGGCATTTCCTCCAACACTTGCGCAATCGCCGCACTGGTCGCAGAAATATCCGCCTCGGTATGCACCACAGACGACAGCGAGTGCAGCGTCGCCGAGGGGTTCATGTAAATCCCCTTATCCATCAGCCGCAGCGCAAAATCCCTAAACTTCGCGCGATCGACATGGCCGCAGAAATCGCGGTAATCCGTCACCGCCTCCAGATCGGTGAAGAAAATCTGGAACATCGAGTTGACCCCCTGCACCACGATCTTGTGCCGATTGGAGTGTTTCGCGACCTTGCGCACCTCGTCTGCCATCGCCTTGCCGAGGTTCTTGATGCGCCGAAACCCGGCCTGATCATCCGCCAGCATGGTTTGCAGCATCACCTTGGTGACATGCAAAGCCAGCCGCCCGGCGTTATGCGTGCCAAAGTGCAGCACTTTCCCCCATTCGAGACCCGCCATCACATCGGCCCGCCCGCCGATCATCGCCATCGGCAGACCGCCTCCAAGCGCCTTGCCATAGGTCACCAGATCAGGCGTCAGCCCATACAGTTCCGCACAGCCACCCGCCGCGAGACGAAACCCCGTCACCGTCTCATCGAGATAAAACAGCGCGCCATACTGCTGGCACAGCTCCTGCATCCGCAGCAAATACCCCGGTTTCGGCGGGATCACCCCCATGTTCGACATGACACCTTCGGTGACAACGCAAGCCGCCTGCGCCCCATGCAAAGCCATGACCCGCTCCAACGCCCCGACATCATTCCAGCGGCAAACGATGGTATCCGCCTGCGCCTCCGCCGGAATGCCAGACGAGTCACAAATGCGTATCGGATCATTCGGATGCCCCAAAGCCGCCAGCGGCATCGGGTTGGTGTTCAGCAGGATATTATCCGCCCAGCCGTGATAATGCCCTTCAAACTTGATGATCTTGCGCCGCCCGGTATGGCCACGCGCCAGCCGAAAAGCCGCCATACAGGCTTCCGTCCCGGTATTGGCAAAGCGCACCTTATCGACATGCGGCAGCATACCGACGAGGATTTCAGCGACCTCAACCTCAACCTCCAAGGCGGTGGCGAAATGACTGCCCCGCATGATCTCGCGGGTAACAACCTCAACAATCGCCGGATGCGCATGGCCCAACGGCAAAGCGCCAAACGCCATCATCCAGTCGATATATTCGCGCCCATCGACATCATAAAGCCGCGCGCCCGCCCCGTGGCTCATATACCTTGGAGCCCCGCCAAACGTCGCAGGCCCACGCGAGGCCGAAGACACCCCCTCCACCAACACTTTCATGCCGCGCTCAAACAAACTCTGCGATGTATTGGCCATCTGCGATCCCCCGAAGTTGCAAGATTATCGCGCGTAATTGGCCTGCCACGCAACAGCTACGCCGACATGCGGCGGTTCATTCTGGCCATTAGTCGCCGTTGCGAAGGTCCACCCATTGCCCCAGCGTTAACCTCAAAACGCCGTTGCTTCCAACAAAACGCCCTTCCTAGCAATTTCACCTGTCCATAAATATCCCGGGATCCGGGGCAGCGCCCCGGCGCTATCCACCTGCGCCAAACGTTAAGAATGGATGAACGACCCCAGCCTAACCCCTTGATTTCCATAAGCCCAACCCTTGTCCGCGCGTGGCAACCCTACGGCATCACCTCAAACCGATCCACATCCACCATGCCATGATCGGTGATTTTCAGATGCGGGATGACGGGCAGGCACAGGAACGCCAGCTGCAAAAACGGCTCCTCCAGTGTCACCCCCAACGAGGCCGCAGCCGCCCGCAAGATCACCAAATCCGCCCGCACCTCCTCGAACGATTTCAGGCTCATCAACCCCGCCACGGGCAGCGCCAGTTCAGCCAAAACGCGGCCATTCTCGACGACCACAAACCCGCCCTCAATCTCACCCAGCCGCTGCACCGCCAGCGCCATATCGTCGTAATCCGCCCCCACCACTGCGATATTGTGGTGATCGTGGCAGACCGTCGAGCCAATCGCGCCGCGCTGCAAACCGAACCCCTTCACGAAGCCGGTGGCGCGGTTCCCATTCACCCCGTGCCGCTCAATGACCGCGATCTTCACCAGATCCCGCGCGATATCGGGCCGCTTGTCGCCATCTTCGGGGGCAATATCAAACGTCAGATGCTCGGTGATGATCTTGCCGGGCAGGATGCCAATGACCGGAGTTTCCACCCGATTACCGCCAGTCCGAAAATGATGCGCCTCAATCTTCGGCGCTTTCACCGAATGTCGCGCCACCGGAGCAATCTCCTCCCGCGCCGCAAACGCTGCCGCCGTAATCTCGACCCCGCCGGTAAACACCCGCGCCACTTGGCAGCTTTCCAGCGCATCAATCACCACAATATCCGCGCGCTTTCCCGGCGCAATCAAACCGCGATCTTTCAGCCCGAACGCCTCGGCCGCTGACAACGAAGCCGCCCGATACACCGCCAATGGCGGCGCGCCCAAAGCAATCGCGGTGCGGATGATATAATCAAGATGGCCATGCTCGCCAATATCCAGCGGATTGCGATCATCGGTGCAAAAGCACAGATAAGGCGCGTGCCGCTCGGTCAAGAGACCCACCAGCGCGTGCAGATCCTTGGAAACCGAGCCCTCGCGGATCAGCACCCGCATACCCTTACGCAGCTTTTCCAAACCCTCGTCATACGAGGTCGCCTCGTGCTCCGTCCTGATCCCCGCAGCGATATAGCCGTTCAGATCGTTGCCGCGCAGCAAGGGCGCGTGGCCGTCGATGTGGCGTCCTTTGAACGCCTCCAGCTTCGCCATACAGCCCGCGTCTTTATACAAAACGCCGGGGTAATTCATAAACTCGGCCAGCCCGATCACCCGCGGATGATGCATCAGCGGCACCAGGTCGGCAGCCTCTAGCCGCCCGCCAGTCGTCTCCATATGGGTCGAGGGCACGCAGGACGACAGGTTGACGCGAATGTCCATCAGGGTGCGCGAAGACGCCTCAAGGAAATAGTTGATCCCGGTCAGGCCGCAGACATTGGCGATCTCATGCGGATCGCAAATCGCCGTGGTCACGCCGTGCGGCGACACACAGCGGTCAAATTCGAAGGGCGTCACCAGCGAGGACTCGATGTGCAAATGCGTGTCGATAAACCCCGGCACCAAGATTTGCCCCGTCACGTCGATCTCAACCCGCCCGCTATAATCGCCGAACACGCCGACGATGCAATCGCCGCAAATTGCCACGTCCGAGGCCACCAATTCACCACTGATCAGATCATAGACGAGGCCGCCCTTCAGCACGATATCGGCTGGCACAATGCCGCGCCCCTGATCAATTCGGTCGGCGAGTGCTGCTTTCGGCATGGTAATCTCCTTTTGAATAGGGAACCTTAAGCCACAGGCTTCGTCCAGTGCGGATTTGCCGGAAAAGCCCAAAGCCCGAGGTTGTTATGAACCAGCCAGACCGTACCACAGGTCATCCTCCAGCCCGCCCGCTGCGTGGCATCGCGCTGAAGCTGGCCTCGGTGGTGGTGTTTATCGTGATGTCGTCGCTGATCAAAGTGACCGCGCAGGACGTGCCGCCGGGGCAGACGGTGTTCTTCCGGTCGTTGTTTGCGATGCCGGTGATCGTGGTCTGGCTGGCTGCGCGGCAGGAGCTCGCCACCGGGTTTCGCGCGCATAATCTGTTCGGACATTTCTGGCGCGGCTTGATGGGGACGATGGCGATGGGGCTTGGCTTTGCGGGCCTCGCCTATCTGCCGCTGCCCGAGGTGACGGCGATTGGCTATGCGTCGCCGCTGCTGGTGGTGGTGTTTGCGGCGATGTTTCTGGGTGAGGACGTGCGGCTGTTTCGCATCGCGTCGGTCGCTTTGGGGCTCGCCGGGGTCATGGTGGTTTTGTCGCCGCGCATGACGATTGTGTCGGGCGATGCGGCCTCTACCCGCGAGGCGTTCGGTGCGATGCTGGTGCTGTGCGGGGCGTTTTGTGCGGCTTTGGCACAGGTGTTTGTGCGCAAGCTGGTGCATAACGAAAAGACCGCCGCGATTGTGTTTTACTTCTCGCTGACCTCAACCTTGCTGTCGCTGACCACGCTGCCGTTTGGCTGGGTGGTGCCAACCACGACGCAGACGGCGCTGCTGGTGTCTTGCGGTTTGCTTGGCGGGGTCGGGCAGATTTTGCTGACCTCTAGCTACCGCGAGGCGGATGCTTCGCTGGTGGCACCCTTCGACTATGCCTCGATGCTGTTCGCGCTGCTGATCGGCTATTTTGCCTTTGATGAGGTGCCAACGCGCACCATGCTGATCGGCGCGGGGTTGGTGATCACGGCGGGTATTCTGATCATCTGGCGCGAGCGTAAACTGGGGTTGGAGCGTGCGAAAGGCCGCAAGGCGATGACGCCGCAGGGGTAGGTTTCGTTTTGAACGAACTGGTTAGCCCCAGCGCACCACATAATCCGCCGCCCGACTGTTTTGCGTCACCCTACGGATGTTAGGCATGTCATTGCTGTCAATCCACGCGCGCGCTTCGGCGGGGGTTTTGCCGTAATGCGCCCAACGAGCTTGCAGGCGACGATCGAGCTCATCCTCGGGCACGTCAATCCAGACGGTCAGATCGAATAGGGGGGCAGCTTCCGGCCACGGGGCTTCGTTCAGCAGCAGGTAATTGCCCTCGACCACCAACAAACGGTCAGCGGCGGTGACAATATCGGCCCCGGCGCGGCTGATTTCGAGATCACGGTCGAATAGCGGAATCGCGACCTCATCCTCGACCCGCAGGCGTTTTAGCAGGTGGAAAAAACCACGCACATCAAAGGTATCCGGCGCACCTTTGCGGGCGCGCGCGCCACGGGCGTTCAGCACCGCGTCGTCATAGTGAAAGCCATCCATCGGCACGGCTTTCGCACCCTGCCCCAAGGCAGCGACCAATTCGGCGGCCAAAGTCGATTTCCCCGCCCCGGGAGGGCCAGCAAGGGCGGTCAGAAACCGCCCTTTGCCAACAGCTTTCGCCCCAATAATTTCGGCAAGCTCAACCGGAGTCATACGGGCTCTGTCACGCCTTCGGGCAGTTTCGCCCCGGTCATAAACGCCACCGCATCCGACATTGAATAGTCGGTCGGCTTGATCTCACACAGACGTCGCCCAAGCCGGTGAATATGGATGCGGTCGGCGACCTCAAACACATGCGGCATGTTGTGGCTGATCAGGATGATCGGAATACCACGCGCCCGCACGTCGCGGATAAGCTCCAGCACGCGGCGGCTTTCCTTGACGCCCAGCGCCGCTGTCGGCTCGTCCAAAATCACCACCTTCGAGCCAAACGCCGCCGCGCGTGCCACCGCCACGCCCTGACGCTGGCCACCGGACAGAGTTTCCACCGTCTGATGGATATTCTGAATCGTCATCAGGCCAAGTTCCGACAGCTTATCGCGCGCGAATTGCTCCATCCGGGGGCGGTCCATCTGGCGCAGCACCGATCCCATGAAGCCCGGCTTACGCCATTCGCGACCCAGAAACATATTGTCTGCAATCGACAAGGCCGGCGACATCGCGAGGTTCTGATAAACCGTCTCAATGCCTTCGGCACGCGCATCTTCTGGCCCACGAAAGTTCACCACCCGACCATCAAGTTCAATCGTGCCGTGGTCGGGCATCACAGCCCCCGACAAAGCCTTGATCAGCGTCGACTTACCCGCACCATTATCGCCGATAACCGCGACAATCTCACCCTCGTTCAGGTCGAAATCCGCGCCATTCATGGCGACAACCGTGCCATAGCGTTTCATCAAACCGCGTGCGCGCAGAATAGGAGTACCCGTGGTCATTGCGAAGCCCTCCGCAGCCATTGATCCAGTGCGACGGCGATGATCACAAGGCAACCTGCCGCGAACATCTGCCAGTAGTCGTCAACTCCGGCCAGCGACAGGCCGGTGTTGAACACGCCCACAATGAACGCCCCCAAGACCGAGCCGATGATCGAACCACGCCCGCCAAACAGCGACGTTCCGCCAATCACAACAGCGGTAATCGAGCCCAAGTTGACCGTCTCAAACGCGATGGGAGAAATCGAACCCACCCTGCCGATCGCGATCCATGCTGCAAAGCCGCAGATCAGGCCCGCCACGGCATAGACCGAAATCAGAGTGCGGCTGACGTTGATACCGGACAACATTGCGGCATCCGGGTCATCGCCAATCGCATGGACATGACGGCCCCACGCGGTCTGGTTCAGCACATACCACAGCGCCGCCGCCAATAAAATCAAGGCAATGCCGCCGTAGGAAATCGATGCACCACTGACGTTAAAGCCCTTGCCGAACCAAAGCAGACCCGACGCGGTTTTCTCAATATCAACGTTGCGGATGGATTCCGACTGCGAATACCACAGTTTCAATGCGTTAAAAATCGACAAGGTGCCAAGCGTCACGATGAACGGCGGCAACTTGACCTTTGCCACCAGCACGCCGTTCACAAAGCCCATCAAGCCGCCAAAGAACATGCCGACCAGCACGGCAATCCCGACCGGAAGCCCGGTGACAACAGCCAAATTGCCCATGATCAGCGAACAGACCACAAGGATCGCGCCGACCGATAGATCAATGCCTGCGGTCAGGATGATCAGCGTCTGCGCCAAAGCGACAAAGCCCGTCACCGTCACCTGTTTCAGCACAATAGACAAAGCGCCCACGCCGAGAAAACGCGGCGCGATGATGCTAAAACCGATCACCGAGATCAACAGCACAAGCGCCGGAATCATCGTTGGATAGCTGCGTAGATAGCCGCGCAGCACCGGAATGAATGATTTATCGTCCCGCTCAAAGGCCGCGACCGCCGTATCGGCTTTGGTCAGCGTGGCTTCAAAGTCGGAGATGCTTTTGGTTGGTGTATGATCTGCGCTCATCGCTTCGGCTTCCCTTCCGATGATGACCCCCGAAACCGCAAAGGTCTCGCTTAAGCAGAGGGGCGCGCTGTGAAGCCGCCCCTCATTGTCACGCCAAGCCATGATCTGGCTTAGTTATCAAAGCTTAGCCCCAGCAAAGCTCTGTGCCTTTGGTGCTGTCGATCGACTCGACACCATCAACAGGTTTGTCGGTGACAAGGTTGACGCCTGTGTTGAAGAACGTCAGGCCATCGGTCGCAGCAGGCTTGGTGCCGTCTTTGGCAAAAGCCGCGATAGCCTCAATGCCTTTCGATGCCATCAGCAGCGGGTATTGCTGCGAAGTCGCACCGATGGTTCCCGCTTTAACCGAAGCAATGCCCGGGCAACCGCCATCAACCGAAACGATGATCGCTTGGTTTTCTTTGCCAGCGTTTTTCAGCGCTTGGTAAGCGCCTTCAGCCGTTGGCTCGTTGATGGTGTATACCACGTTAATATCCGGGTCTTTGGCCAGCAAAGTCTCCATCCCGCGCAGACCGCCCTCAGGGCTTGCATCGGTGGATTCGTGGCCGATAACGCGCGGATCGGTTTCCGAGCTCATCACGGTCAGATCAGGCACGTCAACGCCAAAGCCTTTCAAGAAGCCGGTATCGCGCTGCACATCGACCGAGACGTTGTCTTTGTTGATGTCGAGCATAGCGATCTTCGCGGTAGCAGCGCCGTCGCCCATCGTGGCTTTGGCCCATTGACCGATCAGCAAACCAGCCTGGAAGTTGTCAGTGGCAAACGTCATGTCTTGCGCATCAGCGTCACCCAAGGCGGTGTCGAGTGCGATAACCAGCACGCCAGCGGCGCGGGCATCTTTCAAAGCCGGGCCAACCGAGTCGTTCGAAGCGGTGATCAAGATACCCTTCGCACCAGCCGCCACGCAGTTTTCAATAGCGTTGATCTGCGTCGCAGAATCGCCATCTTTTTCGCCCGCAAAGGCTTGGAAATCCAGACCAGCGGCCTTGGCAGCAGCCTCTGCGCCTTCCTTCATTTTGACGAAGAACGGATTTGTGTTGTTCTTGGTGATCAGGCAAGCCAGATCAGCAGCCGAAGCAGAGCCTGCCATCAATGCGATGGCGGCTGCACTAAGCAGCGCTTTGGTGGAAAGTTTCATTGGTCGTCCTCCCAAGGATTTTAAGGGGTTTGCCCCCCACTAGAAATCTGTTCGCCGTGCTATCCTCCCCGGCGACAAATTCAGATGAACCGATTCCCTCCGTTGCGTCAAGTTAAATAAATCAGAGTGATTTATTATTGACAGCCCGACCGTCTCCCCGCAGTCTGCCCTCGGAGCAGGGGGCTACTCGCACACGGAATCGCCCCGCCAATCGCACAAAGGGCCCTCGGATTATGCTTATTGGTATCTCACCGTTGCTTGGCCCTGACCTGCTGCACATCTTGCGCTCGATGGGGCATGGCGATGAAATTGCGTTGGTCGATGGCAATTATCCTGCCGCCGAACACGGCCGCCGCTTGATCCGCGCCGACGGCATTCAACTCATGCCAATGCTGCGCGCCATACTGAAACTGCTACCGGTAGAAGCCGCTTTTCGCGCCAGTCTGAACAATGATCCCGAGCAGCGCGGCGTTATTCATCACGCGTTGGATGACCTTTGCCATACCTGTGGCCAGCGTTTCGTCCTAACGCCGCTGGCAGGCGATCAGCTTTATCCCCGCGTCAAGGCGGCCTATGCGATTGTTGCCACCTCTGAACCTGAACACTTCGCCAATATCATTCTGCGCAAAGCCGCTTTGCCAGTATCCGCAATAGAATAGGTCCATATATGCCCTCGGGCGCAGATATCCTTCCTGATCGGCAAAGCGACGACCTTGGTCTGCGCGGCTCGAACCAATCGGGAATGCGCGACCATAATGAGCGGTTGGTGCTGTCTTTGGTGCGCCAGCAGGGTGGGCTGGCGAAGTCAGACATCGCGCGGATTACCGGGCTTTCGGCACAAACCGTATCGGTGATCATGCGGGCGCTGGAACGAGACGGGCTGTTGCTGCGCGGCGAGCCGGTGCGCGGTCGCATCGGCCAGCCCTCGGTGCCGATGTTCCTGAACCCCGAGGGCGCGTTCTTTTTAGGGCTTAAGATCGGGCGGCGCTCGGCTGATCTGACGCTGGTGGATTTCATGGGCCGGGTGCGCGCCACCAAACGGCAGGTCTATCGCTACCCCTCGCCCAGCGCCGTGGTGGCGTTTGTGGCCGACAGTATGCCAGAGATCATGGCAACCCTGACCGCCGCCGAGCGTCCCCGCATCAGCGGCATGGGTGTGGCGATGCCGTTCCAGCTGTGGTCATGGGTGCAACTGATCGGCGCGCCGCTTGCAGATATGGAGGCGTGGCGTCACGCCGATATTCAGGCGGAACTCGCCGCCGTGACGCATCTGCCGGTTTATGTGCAAAACGACGCCACCTCGGCTTGCGGCGCGGAACTGGTGTTTGGCACCGGGGATCGTCCGAAAGATTTTATGTATTTTTACTTCGGTTATTTCGTCGGCGGCGGCTTGGTGCTGAACGGCCAGCTTTTCTTGGGTCGTTCCGGCAATGCCGCCGGTGTTGGCCCGATGCCGGTGCCGGGGCGCGATGGCAAGATGGATCGGCTGATTTCAGCGGCGTCAATGTCCACCCTTGCCGCAGCGATGGAGGCTGCAGGCGAATCCTCGGATCATCTGTTCCAGCAGCACGAGCATTGGAATGTATCGCCGCAAATTCTGTCAGACTGGCTGGATCAGGCTGCGAACGGCCTCGCTTGGGCAGCCCTGACCGCCGCCTCGCTGCTGGAAATTGAGGCGGTGATGATCGACGGCTGGATGCCTACGCAAATCCGCGCCGAAATCACCCGCCGCACCCACGCCGCCTTGCACGCGCTGGATCTCGACGGCATAGACCCGCCCGCAATCCGCGAAGGCAGCTTAGGTGCGCAAGCTCGCGCCTTGGGTGCCGCAGCTATCCCGCTCTCGCAGCGCTATCTGATCGACCAAAACGCAGCGGGGCGTGAGGGTTAGCCGCAGATGCAGCGCATTTAACTAAAATTGTCGCTGCTGATGCCCAGCTTTGCTGCTCGCCCAGCCAAACCGCCCCGCTAAACCCCCTCACTTATCTAAGATCATCATCCTCTGCGCTCAAATATCCCGCGGCGGAGGCTTGATTTGCCCTTCGCAAATCGAGCCATGGGGGTGTGAAACGCCCGCACTCCGCCTGCCGAAAGCAATGACCAAACCCCTCACAATCACCCCGCAAACCATCAATAACCCGCTTTGATCTTGATCCCCCGGCCAAAGCCTTTATCTTCAATGCAGATAGAGCGGCCTGCCTACGGTCATCCTCTCTGCTCAAATATCCCACGGGGGAGGCTTGATTTGCCCTTCGCAAATCGAGCCGTGGGGGTGTGAAACCCCCTTCCGCCGCTCAAGCAAACCGCGGTTTGCCCGTCCAACGCCAAAGGGGCAAACCGATGTCGCTTGCCTTGATCGCCGCACTACCCTTCCTCGGGGCATTGACCCCAGCGATCACCCAGCGTTTCGGCCGCTCGATTTCCACTCTCACCGTCGCGCTATTCACCGCCCTCGCCCTTGCTCTGATTCTGCAACACCTGCCCGCGATCATGGTCGGAGACACCATCACCACCCAGATCAACTGGCTTCCCAGCCTCGGCCTCAACGCCAATTTCCGCCTCGATGGCCTTAGCTTGCTGTTCGCCATACTGATCCTCGGCATCGGCCTGCTCATCCAAGCCTACGCTTGCTTCTATCTCGACCCGTCAGAACCCTACGCCCGCTTCCTCACCTACCTGATGCTGTTCCAAGGCGCGATGCTGGGGATTGTTCTCTGCGATAACATCCTGCTTTTACTGATTTTCTGGGAGCTCACATCCCTAAGCTCTTTCCTGCTGATCGGGTTTTGGAGCCACCTGCCGGAAGCCCGCCAAGGTGCGCGAATGGCCCTCGCCACCACGGGCGGAGGCGGCCTTGCGATGATCGCGGGCTTGTTGATATTGGGTCAAATCGCGGGCGGTTACGACCTCTCAACGATCCTGAGCCAAAAAGCCGCCATCCAAGCCAGCCCGCTATATCTGCCCGCGCTGATCCTGATCCTGCTCGGCGCTTTCACCAAATCGGCGCAGTTTCCGTTCCATTTCTGGCTACCGCACGCGATGGCCGCCCCCACGCCAGTCTCGGCCTACCTCCACTCGGCAACCATGGTCAAAGCTGGCCTGTTCCTGCTCGCCCGCCTCTGGCCAGTGCTGTCCGGCACGCCGGAATGGTTCTGGATCGTCACCTGCGCTGGTCTGATCACTATGGCCTTCGCCGCCAAGGTCGCATTTTACAAAGACGATTTAAAAGCCATCCTCGCCTATTCCACCGTCAGCCATCTGGGCCTGATCACCTTCCTGCTCGGCCTTGGCACCAAAGCCGCAGCCACCGCCGCGATCTTTCACATCATCTGCCACGCCACCTTCAAAGCCGCGCTGTTCATGCTGGCGGGCATTGTCGAGCACGCTACTCACACCCGCGACATTCGCGCATTGGGCGGCCTCAGCCGTGCCATGCCGATCACCTTCGGACTTGCGACAATCGCCACTCTTTCGATGGCAGGCATACCGCCGCTGAACGGCTTTTTGTCCAAAGAGATGATGCTAGAGGAAGCCGCCCACTCCGCCCCATTGATCATTCCGATCCTTGCCACCCTCGCCGCCCTGCTATCCGTCGCCTATTCGCTGCGCTTTCTGACCTTCACCTTTCTCGGCCCCACGCCCGCCTTCACCCACGCCCCCCACGACCCCATCCCCGGCCTGTGGCTGCCGCCCGCCATCCTGGCCGGCCTCGTTATAGCCATCGGCCTCGCCCCAATGTCGCTCACCGCATGGTTGGTAGATGCCGCCGCTTCTGCCACCACGGGTCAGCCGATCCACACCCACATCGCTCTCTGGCACGGCTTGGAATCCCCCGCGCTTTGGATGTCGCTGGCGGCCGTCGGTGGCGGTATAGCTTTGCTTGGGCTATTTCCCCACCTGCGCCAAAGTTGGGATGCGAGCCCGAAGCCACAAGCCAAAACGATCTTCGATATCTGCCTTGAAGGCGTCACGCGCGGTTCCGAAATCCTCACCACATGGCTGCACAACGGCAGCCTGTCGCGCGGTCTCGCCATCGCCCTGCTGACCATCCTTGCCGTTGGTTCTTACGCCTTTCAAACCGCGCAAAGCGTGCCCGGCAGTCGTGCGCTGACCCGCATCGAACTCGCCCCCGCCGCAGGTTTCGCCCTGTTGGTCGCGGCCGCCCTTGCCGCAGCCGCCTTGCACCGACAGCGCCTGCTCGCCCTGTTACTGGTCGGGATCATCGGCCTGATCCTATCGGCGGGCTTTGCTTACCTTTCCGCCCCAGACCTTGCGCTGACCCAAATCACGGTCGAAGTTGTCACCGTCGCACTGATGCTGTTGGCGCTGAACTTCCTGCCGAAAACTGCACCCAATGAAAGCCCGCCCCTGCGCAGGCTTCGCGACGCCGCACTCGCCGTGACGGCGGGCATCGCCACCGCAGCCCTCGCCTACGCTTTAATGACGCGCGCGCCAATGTTTCCACCGATCTCCGGTTTTCACCTCGCGCAATCGCTGCCCGGAGCCGGGGGCCACAATGCCGTCAACACCATCATTGTGGACTTTCGGGGCTACGACACCTTTGGCGAAATCATTGTCCTCGGCATCGCAGCACTGCTGATATTTGCATTGGCCGAAAGCCTGCTTGCGACCAAATGGTCGATCCGTCCCCGGCCCCACAAGGGCGATCTTGGCGATCCGCATCCAATCATGCTGCAAACCGCCACGCGTCTGATGCTACCGATGGCAATGCTGGTCGGCACCTACCTTTTCCTACGCGGTCACAATCAACCCGGCGGCGGCTTTGTCGCGGGCCTCGTTTTCGCCATCGGCTTCGTCACGCAGTATGTTGCCAGTGGCCAAGATTGGGCCTCCTCCCGCCGACGCATCCCTTATCATGCGCTGATTGGTGGCGGAGTGCTGATCGCGAGCGCCACCGGAATTGGTTCGTTCTTCGCTGGCCGCCCGTTCCTGACCTCTAACTTCACCCACCTTCATTTGCCGCCGCTGCAGGATTTTGAACTCGCGACCGCCGCGCTTTTTGACCTTGGCGTGTTCTTCTGTGTGGTGGGTGCGGTGATGTTGACGCTCGACTCGGTTGCGCGGTTGGCACAGCCACAGCCGGCGAAGGAGTAGCGCGTATGGAAATGCTTATTGCCATCGCCATTGGCACGCTGACGGCCAGCGGGCTTTATTTGATGCTTCGCGCTCGCACATTTCCGGTAATCCTTGGGCTGTCGCTGCTATCCTATGCGGTCAATCTGTTTTTGTTCGTCTCTGGGCGTATCCTGCTGAACGCTCCGCCAATACTGGGTGATGCCACCGAATACACCGACCCGCTGCCGCAAGCCCTGGTGCTGACCGCCATCGTGATTTCCTTCGCAATGACGGCCGTGTTGGTGATTATGGCACTCGGCGCATACTTGGTTTCCGGCCACGACCGCATTGATACCGAGGATCAGCCATGAGCCAACTGCTGATCCTGCCGATCATCCTGCCTGCCCTGCTTGCCGGACTGATCGTACTATGCGCCCGCAACGCCCTGAACGTGCAGCGCGCCGTCTCGCTCCTTGGCACAATTGCCTTGCTGGCCCTCGCCATCCACTTGACCCAAGCCCCAACCCAAGCCTATTTCCTAGGTCATTGGCCCGCCCCATTCGGCATCGTGCTGGTGCTCGACGGCCTGTCGGCACTGATGCTGCTGCTGACCGCCGCACTGGCGCTCATTGTCCTGATCCACACCATCATGACCGGCTGGGATACCAAAGGCCGCCACTTCCACGCGCTTTACCTGTTTCAGTTGATGGGACTTAACGGCGCATTCCTGACCGGAGACGCCTTCAACCTGTTCGTGTTTTTTGAGGTGCTGTTGATCGCCTCTTACGGCCTGATGGTGCATGGCGGCGGTGAGGC
>NZ_JAQGKQ010000011.1 GCF_028290025.1 Cypionkella sp. | reverse complement strand
ATCTGATCCGCTTCGATCATGCAGGGGCAACCTACGCGATTTACCACTCGCCGGATGGCCAGTTCTTTGCCACCGCAGGCAAATGCACCCACGAGGATGTGCATTTGTCAGACGGCTTGGTGATGGATTATGTGATCGAATGCCCGAAGCACAACGGCCAGTTTGACTATCGCACTGGCGAGGCAAAACGCGCCCCGGTGTGTATCAACTTAAAAACCTATCCGGTGAAGATTGAGGGCGCGCGCGTACTCATTCAGGTGGCGTAGGGGTCCTTGGTGGGCCCCGATCAGGCCTTCAATGTCGGCAAGCTGTTTGGTCGCTGAGGTCTGAGCATCCGCGCATCCGCCGAAGATAGGTGGCACCAGCCGCATCCAGCGCGCCCTTGATTGCGGCCTCATCCGTCTTCCAGCGTTCGTCACGGAATTTCGACCAGCTGACGCAGACCCTTCATGTCCGCCGCTTGAACCATCGAGGCTGCGCAGGCCAGAACTGTGCTGGCCAGTAAAGCGTTTTTTCATTGGTATCCTCCCACAGATGAACCGGACTCCTCAAACCAGTTTGGCTCGTCACCATTGCAGTGCACTTCATTGTTGCAACACTTGCGGTCAACGATTCATTACTGACGGATATCATCGTTCCGTGCAGTTTTTTTTCGACCGCAGCAATGATTGCGATTGCGACTTGCGGGCAGTGGCATCAAGGTTCCCAAAAACCACGAAACGGAACTGACAATGACCGAGGCTTTCCCGCCGCAAAGCTATGAAGATTTGATCCGCGTTATCCATGATCGCTATGATCGAATGAGCAAGACTTATCAAAAAATCGCGGTTTATCTTACTCAAAATCCGAATGACGTGGCGGTGATGTCGGTAAATGCGATTGGCGAGAAGACTGCCATTCACGCGTCAAGTTATGTGCGGTATGCACAATCTTTGGGCTTTCGTGGGTTCAAAGAAATGCAGGCGGTGTTTCAGCGGCGGCTGACCACGCCTGCGCCCGGATTTGATGCTCGGGTCAAGGCGCTGGAAAATGAGCTTGGCGCCAAGGAAGACCGCAGCGATCTGGGTTTTCTGCGCGATCTTGTGGTGCGGGATATCTCATCGTTGCAAGACCTGTTGGCCAACAGCTCTGCCGAGCAAATTTCTGCCGCAGCGAACTTGATGGAGGCCGCTGATACGATCTACATCTTGGGCCAGTTGCGCTCGGCCCCGGTGGCTGAATTGTTGCGCTACATGCTGACAATGTTGGGCAAGCGAACGGTGTTGTTGGATGCGACCGGCGGGCTTTCAACGCATATGGCCAAGACGATTGGCTCAAAAGATATGCTGTTTGCGATCAGCTTTCGGTTTTATGCCAACGAAGTGGTGAATATCGTCGATGAAGTGGCAGCGCGCGGGGTGCCGGTGGTGGCGATTTCGGACAGCACGCTCTCGCCAATCGCTAAATCGGCCCGAGTGCTATTTGCCATTCCCGAGCATGAATATACCTTCTCACGCAGTCTGGCCGCTCCTATGTGTCTGGCCCAAGCTTTGACGGTGGCCTTGGCCGCACGATTGCAAAAGGATCGTGCAAGCCCGCGGATTCCGGTGGTGACAGGGCCGTAGACCGACCCCGTCTCAGCTCAGGCCAGCCGCATTGGGCCGTCTGGCACGGGCATTCCGCCTGCGACCGCGCCCCACACTGATTGGTCGAAGTTCACGATGGCCCCGGTCATCAAGCCCGCATCGTCGGATACCAGAAAATTCACTGCTCGAGCGGCTTCATCAGGGTCAACCAATCGCCCAAACGGCAGCGCTGCTGCGGCCGCAGCTTCCCAGTTCGCCCCGGCCTCGGCCTCTTGCAAAGCGCGCTCGTTGTCTGATGCCATCCAGCCGACGTTCAACTGATTGACGCGGATACGGTTGCCCATAACCGAAAACGCGGTGTTGGCGGTCAGCGTCGTCAGCGCACCCTTGCTGGCGCAATAGGCGTTGATGAAGGGCTGTCCCGATAGTGCCGAGATCGAGCCGATGTTGCAAATCGCGCCCTGAATATCGCGGGCGATCATCAGCTTGATTGCCGCCTGCATCAGGAAATATGGCCCCCGCACATTGGTCGAAAACAGCGCATCGAAGGTCTCGGGCGTGGTATCGACAATGGTGCCCCGCGCCGTTGAGGCACCGGCATTCACCAACACGTCGACACGACCAAAGCGAGCATCCGCCTCGGCGATCATCCGTTGGCAATCTTCTACAGAAGCAAAATCCGCCTGAACGAAGATCGCGTCACACGGGAGTGCGGAGGCTACCGCTTGTCCCTTCTTGGCATTGCGCCCAGTGATGACAATGCCCGCAGCCCCCGCTGCGGCCAACCTGCGCGCGATGGCTGCTCCCAGTCCTTGAGTTGCTCCGGTTATAACGCAAACCTTCCCGTCCATCCGGTTCATGCGAGAACCTCGTACCCAGCCGCAGCCATAACGCGCAACAATTCTTTGTGGCCTTTTTGGGCCATGGCGAGCGGTGGGGAAACCTTCGGATCTTGCTCGGCTTCGACGACAAACCAACCCTCGTAACCATACCTAGCGCAGGCTTTGACGATGGCTTCGAAGTCGAGGCTACCGTCACCGGGAACGGTGAAGGCACCCTTCACCACGGCATCAAGAAAGGATTCCATACTGCGGTCCAGTGCGTTAATAACATCCATCCGCACATCTTTGGTATGCACATGAGTGATGCGTTTGTGGTGGTTATCGAGCACCCGCAAAACATCGCCGCCCGCAAAAGCCATGTGGCCCGCATCAAACAGCAACGGCACGGTGGAATGTTTCATGAATAGATCGAGTTCAGCTTCGGTTTCAATCGCCGCAGCCATGTGGTGGTGATAGGAAATCGGCATCCCATTCGCGGCGCACCAGTCGGCGAAATCGCTGATCTTGCGGCCATAAGCGGCGGTTTCGGCTTCGGTCAGCTTTGGCTTGGTGGATAGCGGTGCAGCTTTGACGCCTTGCACCGAACGAGCGGTCTCCCCGTAGACGATGCAGGGCGCACCAGCAGCTTTGAAGAAGGCGTGTTGGGCTGCGACGCGGTCTTTCTCAACCTCAAGATCGCCGTCGAGCAGCAGGCCCGAGAACCAACCGCCACACACCGAAATGCCGTATTTCTGCAGGATCGGTCCAAGTTCGGCCATATCCATCGGGAACCGTCGGCCCGTTTCCATGCCGGTAAAGCCCGCGACCGACGCTTGGCGCAGGCATTCTTCGAGGCTGACATCATCGGACAGTTCCGCTAGATCGTCATTCCACCACGCGATGGGGGCAATGCCCAGTTTCGCTTTCATCTCTCATACGATCCTTCTGTTTACACGCCGACGCGCTGCTTGGTGCGGATGGCAATCTGGCTTTCGCGGGCAGCGTTGACGCTGTCGCGGGTCGAAACTTCTGGGACACCTACATCCCAATCCGCATCCCCGGGCACCCAAGCATAGGCGTCCGAGGTGATGCTGATCACGGTGGTGCGATCATTGCCCTGCGCCCAGATCATCGCGTCTTCCAGATCGGCGAGGCTTTCGCAATTGCGGGCCAGCGCGCCCATCGACTCCGCATGTTTGACGAAATCCACATGCAGCGGGTTTTCTGCGTTTTGAATGCGGCAGTCTTTTAGCAGGTTGTTGAAGCCCGGCACGCCTTTGAACTGTTGCAACCGACTGATCACGGCATAACCGCCATTGTCGCAGACCACCACGATCATCTTATGGCCGGTCAGCACGGCGGAATAAATGTCGGAGTTCATCATCATATAGGTGCCATCGCCCAGCATGACGATGGGGGTGCCCCCAGATCCACCGGCACCGCCCTTAGCCATCGCGTGGCCCCATCCTGCGGCGATCTCATAGCCCATGCAGGAAAAGCCGAACTCACAATCAAAGGTGTTCGGGTCTTTGACGCGCCAGCCCTTGGTGATCTCGCCCGGAGTGCCGCCTGCCGCACCGATCAGCGTGTCGTTGGGCTGCGCGGTTTTGTTCAGGATGCCGATCACCTGCGCGTAGGTCGGGATTGGGCCGTTGGTCACCACCTGATGGCTGTCCAAAAGCGCGTTCCACTCGGCAAACAAGGCTTGAGCGTGCGGCAGATGAGAGGGTCCAGCGTGCCAGTCGCCCAGACCCGCGTCGAGTTCCGTCACCGTTTCCAGCGCATCCCCTACCACGGCAAGCGCGCGGTGCTTCACAGCATCAAACCGCGCTGCATTGATCGAGATAAACTGTGCCTCATGCGAAAACGCTGTCCACGAGCCGGTAGTGAAATCCTGCAATCTTGTGCCAATGGCGATGATCACATCGGCTTCTGCCGCCAAAGCGTTGGCGCTGGTGGAGCCGACAATCCCAATCGGGCCGGCGTGCACTGGGTTGAGATGTGTCATGCCGCCTTTGCCCGCGATAGTTTCCACCACAGGAATTCCACGCTTGAGCGCAAATGCGGCAACTGCATTCTCCGCCCCCGAATAGCGCACGCCGCCGCCCGCGATGATCAGCGGTGTCTTCGCGGTTTTCAGCAAAGCCACGGCGCGGGCCAAAGCGTCGCGATCTGCGCGCGGGCGGGGGATCGTCCAGAGCCGCTCTTCAAAGAACACCTCGGGATAATCGAACGCCACTTCTTGGGTATCCTGCGGCAAGCCGATAAAGGCCGGGCCGCAATCGGCAGGGTCCAACATCGCGGCGATTGCCTGCGGCAGCGAGGAAATAATCTGCGCCGGATGGGTGATGCGATCCCAGTAGCGGGTCACGGCTTTGAAAGCGTCGTTCACCGTCAGGGTCGGGTCGTTGAAGTTTTCGACTTGCTGCAGCACCGGATCCGGCAGACGGTTGGTAAAGGTGTCACCCGCGATCAGCAGAACTGGCAGTCGGTTGGCATGGGCCGTGCCCGCCGCCGTGATCATGTTTAGCGCCCCCGGCCCGATGGACGAGGTCGCTACCATAATTTGACGGCGCCGCTTAGCCTTGGCAAAGGCAATCGCCGCCAGCGCCATCGACTGCTCATTCTGCCCGCGCCATGTTGGAAGTTGGTCCTGCACCGCCTCCAGTGCCTCAGAGAGACAGGTCACATTGCCATGGCCAAAGATACCGAATACCCCGGCAAACAGCGGCACCCTTTGTCCGTCGATTTCAGTGAATTGGCTGCATAGATAGCGCACCAATGCCTGCGTCATTGTTAGCCGAATCGTCGACTGGCCTGTATGAGCACGGCCCATGTGATCTCCTCCCCAGAACTTTCGTCAACTTTAAACGATAGCATTACTTATTGACAATAGTATTTATCTGCAATGATAGTTGTCACATACTTTGATGACGACGGTTTCGGGAGGATTTTGGATGATACGTATTGCTGTGCTCGGTTGCGGGCGCATTGGTGCCATGCACGCCTACAATATTGCAGCGCATCCACGTGCAACGCTAACGGCAGTCTTCGACATCAACGCAGCGGTCGCAACAGAAGTTGCAGCTAAGACTGGTGCCAAAGTGCTCGACTCGGTTGCAGCCGTTCTGGCAGATGACGAAGTAGACGCCGTGCTAATTGCGACCTCGACCGATACACATGCCGACATTCTGGAAGCCTGCGTTGCCGTCGGCAAACCTGTCCTATGCGAAAAGCCGATTGACCTGAGCCTTGCTCGCGTCAACGCCTGTGCCGCGAAAATCGCTGGCAGCGCTGTGCCCATCCAACTTGGCTTTGTCCGTCGTTTTGATCCCGGCCACCGCGCGGTGCGCAAGGCTATTGAGGCAGGAGATCTGGGTGAGGTGCATCAGGTTACCATCACCTCGCGCGATCCCGGCCTTGCGCCAGAGGCATATCTCAAGGTTTCAGGCGGCATCTTCCGCGACATGACGATCCACGATTTCGACATGGCCCGCTATATGCTGGGTGAAGAGCCGGTCGAGGTTTTGGCCACCGCCTCGCGCCTTGTCGACCCTGCTTTGATGGAGCAGTTGGGGGACTATGACACTTTGGTCGTCACAATGAAAACCGCCAGCGGCAAGCAGGCGATCATAACCAACTCGCGCCGCGCGACCTATGGCTATGATCAGCGGGTCGAGGTTTTGGGCAGCAAGGGCATGGCGATCTCAGAGAACCGCCGCCCGCATGGCATGACGCTGCACAAAGCGGATTTCACTGAACAAGCAGAGCCGCTGTTGAACTTCTTCATCGAACGCTACAGCGAGGCATTCGATGCCGAGATCGACGCTTTCGTCGATGCGATTGAAACGGGAGTTGCCCCGGAAGTCGGCTTTGAAGATGGTCGCCTTGCGCTGGTTCTTGCAGAAGCCGCAATGAAGTCGGTGGCCGAGGGCCGTATGGTCCGCACCAGCGAGGTTGCCTGATATGTATGACAAGTTTGGGCTTTTCATCGACGGTCGTTGGACAGCGGCGCTTGATGGCAAAACCGCGCCGGTGTTCAGCCCAGTTTCAGAGCGCCCGTTGGGGCAGGTTCCTGTGGCCAGTGCGGCCGATACCGAAGCCGCGATTGCATCGGCGGCATCTGGATTTGCCAGTTGGCGCGCCAAATCCGCATTTGAGCGCGCTGACGGATTGCATGCCATTGCCGATGAGATGAAGCGCCGCACGGATGAAGCTGCCACCATGATCAGCATGGAAACTGGCAAGCCGATTGCGCAAGCTGGTCGCGAATGGGTGCTATCGATTGATCAGTTCCGCTGGTTTGCGGAAGAAGCGCGCCGCATTTACGGTCGCATTGTCGAATCCCGCGTGCCGGGTGGTCGGTTTGAGGTTCACCATGAACCTGTCGGCATCGCCGCAGCCTTCACCGCCTGGAATTTTCCTGCAGCCCTGATTGCACGCAAGGTCGCTCCCGCCCTTGCAGCGGGCTGTTCCACGATCGTCCGCCCCTCGTCTCAGACACCGGGCGTGGCGATGGTGATGGTTGACTGCTGCCGTGCCGGAACCCTACCGGCTGGCACAGTCAACCTGGTTATTGGGCCGACCGACGCAACCTATGCGCCGATCATGGCCTCCAACCTTGTACGCAAAGTGTCGCTGACCGGATCCACCCGTGTGGGTCAGCAGATGATCCGCGATGCGGCCGCCACGTTGAAGAAAGTGTCGATGGAGCTGGGCGGCAACGCGCCCCTGATCATCTATGAGGACGCCGATCTAGAGGCCGCCTTGAATGCGGCCGTGCCAACCAAATTCGCGAATGCGGGTCAGGTTTGTGTGACGGCGGATCGGTTCTACATCCACGAAAGCTTGCACGATGCCTTCGTTTCGGGCTTTGTTGACCGCACCAAGGCGATCAAATTGGGTGACGGGATCGACCCATCGGTGAGTATGGGACCGCTGATCAACGCAGGCCGTTTGGCAGAGATGGAAAAGATCGTCGCGGGTGCCGTGAAAGACGGTGCTACCTTGGCGCTTGGCGGCGCTCGGGCTGCGGGCTTTAACGCCGGACATTTCTTTGAGCCCACCGTTCTGACGGATTGCACCGATGGGATGGCGGTGATGGCGGAGGAAAACTTTGGCCCGATCGCAGCAATCACTCGCTTTGCCAGCGAAGATGAAGTTTTGGCCCGCGCCAATGCCTCTGATATGGGCCTGTCGGCCTATGCCTTCACCCAAAACCCCGCACGTGCGCGTCGCACCGTGTCAGTGCTGAAGGCGGGGATGGTCGGCATCAACTCGTTCGCGATGGCGGCGGCTGAGGCTCCGTTTGGCGGAACCAATCATTCCGGCATGGGCCGCGAAGGCGGCACCGAGGCGATCCGCGACTACCTTGATGTAAAATCCAGTCAAATGGTGTGGGCATGATTGCGAACAAACTCAAAGGCCTCTGGGCCGCAGGCAAGCCCACGATCAACGGCTGGTGTTCTATCGGCAACCCTTTCACCGCCGAGATCATGGCGGCGCAGGGGTTCGACAGCATCACCGTCGACATGCAGCACGGTGCTTTGGATTATTCCAACCTGCTGCCGATGTTTCAGGCGATGCGCGCGTCCGGTGCGGTTCTGATGGCGCGCGTGCCGTGGAATGAACATGGCATCATTATGAAGGCGCTGGACGCGGGCGCTTACGGCATCATCTGCCCGATGGTAAACTCCGCCGAAGAAGCGGCGCGCTTTGTCAGTTGCATGCGCTACCCCCCGCTCGGTCAACGCAGCTTTGGCCCCACCCGCGTATCCTTTGCGGCAGGGCCGAATTATGCGGGCGAAGCGAATGACAATATGCTGGCCTTTGCAATGATTGAAACCGCCGAAGGCATGGCCAACCTTGACGCCATTGCCGCCACCCCCGGCTTGGACGGCATCTATGTCGGCCCCGCTGATCTGACGCTCAGCCTTACCCAAGGTCGCCTCGCCCCCGGTTTTGACCGCGAAGAACCGGAGATGATCGAAGCGCTGCAAACCGTCGTCGCCGCCTGCAAAAAGTACAACATCCGCGCAGCACTGCATTGCGGCACGCCTGATTATGCCGCCCGGGCGATTGGCTGGGGCTTCAACATGACCACGGTGGGCGGTGACTCGCGCTTTCTGGCAGCCGCCGCTGCTGCTGCCGTCGCGGGCTTTCGCAAGCTGACCGAAACCGCAGGCGACGCCGCCACCAAGGGGGCTTACTGATGCCCCACATCCTGATTGCGGGAAAACTTCACCCCGCTGGCCTTGCCCTGTTGGAGGCAGCCCAAGGCGTCAGCTTCACGCATGTCGAGGAGATTTCCGAAGCCTCGTTTCAGCCCTATCTGGAACAGTCCGACGCCATGGTGATCCGCACCCAGCCGATGGGGGGCGCCAGCATCGCCAAGGCGGCCAAGCTGCAAATCGTCTCGCGGCACGGCGTAGGCTATGATGCGGTCGATCTCGCCGCATTGAACGCCCGCAACATTCCGCTGTGTATCGTCGGCGATGTGAACTCGGTTTCCGTGGCCGAACATTCGATGCTGATGATTTTGGCCTGCGCCAAGCAGATCATCCGCTCAGACGCCGCCGTGCGCGTAGGCCCATGGGGTTGGCGCAATCAGCTTGAGCAGGGCGAGGTGTCCGGCAAACATCTTCTGATCATCGGCTACGGCCGGATCGGGCGGCATCTGGCGCAGATGGCGTCTGGCTTTGGCATGCAAATTGCCGCCCATGACCCATATTTGGCCAAGAACGGCTGGCCTGCGGGCAATGTCGCATCAGCCGCCAATCTGGCCGCAGGCTTGGCCCAGGCCGATTTTGTCTCGGTGCATGTTCCCAAAGCCGATACCCCAATTCTCGGTGCCGCCGAAATCGCGCAGATGAAACGCGGTGCGATTATCGTCAACACCGCGCGCGGCGGCATTGTCGATGAAGCAGCCCTCGCCGAAGCTCTGCGCACAGGGCACATCGCAGCCGCAGGTCTGGACGTGTTTGATACCGAACCGCCCAGCCCCGACCATCCGCTGTTGGCCTTTGACCAGGTTATCCTGACCCCACACACCGCTGGCCTGACGCGAGAGGCCGCCGAGCGCATGGCGATAGCCTCGGTGCAGAACGTGCTGGACCATTTCGCCGGGCAGCTAGACCCGGCTCTGATCGTGAACAAGGACGCCTTGCTATGATGAAACCAAAACTCCGCATCGGCCTGATCGGCACTGGCTTTATGGGCAAGGCCCATGTGTTCGGCTTTACCTCTGCCCCGCGGGTGTTCGAGTTGCCGTTCGATCTGGAACTGCACACCGTCGCCGATATCACCGACGCCGCCGCCGCGCGGGCCGCGCAAACGCTTGGTTTTGCCCATGCCACCAGCGATTGGCGTAGCATCATGGCAAACCCCGAGATTGATCTGGTGTCGATCACTGCGCCCAACGCGCTGCACAAGGAAATGTCGTTGGCGGCAATTGCAGCAGGCAAGCATGTCTATTGCGAGAAACCCCTTGCACCACTGGCAGCAGATGCCTTGGAGATGACCCTCGCGGCCGAGGCTGCCGGCGTAAAAACCCAAGTCGGCTTCAACTACCTGTGCAACCCGATGCTGGCCCTCGCGCGTGAGATGATTGCCGCGGGAGAGCTTGGCGAAATTCGAGGCTATCGCGGCCTGCACGCCGAAGACTACATGGCCGATCCTGCGGGCAACTACACCTTCCGCCATGATCCCGCGGGCGGCGGCGCATTGGCCGATATCGGGTCACATGCCCTTGCTACCGCCGAGTTTCTCTGCGGCCCGATCACCCGCGTCATGGGCGATTGCGTCACAATGATCGCCGAGCGCCCTGACGGCAAAGGCGGTCGCAAGCCTGTGCTGGTCGATGACATTGGCCGCGCGTTCCTGCGCTTTGACAATGGCGCGACTGGCAGCATAGAGGGCAACTGGATCGCCACGGGCCGCAAGATGCAGCATGATTTTGAAGTGTACGGCACCAAAGGCGCGCTGGCGTTCAGCCAAGAGCATTTCAACGTGCTCAATTACTTCTCAACCTCTGACGCCAAAGGCCGCCAAGGCTTCCGCCGAATTGAGGCTGGCCCCGACCACGCCCCCTACGGGTTGTTCTGCGTCGCCGCAGGCCACCAGATCGGCTTCAACGATCTCAAAGCCATCGAGGTTGCAGGCTATATCAACGCCATCGCAGGTAACGCGCCAGAACCCTTCAACTTCCGCGCCGGATTGCGCATTCAGACGCTGGTCGAGACTATCCAAAAATCCTCAGCTGCCCAAGCTTGGATGGATGTGAAATGAGCCTCGCCGTCGGCGTCATCGGCACCGGAGTCATGGGCGCAGAACACGCGCGCTTGTTGCGCTGCGCCATCAGCGGCGCGCATCTGGCCGCCGTTTGCGATGCCGACGAAAGCCGCGCCACTGCGGCTGCGCAGGGCGCTGCGGTGTTCACCGATGCCCACGCTTTGATCGCATCCGACAAGGTGCAGGCGGTGGTTATCGCCTCACCCGACGCCACCCACGCCGATTACGCGCTGTCCTGTCTCGCTGCTGGCAAGCCAGTGCTGTGCGAAAAACCCATCGCGGCCACGGCTGCCGAAGGCTTGGCTATCGTTCAAGCCGAGGTGGCCTTAGGCCGCCAGCTTGTCACCGTTGGCTTCATGCGCCGCTTTGACCCCGCTTATAATGACATGCGGCGTGCTCGGATCGCAGGCAGCATCGGTGACGCCGTGCTGTTGCACAACGTCCATCGCAACGTCTCTGCCCCCGATTGGTTCACCGGCGCGATGGCTGTAACCAACTCCTTGGTGCATGAAATCGACATTTCCCGCTGGCTGCTGGACGCCGAAATGATCACCGCGCAAGTTATATCGGCTCCCGGTGGCGACCCGATGCTGGTGACGATGCAAACCGAGACGGGCGCAATCGTCTCGACCGAAGTCTATATGAACGCCGCCTACGGCTACCATGTCCACGCGCAACTGGTGGGGCGCAAAGGCACAGTCGAAATGGCCGCCCCGACGCGTATGCTGACCAACCTAGCGGCGGCGCAAAGCTTCACGTTTCCCGCCAACTGGGTGCCGCGCTTTACCGAAGCTTACTGTCTGCAAATGCAGGCATGGGTTGATGCCAGCAAGATCGGCACCACCACGGGCGCCAGCGCTTGGGATGGCTTTGTCACCACCTCAATCGCCGAGCAAATCGTGCAAGGCATGGCCAGCGCCAACCCGATCCCGCTGTCGTTCCCGCAGCGCCCCGCGCTTTACGCCTGAACATGGACACGAAAATGATCAGATACGCAGTCGTCGGCGCGGGTTGGATTTCCCAGGAAGCGTTTCTCCCCGGTGCTGCACAAAGCGGCAATTCCACCGTCGCCGCACTGGTGACTGGCGATCTGGAAAAGGGCGCAAAACTGGCTGCGTTTCACGGCATCGCGCAGGTAGTGGCCTACGCCGGTTACGACGCGCTGCTGGCTTCCGATGCGATTGACGCGGTCTATATTGCGCTGCCAAATTCAATGCACGCTGACTATGCCATCCGCGCGGCGCGGGCGGGCAAGCACATCATGGTCGAAAAGCCGCTCGCCACCTCCATTGCCGAAGCCGAGGCGATGATTGCCGCGGCGCGCGAAGCTGGCGTCTATCTGATGACCGCCTACCGGCTGCACAACGAACCAGGCACTTTGGCTGTGCTGGACCACGTCGCCAAGGGTCACATCGGCACGCCGCTGATTTATCAATCCATCTTCAGCTTCCAGATGGCTGCTGGCAATCACCGTCTGCAAGCCAGCCATTGGGGCGGCCCGCTGCAAGACGTCGGCGTCTATTGCATCAACGCCGCGCGTCATATCTTTGGCGAAGAGCCTATCGAGGCGTCGGCCAGTCTGACGCAGCCCAAGGACGACACACGTTTTTCCGAGGTTGAGGCCACCATCGCCGCCACCCTGCGTTTCCCATCAGGTGGTCTTGCGCAATTCGTAGGCTCGTTCGGTGCAGGCGCAGTGGACAATTACCGCGTCGTCGGATCGCAGGGCGATCTGGAACTCGACCCCGGTTTCAAGTTCGAAGTGGCGATGAAACTACGCCTGCGCCGGGATGGGGTGACGACAGAAACCACCTTCCCCCAAATCGACCATTTTGGCGCACAAGTGACGTATTTTTCCGATTGCATCGCCCAAGGCACGCCGCCCGAAGCGGATGGAGCCGAAGGCCTCGCCGATATGCACATCCTGCTGGCCATCGAGGCCGCCGCCAAAACCGGGCAGCCGCAGCCGATCACGCTACCGCCCCGGCCTCGCCATCCGACGCCCGATATGGCGCGTCTGATCCCCATCACCACCCACCGGCTTTTGCTGTAACGCAGGTACGAAATCCCATGCCCATCACTTTCGCCCTGAACCGCACCTGCGCCCCGCATTTGCCATTGGCTGACTTTATCACTCTGGCCCAAACGGTCGGCGTGCACGCGGTTGAAATCCGCAATGACATTGAAGGCCATGAGTTCGCCAACGGCATGCCCGCCGCCGAGTTGAAGGCGCGTCTCGACGATGCAGGACTAAAATTGGCCTCGGTTAACGCGCTGCAACGCTTCAATGATTGGACCTCCGCACGCGCAGCCGAGGCTCAAACCCTCCTCAGCTACGCAGCAGCGCTTGGCGCGCCCGGCGTCGTGCTTTGCCCGGCGCAACTGCCCGGTGACGATGCACACCCTGACGCGCATCGCCGCCTCTGCGAAAGCCTGCGCGCCCTGCAACCGATGTTCGCGGACGTCGGTGTCAAGGGTTACGTTGAACCCTTGGGCATGACGCACTCATCGTTGAACCGTCAGGCGCAGGCCGTTGCCGCCGTCGATCAAATTGACGGCTGGACTGATTTCCAGATGTGCTACGACACCTTCCAACATTACCGCGCTTTCGACGACGCGCTTTTTCCAGAACACATCGGCTTGGTGCATATTTCTGGCATCGCGCGCGCTGATCTTGCCCCGTCGGAACTCACTGAGCCCGACCGGGGCTTTGTGTTTCTGGGCGACCGCGTCGGCAACATCGCAAGACTGCGTACGATGGTCGATGCCGATTACCAAGGTTATGTTTCCATGGAACCCTTCAGCCCTGAAACCCAGCATGACGCCAAAATCGCCGAACGCCTGCGCGCCAGTTTAGACTACGTTACCAGCGCTGCGCGGTTGGCGTGATGACAGCTATACCGCCTTTCAAACGCCACTGCCCTTCTAAGGAGAAGCCCGCATGACACGCCTTGCCAACACCATAAGCCTCGAAGAATTCCGCGCCGATGTTGAGCAGGAAACCCTGCTTTCCGATTACCCCGGTGCGATGAAGATCGACAAAAATATCCCGATTTACGACGCCCGCACGGTCACGCCTGCCATCGCCCCTGAATGGGCGCGCATCATCGGCGAGGGGCCGGGTGTGTTTGTGGTGAAGAACGCTTTCACCGACACCAGCGCCATTGATGCGGCCTCGGATGTCTTCCGCGCCATCATTGCCGATGAACGTGCGGCGGGCACAGCGGCGGGCGATCACTTTGCCAAGGCTGGCGCGAATGACCGCATCTGGAACAGCCTGCAAAAGCTGTGCCTGCGCGCGCCTGATGTCTA
>NZ_JAQGKQ010000002.1 GCF_028290025.1 Cypionkella sp. | reverse complement strand
GATCCCGATGTGGATGTCAGCTTTATCAAGGCGTTACGCTCCGCGCTCGGCCCCGATGCGGGCATCTTGGTCGATATCGGCAACGGCGTCCGTTGGGACGTAGACACCGCCATCAGTGTCGCCAACCGGATGCACGATCTGGGCATCGGCTGGTATGAGGAGCCGCTGTATGTGACCGACGACGCCGGATATCGCAAGCTCCGCGCCAATACATCCGTGCGGATCGCCTCGGGAGAGCGTGAGTTCACCGAAGCAGGTTACCGCCGCCAGATGGAATTTGTGCAAGCGGTGGACGTCTACGGCGTCGATCCCGCGCGGGTCGAAGGCATCACCGGCTTCCGCCGCGTCGATGCTCTGGCCACACAATACGGCAAAACCGTTAACGCCCACGCGTGGTCAACCGGCATAACGACGGCGGCTTCTCTGCATCTTTCTTTGGCATCACCCAACACCGAAGTGTTTGAATTCAAACCCTTTCCTGTAATCGTGCAAGATGAACTTCTCGCCGAGAAAATCTGGCACAAAGACGGTTGGGCCTATCCGCTACACGGCCCCGGCTTGGGTATTGAGGTGCAAGAAGACGTCGTGCGCCGGATTGCGATGCGATGATACTCACGCCCCCCACCGAAGACGACATCCGCATAGGCGGCTTTTCCACCCCGTGGGATGCGCCGATGATCCCGCCGTTTCCGTTCCGCTTTCGCAACGCCGAAATTCTGACTGTGTACTGGCGCACTGATCCGGCGGCGATGGCGTTCCTGTTGCCGCCACCTTTGCACCCCGAAGGCGACATAGCCTGCTGCCATATCTACAAGATGAATGACACCGATTGGCTTGGCCCCTACGCCGAGGCAAACGTGATGTTCGGCGCATCTTTCGGCACCTGCCAAGGTGCCTACTCGCCCTATCTGGTGCTGTCGTCCGACGTCGGCGTGACGCATGGCCGCGAGATCCACGGTCAGCCGAAAAAGCTTGGAAAACCGACACTTGAGGCGCGCGGCGATCTGTTTGTAGCCACCGTGGAGCGTAACGGCATCGACGTGCTTACCGCCACCCTGCCCTACAAACAACACGCCTGCGACCCGGCCCGCCTGAAGCCGTATTTCGATTTCGCCACCAACCTTAACCTGAAGGCGATTGACCATATCGACGGCACGCCTGCCATCCGTCAACTCACCTCGCGCCGCCTGTCTGACGTGGTGGTACATGAATGTTGGGAAGGCCCCTGCACCGTCGAGTTGCGCGCCAATGCACAGGTGCCGATCTTCCGCCTGCCGGTGCTGGAGCCTTTGCAAGGCTTTTACTGGCGCGCCGATTTCACCCTCGTCCCCGGCGAGATCATTCACGACTACCTAAAGGTTGCGCCATGAAAGTTGTCGTCACAGATTTCACCTTTCCCGCTTTAGACCAAGAAACCGCCGCAGCGCAGGCCGCCGGGGCAAATTTTGCCTCTTATCAATGCAAATCGGCTGAGGAAGTCGCCAGCGCCGTTGCCGGAGCAGACGTTGCAGTGGTGCAATTCGCGAGCTTCGGCCCCGCAGCAGCAGCAGCCATCAAGCCCGGTGCAACCGTGATCCGCTACGGCGTCGGCTACAATAACATTGACCTCGCCGCCTGCGCCGAGCACGGGTTGAAGGTCGGCTACGTCCCCGATTATTGCGCCGATGAGGTTGCCGACCACACCGCCGCCGCCGCATTAACCTTGTTGCGTAAATTGGTGCCGATGGATCAGTCGGTGCGCGCGGGCGAGTGGGCGGCGGTGAAAATCGCCAAGCCAATGAAACCCTTCAACAAAACCAACTTCGGTTTCTTCGGCCTCGGCAACATTGGTCGCGCTGTTCATACCCGCCTCAAAGGCTTCGGATTCCAATTTCTTGCCGCCGACCCCGGCCTGACCGATGCGCAAGCGACGGAGATGGACGTGCGCAAAGTCAGCCCCGAAACCCTGCTGCGTGAGGCCGATATCATCAGCTTGCACGCCCCCGCCACGGCTGAGACAACCGAATATTTCAACGCAGCTCGGCTGAAAACCATGCAACCACACGCGATGCTGGTTAATTCCGCGCGCGGTCAGCTGATTAACGAATCCGATTTGGCCGAGGCGCTGACCGCTGGAACCATCGCCGCCGCCGCCCTCGATGTGTTCCATGTCGAGCCGTTGCAGCCCGACAATCCCCTTCGCAAAGCCCCCAATTTGCTGCTGACCCCACACGCCGCTTGGTATTCCGAGGCCGCGATCCATCAGCTGCAATTTCTGGTGGCCCAAGACATTACCCGCGCGCTTGCTGGTCAAGACCCGCGCAAACCTGTTCCACGCTAACCATGCTTCTAGTCTAAACCTCGGGCAACCAAGGGAAAATAACCCGGCACGGGGTTCGTGCCAACCAATCTGGGAGGATTAATATGAAACACGTTCTACTCGGCGCAGCCGCCGCGATGATGCTGTCGACCGCCAATTTCGCCTATGCCGACACCATCAAACTAGAGCCCGGCAAAGAAACCAACATGGTTTTGCTGCCGAAATTCCTTGGCATTTTAGTGTTCGACCAAGCCAATGAAGGCGCGCAAGAGGCCCATAAAGAACTCGCCAACCCCGGCAAACTGGAATTCACCGGCCCAACCCCAGAAAATTCCACCGCTGGTCAAATCGAGATTATGACCACCGCTGGCACCCAAAAACAGGGCGCGGTGATGCTGTCGAACAACGCGGGCGACCAAATCGTGCCAGCCGCCGAAGCGGCCCAAGCGGCCGGTACCAAAGTCGTGACTTGGGATAGCCCGATCCCCAATGGCAAAGGCGAAAGCGTGTTTGTGGCGCAGGTCGATTTCGGCTCAATCGGCACCGTGATGGCCGATATGGCGATGGATATCCTTGGCGGCAAAGGCAAAATGGCCGTGCTGTCCGCGACACCGGATGCCTCCAACCAAAACGCTTGGATCGACTCGATGAAGAAGGCGCTTGCCGCCGATCCGAAATACGCAGGCATTGAGCTGGTCGATGTGGTTTACGGCGATGACCAAGCCGAGGTTTCGTACAACCGTGCGCTGGCTTTGGTGGACAAGTATCCTGACCTCGGCCTGATCATGTCGCCAACCACCGTTGGCATCCAGGCTTCCGCAAAAGCTATGCAGGACGAGGGTTTGTGCGACAAAGTTAAAGTGTCCGGCCTTGGCCTGCCATCCGAAATGCTCAGCTACACGATGAACGGTTGCGCGCCGCAATTCGCGCTGTGGGACTTCCGCGATCTCGGCTACCTCACCTATTTCACCGCTTACGGTCTGGCGACTGGCCAACTTAAAGGCGAAATCGGCGAGACTTTCGCCGCTGGCCGCATGGGCGATTTCACCATTGAGGCTGATCCGGGCCGCGAAGGTGCCAAGCGCATTTTGATGGGGCCGTTCACCGTTTACAACAAAGACAACGTCGAAGCCGCCGCGAAATAAGGCTTTTCCGCGCGGCCGGGGCACCCCGGCCGCGCAATTTCCGACGGATTGGTGACATGACCCTAAACCCTGCCCCCACCTTGGCTTTGCGTGGCGTCTCGAAAAATTTCGGGATGACGGCAGCCTTGACCGACATGACGCTGGAGCTTTTTCCCGGCGAAGTTCATGCAATCGTCGGCGAAAATGGTGCGGGCAAATCCACCGTGATCAAGATTATGACGGGGATTCACCAACCTTCCTCCGGCGTGCTCGAAGTTGACGGCGCGCCTGCGGTTCTAAACGGCTCAAAATCTGCACGCCTGCGCGGTATCGCTGCGATTTACCAAGAACCAATGGTTTTCCCCGATTTGGATGTCAGCGAAAACATATTTATCTCGGCGACATCCGGCCTATTTCTCAACCGTCCCGCCATGCGTCGCGCCGCCCGTGAATTAATCGCCCGCATCGGCATGACGCTGAATGTCGATCGCATTGCCTCGGGCCTTTCGCTCGCCGAACAGCAAGCCGTCGAGATCGCTCGCGCGCTTTCACAAGACGTCCGCGTGCTTATAATGGACGAACCCACCGCCAGTCTTTCTGCCCATGAAGCATCCGAACTCCGCCGCATCGCCCGCGCTTTGGCCGATGATGGCGTCTCGGTGGTCTATATTTCGCACCGTTTGGAGGAGGTTTTCCAGCTCGCCGACCGGGTTTCGGTGATCCGCGACGGCAAGCATATCTCAACCAAACTGATCGCTGACACCGACCCACAAACCCTGATTGCCGAAATGGTGGGTCGCGAGGTTGGCAACTATTTTACCAAGATGCCCTCAACAGCCACTTCTGAAATATTGCTTTCGTTACAAGGACTTAGCGTTGATGGCGTGTTTGAGAACATCTCTTTCGACATCAAACGCGGCGAGATTCTCGCGATGGCCGGCCTGATCGGTGCCCGCCGCACCGACGTGGCTTTGGCGCTGTTTGGTATGCTGAAAACCAGCGCCGGAACCGTCACTTACAAAGGCCACACGCTGAAAATCACCTCCTCGCGTCAGGCCATCGACGCGGGCATTGCCTATGTCTCGGAAGATCGCCGCAAGATGGGGCTGGCGATGGCGCTGCCGATCCGCTGGAATATCAGCCTTGCGACCTTGCAGAAATACCTGACGCCGATGGGCCTGATCAACACCAGAGCCGAGATTGCAACTGCTTGGGAATACAAACAAAAGCTAAACATCCGCACCCCCAACACCGATATTGCGGTGGGCAATTTGTCAGGCGGCAACCAGCAAAAGGTGATGCTGGCGAAGTGGCTGAACATGCACCCTGACCTCTTGATCGTTGACGAGCCCACCCGCGGCATTGACGTCGGTGCCAAGGCCGAAGTCCACGCCCTGATCCGCGCTTTCACCGCTGCGGGCGGCACGGCTTTGGTGATCTCCTCCGATCTGCCCGAGGTTCTGGCCCTCGGCGACCGTATCCTCGTGATGCGTGAGGGCCGTCAGATGGCGATCATTAACCACGCCGATGCCAGCCAAGAATCCATAATGGCGCTTGCCACCGGACAAAAGGACGCCGCCTGATGTCCCTGCTCTCCCGCCTCTCCCCCGCCGCTTTGCGCATCCTCGCGCTGCTGGCGGTGCTTGCTATCGTGGTTATTTTCTTTGCCAGCCAGATCGAAGGCTACCTAAATGGCCGCCTGTTCAATCGGATTTCGTCCTCTGTCGCCATCATGGCGCTAATCGCGACCGGGCAAACTCTGGTGATCCTGACCCGCAATATCGACCTTTCGGTAGGCTCCATGGTAGGCTTCACCGCCTTCGCCACAGGCTCGATCATCACCAACCACCCCGAGCTTAACCCATTGCTATTGCTGCTTTACTCCGCGCTAGTTGGCACAGCATTCGGCACCGTCAACGGGCTTTTGGTCGCCTACGCCCGGGTGCCCTCGATCATCGTCACCCTCGCCACCATGGCGCTCTACCGCTCATTTCTCGTCGAATATTCCGACGCAAAATCCATCACCACCAACAGCCTGCCCGCATGGCTCACCGATTTCCCCAACATGCCGGTGTTCTCCATCGGCGCGATGGAATTTCGTGCAGGCTTCACCGCCAGCCTGGTTGTGGTGATCATCGTCCACCTCTGCCTGACACAGCTACGCCCCGCCCGCACGTTGTTCGCGGTCGGCTCCAACCCCGAAGCCGCCGACATGGCGGGCATCGACGCCAAACGTGTCGTGCTCGCCGCCTTCGCGTTATCAGGGTTAATGGCGGGCCTCGCGGGCTTCATGTTTCTCGCCCGTTTTGGCACCATCACCGTGGTCGCGGGCCTAGGATTTGAACTCAAATCCGTCGCTTCCGCAGTGGTCGGCGGCGTTAATATCTTCGGCGGATCAGGCTCGGTGATCGGCGCATTCCTCGGCGCGATCCTCGTTGATTTGTTAGAGACCAGCCTCGTGCGCTGGGCCGTGGTCAGCGAATTCTGGCGCGAAGCCGTCCTCGGCGCGCTGATCCTGCTCGCCGTCGCCACCGACACCATCCTTTCACGCCGCCTCACCAAACTCCGCGCCAAAAAATCCAAGGAGGCTGCGAAATGAGCCGTCTGTTCAGTTGGGAAGGTTTCCTGTTTTCCTGCCTCGTGGTAATCTTCACGTTCAACGCGATAGCCGCGCCAGACTTCCTTGGAATATCCAACCAAATCAACCTATTCCAGCTTTCCATCGAAAAGATCATCCTCGCTTTGGTGATGACTTTCGTGATCATCAACGCCGAAATTGACCTCTCTGTCGGCTCGATGATGGGGCTTTCGGGCTGCACATTCGGCTATCTTTACCAAATGGGCGTGCCCGCCCCGCTGGTCATCGTGATCTGCCTCATCATCGGCATCGCGGGCGGCCTTTTCAACGGCTGGTTCGTCGCTCGCCTCGGATTGCCGAGCCTCGTCGTCACTCTTGCAACCCTAATCGGCTTTCGCGGTTTGGCCCGGGTGATGCTCGAAGATCGCGGCATCGGAAGCTTCCCGGATTGGTTCGCAGCCTTAGGCCAACGCGGCTTGATCGGCCCCGTCCCCTTCGCGCTGATCGCTTTTATCCTCCTGTTTTTGCTGCTTTATGTGCTGCTGGAACGCTCCGGCTTTGGTCGCAAAACCTATGTCATCGGCTCAAACCGAGACGTCGCCGATTTCGCAGGCATCGACACGGCACGGCATAAAATGGTGATATTTACCATGTCCGGCCTCGCCGCCGCCTTCGCCGGATTGCTCTACGCCGCCCGCGTCGGTGCCGTGCGCGGCGACGTCGCCAGCGGCTTTGAACTCGACGTCATCACCATCGTTCTGCTTGGCGGCGTCAGCATATTCGGCGGCAGAGGCACGCTTGTTGGCACCCTGCTTTCGATCCTGATCGTGCTAAACCTGCGCAACGGCATGGCACTGCTCAGCATTACCGGGCATATCCAAACTGGAGTGATCGGCCTGCTGCTGATCGCATCTGTAGTGATCCCGCGCATCAAACTCCCCACCCCTAGGTCACTCAAGCCCGAGGCTGCACCATGACCGACCCTGTCCGCATCGAATTTGACACGCCGATTCAACGTGAGTCCGTCGCCGAGATGGTCGTCCGACGCATCCTCGACATGGTTAAATCCGGCGTGCTGAAGGCCGGAGACGCCCTGCCACCCGAGCGCGATCTGGCCGTTTCGCTGGACGTCTCCCGCCCCTCGGTGCGCGAGGCGATGCGCGGTTTGGCGGTGCTCGGCGTGGTGAAATCGCGTCAGGGCGGCGGCGCTTACATCAGCGATCTTGGCCCCGACGCGCTGCTCGGTCCAATCCAGTTTTACCTTTCGCTCGAGCAAATGAACATCCGCGAGCTGTACGATGCACGCAGTCTGATCGAGTCCGACGTCGCCCGCCGCGCCGCCGTCAACATCACTGACGCCGATTTGGCGCGGCTCGAAGCCGTGCTGAACGCCCAGCATGACACCATCGGCGACGCGATTGCCTTCCGCAAATCCGACTTCGACTTTCACGAAATCATCTGGATCGGCTCCGGCAACGCATTCCTGAAACGCATCGGTGAGACGCTGAATGTGATCGGTTTGGAGTTCCGCAAACGCGCCTCGGAACGCCCAGATATACTCGACCAATCGCTGCAAGATCACCGCCGCCTGCTCGATGCGCTAAAGGCCCGCGACCCTGCGGCGGCAGCGGCGGCAGCCGAAACGCATATGCAAAACGTTTATCAATCCACCATTCAATCTGCTGCACAGGAAGCTTAACATGGCTAAAATCGGAGTTGTCGGCATCGGCTGGTGGGCCTGCTTCAATCACATTCCCGCCCTGCAAGCCTCAGAAGACGTTGATACAATCGCGATCTGTGATCTTGACGTTTCCCGCTTGGCGCAGGTCGGCGATCAGTTTGGCATAGCTGCCCGCTACACCGATGTGACCGAAATGATTAACGCCGAACGCCTCGACGGCGTGATCGTTTCGACCCCGCATGTCGCACATACCCGCCCCGCGATTGCCGCCCTGCAAGCTGGCGCGCATGTACTGGTCGAAAAACCGATGGCCACAACAGCCGCCGATGGTCGCGCCATTGCCGCCGCAGGAATTGCCGCGAACCGAGAGGTTTTGATCTCCACCGGCCTCAATTATACCCGCTATACCGCGCAGGCCGCCGCTTGGGTCAAACAAGGAAAAATCGGTGAAATCCGTCACGCCGCCTGTCAAATGGGCAGCGCTTTGGATGATTTGATGGCGGGCGAACCGATGCTGGAAACCGCAAATCACCTCTTTCGCCCGCCTGCCTCGACGTGGTCCGATCCGGCCAAAGCGGGAGGCTATGCTTGGGGCCAGATGAGCCACTCGCTCGCCTGGCTTTGCTACGTCGCCGATGTGAAGTTCCAGTCGATTTACTGCATTGATGGTAAATCCAAGACCGGTGTTGATTACTACGATGCCGCCGTTGGCCGCTGCACAAACGGCGCGACAGTGGCGCTTTCGGGTGCCTCTACGGTGCCAAAACACCGCGGAATGCACACCGATGTGCGGATTTATGGCACCGAAGGCGTGATCTGGTTCGACTGCGAAGCAGGCCGCGCGCGCCTAGAATTATCGCGCCTTGATGGCAGCAATGAAACCTACGAGATGGCCCCGAATGAGGCCGATTATGACGGCACCTTGCCTGTCACACATTTCGCGGCACTGTGCGCTGGCAAGCCGGTCGGCAACCCCGCCAATGGGGAAAACGGCGCCCGTGTCACCGAAGCCATCGCCGCAATGTATGCCTCCGCCGCTTCTGGTGCGGCTGTCCAGATAGAAGGTTAACATGAAACTTTCCCTTACCGCATGGTCGTTTCCCGCCTGCAACTTGAACGAATGTGTGAGCATTTCCAAAGCCTTGGGCATCAATGCTCTGGACGTCGGCTTGCATTATCGCTCGGGCCTGAACCGCGCCGAAATCCTGTCCGACCCGCTCGCCGTAGCCGAGAAAATCCGCGCCTTGAACATCACTGTGCCCAACTACTACCATCAGTTTGGCGAAGGCATCACCGGCCAAAACCTCTCCCTCCCCGGCACAATCACGCAGAATGCGCAGGATATCGAGGCTGTCCTTACCTTTGCCGATGCCGCCAATATCGCCTCGGTATTTATCCTGCCGGGCATCATCAACCCCGGCCAATCGCGTGATCAGGCGGCGGAAATTTCGGCACAATCCATCAAAGCCCTGCTGGAAGTCGCCTCGCATCACAAAGCGAAACTTTGCATCGAACCGCATGTGCAAAGCTGGGCCGAAAGCCCCGCGATCGTGCAACGACTTATTGACCAAACCGGCATCGGATTAGCTTTAGATTACAGTCACTTCGCCTGCCTCGGCTATCGTCAGGACGAGATAGACCCGCTGGCAAAACACGCCGTTCATGTCCACCTCCGCCAAGCCAAAATGGGCCATCTGCAAGCCAAATTTGCCCAAGGCACGCTGAACTTCCCCGCTATGTTCGCCACTCTGCGTGACGCGGGTTACCACGGTCATCTGGCACTCGAAGCCGTGCATCAGGACTACATGAACACCCTCACCGAAGACGTTCTTACCGAAACGATCCTGATGCGCGATTGTTTCCAAAACTGGAAAGGCAACTGAATGGCTGGATACGCTTGGGTGCTGGAAGTCCGCCCCGGATATGAGGTCGAATACCTCAAACGCCACGATGAAATCTGGCCGGAAATGCTGCAAGCTTTGCGCGAAGCGGGCATCCGAAACTACAACATCTTCCGCCACGGGCTAACGCTGTTCGGCTTCTTTGAAACCGACGATTTGGAGGCAACCAAAGCCAGTCTCCGCAGCTCAGAGACCGATAAACGCTGGGGCGAATGGATGGCACCGATTACGAAGATCGAAATCGACCCAACCACGCAATACCCGTATTTGCTGCCAAAACAGTTCTTTATGGCCTAGACTTAACGCGCCAAAAATACTGCGACGAACCAAAACCCGCTGCTATGCCTTGATCCGCGCACCGCTCGGATCATAAAGCGGCCCCAAATGCAGCTTGGCCGCAACCCGCTCGGACGCCACTTCCAATTCATAGTTTCCGCTCATCATAAACGCGTCATTAACCGCCTCGCGGCGCACATATCCATAACCGATGGGCTTGCCAATCGTATGGCCAAATCCACCAGAAGACAGCCACCCCACCCGCTCGCCATCGCGGTAGATTGTTTCCCGCCCGAGCAAAATCACCCCCGGATCTTCAACCGTAAATCCGGCCAAACGCTTCCTCACGCCGCCCGAAAGCTGCTCTACAAGCGCCCCGCGCCCGATGAAATCCACACCCGACTTCATCTTGCAGGCCCAGATCAATCCCGCCTCGACCGGCGTATGATCCGGCCCAATATCGGCACCCCACGACCGATAACCTTTCTCCAACCGCAAAGTTTCGATCGCCCGGTAGCCTGCGTTAACCAAGCCCAGCCCCGACCCCGCAGCGATCAGCGCTTCATAAACCGTCACAGCCACGTCGGTCGGCATGTGCAATTCCCACCCCAGTTCGCCAACGTAAGTTACCCGCAGCGCCAAAACCGGACAGTTCGCGACCGAAATGCGGCGTGCAATTCCAAACCCAAAGCCCGCATTGCTCAGATCATCCGAGCAGACCCGCGCCAAAATCTCGCGCGCCTCCGGCCCCATCAGCGACAGCACCGCAGATCCAGAGGTCACATCCAGCAACTGACAATTATCCGTCAGATTTCTCGAAATCCAGTCGAAATCATGCGTTGCAAAGCCAGTGCCCGTGACAATGTAAAACTCGTCCAAAGCCGTCCGCGCCACCGTTACATCTGCCTCGATACCACCGCGCGCGTTCAGCAACTGCGTGTAGGTCAGCGAACCCACGGCCCGATCAACGTTCCCCGCTGCTATATAGTTCAGAGCCTTAGCTGCTTCTGGCCCCTTCAAAATGAATTTCGCAAACGAGGACTGGTCGATTAACACGCAGGCTTCGCGACACGCTTGATGCTCGCGTTTCACTTGCGCCCACCAGCCCGGCCGCTGGTACGAATAGCGATCTACCGGCACCTCTCCAACTGCCAGATCCGCGAACCAATTTGGCCGCTCCCATCCCAGTTTCTCACCGAAACACGCCCCTGCCGTTTTCAGATGTCCATACAAAGCCGAACGCCGCGTTGGCCGCGCCGACTGCATTTCTTCAGATGGCCATGCGATCGTGTAGTGTTTGCCATAAGCCTCCAACGTCCGCGTTCGCACCCAATCGGTCGATTGATGCACCTGTCCAAAGCGCCTAATATCCACCGGCCAAAGATCAAATGGTGCCTCGCCCTTGGTCGCCCATTCCGCCAAAGCCATGCCAGCACCGCCGCCCGAAGCGATGCCGAAAGCGTTAAACCCTGCGCCCACATAGAAATTTTTCAGCTCCGGCGCTTCGCCAAGAATGAAATTGCCATCCGGCGTAAAACTCTCCGGCCCGTTTAAAAGCTGCTTAACGCCCGCAGTTGCCAAGGCAGGCACGCGCGCGATCGCGTCCTCCATGAACTGGCCGTAGTGATCGTAATCTGATGTCAGCAGGTCGAAATGAAACCCATCCGGGATGCCGTTTACCGCCCACGGTTTTGGGTTCGGCTCATAACCGCCCCAGACCAAACCGCCGACTTCTTCCTTCCAATATGTCCGCCGATCCGGGTCGCGTAGCGCTGGCAGCCCCGATGTAACACCTTCAATTCGTTCGGTAATCATGTACTGATGTTCAACCGAAACCAGCGGCACATTGACCCCAACCGACCCCGCCAAAACCCGCGTCCACTGCCCCGCGCAGCAAATAACCTTCTCACATTCAATCACCCCAGATGGCGTTTCGACCCCGCGTATACGGCCATCTTCGACGATCACGCGCGTTACAGGCGTGTCTTCAAATATCTTTACCCCCGCCATCCGCGCGCCTTTCGCCAGAGATTGCGTGATATCGGACGGGTTCGCCTGTCCGTCGGTGGGCAGGTAAGCAGCACCGACGAGGTCATCAATCGTCATTAACGGCCACAAATCCTGCGCCTCTCGCGGGGTCAGCAGGTGCATTTCAAGACCGAAGGATTTTGCTGTCGTCGCCTGCCGCTTCACTTCCGTCCAACGCTCGGCATTGCAGGCCAAACGCAAGCCGCCGTTCATTTTCCAACCGGTCTGCAACCCGGTTTCCGCTTCGAGACGCTTGTACAACTCAACGGAATAACCCAGCAATTGCGTGATGTTAGCCGAGGTCCTTAACTGTCCCACCAGACCCGCCGCGTGAAAGGTGGTGCCGGAGGTCAGTTTCTTGCGCTCCAGCAGAACCGTGTCGGTCCAGCCCAATTTCCCCATGTGATACGCCGTCGAGCAGCCAATAATGCCACCACCAATGATGACAGCACGCGCGGTAGAGGGAAGGTTAGCCATGTTATCCTCAGCAGTTCTCAAAGGCGGCAAACGCCGCCTGATAGGTGAAAAGATTGCGCGCAGTATAGTTTGCAAAGTCGAAATCAATCTCAGAATAAATCTCAGACACCATGCTCCACAGCATCTCGCGCAACGCCGCGGCTGCCTTCATCGCTTTGTATTTACGCCATATTTCGCTATTCGGCGCGCGCTGAAAATACCCCGCTAACATCCGCGTCTCTTGGTTCTCGGTCAGCGCGTTATTCGCAGCCAACCCGCCCAGATCGAACAATGGCGAATTGAAACCAGCGTAATCCCAGTCGATCAGCCACATTCGATTGCCGTCATGCAGAAAATTCGCTGGAAGCAGATCATTATGCCCAAAGACCAGATCAATTTGGCCGACGGCGGCTTCAAGCTGCGACGCTTGACGCAGCAATTCTGGCAGTTGCGCGACATAGCCCGAATTTGCATCGCGCAACGTCGCTGCATAGTCTCGCAGCACGTGAAAAACCCAAAACGCCAATGCCGGCCCGCGCAAATACCGCGGAATTTCCCGGTGCGCAGCGACCACTAGGGCCAACGCCATATCCAGAACCTCATCATCGGCGAAATCGGCCGCCGTCATGGTGCGGCCTTCGATGAATCCGATCACCAACTTTCCGGGCTCGTGGTAAATCACCGGGGGCGAGACGCCCGCTGCATGCGCTGCTCGGCTGGCGGAAAGCTCGTTAAAGCGCAAAATCTGGTGCAAAGGGATGTCATCGCCGATCCGCACCACAACCTTTTGTGTGTCATCTTCCGCAACGAAGTTCTCGTTGGTGATGCCGCCACCCAAAGGCTGAACCCGCACGGCACCCCGCCAAATCGGAAGATTTTGCACCCTTTGCAGCGGAGTCATCGCATCCCCTATCGTTTGCCGTAAAACAACCCTACCACATGCTCGGCTTGCGCAAAGAATAACCAGCGCGCGGCCAGTGCGCCGATCAAATGGCAAACTGCGGCCAGCACAAAAGCCCAGATTTGCCCCGAGATTGCCAGAAAGATCGCAGGTATCACCGCCGTTAGTGCCAATGCAATCGCCCGCAATTTCTGCGCGTGCTTGCGCCCAACGACGAAAATCATCTCGCGCAGCAGGTAATTCCCCGCCGTATGCGCCTGCTCAAATACCGTCACCTCGCCGATCCGATCAAGCCCGGTCGCGGTGCCCAAAGTTTGCGCCGCCCGCGCGAACTGGCCGTCGCCGACAGCCCAAATCGCCAACAGCAGCAAAACCAGCGCGGCGAGCAGCACCGGCGCGTAGATTTGACCCGCCAAAATCGCGCCCCCCGCCAGCGCAAAGGTTAAGAACATCGCTGGCGTTAACCAATGATGCCAGCGCGGCACGGCTTTAATCTGCGCGTAGATCATCGACGTGGTAAACACCGTTGCCAGCGCCAAAGCTCCGCCAAGCCAGCCAATTTGACGCGGCCAGCCTAAACCTAGCCAATCGGAAATCGCCACTGGAGCCAGTAAAACCAATGCTGCGACGGATACCCAAGCTTCGCGGCTTAACCAACTTGTGCGCCATTGCGAGAACGCGCGCCAAGCACGTTTCGGATTGCCCAAATGGAAGGTTGACGCCAAAAGCCCAATCACTGCAAGGCAATAGCCCAAGCCCCACCAACAGAATGCAAGCCATCCGAAGGGATGCACCAACCCCAAGCCAAGATAAAACAATAGCCCAAATCCGGCACCCGATAG
>NZ_JAQGKQ010000109.1 GCF_028290025.1 Cypionkella sp. | reverse complement strand
ATCCCCCCTATAACCCCGGGCAGAGGAGACACCCCCATGACCACCGCTCGCCCACCGCTATCCGCCCGCAACCCGCAAGCTTACGGCTTTGCCGTCACCGTCCTAGGCGTGTTGTTCTTCTTCCCCGATGCCCTCGTGGTCCGCCTGATCGACGCCGACACCATGACCATCGCGGTCTGGCGCGGCATTGCGGCAGCCACCACCACGTTCTTCGGCCTCGCTTTGTTCGGGCGATCCTCCCTGCCGAACTGGCGAGAGCTCCTGCGTTGGCCGTCCCTCGCGATGATATTCCTGCAAGGCGTGGGTTCGGTGTTCTTCCTCGCCTCTTTGGGTCAAACCTCCGCCGCAAACGCGCTGTTGATCCTCGCCACTGCGCCGTTCATCGCGGCGCTATTGTCATGGGCGATCCTGCGCGAGCGCATTGACACCCCAACATGGTGCGCGATCTTCACGGTTTTCGCGGGCGTCGGCATCATCGGCGCGGGCAGTTTGGGCGGCGGGCATCTGTCGGGCGATTTGTTTGCGCTGGCCAATGCCGCAGCCATCGCCACCTATTATGTCGTGATCCGCATGGCCCCCGCTGGCAATCTGATGCCCTCCATTGCGCTCGGCTACCTGCTGACCTCCGTCATCGCCTATCCGTTCGCGCCAATGGCTCCGCTGGACACAAACCAAATCGCCCTGATCTTTATCTCTGGTGGCGTGATCTTGGCTGGAGGCTGCGCCCTGCTGCAAATCGGCCCGCGCTATTTGCCCGCCGCTGAAGTCTCGATGATCACCATGCTGGAAATCATTGCAGGCCCGGTGCTGGTCTGGCTGTTCATCGGCGAGAATCCGGGCATGAAAACCCTGTTCGGCGGTGGCGTGATCTTGGTCGCGGTCACCGCTCACACCTTATTGAAACTGGCACAAAGCCAGCGCGGCCAACCCGCCTGATGCGCCTGCTGTTCGTCCACGCCCATCCGGATGACAGCAGCTTCACCGCTGCCTGCCGAGATACCGCCATCGAAGCCGCTCGCAAAATCGGCCACGAAGTCAAACTGATCGACCTCTACGCCGAAAACTTCCAACCCACCCTCACCCCCGACGAATGGCTCAGCTACCCCGACCCCGATGCCATCCCCGACGAACTCACCCCCCATATCGAAGCCCTAGCGTGGGCCGAGGGGCTGATCTTCACCCACCCGACATGGTGGAGCGGCCCACCCGCCATCCTGAAAGGCTGGCTCGACCGCACTTTGCGCCCCGGCACAGCCTTTCACCCGATGCCCACCGGCCTGAAACCCGGCCTCCGCAACATCCGGCTGCTAGCCGTTATAACCAGCCTCGGAGCCTCAAGCCTGCAATACAACCTCCTCCTATCGGCCCCCGGCAAACGCCAATTTCTGCGCGGCCTGCGCGTCTGCACCAACCCGAGATGCAAAACCCTGTGGCTCGCCCATTACGCCATCGACGCCAGCACCGAAGCCTCCCGCACTCGCCACCTGAATAAAGTTGCGGCGCGCATGGCACAGATTGCGGTTTAACCGCTCCTGAACACCAGCAGTGCTTGCCGCCAAGCCGCCAAGCGTTTATCAAAGCGCTAACAAACATAAGGCAGCCTGATGCGCATTCTGATCACCAATGACGACGGCATCAACGCCCCCGGCCTCGTGACGCTGACCCGTATCGCGCAGGAAATTGCAGGCCCCGGAGGGGAGGTTTGGACCGTCGCGCCAGCGTTTGAGCAATCCGGCGTCGGCCATTGCATCAGCTACACCCACCCGATGATCAACGCGAAACTGGCGGAGCGCCGCTACGCCGTCGAAGGCTCCCCCGCCGATTGCGTACTGGCTGGCGTCTATGATGTGCTCGAGGGCGCGAAACCTGATCTGGTGCTGTCGGGCATCAACCGAGGCAACAACTCCGCCGAAAACGTGCTCTACTCGGGCACCATTGGCGCTGCGATTGAAGCTTCTCTGCACTGCATACCCGCGATTGCGCTGTCGCAATACATGGGCCGCGACACCGACGACCTAGATGACCCGTTTGAGGCCGCAGCCACCCACGGCGTCCAAATCATCCGCACCCTGCTGGATAAGGGCCTGTGGAATACCGACGATTACAGCATCTTTTACAACGTCAACTTCCCGCCCTGCGCCGCAAAGGCCGTCAAAGGCCACAAGGTCGCGCCGCAAGGCTTTCGCCGCGATACTGCATTCGGCGTGCAACCTTACACCGCGCCGTCTGGCAAACGGTTTTTGTGGATCAAGGGCGGCCCGCAGCACACCCCCACCCTGCCCGGCACCGACGCTGCGGTAAATCTAGACGGCTATATCTCCATCACCCCGCTCCGCTGCGATCTGACCGCGCATGACACCCTCGCCGACCTGACAAAGCGGCTCGCATGATGGAGAACGGCCAGCCCGAAGATGAGACGGCGGCCGAACGCAAGATGCGGTTCTTATTTGCCCTAAGATCGAAAGGCGTCACCGACGCCCGCGTGCTGACCGCGATGGAGCGGGTTGATCGCGGCCAGTTCGTGCGCGGTCTGTTCGCCGAACGCGCTTATGAAGACATGCCGCTGCCGATTGCTTGCGGCCAGACCATCAGCCAGCCTTCGGTGGTGGCGCTGATGAGCCAAGCCCTGAATATCAGCTCCCGCGATACCGTGCTCGAAGTCGGCACCGGCTCGGGGTATCAAGCGGCCATTCTTTCCCACCTCGCCCGCCGGGTTTACACCGTGGACCGCCACCGCCGATTGGTGCGAGAGGCGCAAGAACTGTTCCGCGATATGGGTCTGGTGAATATCGTCGCCATGACCGCCGATGGCAGCTTTGGTCTGCCCGACCAAGCGCCGTTTGATCGCATCATCGTGACGGCTGCGGCAGAAGACCCGCCCGGCCCGCTCTTGGCGCAACTGAAAGTTGGCGGTATCATGGTGGTGCCAGTCGGCCAATCTGATACAGTGCAGCACCTGATCAAAGTCACTCGGCTGGCATCGGGCTACGATTACGAGGAACTCCGCCCAGTGCGCTTCGTGCCGCTGGTCGAGGGGATAAGTGCCGACTAAAAGCAGACTAAAGCGGTTCCAAGTTTCATGGTTTCCCTGTAAATTTGAAGCAACTTTCAACACGCAACGAATTGACCCGGAAAAACCGGGCAAGATATAGAGGCTAGCATGACCCTTTCGCGCATCCCCGTTCTTGGCCTCAGCGCCGTATTGCTGATCTCAGCTTGCAGCAATTCGCGCCCGTTCGACTGGGATCTGCGCGCGGGCAACGGCTCGCTGGATACCTCGGATGCCGCCTTGCGCGCGACCGACCCGCGCCCCACCGCTGATGCGCGTGGCGTGCTGTCTTACCCAACCTATCAGGCGGCCGTCGCCCAGCGTGGCGATACGGTGGCGTCGGTCGCGGGCCGCGTTGGCCTGCCTGCCGACCAGTTGGCGCAATACAATGGCCTGAAGCCGACCGACAGCTTGCGGGAAGGCGAAACTCTTGCGCTACCAAACCGCGTCGCAGCGGCCCCAACCGCCAGCACCGCCGCACCCGGTGCCGTCGATGTAAGCTCTATCGCCACCACCGCACTTGACCGAGTTGGCACCACAGCAACCCCGGCAAAGCCCGCCGCGGCAACCAACAGCTTGGTGCCGATACGCCACCAAGTCAAACGCGGCGAAACCGCTTTCTCTATCGCGCGGATCTACAACATCTCTGCCCGCTCGATTGCCGATTGGAACGGCCTCGGCCCCGATCTGGAAGTCCGCGAAGGCCAGTTCCTGATCATCCCGACCGCAAATGCCGCGCCGCCACCGAAAGACCCGGTGGCAATCACCACCGTGCCCGGCGCAGGCTCACCGACACCCGAGCCGCCCTCGGCGAAAAAACCGCTGCCCGCCGAGAAACCCGCCAAAGCGACCGAGAAACCCGCCCCGGCCGCTGATCTTGGCAAAGACCGCACCGCCGCCTCGGCCTCGCGCTTTGCCATGCCAGTGAACGGCAAGGTGATCCGCGCCTATGCCAAAAAGAAAAATGACGGCATCGACATTGCCGCCGCTGCTGGGTCTTCGGTGAAATCCGCAGCCGACGGCACCATCGCCGCGATCACCAAAGATACCACTGGCACCCCCATCGTTGTCATCCGCCACGCCGACGGCATCCTCACGGTTTACGCGGGCGTTGATGGCCTGAAGGTCGCCAAAGGGGACAAAGTGACCAAAGGCCAAAACATCGCCGTCGTCCGAGCCGGAGACCCCGCCTTCGTGCATTTTGAAGTCCGCAAAGGCGTCGATTCCGTCGATCCGATGGCGTATCTGCAGTAATTGTGTGAAGCGCCCCGTGTTGGGGCGCTTTGGTTTTGGTGAGAAAGCCAAAGCTGGTTTCAACCTAACGAAACATTTGCTTTGGAGCAGAAATGCAAACTCTCGGCCTCGGTCAAACCACAATCAGGCGGTCATCTCCAAAAATAATTGGCCTTCTCCTCGTCGCAATCGTTTTTATCGCGCTTGGAATTGTGCTGATTTATGTATCGCTCGGAAATCCCGAACGCAGAAAAATCCTATTCTTCGGCTGGCTGTCAGTGCTGTTTTTTGGAATGTGTTCGGGGTTGGTGTTGTATCGGTTGTTCTATGCAAGCAAGACGCCCGTCATCTTCTCGCCAACCGGCCTTATTGATAAACGCTCGTTTATAGGCGAAATTCCGTGGTCGGCGATTGCGCGTGTCTCTGTATTCTCAACCCAAAGATCCTCGCTCATTCGATTGGAGCTGGTTTCCTATGGGAGCTATCGTCTTCAATTAAGCCGGTCTGGGAGATTTGTGCGCTCAATGGGCAAACTATTTAACATGGACGGCCTCTACATTTCATCAAGTGAAATTGACATATCATTTCCGGAACTTTGGAGCTTGATGCGCAGCTATGTCAAAGAATTCTGCCCCCGTGCGCTGCAAAGCGACAACTAAGCAATTTGCGGATCGTAAATACTTGCGATGGTGACTGGCAGTTTCAGCCAACCCGCCTTCTTTTTCGCTCGGAATCAAGGGCGAAGCCCGCCGGGCCGCGCCTGACCTCCCCCCGGGAGGGCGCGTCTGCACCGGTGCCAGTAGAAATTCTGTAGGGGATGCCGCACCATAAACCGCGCAGAACCAACCTCGCAGCGCCATCCCGAGGTCAGGCGCAACCCTCTGTTGCGCAGGTTAATGGTTCGATCGGCAATTAAGATCTGCAATTACAAAATCAGACCTTCGCCACTACATTCTCATCTTTCGATAATACCGCATGATTCTTATCAATAGCGGCACTAGGAAAAAGAGAAAAAATATATACTTTCCCGCAAACATCGTGCCAGCACCGCGCGCAGCAATAGGAAACTGACCCATTATAAAGCAAAATATCGACAGGACGCCAAACCCGATATAATGGTCGTAAATTACAATCAGTATTTTATACATCGCTCTATGGCATCCCGGAAATCGCTATTGTCACGGAAAATAATCGGGTCAACAGCCAGTGGTCAATCGGAAAGCCCAAATACTCCCGCCGCAGGCTCCACCACCGACCCCAAGCCTTAACCCCCGGTTAACCATACCCCCCACCCGAGCGATTAACCCAACAAAATCAACCCTCCCAACTTGGGAGCCCCCCAACCTCAAACCTCGCTGACCAGAACCTTATCAATCCGCAGCCCATCCAAGTCGATCACCTCAAACTTGTAACCCTCGGCCACGAAGACATCCCCCAGCACCGGCATCCGGTCCAACTGGTGCAGAACCAGCCCGGCAATCGTATCGTATTCCCCGGCCAATTCCCGCGACAGCCCGAGCCGATCACAAAACTCATCCGCAGGCATCCAGCCCGACACCAGCAAGCTGCCATCCGCCCGCTTGATCAAAGCAGGCTCATCCGCATCAGCCGAACTTTCCGCCCCAGTGATCGCTTCCAGCACGTCATCGGTGGTGATTATGCCCTCGAAGTGGCCGTATTCATCGTAAACCAACGCGATGTGATGCAGCGATTTGTGCAGCACCACCAACACATCCAACGCATCCGCCTGATCCGAAACCACCGGTACATCGACAACCAGCGCGCGCAAATCCAGCGCCTCACGCCGCGACACCACGTTGAAAACGTCGGCAAGGGTGACAATCCCCACCACCTCACCACTGGCACGGCTTTGCACCAGCATCCGAGGCCGCGCGATCTTGCGGACCTGCGCCACCGCCTCAGCCGAGGTGCTTTCCAACTCCAACATCTGCACTTCATGGCGCGGCGTCATCAGCGCCCGCGCGGTGCGATCCCCCAGACGCATCACGCCCGCCATCATCTCCCGCTCGCCATCCTCCAGCACGCCACCTTCATGCGCTTCAGACAACAGACTGTGGACTTCTTCCTCCGTCACCTTATTGCCAGTATCGCCGCGCTGACCCAGCAGCCACAGCACCGACTTGCCCGACCAATCCAGCAACCACACCACCGGAGTCGTCACTTTGCTCAGGATCGCCATCGCAGGCGCCATCCGAATGGCCACCCCTTCGGCATTGCGCAAAGCCAGCTGTTTCGGCACCAATTCTCCAATGATCAGCGAGACATAGGTGATCGTCACCACCACACCACCAACCCCAAAGGTCGATGCCCAATCCGCATCGACTCCCAAACGGATCAGCCAGTTGGTCAGCCGCAGGCCCAAAGTTGCTCCAGACAATGCCCCTGACAACACCCCAACCATGGTGATGCCGATCTGCACCGTGGACAAAAACCGCCCGGGATTTTCCGCCAACCGCAACGCCGCCGCAGCGCCTTTGCTTCTGCCCTCCAGCGATTTCAGCCGCGCAGGCCGTGCCGAAACGATTGCCATTTCGGACATCGAGAGCACGCCGTTCAATACGATCAGCGCAGCCAGAACAAGGATTTCTATAATCATGATGCCGCTAAGATCAGGCCCACACGCAGAAATGGCAAGAGGTCACATCACCGGGGGTCACAACGCCACCCCGTGCCTTGCTGCCAGATCGCAGAAGAATTGCCACGCCACCCGGCCAGACCTGCTGCCCCGCGTCGCCTGCCATTCAATCGCCTCAGCCCGCAGGATTTCAGGCTCCACCGTCACGCCATAAGCCGCCGCATAGCCCCGGATCATCTCCAGATATTCGTCCTGCGAGCACGGATGGAACCCCAGCCACAGCCCGAACCGATCCGACAGTGAAACCTTTTCTTCCACCGCCTCGCCCGGAGTAATCGCGGTCGAGCGTTCATTCTCAATCATATCGCGCGGCATTAGATGCCTGCGGTTTGAGGTGGCATAAAGCAGTACATTCTCCGGCCGGCCCTCAATCCCGCCATCCAGCACCGCTTTCAGCGATTTGTAGTGCTGATCGTCATGGCTGAAACTGAGGTCATCGCAGAACAGGATAAACTGATACGGAGCCTTGCGCAGATGCGCCAACAACCGCTGCACGCTCGGCAAATCCTCGCGAGACAATTCCACAATCTTCAGATCATGGCCTTCTTTGCACACCGCCGCATGGATCGCCTTCACCAAGGATGATTTCCCCATCCCCCGCGCCCCCCAAAGCAGCGCGTTGTTCGCAGGCAGCCGCCTCGCGAAATACCGCGTGTTCTCCAGCAAGGTATCGCGCGAACGATCCACCCCGATCAGCAGGCCAATATCAACCCGGCTCACCTTCACGACAGGCTCCAGCCGATCCGGCCCGGTGTGCCACGCAAACGCCTCGGCGCTAAAATCCGGTGCTGCAACGGGCGGTGGAGCCAACCGCTCCAACGCCTCGGCAATCCGCAACAAAGCGTCGGTCATTCTTCCGGGTCCACCCAAGTGCCATCGGCGCGCTCTTGCGCCTCACGCTTCTTCTCAAACCCGGAAATCATCCAGATCGACAGTTCATACAGCGGATAAATCGCGAAAAACATGATCAACTGACTCATCACATCCGGCGGCGTTGCCACCGCAGCCACCGTCAAAATCGCCACCACTGCATATTTCCGCGTCGCCCGCAGACCGGAAGCCGAGATCATCCCGGCCTTGCCCATCAGTGTCAGCAGCACCGGCAATTGGAAGCACAGCCCGAATGCCATGATGAACTGCATGGTCAACGACAGGAAGCTCTCGACCGAGCCTTGGTACAAAACCCCCGCCGCAGCACTTGTGATCGACGGTGCGACAGGAGCAGCACCCGGATTCATCGCCTTGGCGAAATCACCCTGGTACGACAGGAAGAAGTGAAATGCCCCTGGCAGGATCATGTAATAGGCAAACGCCGCCCCCGCGATAAACATCGCCGGAGACGCCAACATGAACGGCAAAAACGCGTTCTTTTCATTGCGATACAGCCCCGGAGCCACAAAGCGCCACAGCTGAAACGCGATCACCGGGAACGACATCGCAAAGCCGGCCCAAACCGCAATCTTCACGGCCACAAAGAAGCCTTCCTGCAACTTGATCAGCACGAACTGACACTTCTGCCCGTAATCCGCCATCGCATTGCACATCGGAATCGACAGCACATGAAAGATTGGAATCCACAGCAAATAACCGACCAGACAGCCCACCCCCAGCACCGCAACCGAGATCAAAATCCGGTTGCGCAGCTCTTTCAGGTGTTCGATCAGCGGCGCGGAACTAGCCTCCACATCATCGGTATGGCTCATGCTTCATCCGCCTTTTTGATTTTGCGTGGAGCGCGTGGTTTCGCGGCGGGTTGGGATTCTGCTTCAGGCAATGCGGTCGAGAATGTGCTAGGTTCCGCCAAGCTTATCGGCTTGCGCACCCGAGGTTTCACCGCAGGCTTCACATCCGCCTTCGATGCCGCAATGCCACTGTCAACCGCTTTCAACTTCTCTGCGGTTTCCGCCAGAATGACCTTTTTCGCCGCCTGCTTATCCATCAAAGCCTGCGTCTCAGGCCCCAATATCCTTGGCTCTACCGCAGCTTCAATCGCCACCGCAGGGGCCGCTCCAGCTTCCACGACCGAAGCCGCGGCCTGGGACGGCATCGGCGCTGGCACCAAAGGCTTGCTCGCCACCGGAGTTGGCCGGGCAGCATTCTTGATCGGATCCCATTTCTCAAACCGATCAGCGGCCTCTTTTACCTTGTTCAGACCAAGGTTCTTCGCCGAAGTCGCGGCCTTCAGATCGTCCGCCACGTCTTTCACGCCAGTTTCTTTCGCCGCCTGCTCCATCGCGCGGGAAAACTCCCGCGACATCTGCCGCAGCTTGGCAGTGAACCGCCCCAACTGTCGGAACATGTCCGGCAAATCCTCTGGCCCGATCACAATCAGCGCCACGATGCCGATCAGCACCAACTCGGCCCAGCCGATATCCCCAAACATCTAAAGCAAGCCCCTTCGCGACGTCCGGCCTAAATTGGCCATTTAGTCAGACACTCATCAGACACAGCCCAAGGCTGCAAGCTTCAAATCACCGCCCCCCACTGCAAGGCGCTACGGCTCAAGGCCGCAACGCACCCCGCAGCCCCGAGGCTTAGACCTTGTCTTTTTCGGTTGGAACGATGATCGGCGCGTCAGTCGGCGTTACGTCGCGCGCAGCCTTTGCCGCCGCTTCTTTCTCAATCTCAGACGAGCCATCGGACACGCCCTTTTTGAACGCGGTGATGCCGCGACCAAATTCGCCCATCAGGCTGGAAACTTTGCCACGGCCAAACAGCACCAGCACGACAATCGCTACCACCAACAGGTGCAAGGGGCTCATATGCATCATCAATTCTCCATTAAGCCGCAAGCCGCGGCAGGTCCGGCACTGACTTAGGCAGGGATGCTGGCCAAAAGAAACCCGAAAACCCTATAAACCAGCCGATTTCTCCGCTATAGCTGACAGCTATGTGTCAGTTGCCTATCCCGCAAAATCTCACGATGGAAACCAATGCGCCGCACCGACCGCCTGTTTGACCTGATCCAAATCTTGCGGGACGGTCGTTTGCACCGCGCCTCCGATATCTCGGCACGCCTTGGCGTCTCCATCCGCACGATCTGGCGCGACATGAACACGCTGATGGCCTCGGGGCTTCCGGTCGAAGGTGAGCGTGGCGTCGGCTACATCCTGCGCGCGCCGATCACCCTGCCGCCAATGATTTTGAACGCGGTGGAGCTTGAGGCTCTGCGGCTTGGCCTGCGCCTTGCGACCCAAGGCGACGATGCGACCCTAGCCAAAGCCGCCCGCGCCCTCGCCAAGCGTATCGCCGCTGTGACGCCAGCGCCTACGAAAGACGAAGGCGATCTGTTCGCCTTCCCCGGCCCAACCGACAACCGCGCCCCCAAGCACCTGCCACCCCTGCGCCGCGCCATCAAAGCGCATGAGCGCGTCACAATCACCTACATCGACCAGCGCGGCACCGAGAGCCACCGCGACATTCGCCCTTTGGCTTTAGAAAAACACGCTCAGGTCTCAACCCTCGCCGCCTACTGCGAAGCCCGTGGCGATTTCCGCAGCTTTCGTGTTGACCGGATTGTGGCAGTCACCGCAACCGGCGAGCGTTTCCCAGACGAGCCCGGTCGCAGCCTTTCAGACTACCGCGCCCGCATGGAATCCGAGACGATTCGCGATCAAGGTTAACGCCGCCAAACCCTGCTGTGCGTATGGCCGATAAATGGCCGCTTCATGGCCGTTTTCCAGCTCATTAACTTTTCAAAAATCCCAAAAGTTAACCCAGCGTCCCCAAGCACTTAGCCCGCCGGAAACACATAACACCGATCCCGCCTGATCATCAGCCACAGCGGCGTCTCAGCCTTCGGCAAAAACACCCCCGGCACCGAGGCGGTCAGGATAGAGCCGTCAAACTCCATGCGAAATTCCACCAAGCTGGCATGGCCCAAATACCGCGCCCGCTGCACCACACCCCGTGCCGGAGTGCCCTCTGGCACCGTCGGATTAGGCCCGCGCCCCGCCCGATCAAAGTCGATTTTCAGATGCTGCGGACGTATCACGATATCCACTTCCGCTCCATCCAGATGCCCCGGCGTCAAAAACTCGCCAAACGGAGTCGCCGTCAAAGCCCCCCTAGACACACCCCGGATCACGTTGATATCGCTAAAGAAAGCCGCCGCCGCCCGGTCTACCGGAGCGTTATAGATGTTGTAAGGCGCGCCACGCTGCACAACATAACCGTCTCGCATCAGCGCAATCTCATCCGCCATCCGCATCGCCTCATCCGGCTCATGCGTCACCAACAGCACCGCCGCACCCTCGGCCTTCAGCACCTCCAGCGTCGCATCCCGAATGCCATCGCGCAAACGGTTGTCCAGACCCGAAAACGGCTCATCCATCAGCATCACCCGAGGCCGAGGTGCCAGCGCCCGCGCCAAAGCCACCCGCTGCTGCTCACCACCCGACAGCTCATGTGGATGCTTGGCGCCAAAGCCGGAAAGGTTCACCTTTTCAAGAAGTTCATCGACGCGCCTCACCTTGGCCGCCTTATCGCCGACAAGCCCAAACGCCACATTTCCCGCCACCGTCAAATGCGGAAACAGCGCGAAATCCTGAAACATTAGCCCGACGCCCCGCGCCTCTGGCGGCAGGTTCACCCCCGGCCCAAACACCGCTTGGCCGTCGATCAATATCCGGCCCTGATCCGGGGTTTCCACCCCTGCGATCATCCGCAATGTCGTCGATTTACCGCAACCCGATGGCCCGAGCAGGCACATCACCTGACCCGCGGCCACCTGCAACGACACGTCCGATACCACGGCGCGCCCGCCAAAACTGCGGGTTAATCCTTGCACTTCAAGGCGTTCTGATAGGGCGGCCATTGTCATCCCGACGCTGTTTCGCCTTCCCTACCAGCCGCCCCAAACCCCGGCAAGTTTACATCGTAGAATACATCGCCCCGCCATCCAGCAAGATATTCTGCCCCACCATATAGCCCGCATACTGGCTGCACATGAAGGCACATGTCGCGCCAAACTCCTCCGCCGTGCCGTAGCGCCGCGCAGGGATCTCAGCCGAACGCTCCGCTTGCACTTCTTCCATGCTGATACCACGAGCTTTCATCACGCCGGTATCCAGCGAAACCGCGCGGTCAGTTGCATGAATACCGGGCAGCAAGTTATTGATAATAACCCCAAAAGGCGCCACCTGCCGCGAAGTGCCGCCGACGTAGCCCGTCAAGCCAGCCCGCGCCGCATTAGACAACCCAAGCTGCGGGATCGGCGACTTCACCGACTGCGAGGTGATATTGACCACCCGACCCCAGCCCTTGTCGATCATCCCCGGCAGCAGCGCCTTCATCAGCGCGATCGGCGTCAGCATATTGGCATCCAGCGCCTTGATGAAATCAGCACGCTCCCAATCCGACCAGATACCCGGAGGCGGCCCGCCAGCATTTGTCACCAGAATATCCACCGCACCCGCAGCCGCCAGCACCGCCGCGCGCCCTTCGTCGCTGGTGATATCTGCAGCCACAGCAACCACTTGCACGCCAAACTTGCGCAACTCCGCTGCCGTCGCCTCCAAAGCCTCCGCCCCCCGCGCGTTGATCACCAGATCGACGCCCGCCTCGGCCAAAGCCATCGCACAGCCACGCCCCAGCCCTTTTGACGCCGCACAAACCAGCGCCCGCTTGCCTTTGATGCCCAAATCCATCGACGATCTCCTATGTTTGCGCCAGCCTAGCAGCCGATCCGCCGATGTGTAAGCCCGCGCTTGCCTTGCGAAATTCAGCGCAGGGCCAAAAATTAACCCCAATTTCGTATTCTGTTGACTTGAGCCCACCTCGCACGCGCTTCTCACGCAGCTTTAATCATTAACCGGTAGCCTTCGCCCCATGACTGTCAAAAACGCCCTGCCTCATCCCGGTCACGCCTGTCAGGTTCTGACAGCCGATGCTATTTACGTGATCAGT
>NZ_JAQGKQ010000067.1 GCF_028290025.1 Cypionkella sp. | reverse complement strand
CTGTATAGCTGCCGGAAAGCCCGGTCGCCCCCACGATCAACGCGACGTTTTGTGTGCTCATGGTCTAAGACTTCCAATTCCGAGTGTGGCTGCGCCAAGCGTGGCAAAGCAGTTCAGCAAGACCCGCCAAGTAAGGCTCAAAACTGCTATGCGGTGTTTCTCAATTCCGACCCGCAGCCTCCCCTCTGCATCAACCTAGTCCCTCCGCCTGAGGCGAAACTGGGCGTCCTGATAAGTTTTAAGCTAGCAAACATATCCAGCCCGTTGGCGATTTGATTTCTCCGGATTGGATATTTCCGTCGAGCCAATGATTGCCGGCTAGTGTTGCCGAGCAATGGTCCGTATCTTCGATGCCGTTCCACGCCAAGTTTGAGCCGATGCCCGACACGCACGCTATCAATCCGTCCTGTCCTCGCCACGAACTACGTGTACTATCCAAAGTGGATTTTTCACATCGAGTCCCTGCGCAGACTGAGTGAAGCGTGCACAGAAATTGGCTCAGCGCGTTAAACCCGTCCGCATGGTCGCAAGGCTTGTCTCATTGCTGCTCTCATGCAACATCCCGACGTTCGCAGAGAAAGCGGAAATCGGATTCAAAGCATCACCGCTTAAATACAATTTCGCGGCCGTTCACGAGCGGCACCTGTGATGTCTTTGGCAAGCTCCAGCTCTATAACGGGTGGCACCCAGCTTGCGCTCAGGAGGGGCAAAGCGGGTCACGAAAAAACATGTTTAATCGAAATCCTTTCATTGCCTCCAATAAGCTGCAACTTGAAACACCTCTCAGGAAAAGGACAACGCATGGCTCGCTCCATAATTTCAACGGCGAACTCCGCTTCTAATCCGGCCTACAGCCAAGCTGTCAAAGCCGCGGGTCTGATCTTCGTTTCCGGCACGGCGCCGATAGATCCGGCGACCGGCCAGATCGTCGAAGGCACGGTGAAGCAACAGGTCGCCCAATGTCTGCGCAACATCTCCGCGATCCTAGAAGCCGCAGGTTCCGGTCTCGACAAAGCTGTCAGCGCCACCCTTGTCGTCGCCGACGAGGACGATTTTTCGGCAATCAATGAGGAATGGATGCAGTGGTTTCCAAATGATCCACCCGCACGTCAGGGGGCCAAAATGCCATTGCGCATTCCGGGCATGAAAATATCGATTGCGCTGATTGCGGAGGCATAGCGCATACGCCACGGGGCGCGTCGCCGAGAGGGTTTGATGCTCTCGCATTGCCGTCCGTGGCCAGTGCGCGCTATCACACGTTTATCACGCCCAAAGGACCACCGATTGACTCGCGTTCGCGCCGAGCGACATCGCGAACTTTCGGGAATTGCGCGGCCCAACCCCGAGCGCCAACAACCAAGGCACCGGTGAGGCGTCAACATTGCCGCCTGCGTGGCCAAGAGCTGACCTCGGCGCGACTAACTACTGCGCCGCTACGCTCGTGTTCTCCACGATGACCGCGATGCCTTGGCCGCCGCCGATGCACATCGTGGCCAAACCGTAGCGGCCGTTGCTTCGCTGCAATTCATAAATCAGTTTGATCAGTATGATAGCGCCCGATGCTCCGATGGGGTGACCGAGTGCGACAGCTCCGCCGTTGGGATTGGTTTTCTCGGGCGGGAAGCCCAGTTCGTCTGCCACAGCACAAGCCTGCGCCGCAAATGCTTCGTTTGACTCGATCACGTCCAGATCAGCGACCGTCAGTCCGGCGCGCGCCAGAGCTTGCTTCACCGCCGGCACCGGGCCAAGGCCCATCACTTCGGGGGCGACCCCGCCCAGACCATAGGCTACAATCCGGGCCAACGGCACAACGCCGCGCGCGGCAGCGACCCCCGCCGCCATCAGCACAAGCGCCCCCGCCCCGTCATTGATCCCCGAGGCGTTGCCCGCGGTAACGCTGCCGTCTTTCTGGAAGGCTGGGCGTAGCTTGGTCATGTCCGCTAACGTCACATCCGGCCGCACGTGCTCATCGGTTTCGAACACCAGATCGGCTCGGCCCTTCTTGACCGTCAAAGGCAGGATCTGGCCGACAAACCTTCCTTCCGAAATCGCCTTTGCGGCGCGGCGATGACTTTCGACGGCGAAGGCATCCTGTGTTGCCCGGTCGATGCTGCACTGTTCGGCCACGTTCTCGGCGGTCACGCCCATATGTCCATTGCCGAAGGGATCGGTCAGTGCGCCGACCATCATATCCGTCGCGGTCAGATCGCCCATCTTCTGACCGATACGGGCTTGGGTGAGCAGATGGCCAGCCCGGCTCATATTTTCGGTGCCGCCCGCCAAAGCGATATCGGTATTGCCGAGCAGGATTTGTTCCGCAGCCGTCACCACCGCTTGCAAGCCCGAGCCGCAAAGCCGATTCAAGGTCAGCGCGGGCACACTGTCCGGCACGCCTGCCCGCATCGCCACGATGCGCGAGATATACATGTCTTCGGGGGCGGTATGGATGACATTGCCGAAAACGGTCTGGCCGATATCCGCACCTGTGCAGCCTGCACGGGCTATCGCCTCACGCGCGACGGCGGCACCCAAATCGCCGGGTGATATGCCCGCAAGCGCGCCCTGAAAGTCGCCGATGGCGGTGCGGACGCCGGATGCGATGATGACGGAACGGGTCATAGAAGGCTCCTGTGGGTCAAGTGGTCGGAAGGATGGCAAGAGCGCGCGCGGCGAAGCGCTCGGCCAGATGGCCAAGCTCTGCGGCATTGTCGGAAGCGGCATTTCCGGCGCGGGCGCGATCTGAGATGCCGACAAAAATCACCGCAAACCGGAACAGCGCGAACGCTTTGTGAAAGGGCAGAAGCGTCGAGGTTTGCGTCAGACCCTGCCGGTAGCGGGCGACAAACTCCGCCTCAGTGGGCAGGCCAAGCGCCGTATGGTCCAGCCCGAGGATGCCACCATATTCATCAGGCGCCGTATGCCACGGCATAGCGCAGAACCCCAAATCAGCGAGCGGATGGCCAAGCGTTGAAAGCTCCCAGTCCAGAATGGCCACCACGCGCGGCTCGGTCGGATGGAACAGCATGTTGCCCAGCCGGAAATCACCATGTGCGAGCGAGACCGCCCCGTCATCCGGCGGCAGGTTGGCAGGCAACCAATCTGCCAGCTGGTCCAGCGCTGGAATAGGCACGCTTCCAGACGCGCGCCATTGCCGCGACCAACGGGCGATCTGACGCTCAAAATAGTTGCCGGGTTTGCCATAGTCGCCAAGCCCAACCGCATCCGGGCGGACAGCGTGCATTTGTGCCAGCGCATCGGCCATGCCCATCCAGATCGCTGCGCGGTCCTGCGCGGGAAGTTCCGGCAGGGCGCAATCGCTGAAAACACGACCCTCGACCCGCTCCATCAGGTAGAAGGGAGTGCCCAATAAGGCAGGATCTTCGTGCAAGAGGATCGGCTTAGGCACCGGCACGCCCGTTGGATGCAGCGCCACGAGCACGCGGTATTCCCGTTCGATCGCATGAGCGCCTTGCAGGATTGGCCCGGCAGGCTTTTTGCGAAGCACCATGCGGCGAGAGCCCCAAGTCAGGAAGAAGGTCGGGTTCGACTGCCCGCCGCTGATCCGATCTAGCGCGAAAATGGTCACAGCACCGAATGTCTGTGTGAGATAGGCTTGCAAGGCAATGACGTTGATGTCCGGCGATGGCAAGTTCATGACTCACCCCCATCGCGCGCCAGTTTCCGCAGCAGAAACTTCTGAATCTTCCCCGTGGCGGTGCGCGGCAATGCTCCGAACACAAAGCGGCGTGGCAGTTTGAAGCCTGCCAGATGCGCCCGACAAAAGCTGCGCATATCTTCGGCAGTTACCTGATGGCCCGGTTTCAACTCTATGAAAGCGCAGGGGATTTCGCCCCACTTCGGATCAGGAGCCGCCACAACAGCCGCGAACAACACGCCCGGATGTTGATGCAGGATATTCTCAACCTCCAGGCTAGAGATGTTCTCACCGCCTGAAATAATAACATCCTTGGCGCGGTCGCGGATTTCAAGCTCGCCGTTGGGATGCCGCACGGCCAGATCGCCGGTGCGGAAGTGGCCACCGGCGAAAGCGGCCTCGGTCGCTGAGGGATCGCGGTGGTATCCGGCCATCAGGGTGTTGCCGCGCAAGGCAATCTCACCCGATGTGACACCGTCCCACGGCACCTCCTCTCCGCTGTCATTCACCACGGTCACACGGTTGGCGGTAAGATGCCGATTGCCCTGCCGCGCCAGACGGGTGGCCTTAACCTCGGTGGGTTGGGCCGCATCGTGCGGGTCCAGCGCGCACATCGTGACCGGGCCGTAGGATTCCGTCAGCCCATAGAGGTGGATAAAATCAAAGCCCAAAGCCTCCAGCCCCGCGATCAGCGCGACCGAGGGTGATGCGCCGCCCGAGGCCACCTTGACCCGCCTGGTAGCGCGCTTCGGTCGATCAGGATGGTTCAAAAGCATGTAAAGCACCACCGGCGCGCAGGCCATGTGGGTGACGCCATGAGCCGCGATGACCGCGAAAATGTCGGCAGGGTCCACCCTGTCGAGGCAGACATGCACGCCCCCCGCCGCCGTCACCGCCCAAGTGTGGCACCAACCGTTGCAGTGAAACATCGGCAGGGTCCACAGATAGACGGTGTCGCGCCCCAAACCCAAGGCCAGCACATTGCCCAGCGCATTTAGATAAGCGCCGCGATGATGATAGACCACGCCCTTCGGATGTCCGGTGGTGCCCGAGGTATAATTGAGGCAAATCGGCTGCCATTCATCGGTGATCCCGGCAAAGAGATCGGTGACGGGCACCGGGCCGGTCAGCAGGTCAATGCCACCCTCGCCATGAAGCGCGCGCAGGGTATGGCCCGGCGCGTCGCGTTTGTCAGCAATCGCCTCAAAATCTTTGCCTTCAAGCGCACGCAGGGTGTGGCAAGGCAGACCCGTCGCCTTGGCTGCCTCGGTTGCAGCTGCAACCGTGGTCTCGTCACACAGGATCAACCTGCTTTCGGAATGGGCCAGAATGTAGCCAACCGTCGCCGCATCCAACCGCGTGTTGATGCTGTTGAGCACCGCCCCGAGCAACGGGACGGCATAGTGCGCCGCCAGCATCTCTGGCCGGTTGGGCAGCATCACCGACACCACATCGCCAGCCCTCACGCCCTGCGCCTGCAAAAAGGCCGCCATCCGCGCCACGATGTCGCCGAACTGAGCGTAGCTCCACCGCCTGTCGCGCCAGACGACCGCGAGCCGATCCGGAAAGGCCGTCAACGCTCGGTCGAGGAAATCCAGGGGGGTCAGCGGCTGATGGTTTGCCGCGCGCCGTGCGAGATGCAGGTCGTTTTGCATGGGGTTGCCCTAGACGCCAGAGCCCGGCGCCCAGCGCCAGAACTCGCGGTCTTCTGCGGCAAGAGTGCGATCCAGCACCATCATGTGAACCTCATCGGCTCCATCAACCAGCCGGGCCTGACGCGCATAGCGGTAAATCCATTCCAGCGGCGTATCCGTGGAATACCCCCGCGCGCCATTGATCTGGATAGCCGTATCGGCGGCCTTGTGCAGCAGATTAGCGACATGCACCTTGGCCATCGACACTTCTTTGCGGGCATAGCTGCCTTGGTCGAGTTCCCACGCAGCCTTCATCACCAAAAGTCGGCCGATCTCGATCTGCATCGCCAGATTGCCCAGCATCAAGCGGATGCTTTCGCGGTCGGCGAGCCGCTCGCCAAAGGCGTAGCGTTGGGCAGCATAGGCGCGGGCGATCTCGACACAGCGTTTCGAAAGCCCAAGCCAGCGCATGCAGTGCGTCAACCGGGCCGGGCCAAGCCGCATTTGGGTCAGCTTCAGGCCCGCGCCTTCACCGATCAGCACGTTGTCGGCTGACACTTCCAGCCCGTCGAAGGTAAGTTCACAATGCCCGCCGTGTTCCTCCGGCCCCATGATGCCGATGCGGCGTTCGATCTGCCAACCCGGTTGATCGCGGTCGAACAGGAACGCGGTCAGCCCCTTGCGCGCGTCATCCGAGGTGCGCGCCATCAGAATGAAGTGCTGCGCTTCGGCGGCCCCGGTGATATACCATTTCCGCCCGGTGATGTGGTAGCTGTCGCCAGTGCGGGTGGCGCGCGTTAGCATCATCGACGGGTCCGACCCGCTGCCGGGATGTGGCTCGGTCATCGCGAACGCCGACCGGACGCGCCCGTCCACGATGGGTTGCAGCCAGCGTTCCTGCTGCGTGGGGGTTGCGGCCTGTTCCAGCACCATCATGTTGCCGTCATCCGGGGCGGCCGAATTGAACACCACTGGCCCAAAGATTGAGCGATTCATTTCCTCGTAGCAAACCGCCATGCCGACCTTGCCAAGACCCTGCCCACCGGTTTCGCGCTTCAGTTGCAGACACCACAACCCCTCGGCGCGGGCCTTGGCGCGCAGGGGCTCCAGCCGGTCGTGACGGATGTTGCCATGCGCGTCATAGGCGGTGGGATCAGCCTCGACGGGCAGGATTTCTGTCTCGACAAACCGTGCAATGCGGGCGCGGAGGTCTTCGACGCGCGGCGATATGGTGAAATCCATCAGTTATCCCTTACAACGACGACACGAGGTGGCCGCCGTCGACCACGATCTCGGTTCCAGTGATGAAACTGCTGGCATCCGAGGCCAGCAGCAAAAGTGCGCCGTCAAGATCCGAGGGCTGGCCCAAGCGGCGCTGGGGTACGCGGCGGATGAGCGCCTGCCCCGCCTCGGACGCAAAGAACGCGCGGTTGAGGTCGGTCTCGATATAGCCCGGGCACAATGCGTTGACACGGATGCCATAGCGCGCCCATTCCAGCGCCAGCGATCTGGTCAGATGCACCACACCCGCCTTGGCCGCCGCATAGGCCGACAAATTGCCCGCCACCCGCAAGCCAAGAATCGAAGCGATGTTGATAATGCAGCCACGTTTTCCCGCAGCGATCATCGCCTTGGCCGCTGCCTGCGCCACGCGAAAGACGCCGGAAAGATCGGTGTCGATCACCTTATCCCAATCGTCCGCCGTCGTGTTCAGCGCAGGCCCGTCGTGAGTGACCCCGGCGTTGTTGATCACGATGTCGAACGCGCCGTGCTGGAATGCCGCCGTCACTTGCACGAGGTCCGTCACGTCCAGCGCAATCGGTCGCGCAACCCCGCCCGCTGCAGTCACCAGCGCAACGGTCTCCTCCAGAGCCGCCTGTCGGCGAGCGGCCACCGTCACTTGCACGCCCGCGCCAGCCAGAGCTTGCGCGAAGTGCCGACCCAGCCCACCAGACGCTCCGGTGATGAGCGCGGATTTTCCGTGCAAGTCCTCAAACATCGGTATGCTCCGACAATTCTTCTGCCCGCCGGATTGCCGCCACGATCAAAGCGGCATCAATCGGCACGGCCAGATTGGCCAGATGCGGCGCGGTCATTGTCCAGCGCGCGATTTCCTCAACTTCTGCTGGGGTCGCATCATGCAGCCCAAGCTGCGCAAGGCAGGTTGGCAAACCGATTTCGCGGTAAAACTGAACGAGTTCCCGAATGAAAACATCCGCCCGACCCTCAGCAGCCAGTTGCACCAGCAGCGCCCAAGCGATCTGGTCGCCGTGGATGGCGTCGCGGGTGCCGCGCACTTTCACCAGCCCTCGGGTCAGCGAATGCGCCAGCGACAGGCCGCCATTTTCAAAACCGAGGCCGCTCATCAGCAGGGTAGCCTCGATCACGGCCTCAAGATCGGGCGTCACCTCTCCGCGTGCGGCTGCGACAACCCCTGCCGAACCGTGACGACGCAGGGTGGCATAACAAGCATCCGCAATCGCAATAGCCGTCAGCGTGGGGCGGGTGCCGAATGGGGTGACGCCAGTGCCATCGCGGCAGCCGTCCGCCTCGAACTTCTTGGAGATCGCATCGCCAATTCCTGCCAACAGAAACCGCAGCGGAGCCTTGGCGATCAGCGCCGTATCCACCAGAACCGCCTCGGGGCTGCGGTGCAGGCGGTCCACGGCGATCATGGTATGGTGTTCATCATACATCGCAATCGCCGCACTGGTTGGGCTGTCGTTCGAGGCGATGGTCGGCACGGTCACCACAGGCAGCCGCAGTTTTAGCGCTACGGCCTTGGCCGCATCGAGCGACTTGCCGCCGCCAATTCCAACGGCGATACCCGGCACAACGCCGCTCAGCGAGGCGATCAGCGCCTCAATCGCCGGATAGGTGATCTCGCCCTCAAACGGCCGCAGGATCGGCGTCAGACCAGAGGCCGCACAGACCGCAGCCAGCCTGTCGCCCAGCATCTGAAGCACAAATGCGTCGGCCACGATCAGCGGATTGGGACCGAAGGGGGCTGCCACCTGCCCCAACAGATCAAACGCGCCGGGGCCTTGATAATAGCGATGAGGTGCCCCGAAAAGGCAGACAGACGACGGCAAGCTCATCGGATCAATCCTTCCAACGCGGCATCGCCAAGACCAATGGCCTCGTAGTGCTTGCGCGTCGCCTCTAGCTTGGTGAAGACATCCTCGTAGCCCAAAGCCTCGCCCTGCGGATCGACGTAGACGTAGCCGCCGGTCACATGGAACAGCGTGACCATCTCTGCCACGTCGTCTGGCACGACAAGGGTGTGGGTTTCGCCCGGGGGCTCAAAGGCATAGCTAAAAGGCACCGCCTCCCAGTCATGCTCCAGATAGCGCCAGCGTCCGCGCAGGGTGAAGGCGTGCACCGGCCCTGCATGGCGATGGCGCGACAGCACGCCCGCTTTGCGGACACGCAGAAGATTGACGTAGTAACCTTGGCTGACGCTCAAAACCAACGGCTTGAACCACACGCCCGGCGCTTGCGGTACCCAAAGCCGCGGATCGGCCTCAAGATCCAGCGCGCCGGACGTGAAGATGTCGGGCATCATGCCGAAAGGCTGCGGTTTGGCGTAAGCCACAGCACTGTTGTCACGGCGGTCGGTTGTCTGGTTCATCGGCATTTTCTCCGCTCAATCGTCCAGCTGGAAAGCGTCGCTCGGCGCACCGAAGGCGCAATAGCCGCCATCGACCGGCAGAGTGACCGCAGTGATGAACTTGGCGCGATCCGAGGCGAGAAACAGCATCGCTTCGGCGATATCCTCCGCCGTGCCCATCTTGCCAATCGGCGTGCGCCTGCGGATGCGCTTTTCGTCGATCTTGCCTTCAGCGATCAGCTTTTCCGTCAAGGGAGTCAGCATGTAACCGGGAGCCACCGCGTTGACGCGGATGCCATGCGGCCCCCATTCACAACCCAGAACACGGGTCAGCATGCCGATCCCCGCCTTGGCTGCGCTATAGGCGGTGCGCACAGGTAAGCCCAGAACGCCCGCGATGGAGTTGAGGTTCAAGATCACGCCCGACCCACGCTCGATCATGCCGGGAGCGACGGTTTTGGACACTAGATATGTCCCGGTCAGATGGATGTCGATCAGTCGCTGCCAATGCGAAAGGGGCTGGTCAACCGTGGGCGTAAAGCTGTCGGGCACTCCGGCGTTATTCACCAGTATGTCGATCTTGCCGCAACGCGAGACGGCCTCGGCCACCATCGCGTTTACCGAAGCCTCATCCGACACATCGCCGCCGATGGCGATATGGTCCTCGCCCAAGGACCGGGCAGCAGCCTCGGCAGCCTCAAGCCGTATGTCGTTGATGATAATCCGCGCACCTTCACGCGCAAAGACGCGGGCAGTGGCGAGGCCAAGTCCGCTGCCAGCGCCGGTGATCAGGGCGACCCTGCCTTGCAGTTCCATCCTAGTTGCCCTCCAAAATCGCGCGCAACATGCGCGGCAGATCAACGCCGTATTTCGCCTCAAGATACTCCTGCGAGCCGCACTCAAAGAAGCTGTCCGCGAGGCCGACCTTGATCAGCGGCTTCATGATGCCCGCGTCATACAGCGCCTCGACGACCAGCGTGTTCAGGCCACCTGTGGTTTTGTGATTCTCCGCCACGATCAGGCGGTCAAAGCGCTGCGCAAAGGCGATCACTCCGGCCGTATCAAAAGGCTTGATCGTGCCGACGTGCAGAACCGACGACGCGATCCCCTGCTCTGCCGCAAGCCGCGCCGCATCCATCGCCCGGGCCGACATGTAGCCGGTCGAGATGATGCCAACCTTGCCGCCGCCTTCATGGATCACCTGCGCTTTGCCGAGTTGGAAGCGGTAGCTGTCGGGCAATTCCACCGGAACCTTACCACGCAAGCTGCGGACATAAACGGTTCCCGGAATATCGGCCACGGCGCGCACGACTTGCTTGAGTTCAGTCGCATCGCAGGGGTCAATGATGGTCAGATCCGCGATGCCGCGCATCATGTTGAGGTCTTCTGTCGCCTGATGGGTGGCGCCGTAGCCGTTCACGAGGCCCGGCATCCCGGCGAATATCTTCACATTCGCCTTGGAATGCGCGCAGGAGATTGCCACGAAGTCATAAGCGCGCCGGGTGATAAAGACGGAATATGTCGTGCAATAGGCAATCTTGCCAACCTTGGAGAGACCCGCCGCGATCATAATCAAGTCTTGTTCAGCCATGCCCACGTTGAAGAATCGTGTCGGATGCGCATCGCGAAACGGCAGGATATCGCTGTAGCGGCCCATGTCGGCGGTGAGGCCGACGATCTCGGGACGTTCGCGGCCCAGCTCGGCGAGCGTTGTGCCGAAGGGAGCGAGTTCGGTGGTTTTTCCGGCGATGTCGATCAACTCGCCCATGCCGCGGGTGCGGCCGGTGTGCAGGGGTTCAGCCATGTGTGGACTCCAGTTCAGCTTTCAGGGCGTCCCATTCGGAATTGTCGACGCGGACAAAATGGGCGCGGTCGCGGGCCACAAGGGTCGGCACGCCGTGTCCCGGAGTGGTGCGCAGGACTATGGCTTTGGGGCGGCCGTTTTTCTCGCGGGCACCGGCGAGGGCATCCACAAGCGCCGCCATGTCGTTGCCGTTCACCTCGACCGTATCCCAGCCAAACGCGGTGAATTTGTCGGCGACCGGTTCGATCTGCACCGTCACCGGGCCATCGGCCTGAATGCCGTTGCAGTCGATCAGCGCCACAAGGTTGTCGCATTTGAAGGTGGCGGCGCCCATCGTGGCCTCCCACGTGGAGCCTTCCTGCAACTCGCCGTCGGAGAACTCGCAAAAGACCCGCGAGGGGCGGCCATCCAACTTCAGCGCCATCGCCATGCCGACCGCCTGCCCCAGACCGTGGCCAAGCGAGCCGCCGACCATCTCGACGCCCGGAATGTCATCGAAGGTGCTCATCGGCAGGCGCGAACCGTTCAGGCCGTAGCTCGGCAGTTCAGCGGCCTCCAGATAGCCCGCCTCGGCCAGCACGGCATACATCGCAATCGCATAATGACCGGTGGACAGCACGAAGCGGTCACGGTCAGCCCATGCAGGGTTGGCCGCATCATAGCGCAACTCGTGAAAATAGATCGCGGCAAGGCAGTCCGCGATGCCAAGCCCTTGCGCGATATAGCCTTCGCCCTTGCCGCTCGCCATATGCAGCATGGTGCGCCGCAGGTTCAGCGCGCGCGCCTTAAGCGCAGGCAGATCGGCGCTGCCGGGTGGATGGTTAAGGGTGGTCATAAAGATGCTCCACTGGAGTTGAGGGACAGGCCCGCGCGCGCCCAAGGTCGCGACACAAGCTGCCCGAGGCTGGAAAGCGTGATGAACGCAGTGCGCAGGTCGGTGCCGCCAAAGCAGATGTTGGTGGTGTAGGGGTCGGGCAGGTCGATGCGTTCGACTTGAGCGCCCTCGGGGGAGATCACGACGATGCCGCCGATGCGCAGACAAGCGATCGCAATGTTGCCTGAGGCCTCGACTGCGAGGGAGTCGTAGCGGTGAAAGCCGGGGAGGCCTGCGACCAGATCGCCTCCGGTGGGCGATGGCCAAGTTGCGCCACCCAAAACACCCGGAGCGGTCACAGGATAAGACCAAAGCCGCCCCGCTGAGGTTTCCGCCACATAAAGCGTCGTGCCATCCGGCGACAGGCCAATGCCGTTTGGCCCGATCATCGGAAACGCCAACTCGCGGATCAGGCCTCCGTCGGCCTTGGCATAATAAACCGCGCCAAAGTCCAATTTGCGGCCCTCACGGTGCCCGTGATCGGTGAAATAAAACCCGCCGTGCGTGTCGAAAACGATATCGTTCGGCGCGGCCAAAGCCACCTCACCGCAGCGGTCATAGAGTAGGTCAACTTTGCCGCTCTCGGGATCAACGCGCTGGATCGAGCCGCCTTGGTTGTCCGGGGCCTTGCCAACGGGCCGCAGCCCCGCGCTGTTGTCCCAAGTGAAGCCGCCATTGTTGCAGACATAAAGCGCACCGTCTAGGCCAAGCGCCGCCCCGTTAGGCCCCCCCCCAGTGTCGGCCAGCCGATAGCTTTTGCCAGCCTCAATCCGCGTCAGACAACCAGCCGCAATCTCGGTGACGACGAGGCTTCCGTCCGGCATCACTACCGGTCCTTCGGGAAAAGCCAGCCGCTCAGCTAGGATGATTTGTTCCGTCATTCTGCCGCCCCGATCAGCGCCACATCTAAACAGCGGGCCAGTTCGGCTATCGATGCCACGAGTGCCTCTGGATCGTGCTCAGCCAAGGCCGCAGCATCATAAAACCCGTAGCTGACGGCAATGGCAGGCATTCCGCAAGCGTGGGCCGCGATCACGTCCTGCGGTCCATCACCGACGTAGACCGCATCTGCCGCATTGGCCTCGGCTCGATCCAACCCCAGAAGGATCGGCGCGGGATGCGGCTTGCGTTCAACCGTATCTTCCGCCGTCACTATGGCGACAAAACTTTCAGATGGAATGCCTGCAACGCCAAGATCGATCAGTGTGCGCTCCAGCCCCTTGTTCGTCACAAGGCTTGGCTTGCGACCGCTGCGCACCAGTTCGGCGATCAGATCGGCAACTCCCGGAAACACCGAGATGTGATCGGTGCACGCAGGATAGGTGTCGCGGTAGGCGGCGAACAGCAGCTCGGTCTTTTCGGGGGCGACACGGGCGAACAATTCATGCGGGCGCATTGCGAAAATATCATGCTCGGGCACGCCCTCAGGGGGAAAATCAGCGTCCAGAAGCGAGCGAAACACCTTGCGGTAACACTCGGTCACGGCGGCGCGGGTATCGACCAACGTGCCGTCAAGATCGAACATCACGTGGGTCTGCGGGAAATTCTTCATGGCGTGCCTTGCGTAAGTCGCGGGGCGAGCAGCGCCGCGCGGTGTTTCCAAAGAGGGATGAGGTCGCGGCCAAGGGCGCGGAACAGCGGATAAGCCGCCGCATAGCGGGCCGCCCAAACCGGATCCGGCGTGACAGTATCTGCAATGCGCACCATGCGAAGGGCGGCGGTTGCGAGGTCCGGATGGAACCCCGCGTGAACGGCGGCGAGCATGGCCACACCCAAAGCGCCGGTTTCCTCAACCTCCGGCAGCAGCAGGGGGCGGTTCATCACGGCGGCGCAAATCTCGCACCAGAGGCGGCTTCGCGCGCCGCCACCGGTCAGGCGGATGTCGGTGACCGGAGCGGATAGGGCCGCGTAGCAATCGACCATCGAGAACGCGACACCCTCCATCACCGACCGAATAAGGCTGATCGGGCTAGTCGCCATATCGAGGCCGAAGACCGAGCCTCGCGCTGTAGGATCATGGCGGGGCGCAGTCATACCGGAGGTGCCGAAATAGGGATGAACGATCAGTCCATCGGGGACTGGCGGCAGCTTGCGCGCCTCAGCCTCGATGCGGGCAAATATAGTTGGATCATCCGCCGCGAACTCAACCCGTCCGAAGGCGGATAGCGCCCAATCGAGACACAGCGATCCGCCGCCGGTGTTCGACATCAGCCGCTGCCAGCGACCGCCCGGCATCAGGAACAGGAAGCCGACGTTGCGAGGTTCCAGCAACGGCGCGTCGATAGTGAGGTTGTTCATGAAGCTGGTGCCAATCACTGTCACCGCCTGCCCCGGCGCTAAAGCACCGACGCCAATGGCCGCAGCTACCGCGTCCCCTGCTCCGGTGACGACCGGGGTGCCGATGGCGAGACCTGTCAGGGCGGCGGCTTCTGCGGTTATGCGCCCGACCAACTCACCCGTCGCCAAGACTGGTGCGAGGCAGTGGGCGATCTCCGGCACGCCTGCCAGGGCCAGCAACTCGGGCGAGACGCAGCGCTTGCGAATGTCACAGGGAAAGAACGACAGGTCGGATTCGTCGGTGGCGATGACACCGGTCAGGCGGAAGTTGATGTAATCCTTGGCGCAGAACACCGTGGAAATCTTGGCGTAGCGCTCTGGTTCATGCGACTTCAACCACGACAGCAGAACCAGCGGCAGACCCGGGATTGGCGCATTGCCGCAAACTTCGAACATCGCCTCATCGCGGCCATCGGCGTGCCATTCCGCCAACAACCCTGCCGCGCGCGCATCCGGCCAAGCGACGGCGCGGCCCAAGGGCTGACCCACCGCATCCAGCGTCCAAAGCCCACCCATATGGCCGCTAACACCGATGGCAGCGATCTCGGACGGGGCGATCCCGGCCTTGGCTATAGCCTCGCGGATCGTCTCGGCAACGGCGGCGAAGGTCAGGTCCATATCCTCTTCGTGCCAATCGGGGTGACGATGGAATACGGGAGTCTGACGCCGCGCCGTTGCCAGCGCCTCGCCGGTTTCAGCGCGCAGAACCACGGTCTTGGTCGCCGTCGTACCCTTGTCGATGCCCAGAACATAGGTCATGCGGCCCCTCCTGCGGCGAGGGCGGCGCGAGCGGCGGAGTGGCGGCGGTAAACGTCGCGTGTCTCGCAATAAAAGCTGAACCAGCCGTCGTATTCGGCCTTCGCCACAGGGTCAGGCGTGTAGCGTGCCGCAGTCCGTGTAGTCTGAGCCACCGCAGTTTCCAGATCAGGCCAGATGCCAGTCGCAGCCCCTGCCAGCAAGGCCACGCCCAGCGCGCCGGATTCCTGCGCCTCTGACACCTCTATGGGCAGGCCGCACACATCGGCGAACATCTGCGCCCAGAACGGGCTGCGGCTGCCGCCTCCGGTCAGGGTCAGGGTGGTGGCCTTACTGCCCATCGCCTCAAAGCAATCGCGGGTGGCGTAGCACATCGCCTCATAGACGGCGCGCAACAGGTGCTCGCGGGTGGTATGGCTGCCCATCCCGAAGAACACGCCGCGCGCTTGGGCGTCAAAGAACGGCGCCAGCACGCCGCTTCCGTTGACGTAAGGCAGCATGACCACGCCACCAGCGCCCCGCGGTATCGCCTTGGCGCTGGCCTCCATCGCCTCGAAATCCCACGCGCCATCGGGCTGTTTTGGCCCGCCAAACCGGTCAAGAAACCAATCCATCG
>NZ_JAQGKQ010000066.1 GCF_028290025.1 Cypionkella sp. | reverse complement strand
AGCCGTCCCGTCGCTATGGGGACCGGTGCTTTCACCTTGGACCGACCGAAAGGCGATCTGCCATGAAACGCCCGGAGCCAGTGCAGGTAATCAAATCCCGCCGCGACAGTGCCTTAGCGGCGCTGGTTGGTGCGGTGCCCTATATTCAGTTCCTCGGTATACGCTTTGACCGTCGCGGTGATGAGCTGACAGCGGTGTTGCCCTATGCCGATATGCTGATCGGCAACCCCGGCTTGCCTGCACTGCATGGCGGCGTCACGGCCTCTTTTCTTGAGGTCACGGCCCTGATCGGTCTGGCGTGGAGCAGTTTGTGGGATGATCTGGAATCCGGGCGGATTGATCCCGCGCTGGTTGCCGCTGGCCAGTTGCCACCGCTGCCGAAAACCATTGATTTCACCGTCGATTATCTGCGTGCAGGGCTGCCCCGCGATTGCTACGCCCGCGCCCGCGTCAACCGCTCAGGCCGCCGCTTTGCGTCCGTTCAGGTTGAGGCTTGGCAGGATAACCGCGACCGACCCTTCGCGCTTGGCTCGGTGCATTGCCTGATGCCAGAGGAAATCTGAAACGGTAGCCGTCTCGGGGGCCATCGAGGCCCACTCAACGGCGCTGCCGGGGACAGGTTTTACGAGCGCACGAACCGGAACGCCGCAGAGGCCGCCCAGCCCGCAACCGCCGCCATCACCAGCGAGATCACGCCGTAAAGCAGCGGTTGCTGATGCGCGAGGTTGAACAAAAACCGCTCCAGCCCCGCCTTGCGCACCCCGATCAGCCGCTCTTGCGTATCAAGCACCACGCCGCCGCGCAAAATGAACAGCCGCACCTTGTAGTTGCCTTCGGTCAGGTTGGCAGGCAGCGCCACATCGGTGCGAAACAGGGTCTCCTCAACCAGTTGCACGGTGTTTTCGGCAATCCGGTAGCGATTTTCATCCAGCCGGATGCGCTCCAATGCGGCAACGAAATCCGGCGCGTTTTCAGCTTCATCGCTGATCCCCACAGCGCGGATCACTTGCGGTATGGTGATGTGATGGCGCAGATCCTCGGTGCCGGACAGGATACGCTCCAGCGGCGCAGAGGTTGCCACCGCGTAAAAGCTGGGTGCTGCATCTACCGTTACCGAAGATCGGTTTAGCCAAATCCCAGCCACACGTTCCTTGCGGCGGATAATCAGCGGAGTGCTCGGCCCCTCAACCGTAATGATGACCGCCAACGGCGCACCTTGTGGGGCAGGGGCATCGCGCTTCACCGCGCCATAGATCAAGATCTCGGAACCGTCGAAATTCGCGGTGATCTGCACGCGGTTTTGGCTCAGGCCGGTGACGATAGCCTCGTTGGCGTAAACCGGGCCAGCGAGCGCCAGCAGCAGGATCAACGCCCGCATCATGGCAATAACCCCGGCGTCACCGAGAACAACTCGGCTGGTTGCAGCAGCAAATCGAGCGCGATTTTGAAGCTGACCGTCAGCACCAAAATCGCCAGCAGAATCCGCAACTGCTCGGCCTTCAGCTTGGTCGATACCCGCGCGCCGATTTGCGCGCCGACCACCCCGCCCATGATCAGCAAAAACGCCAGCATCATATCAACCGTCTGGCTGTTGATCGCGTGCATGATCGTGGTGAAGCCGGTCACGAAAATAATCTGGAACAGCGAGGTGCCAACCACCACCCGCGTCGGCATCCCCAGCAGATAGATCATCGCGGGCACCAGAATAAAACCGCCACCTACCCCCATGATTGCCGACAAAAATCCCACCGATGCCCCAATCGCAGCAGGCGGCAGCACCGAGATATACAGACCCGACGCGCGGAACTTCATCTTCAACGGCAGCCCATGCACCCAAGTATGGATATGTGAGCGCCGCACCGGAATCGCTGCCCCCGCGCGCCGCGCCCGGATCAGCGCCCGCAAGCTTTCCTGAAACATCATGGCACCGATCAGGCCAAGAAACAGCACATAGGAAAGTTGCACGAACAGGTCGATCTGCCCCAGCGCCGTCATCCATGCAAACACTTGTACGCCGATGAACGACCCGATGAAACCACCAGCCAGCAGCACCAGCCCCATGCGGAAATCCACCGCCTTGCGCTTCATCTGCACCAGCACGCCAGAGATCGACGAGGCCACAACTTGATTCGCCCCGGTCGCCACTGCCACACCCGGAGGCACGCCAATAAACAACAGCAGCGGCGTGATCAAAAAACCGCCACCAACCCCGAACATACCCGACAGAAACCCGACAATGCCGCCCAGTCCCAGCAAAAGGAAGGCGTTGATCGAAACCTCGGCAATGGGGAGGTAGATTTGCATTGGCCGAGGCCCAGAAAGAGAAGAATTTCCTAAGCCTTGCGCGGGTTTGCCGGCCTTGTCAAACCCTAGTGGCCGTCACGCTTGCATGCGCAGAAAATGCCGAAGCACCTGTTCCAGTTTCGCCGCACCTAAGGGGGCCATCGCCTTGGTATGCTCGTGGCTGATCTGCTCATCCGACATGCCCGCCGCCATGTTGGTGGTGCTCGCAACAGCCGCCAGCCGCAGACCAAGGAACCGTGCCAAGATCACCTCCGGCTCAGTAGCCATCCCCACTGCATCGCCACCAAGGACGTTAAACGCGCCGATTTCTGCCGTGGTTTCAAATGACGGTCTGAACGGCAACGCGCACGCACTCCATTTCATAGATCACGAGATTGGGGTTGCCGCCGGAAGCCCCGATATTCGGAAATACCGCCAGATCAGCCTAGGGATCGCCACATCGCCTACCGCTTGCGCCATATTGCCATGCCCCGAGCCGAAGATCAGGCCCAGTTTCACTGGCACAGTACCGGCGAAGGCTTGGTTTGGGCAATAAAACCGGCGGTTTGATCAGGATAGGCAGTCCGTTGTAGCAAGCGCCGGGGGTTTCACACCCCCAGACCTCGGTGGAAAATCTAAGCCTATATGAAGCCGGAAAGCCTTAGCGTTCTTTCACATAAGGCTCACCACCCGCGCGGGGTGGAATAGCCTTGCCGACAAAGCCTGCCAGCACCAGCACGGTCAGGATATAGGGCAGCGCATCGAGCATCGAGACCGGCACTTTCACATGTGCAATCTTTTCCACCACATCGGGACGCAAAGCGAGAGCTTGAAAAAACCCGAACAACATCGTCGCGCCCAAAGCCTGCCAAGGCCGCCATTTCGCGAAGATCAACGCCGCGAGCGCGATATAACCTCGCCCCGCCGTCATCTCGCGCCCAAAGCCTGCTTGCAAAGCGGTCGCCATGTAAGCCCCCGCAATGCCGCATAAAACTCCAGTGATCGTCAGCGCCGCATAGCGCAAACCCACCACCGAAACGCCTGCGGTATCCACCGCCGCCGGGTTTTCGCCCACTGCCCGCAGCCGCAAACCAAAGCGCGTCCGATACAGCACCCACCATGTCAGCGGCACGCAGGCCATTGCCGCATAAACCAAGATCGAGTGCCCCGATATCACCTCGGTATACAGCGGCCCGATCAGCGGCACATCCTTCACGATTTCCGCGAAGGGCAGGGTGATCGGGTTGAACCGCGCCGCACCCGCGAGTGGCGGCGTCCGCCCGCCTTGACCAAACAGCGCCTGCGCCACCAGCACGGTAATCCCCGACGACAGGAAATTCAGCGCCACACCCGAGATCAACTGATTGCCCCGGAAGGTGATTGAGGCCACCCCATGCAGCATCGCAAAGATCAGCGACGCGCCAATCCCCGCCACCAACCCGACCCAAGCCGAGCCTGACATTGCCGCGACAGACCCCGCCGCCATCGCCGCCGCCAGCATTTTGCCCTCTAGCCCAATGTCGAAAATCCCGGCGCGTTCCGAGAAAAGCCCCGCCAGACAGGCCAGCAAAAGCGGCGTTCCGAGCCGCACCGTCGAGCCGAAAATCTGCATCAGCGTTTCATAATCCATCACGCCACCGCCTTTCGCCCGAAGCTGAACAGCCAGACCAGCAGCATCCGCACCATCTGATCCAACGCTCCGGTGAACAGGATCACCAAGCCTTGCACCACGATCCGCATCTCAATCGGAATCGTGGTATTCAGCCCCAAAGCAGCGCCGCCTTGATACAAAAACCCGAACAAAAGCGCAGCCAGCAGCACCCCAAACGGATGATTACGCCCCATCAGCGCCACCGCTATACCGATGAACCCGGCACCCTCGGCTGAGTTCTGCAACAGCCGCTCCGCCGAGCCCATGACGTTGTTAATCGCCATCATTCCGGCCAAACCGCCCGAAATCAGCATCGCGATCATGGTAATTTTCACCGGATTTATCCCGGCATATTTCGACGCTGCCTCCGACTTGCCAAACGCCCGGATTTGATACCCCAGCCGCGTCCGCCACAGCAAAAGCCAGACCACCAAGCAGGCCGCCAACGCGATAAACAGCGTCACATTGGCGGGCACGTTGGAGTACATCGCGACACCCGCTTTGGTCAGCCGTGGCGTGCCATCTGGGTTCAGCCGCGCAAAAAACTCGCGCAAAAAGGGCATGTCGCTGAGAGCAGGCAGACTCGCCCCCACCGGAAACCGCGCCGAAGCCGGGTCCATCTGCCCCGCAGGTCGCAGCACATCGACCAGCATATAGACGATCAGTGCCGAGGCGATATAGTTGAACATGATCGTGGTGATCACGATATGACTGCCGCGTTTCGCCTGTAAATACGCAGGGATAGCCGCCCAAGCTGCCCCAAAAACCGCCGCCCCCAACGTCGCCGCCAGTAGCGCGACCGTCCAATGCGGCCACGGCAGTGCCAGACATACCAGCGCAACGCCAAGCCCGCCCAACTGCGCCTGACCCTCACCGCCGATGTTGAACAGGCCCGCATGAAACGCCACGATCACCGACAGCCCGGTGAAGATAAACGAGGTGGTGTAATACAGCGTATAGCCCCAGCCATTCGCCGAGCCAAAAGCGCCTTCGACCATGATCCCGAGCGCCTTTGTCGGGCTCTGCCCAATCGCCAGCAACACGATCGCCGCCACAATCGCCGCCAGCAAAAGCGAGATCAGCGGCACCAGCACAACATCGGCCCATTGCGGTAGTTTTCTCATCTTGAGCTGTCCCCGCTCACACCCGCCATCAACAGCCCCAACTCACGCTCATTCGTCATCTCGGGGTCCGCCGTGCCCATGATCTGCCCGTCAAACATCACCGCTATCCGGTCGGAAAGGCTCATGATTTCATCAAGTTCCACCGAGACCAACAAGATCGCCTTGCCCGCATCGCGCAGAGCAATGATCTGCTTGTGGATGAACTCAATCGCGCCAATATCCACCCCGCGCGTCGGCTGACCGATCAGCAGCAGGTCAGGATTCTGCTCCATCTCACGCGCCACCACGATTTTTTGCTGATTGCCGCCCGAAAAATTCTTCGCGGCCAAAGTCGCAATCGGCGGCCGCACATCATAGCGCGCCATCTTCGCCTCGGTATCCGCCCGCAGCGCGTCATTGTCCATGAACAGCGCGTTTTTCTGGTATTTCGGGCTGTTGTGATAGCCAAACGCCACGTTTTCCCAAGCCGAGAAATCCATGATCAGCCCAAGATGCTGGCGATCTTCCGGCACATGCGCGATCCCGGCCTCACGCCGGGTCTGCCCATTTGCGGCCAATCCCACCAGCGGCAAATCCGCCCCCTTCAGCGTGATCCGCCCGGTCGCTCGGGCAATGCCGCCCAAAGCCTGCAGAAGCTCCGACTGGCCATTGCCCGCCACCCCCGCGATACCCAGAATCTCACCCGCACGGATCTCGAAACTGACGCCTTTCAGCCGTTCAATCCCGTCATCATCTTTCACGCGCAGGTTCTCGACCGACAGCACGACAGCCCCCGGAGTGGCCTTGGCCTTCTCAACCTCAAGCAAAACCTTGCGCCCGACCATCAACTCGGCCAGCGACTCAGGGCTACTTTCCGAGGTCTTAACCGTCCCCACCATCGTGCCCCGCCGCATGACGCTGACGTTGTCCGTCGCCTCCATGATCTCACGTAGCTTGTGGGTAATCAGGATGATCGTCTTGCCCTGCTCCTTCAACCCATTCAAAATACGGAACAAATGGTCAGCCTCATCCGGAGTCAACACCCCCGTCGGCTCGTCCAAGATCAGAATATCGGCCTGCCGATACAACGCCTTTAAAATCTCCACCCGTTGCTGGTGCCCAACCGACAGGTCTTCGATCAACGCATCCGGGTCCACGTCCATCTCATATTCGCGCGACAGTTCCCCAAGAACCTTGCGCGCTTTTGCCAGCGAAGTGTTCAACATCGGGCCATCTTCCGCCCCAAGGATCACATTTTCCAACACCGTGAAATTCTGCACCAGTTTGAAGTGCTGGAACACCATGCCGATACCGGCGCGAATGGCGCTTTGGCTGTCGGGAATTGCGGTCAACTTGCCGTTGATAAAAATCTCGCCCGCATCAGCGCGGTAAAATCCATACAAGATCGACATCAGCGTCGATTTGCCCGCGCCATTCTCACCAATAATGCCGTGAATCGTGCCGCGCGGCACCGCGATATTGATATCTTTGTTCGCCTGAACCGAGCCAAAGGCTTTCGATATGCCTTTGAGTTCAATCGCATACGGAGAGGAGGCGGCAGTTGCCTGCCGCCCCCCATTATCGGCCGTAGCCGCCATTAGAACGAACCAGCCGGGCAGGTGTTGTCGGTCATGTAATCATGCACCACCAACTCGCCCGATTTGATCTTCTCAGCCGCCGCATCGACCGCCGCTTTCATTTCAGGCGTCACCAGCTTGGCGTTGTTATCATCCATCGCATAATCGACGCCGCCTGCTTTCAGGTCCATTACATTGATGCCCGTGGTCATCGCGTCGCCTTCTCTGAACGCGCCATACACCGCGTTATCGACCCGCTTCATCATCGAGGTCAGCACTTGCCCGGGATGCAGATAATTCTGGTTGCTATCGACACCGATTGACAGAATGCCCTCATCCGCAGCCGTTTGCAAAACACCAACGCCTGTGCCGCCGGCCGCCGCATAGATCACGTCCGCGCCCTGCGATTTCTGCGCTTTCGCCAATTCCGCACCCTTCACCGGGTCGTTCCAAGCCGCCGGAGTCGTCCCGGTCATGTTCAAAATAACCGTCGCGTCCGGCTTCACAGCCTTCACGCCCTGCGCATACCCGCAGCCAAAACGCCGGATCAGCGGAATATCCATGCCGCCGATAAAGCCAACGGTGTTGGTTTTCGACGCCAGACCAGCCATCATGCCGACCAGATAAGAACCCTGATCCTCGGTAAACACCACGGACTTCACATTAGGCTGCTCAACCACCATGTCGATGATCGCGAATTTGGTGTCCGGGAAATCAGGCGCCACGGTGTTCAGCACATCGCCAAATGCAAATCCGGTCATCACAATCGGGTTCGCACCATCTTCAGCGAGCGAACGCAATGCCTGCTCGCGCTGCGCCTCCGACTGCATCTCCAGCTCTTTGTAAGTGCCGCCAGTTTCCTGAGCCCATTTCTCAGCACCCGCAAAGGCCGCTTCGTTGAACGATTTGTCGAATTTGCCGCCCAGATCATAAATGATCGCGGGGTCGGCCAATGCCGCGCCAGCGGTCAGCGCGAAAGTCGCAGCTGCACCCAGCAGGTGTTTCATCACGGTCATAATATTCTCCCGGTTTAGGTTTTTGTTTTCCCATCAATGCGCGGCGAGACTGGCCAGCAACAGCGCGGGTCGTGCTCGATTTAGGCCAGCGGTTTGCGGGAGGGTCAACAGGAATCTGTGATGCCGGAAGGTCGCTTTGGTTCGTCGATGGAAAACCAGCCGTTCACCGTGTAATTTGGCCTAAGCCGCACTGGAAATCGCCCGTGTCAGCACCAGCGCATCCAGACGTTTGCCATCCGGCGTATGGTAATAGCCACTGCGTTTGCCTTTTTGCACAAAGCCCTTACGCGCATAAAGGCTCTGCGCTGGCAGATTGCTCGCCAACACTTCCAGAAAAGCCGATTCGCCGCCCCGCGCTGCGGCCTCAGCCAGAAAACCATCAACCAAACGCCCGCCGGTGCCACGTTGCCGCGCCCTCGGATCAACCGCGAGCGTCAACAATTCGGCTTCACCAGCCACCACCCGGCCGATCAAAAAGCCGTGCGGCTCGGTCAGCACGAACACAAAAGGGCTGGCCAAAGTCCCCGCGATATCCACCACAGACCAAGGCCGGGGTGTTACAAAACACGCCGCATGGATCGCTGCCATTTCGTCAACCGTCACGGGATCACCAGCGTTGGCGGCGCCAGATCGAGAATAACCGGCGGCAAATCGCTCGGCGGTGCCGCATCCGCCCCGCGCAGATAAAATGGCGCTGGCCGGGGCTGCACCGACCCCACCCGGCCCAATGCAATCCGGGCAATCGCTTCGGCAATCGGCATCGCTGCAGGCAGACCGTCGCAGCCCGAACCAGTCATCGCACCCTCAACCACGCCCAGTTCGGCAGCCGAAACCATCCGCGCCACACCCGGCCCGCCGTCATCAAACCGCTGCACATAAACCTCACCGCGCCGCGCATCCTCAATCACCGTCACCGGACGCGGCAAATCGAACGCCAACGCCTCCAATCGAGTAACCCCAATCGCAGGCACGCCCAGCCCCAAGGCCAGCCCCCGCGCCGCCGCCACCGAAATCCGCACCCCGGTGAAATTGCCCGGCCCGGTGCCCACCCCAATCGCGGTAATATCCGCCAAACCCACGCCAGCCTCAGCCAACAGCTCGGCAATCAAAGGCATCAGCCGTTCAGCCTGGCCCTTTTCCATCACCTCAAACTTAGCCCAGACGCTATCACCGCATAACAAAACGGCGGCGCAATGCGCCGCCGATGTATCGAATGCTAGAATTTTCGCAAGCTTCATAAAACCAGCTCCGCCTCAGGCTGCAACCGGACGTACCTCAAGCACCTCGGGAATGTAATGCCGTAGCAGGTTCTCAATCCCCATCTTCAGCGTCAGGGTCGAAGACGGGCAGCCCGCGCAAGCGCCCTTCATGTGCAGATAAACCACGCCACGATCAAAGCCGTGGAAGGTGATGTCGCCGCCGTCTTGAGCCACAGCAGGGCGCACACGAGTATCTAGCAACTCTTTGATTTGCTTGACGATATCTTCATCCGGGCCGTCATGCGCCGCATGCGCCGCTTGGCTTTCGCCTTCCATAACCGCCGCACCCGACTGGAAATGCTCCATAATCGCGCCGAGGATAGCAGGCTTTATATGCTGCCAATCAGCCGCTTCCGCCTTGGTCACGGTGATGAAATCGGTGCCAAGAAACACCCCCGTCACTTGACCCGTGGCGAAAATCTGCTTGGCCAACGGCGATTTGCCCGCCGTATCGGCGCTCGGGAAATCGGCAGTGCCCATCTCCAGCACGGCTTGCCCCGGCAGAAATTTCAACGTTGCTGGGTTCGGTGTGGATTCGGTCTGGATGAACATGGTCTTTTCTCCGACTATTCCAGTTGGATATGCGCCCAGCGGTGGCCAAAGTCAAGGATTGGAATGATTCTAAAACCTACGCCGCGTCATAATACGCATACATCGCCTCAATCGGCGTTAGACTGGGCGCAGGTTTCTGCTTTGGGCAAGCGGGCGCTTTGAAGTAAGCCACAGACTCTTCAGCTGCGCGCAAGGCGACAGGCGAAACAGACAGATTGCGATTCATAGCTCGTTCCTTTCGTCTTCCCGCCGCGAACATAGGGAAAAATGGGCATCTCAGACACCTGTAATGCTGCAACTGCGAAATGCACCCAGCGCAAACGTCGCGCTCACAAACTGACTAAAACTTATCTAAAATTTGCTTTCGCATTGGCTCAAATATCCCACGGGGGTCTGGGGGTGTGAAACCCCCAGCGATCAGCCCGCGCGAGGTGAATTGAAAAATACCCCCAAGCCCCGAGCTAAGCGCTAAGTAATGCTCTCCAGCCGTTCCTTGCTCATATCGCCAGGAACAATTGTAATCGGGATCGGCAAATTACCCGAAGATCGCGTCATCGCCGTCACCAATGGCCCCGGGCCGGATTTCTCGGTGCCGGCCCCGAGCACCAAAACTGCGACCGCCGGGTCTTCCTTGACCTGCGACAGTATCTCTGCCACCGGGTCGCCCTCACGGATGATAAGTTCGGGATTCACGCCCTGCTTGTCTCGCATCCATTTCGCGAACACCTCGAAATGTGCCTCAATCCGCTCGCGCGCTTCAGCCCGCATCAGATCGGCCACACCCATCCAATGCTGAAACTCCTCCGGCGGGATGATCGACAAAACCTGCACCCCACCCCCGGTATGCGCCGCCCGCAGCGCCGCAAACCGCATTGCGTTCAGACACTCTCGGCTGTCATCCAGCACGACCAGAAACTTCCGCATATTCGTCTCCCCTAACGCCGCGATCATGCAACCGAGGCGACGGGAAGGCAAGCGGGGCCGGGCAAGCGTGCGGAAGGTTTAACGCTGCCCTGCCGCCCAATCCCAATACAACTTGCGCGCTCGCGCCGTCATTGGACGATCGTTATATTCGGTGGCGTCAAACGCCTTCACCGCCGTCACTTTCGCGAAATTGCCCGACAGAAAGATCTCGTCTGCCGCATGAGCATCTTCAAACGTCAGCACCGCCTCGCGCACCTCAACCCCATCGGCGCGCAGGTTCAAGATATGCCGCGCTCGGGTGATCCCCGCCAGAAATGTACCGTTCGGTACCGGAGTGAACACCACACCGTCCTTCACCAGAAAAACATTCGCAGTCGCGCTTTCGGCCAAATTGCCCAAAGCATCCGCCACCAACGCGTTGCCGAAGCCCTTGGCCTGCGCTTCTACCAGCATCCGCGCGTTGTTGGGATAGAGACACCCGGCTTTTGCATTGCACACCGCATCCTCCAAGATCGGACGGCGAAACCGCGTGCGGGTGACGGTTGTCGCGAAATCTTTGTCCGGCATCGCCACTTCTTCCAGCGAAATCGCAAACCCCGTGGCCCCCGCCAGCGGCACAATGCCCAGCTCAGACCCATGCAGCGACCAATACATCGGTCGTATATACACCGCTTGCCCCGGCCCGAATGTCTGCAAACCCTCGCGGATAATCGCCGCCATATCTTCGGGTTCGCATGTCGGCGTGATCATCAACGCCTCGGCTGATCTGTTCAACCGCGCACAATGCAGGTCGAGATCCGGATACATGCCGTCGAAATATCGCGCGCCGTCGAACACCGAGGTGCCCTGCCACATCCCGTGATCCGCCGCTTTCATCACAGCCAAATCGCCGTCATGCCAGCGCCCGTCCCAATAGGTGCGGATGGATTTTCCGAAGGCCATGCTGATCTCCTGCCGTTGCAGGCGCAGCTTAATCACGCCCTTGAGCGGGCTGGAAGCATCGCGCGCGCGCGCAAGCGAAAGCCTGCCCAGATGAGCATAAATTTGCGCAGCCTTCGCCGGACGTGCAATGAAAAAAGCCCTCGGACCGGGGGACTAGTCCGAGGGCTTGGCCGGAAATTGCCAGCCTAGGGTGGGACAGAAGGGGAAATCCTCCCCGACCTCACCATGCAGCAGCGATGAATCGATTCTGTGACGCGATTTGTTCAGCCCGCGCTCCGCATTTTGTCATGCCAGGCGCAATCAATCAGGTGATCGTTCACCATGCCGACCGCCTGCATGAACGCATATGAAATTGTTGGACCGACGAATTTGAAACCTTCGGCTTTCAGTGCCTTGGAAAGCGCCACCGACTCCGCCGTTTGTGCAACCGCTTGGCCTACGTTACCAAGTTGACGGTCTATCGGCTGCCCGCCCACATGTTTCCACAAGAAGTTGGCAAAACCTTCGCGCGCTTCTATTGCGAGATAAGCGCGCGCTCCGGCAAACGTCGCCTCGATCTTGCCGCGATGCCGTATGATGCCGGGATCTTGCAGCAGTCGCAGGGTTTCATCTTCGCCCCATTCCGCCAACACCGCAGGATCGAACTCCGCAAAAGCCGCGCGGAAAGTTTCGCGCCGCCGCAGAATGGTGATCCAGCTCAGGCCCGCCTGAAAACCTTCCAGTATCAGACACTCAAACAGCGCACGCGGATCATGCAACGGACGGCCCCATTCGTCGTCGTGATAAGCCACGTACAGCGGATCACTGCCACACCAAGGGCAGCGGCGGTTCTCATCACTCATAGCGCCCTCATAATCGTTAAAATTGGCCTGAAATCCCAATAGTTAAGACGGCTTTTACCGTTGCCGCGCAAAGCTGTCCATTGTTGGGCAACTGCGCCCGCAAAGAAGGAAGCCCGCGATGATCCTGCCAAACCCAAGACCGCAGCTTGACGCACAGGCGGGGCTGGCGAGCCCGCTGGGGGTGGCGATTTCGGCTGGCGATGATGAAACGATGTCGATGGTGCGGCACGCTATTGATACCAAACGCCTGCGCTTGGCCTATCAACCGGTTGTGCTGGCGCGCGACACCAATTGCGTGGCGTTTCAAGAGGGGCTGATCCGGGTGCTAGACCCCACAGGCCGGGTTATCCCCGCGAAAGACTTCATGGAGGCTGTCGAAAGCCATGAAATTGGCCGGGAAATCGACTGCGCCGCGCTCGAAATTGGTCTTGCCGCCCTCGCACGGGTGCCAGATCTGCGGTTGTCGATCAATATGTCGGCGCGCTCCATTGGCTATGCCCGCTGGATGCAACTGCTTCGGAGAGGTCTGTCCGTAGCCCCCACTATTGGAGAACGGCTGATTCTTGAGATCACCGAAAGCTCGGCGATGCAGGTGCCCGAACTGGTGATTGCCTTCATGGATGATCTGAAGGCCGCAGGCGTCGCCTTCGCGCTCGACAACTTCGGCTCAGGCAATATGGCGATCCGCTATTTCAAGGATTTCTTCTTTGATATCCTGAAGCTTGATGGCCAATTCATCCGCAACATTCAGCGCGACGCAGACAATCAAGCGTTGACGGCGGCGCTTTTGTCGATCGGAAAGCATTTTCAAATGTTTACCGTGGCACAATCGGTAGAAACTCAAGCCGAGGTTCAAATCCTACAGCAGATGGGGTTCGACTGTATGCAAGGCTATATGTTTGGCGCGGCCACCCTGAAACCGTCTTTTGACCGAAACGCCGCGCGGAAATCTGCCTGAATGCGCAGCGATGCACCTGCGACAACGCCAGCATGCAGAAAACTTGCTTTTCAGCGACACCCCTTCTAGGCCATGTTGCAAGGCGGCGAAGCTTGGCTTTGCCGGGGCAGTTTCTAAGCATTTCTAAGAGAGGGCGCAATTCATGACCAATGTGGTAATCGTTTCGGCGGCACGCACCGCCGTCGGCAGCTTTAACGGTGCATTCGCGGCCACCCCTGCGCATGAATTGGGCGCTGCGGTGATAGAAGCCGTCGTCGCCCGCGCTGGTATCGACAAGGCGGAAGTGTCCGAAACCATCCTCGGCCAAGTTCTGACCGCAGGCCAAGGCCAAAACCCGGCCCGCCAAGCGCATATCCGTGCGGGTCTGCCAGCGGAATCCTCGGCGTGGTCGCTGAACCAGGTTTGCGGCTCGGGTCTGCGCGCTGTGGCTTTGGGTGCCATGCACGTGCAACTCGGTGATTCGGATATTGTTTTGGCTGGCGGTCAAGAAAGCATGTCGCTTTCGCCGCATGTTGCCCACCTACGCTCGGGTCAGAAGATGGGCGATCTTAATTTCATCGACAGCATGATCCGCGACGGTCTGTGGGATGCGTTCAACAACTATCACATGGGCCAAACCGCCGAGAACGTCGCGACGCAATGGCAGATCACCCGCGAGATGCAGGACGAATTTGCACTCGCCAGCCAAAACAAAGCCGAAGCCGCGCAGAAAGCCGGTAAGTTTAAGGACGAAATCATCGCCTTCACAATCAAGACCCGCAAGGGCGACGTGACGGTCGATCAAGACGAATACATCCGCCACGGCGCGACGCTGGAGTCGATGCAAAAGCTGCGTCCGGCGTTTACCAAGGACGGCTCGGTTACAGCAGCGAATGCCTCGGGCCTGAACGACGGCGCAGCTGCGGTTCTGCTCATGTCGGAAGAGAATGCGAACAAACGCGGGCTAAAACCGTTGGCGCGCATTGCATCCTACGCCACTGCTGGGTTGGACCCGTCGATCATGGGCGTTGGCCCAATCTACGCCAGCCGTAAAGCACTGGAGAAAGCTGGTTGGAACGCCGCCGACCTTGATCTGATCGAAGCGAATGAGGCGTTTGCGGCGCAAGCCTGCGCTGTGAACAAAGACATGGGTTGGGACACCAGCAAAGTTAACGTCAACGGCGGCGCGATTGCGATTGGCCACCCAATCGGTGCCTCGGGTGCGCGCATTTTGAATACTCTGATCTATGAGATGGGTCGTCGCGATGCCAAAAAAGGTCTCGCGACCTTGTGCATCGGTGGCGGCATGGGCGTGGCGATGTGCATCGAGCGCGCCTAAGTGGACGCTATCTCAGGGTAAATTTTCTTAGAGGGCGCAACATTGTTGCGCCCTTTTGTTCAAATCAATAACATGATTTCAATAGATCGCCTTGGAGGAGGAAACGATGGCAAAGGTTGCATTGGTCACAGGTGGTTCACGTGGTATTGGCGCGGCGATTTCGGTGGCGCTGAAAGCGGCAGGTTATACGGTTGCCGCCAATTATGCCGGTAATGTTGAGGCCGCTACGGCTTTTACCAATCTGACCGGCATCCCAACCTACAAGTGGTCGGTTGCCGATTATGACGCTTGCGTGGCGGGCATTGCACAGGTTCAGGCCGATCTTGGCCCCGTTGCGGTGCTGGTCAACAACGCTGGCATCACCCGCGATGCAATGTTTCACAAAATGACCCCCGGACAGTGGAAAGAGGTCATCGACACCAACTTGACCGGGCTTTTCAACATGACGCACCCTTTATGGACCGGAATGCGCGACCGTAAATTCGGCCGGGTGATCAGCATTTCCTCAATCAACGGGCAGAAGGGGCAGGCTGGGCAGGTGAACTACTCCGCCTCCAAAGCAGGCGATCTCGGCTTTACCAAGGCGCTGGCGGCTGAAGGCGCGCGCGCGGGCATCACGGTGAACGCTATCTGCCCCGGCTATATCGGCACCGATATGGTTAAGGCGATTGACGAAAAGGTGCTGAAAGAGCGGATCATTCCGCAAATTCCGGTCGGCCGCTTGGGTGAACCAGAAGAAATTGCCCGCATAGTGGTATTTCTCGCCTCCGATGATGCGGGGTTTATCACTGGCTCGACTATTTCGGCGAACGGCGGGCAATTCGTCGTTTAACCCGACACATAACCGAGCAAAGCCCGGCCGCAACGCTGGGCTTTTTGCTTGCCCAAAACCTCGGCTTTCGGCACAGACGTCGTAGTAAAGGGCGCAGCATGACCAAAACCAAAGCCACACTCATCGGGTTCACCGCCATTTTGATGTGGTCGCTGCTGGCGCTATTCACCATCGGCTCGGCCCCCGTGCCCCCCTTGCAGTTGAACGCGCTGTGCTTCGGCATTGGTGGGGCGATTGGCCTGGTCTGGACGGTCACTGGCACTGGGTTGGGCGTGCTGAAAACCGTGTCGTGGAAAGTCTACGCTTTCGGCACCATTGGTCTTTTCGGCTACCACCTGCTCTACTTCACGGCTTTCCGACTATCCCCCACCGCTGAAACCGGCCTGATCGCCTACCTGTGGCCGCTGTTCATCGTCATACTATCGGGCCTGCTTCCGGGTGAGCGTCTTGGCCCGCTTCACATCCTCGGCGCGCTGATCGCCTTTGCCGGGGCGGCGCTGATCGTGCTCGCGCGTGGCGGTGAAGCGCAAAGTTCCGCGCTGGGCCTCGGCCTTGCTTTCCTGTGTGCGGTGACTTGGGCGGCTTATTCTGTGCTATCGCGGCGTCTTGGCGCGGTGCCGACAGAATCGGTGACGGTATTTTGCCTCGCCACAGCTTTACTTTCAGCCGTGGCGCATCTGGCTTTGGAAACAACAACTTGGCCGCAAGGGGCGCTGGGATGGGCATCCGTCGCAGGCTTGGGCATTGGCCCGGTTGGCGCTGCCTTCTTCACCTGGGACATCGGCATGAAAAAAGGCGACATCCAATTGCTCGGGGTCGCCTCATATGCAGCACCATTGCTGTCAACGCTGGCCTTGGTTGCGGCGGGCATCACAAAACCATCAAGCGCAATTCTGATCGCAGCGGTTTTGATCACGGCAGGTGCGGCGCTGGCGGCGAGAGCAAGCTCAATCAAGCCAAGTTCTGCGGCCAGCGCCAGAAAGGCTTAAGCGCTCAGCCGACCAATTTCCTCTTTCAGTTTCAGCTTTTGCTTCTTCAGATCGGCGATGTGCAGATCATCCACGGCGGGTGCGCGTTGCGCTTGCTCGACTCTGGATGAAAGGGTTTCGTGCTTCTTTTTCAGTTCAGCGATATGGGAAGCGACGGTCATGCAAGTCCTCCTGATGCTGGTTCAACACCGCGATTGCACCACAGATTACGAGTCGTGTCACCAAATCTTCACACAACCAGAGCGTTTATTTTGCGCCGCTAGCGGAATTCTTCCGACAGCGATTCGCCGCCGCGCAAAATCGCGCTTGCCCGTGGCGTATAGCTCTCACGGTCACCGTCATGCGCCGCCCCTTGATGAATGACAAACGGTGCCAGCAGTCGAAACGCCGCGCGCCCGCTTTTGCGCGCCCGTAATAGAATGCGCAGCGCAGGCTTGCCCTCCCGCGCGGTCAGTGGCAGCACCGAGGCCGAACCCAACTTCGATCCCATCGCAGCCAGCACTTCCGGCAGCCCATCCGCACCGCAAATCAGCGTCAGCCAGCCACCCGGAGCCAACCGCCGCGTCGCCGCCTGCACCCAATCGCCGAGCGGAGTATCAACCTGTAACGCCACAGCCCGACCCAGATTAGGGCTCGGCGTGCCGCCTTTCGGATAATACGGCGGGTTGGCGATCACATGGTCAAAACCCACCCGAAGCGCCTTCGGCATATCCGCTAGATCGCCTATTTCGACCTGCATCGCGATGCCGTTCTCAGCCGCATTCCTCTGCGCCAACGCCGCATACTCCGCCTGCACTTCCAGTCCCGATAGACGCAAATCCGGCACGCGGCAGGCGAGACATAGCGCCGCAGCCCCGACGCCGCAGCCCAGATCCAGCACCGATTGACCGGGCAGGGCAGGGCAGGCCGCCGCCAGTAAAACCGGGTCAGTTGCCGCGCGATAGCCCTGCCGCGGCTGCCAAAGCTGCAGTTTTCCGCATAAAAACTTGTCTTGCGTCAGATTGTCCATCTAAAGACCGTCCGCGATGTCATTATCCGCCAGCACGGCGCGAGCCAAAAACAAATCTCGGTCCGCCACCATGATCCTGCGCGGAAACAATCCGATGCCGCCTTCCAGCGTGCTCATGTGGACGTCCATCACAAAGCTGGTTATACCCTCGCCCTCAAGGAGCACTTGAGCAAAGGCGATCACGGTGGGGTCGGTTGTGCGCAGTAAAAGCTTCATGGGATTAGGTTTACGCGGGGTTGCACACCCGTGTCGATACCTGAAGGGAATGTGATGAGCGTGATGGAACCGGCGCAAAAACCGCATGATCGGCTTGCCTATGCTTTGGCCGATGACATGGCGGCGGTGAACCACATGATCCGGGCGCGCATGGCATCCGAGCACGCGCCGCGCATTCCCGAAGTCACCGCCCATCTGATTGAGGCTGGCGGCAAACGCCTGCGTCCGATGCTTGTCTTGGCCGCCGCCCGTCTGCTCGGTTACGCGGGGCCGTTCCATGTGCATCTTGCGGCCACCGTTGAGTTCATTCACACCGCCACCCTGCTGCATGATGATGTGGTTGATGAAAGCGCGCGCCGTCGTGGCCGCCCCACCGCTAACCTCTTGTGGGACAACAAATCTTCCGTTCTGGTGGGCGACTACCTGTTCGCCCGCGCGTTTCAGTTGATGGTCGAACCCGGTAATCTGCGCGTGCTCGATATCCTCGCCAATGCGTCTGCCACCATTGCCGAGGGCGAAGTGCTCCAACTGACCGCCGCGCAAGATTTGGCGACCACCGAAGCGATCTATCTGCAAGTCGTACGCGGCAAGACCGCCGCCTTATTCTCTGCCGCCACCGAATCCGGCGCTGAAATCGCAGGCGGCACCCCTGCGCAGGTGAAGGCTTTGTTCGATTACGGCGACGCTTTGGGCATCGCCTTCCAGATCGTTGATGATCTCTTGGACTACGGCGGCTCGGCGGTGGTGATCGGCAAGAACACTGGCGACGATTTCCGCGAGCGCAAGCTGACCCTGCCTGTGATCAAAGCTGTGGCGAAAGCCAGCCCCGAAGAACGTGCCTTCTGGGTGCGGGTGATCGAAAAAGGCCAGCAATCTGATGGTGATCTGGAACATGCGCTGGCTTTGATGACGAAACATGGCGCGATGGAAGACGCCCGCGCCGATGCTTTGGATTGGGCAGCGATAGCCCAAACCGCGCTGAAGGCACTGCCCGATCACCCTTTGCGCGACATGCTGTCCGATCTCGCCGCCTATGTGGTAGAGCGGATCAACTAGGCAGCCTTTCACCACGCCGCCCCGGACCTGCGCCGGGGCCTCCTGCGTTACGGGGTAAAGCCCGGTTCAAGTCGGCTTGGCGTTGGTGGTCTTACAGCACCGCCGCTGCCGCCACCCACCACGCCGGCGCGTCCTCACGTAACGCCCCCGCTGCCGCCTTGGCCAATTCTTCGCTGGCGAACAGCCCGTAACAGGTCGCCCCAGATCCGGACATTCGCGCCAGCAAACAGCCCGGACGCACCGCAAGCGCGGCTTTCACCTCAGCAATCACCGGAGCGAGTTCAATCGCCGGGGCCTCCAGATCATTGCGCTGCTCTGCAAGCCAAGCCGCCAACTCCCCCGCCGACCGCCACACCGGCATCATAGCCATCGCAGGATTATCCTTACGTGGCAAAGCCTTGAACACCGCCCGAGTAGCCACCGCCACGCCCGGATTAACCAAAACCACGTAGCACTCTGGCAAAGCGGGCAGCGGTGTTAGCACCTCACCCACGCCTTGCATCCGCAGCGGCACACACTCCAGACAGACCGGAACATCAGCGCCCAACGCGAGCACCGCCGCCGCATCCGGCAAAGCCACGCCAGCCATAGCAGACAGCGCCCGCAGCGCCGCCGCCGCATCGGCAGAGCCGCCGCCGATCCCCGACGCTATCGGCAAATGTTTGTCCAAAGTAATCGCCGCCTTCACCCCAAGCACTCGCGCGGCGCGCAAAACAAGGTTGTCCTCGGCGGCCAACCTAGCCGCAAAAGGCCCAGTCACCGTCAGGATCAAAGCTGCGGCTGGCTCGACCGTCAACCAATCGCCAACCGCGGCGAACACCACCAAGCTGTCCAGCATATGATAACCATCCGCCCGCTGCCCGGTGACGTGCAGCGCCAGATTTATCTTTGCCGGCGCAAACGCGCGCACCGCCAACGCCCTTAACGCAATATCACTCATCGCAATCTCAAGGCGTTGCTGCGGCGGCCTCAAGCGGCTTCAAGGGCGGTGCACCTTCGGCAGCTAGAACCGCGTCCAGCCCTTTTTCCAGCTTCAACCGCAACCGCGCGGCTAACTTTTCATCCGGGCCATAAGACAGCGCCCGACGCCACTGATATTCGGCCTCGCGCTTGCGCCCCACCGCCCAATACACGTCACCAAGGTGATCAGTCACCGTCGGATCAACGGCCATCCGCAGCGAGGCGCGCTCGATCGCTGGCAACGCTTCTTTATAACGCCCAAGGCGATAATAGGCCCAGCCGAGGCTATCGAGAATTGCGCCGTTGTCGGGGCGCATAATCACCGCGCGCTTGATCAGGCCCAAAGCTTCATCCAGCTTGCGACCGTGATCAACAAGGCTGTAGCCGAGGTAATTCAGCAATTCCGGCTCGTTCGGGCTTAGCGCCATCGCACGTCGGAAATCGGCTTCGGCATCATCGTATTTGCCCATTTGATCCGAGGTCACTCCCCGGCTGTAGAATAGCACCCAATGCTCCGGCCCCGGTGTGGGCACCATTTTGAGCGCAGCATCGTATGCCTTCCACGCGTCCTCAAACCGACCCTCCCGCCGCATCGCATCGGCCAGCGCCATTTGCACCCTCAGCACGTCGCCATGCGTGCGCACCAATGCCTGCAGAATCTCTAAAGCGGCCTCTTTGCGTCCTGCCGCGAAAGTCGCATTGGCGCGACCGATTTCGGCGATATGGAAATTGGGGTCAGTTGGCGCGACCAAGGCGTAGGCTTCTGTCGCCAGCGCGTGCTGGCCAAGTTGCTCTAGCAGGCCCGCCACCAGCAGTTCGGCTTCGGTGTTATCGGGCCGCAAATATGCCGCCGACCGTGCATGCAGCAGGGTATATGATGCCTCAGCTTCACCGTTCACCGCCGTCGCCATGCTGTAGAAAACTTCACCAATACCTTCGGTCGCATTGCGCGCGATCGTATAGGGCACCGGCTCTCCGGCAGCCAAACGACGGCGCAGATCATCAACCTCGGGGTCATTTCCGGGAGCAAAGTTGCGGTCGATCATCTCAACGGCGTCAGGGTTGCGCTCCAACTGGCTTAGGATTTCAACCGAGGCGATCACGCCGCGCCGATTGATCGCAAACACGCCTGAAACCTTGCCCGACATGATCTTGTCAGCGCCCTCGTAATCACCAGCAGAAGCCAAAGCGAGCGCCTTGTGATACAGCCCAAACGACTCCAGTCCCTTGGTTTTTGCGATCTTGTCAAAGTCTTCGATGGCTTCCGACATGCGGCCAAGCCCCAGCTTCGCCCAAGCTTTCACCAGATTATCCAACACCGAGCCTGCCGAACTGCCTCCGGCCTGCAGCTTCAAAATCGCCGCAAAATCCTGCTGCTTGGCATCATCCGCGATCAAAGCCACTGTGCCGATCTGGCTTTTGGCACCGGTTTTTGCCAACGCCCGTGCCAGCCTTGCGGCTTCCTCCATATGCCCCACGCCAATGTTGGCCATGGTCGCACCTTCCAGCAACGCCGCGTTGTTGGCATCGCCCGCCAACGCGCGACCGTACCAATCCGCCGCCGCCGCGTAATCAGATTCCGACGCCGCGACACCAGCGGCGAGATAAGCCCCGGCCTCACTGACCGAAGATTGCTCTGCCGAAGTGGCCGGTGCATCCGCTTTGGGCACAGTCTCGGCCATACCTGCAAAGGGAAGCATCAAAACGACGCTGGCGAGCAGCAGTTGCGTGCGATTAGGCTTGTGGAAAGGCATCCGTGGCGGCTCCTGTAAGCATTGCCGCAAAGCTAGAGCCGCGCGGCCCAATACGCAATGCGGGCCAAGGCATCAAACCCCGGCCCGCGCATCTTCGCTGATTTGCGCAGCAATGTCAGATCACGTGTTAGAGGGGTCGCCATGCACCCCAGAGCGCGATCAGTAGTAAAATGGAGCCGACGATAAGCGGCAACACCAAAAAGTATAGCGACCCTCTATCTACCAACCGATGTTCTGGATACGCGACCTGCCATTTTCCACTCTCCGCCGCGCTCAGCAGATCGGCCAAGCTAACCGGAACAATGGCAAGTCGTTTACCATCCGTCCCGATAGCCCACGAAGTCGAAATTGATCCCTGTGGATCATTGCCGTCATAGTGCAGATAATCCCGGAACTCGGCGAAGTCTATGCCGTAGGATTTGACCAGCGCCTCGATAAACTCATCTGCGTCATCTCCGGCCAATTTCCCCGCGCCAAATACGTCGGCCCGGTCAACCTGCTCCGCCCGCCGCCCGCTATAGTCGGCCGCCAATCGCAAGATGTCCTGTTCGCGCTTCGTTCGTCACATATTCGGATAGTTCGGCCCGCCGCCACCCATCGGCGTGGTCCAGACGATGTTCATCGACGGATCTTTGATGTCGCAGGTCTTGCAATGCACGCAGTTCTGGAAGTTGATCTGGAAACGCGGCTCTTTTCCGGCCTCTGCGATCACCTCATAAACCCCCGCCGGGCAATAGCGCTGCGCCGGTTCCGCATACAGCGGCAGATTGACCGAGATCGGGATCGACGCGTCGCGCAGCTTCAAATGCGACGGCTGGTTTTCGTCATGGTTGGTCGCCGAGAACGCCACATTGGTCAGTCGATCAAACGACAACACCCCATCCGGCTTCGGATAATCAATCGGCGCGTAATCCTTGGCGAGCCCCGTCGATTCCGCATCATTCTTGCCATGCTTCATCGTGCCCAAAATCGTCAGCCCAAACGTGTTCGCCCACATATCCGCGCCACCGAGCAGCAGCGACGCCACCAGCCCATATTTCGACCACAGCGGCTTGACGTTGCGCACTTTGCGCAAATCCGCGGCAATCGGCCCGCCACGCACATCGGCTTCATAAGCCGCCAGTTCATCGCCCGCACGGCCCGCGCCAATCGCGGCAAACGCAGCCTCCGCCGCCGCAATCCCCGACAACATCGCGTTGTGATTGCCCTTGATCCGCGGCAAATTGACCAGCCCTGCCGAGCATCCCAGCAGCGCCACACCCGGAGCCACCATCTTCGGAATCGACTGCAAGCCACCCTCCGAGATCGCCCGCGCGCCGTAAGCCACCCGCTTACCACCCTTCAACAACTCCGCCACCATCGGGTGATGCTTGAAGCGTTGAAACTCCATATACGGATACAGATGTGGGTTTTTGTAATTCAGGTGAACCACGAAACCGACATAAACCTGATTGTTCTCAGCATGATAGATAAAGCTGCCGCCGCCCGCGTTCGACCCCAGCGGCCAACCCATCGTATGCGTGACGGTGCCCGGCTTGTGCTTGGCCGGATCAATCGCCCAGATTTCTTTCATGCCAAGGCCGTATTTCTGCGGCTCGTAACCCTTCGACAAATCATACTTCGCGATGACCTGTTTCGCCAAAGACCCGCGTACGCCTTCCGACAGGAACACATACTTCCCCGCCAGAATCATCCCCGGCTCATAGTTTGGCCCCGGCGTGCCATCAGCCAGCTTGCCGAACTCTCCTGCCACCACGCCGCGCACTTCGCCCGCGTCGCCATAAACCAGTTCGGAACATGACATGCCGGGGAAAATCTCGACCCCCAGACCTTCGGCCTGTTCCGCCATCCAACGGCAAACATTCGCCATGGACACGATGTAATTGCCATGGTTGTTCATCAACTTCGGCATCGGCCAGTTCGGAATCCGCGCCTGCCCGGCTGGCCCAAGGACGTAAAAATTATCCTCGACCACTGGGACTGTGATCGGCGCACCCTTGGCTTTCCAATCCGGGATCAGTCTGTCCAGCCCCACCGGGTCCAACACGGCACCCGACAGAATATGCGCGCCAACTTCCGAGCCTTTTTCCAGCACAACCACCGTGAGGTTGCTGTCCAACTGCTTCAGCCGGATCGCCGCAGACAGCCCCGCAGGCCCCGCGCCCACGATGACCACATCATAATCCATCTGCTCGCGCACGATTTCCTGCGACATTTCTCTCTCCGACTTGGCAAAATGCTGATGCGTCATTGCCCGAAGCCAAAGGCAGGGTCAACCTTGACGCAACATCCCAACCCTACTTCGCAGACCTTGCGCAACATTCTTTGCCCAGTGCGACTGATTTTCCGCCTGACGCGACCGGGTCGCCGCCGATTGCCGCCATACCCCCTTGCAATCACAGGCCCGGTCGGTTCAGGTATGGGCCAGAGTGGCGCAAGGTCATGGCTCATATGGGCTGTGACCTTGTTATTTACGTGAAGAGACCAATGGAAAAAATCCCGATGACCCGGCGCGGATTTACCGCACTGGACGAAGAATTGAAGCAGTTGAAATCGGTGGAACGTCCCGCCGTGATCCGCGCCATTTCTGAGGCGCGTGAGCATGGCGATCTGTCCGAAAACGCCGAGTATCACGCCGCCCGTGAGAAGCAGAGCTTCATCGAAGGCCGGGTAAAAGAGCTAGAGGCGCTGATTTCGCTGGCCGAAGTGATTGACGTCGCCAAGTTGACCGGTGCCATCAAATTTGGCGCTACGGTGGTCTTGGTGGATGAAGAATCCAACGAGGAAAAAACCTATCAGATCGTCGGCGAGTCCGAGGCGGATATAGAGCGCAACCTGCTCAACATTCGCTCGCCTTTGGCCCGCGCGCTGATTGGCAAAGAGGAAGGCGACTCGGTAGAGGTGAAAACCCCGGGTGGCACGCGCGGCTACGAAATCCTCTCGATCCGTTACATCTGACCCCGCTTTAGGGACAAAGACATGGCCGAATCCAACGAAACACCCCGTAATCTGGGGTCGCGTATGCGCGACGTCGCCGAACACTCGGTGTCGCCGACCGAATGGGTCGCGGCGGTGATGAGTCTGCTTTGGGTGGTCGCCGTGGGCGGTTACTTTCTGACCGGTCCGCTAGACGCGGGTATTCTAGGCTATGTGCTGACATTGCTCGCGGTGTTTTTGCCACTGGCTCTGATCTGGGCCGTGGTGACGACGTTGCGTTCGGTGCAAAGCCTGCGCGCCGAATCGACTAGACTGCATGCCACGGTAGAAGCGATGCGCGCCGCCTACATGTCCAATCAGCAGGGCGGTATGCGGCCTTCGGTGGAACGCAAACTCGACGAAATCGCGGCCGCCGCGAAACACACCGAGACCGCGCTGGCGAGTTTCAACTCCCGCCGCGACACGGGGTTAACTGTGCCGTCAGCAGACCGCAAAACCGCATTGGTCGCGCCGCAACCGCAACCCGAGGCGGAACAGCCCGGTCTGGCTTTGGGCACGCCGTCCGACACCATGCGCACACCGCTATCGGTAGAGGATTTCACCCGCGCCGTGCAATTCCCCGAAAGCCCGGACGATAAAGAAGGTTTCCGCGCTTTGCGTCTGGCGCTGGAAGATCGCAACGTCGCCAAACTGATCCGCGCCGCGCAAGACGTGCTGACCTTGCTCAGCCAAGAGGGCATTTTCATGGATGACCTCAAACCCGACCGCGCACGTCCCGAGTTGTGGCGCAAATTTGCGGGTGGCGAGCGTGGTCGTGGCATCGCAGCCTTGGGCGGCGTCCGCGACCGCTCGTCACTGGCGCTGACCGCAGGCCGGATGCGCGAAGACCCCGTTTTCCGCGACGCCGCCCACCATTTCCTGCGCACCTTCGACCGCGTATTTTCCGAGTTCGAAAAAGTCGCCAGCGATCAAGACCTAGCCGACCTAGCCGACACCCGCACCGCCCGCGCCTTCATGTTATTCGGCCGGGTAACGGGGACGTTTGACTAAAACCGGTTGCCGCCTCGGCAGGCATCGAGCCCGCCTCAGCGGCGCTGCCGGGCGATGATTGGACGCGCTGTTTTACTTGGGATCGTTGGCCTGTCCGCCCTTCGTGGTGCGAACGCAGTTCCCACCAACAACGTCTCGGGTCAACCTCTGTGCTGAAATATCCCCCCGGAGGGTCCACATCTACAATGGAAAATGTCTTCGTAAAAAATGCAGCTCCCGCTCAAAGGTTAACAAACCCATAATTTACCCTGTAACCCATTGATCTATATCAGCCGTAACCTGTCCACACGTGGACACTCAAAATCTAAACAGATTTCACCATAGTAATCGCCGCCCGAAATCCAAACGCATACCTCAGCAAACCAAGCTGCTGGGTCTTTTCCACTCGATAGCCCAGCCGCTGATAAAGCGCCCTCGCTCGCCAGTTGCTATCAATCACCTCCAGCCGCACCGCCGCATAGCCGTGCTGCCGGGCCTGAGCCTCCATCCGCGCCAGCAACGCCGAACCGATCCCCAAGCCCCGCACCGAGGCACCGACACAGATGCCGTCGAGCAGCAGCCGATCTTCGTCGGCAGCATCGCTGAGCATCCACAACAGCGGCAACCGCCACGCCGCACCCAAGCTGCCATAAACCGCACGAATGTCGGCAACCTCCCCGCCCGCAAAACTACCCGCCGAAGTTTTAAACCCCGCCATGCCCAGCAAACCGCCCTCTTCATCGAGCGCCACAATCGCGTGCTGAAGCCGCAGTACCCGGAACAGGAACTGCAGCGCTTTCGGCTCCGGCCCCATCACCCTGCCCAACTTGCCGCCAAACGCCTGCCAGTAAAGCCGCACCGCCTCGCCGCGCAAAGCTTCGGGCAATCCAAGCTGGTAAGTGATCTTCATGCCAGCGCCGCCAGCAGCGTGGCCACGTGGCCCGCCCCCAATATCCAACCTTCTTCGATGTCTGCGGGCGCATCCAACAACGGCTCGAGCCGATCTTGCTGCGACAGGACGAACAACGCCCGGGCCAGCAATCGAACCTGCAACTCATCCTTGATCACAGCAGCATCGGCACGCACGGCCGCGTTGATCAGCGAAGGGTAAACCTCGGCCAGCACGACCTGCGCGAGGGGATCAAACGGCCAAACCGCAACGCCGGGTTTGCTCGAAAGCCGCTGGATCATCGGCTGGCCCATCAAGCCTTGCCCGCCCGCAGCGCCCGTCGTGTAAAGCTTCCACACCGGCTGCGCGCGCGGAACAACGTGCTCAACGGCGCGACGCTCCGCAAGCTTGAGCGATCGGTAATCAATCGCTTTCGTTGCGGGCAAATCCGGTAAGTTCAGCGTGGCCGGGCGGCCCCAGAACGGCCCGGATGTTAGGCCGTTGCTGAAGCGACGGTTAATCTGCGCGGCGACCTGAAAGCGATTGTTGCAGTTTTGAGCGCTGTCCTCGATATGCTCGGCCAGCCACGCCCAAACCGCCCGGGCCGTAGCGGTTGCGGTGAGGCGGCTTGCGAAACCCGCCGGATAGCCCATCGGGAAATCAAAGCCGATCAGCAGTTGCTCGCGGCTGGCCAATGCCCGTTCGATAGCCTGAACCAACACCGCCTCGGCGCAGGCTCGGGTGCGATAATAGCCGGTGCTGGCGCCGTTTTGCCCAATCTCACCAAGCCAGATTGCGTCGGCCGAGGGGCGGGCGGGCGACTGCGCCGAGGCAGCGGACCAGTCGGCGATGATGACGCGGTCAAATTTTGCCAAGTCCAACCTCTGCCAGAATGAAATCTGCGATCAGCGCAGTGTTGTTCAGATCCAGCACTGGCACTCGCAATGTTCCAAGCGCCGCATCAGTAGCCACCGCGCGCACCAAAGGGTCGCTGGGTTGGATAAGATCGTGGCCCGCCTCCACACGAAAAACCTCTATCTTGGCGTGGGCGTCGCGCTTGTATCCCTCGACCAAAATCAGATCGACCGGGGCCATCCGCGACAACACTGCCGCCAAATCAGGCTCCGCCCCACGATGTTCGCGCATGATCGCGAAACGCTTGGCCGAGGCCAAAACCACCTCGGACGCACCCGCCGCGCGGTGGCGGTGGCTGTCTTTGCCGGGTTGGTCGAGATCGACATCATGGTGCACATGCTTGACAGTTGAGACGGTAAATCCGCGCCGGGTGATTTCGGCGACCAAACGCTCCATCAGACTGGTTTTGCCCGCGTTCTTCCAGCCGATCACGCCGTAGACTCTCATCGCGCGGCCTCAATCAGTGCCTGGGCTGCGGCGAGGTCGTCGCGCGTGTTCAGGTTGTAAAACGCCGCCTCATCTGGGAATTGCGCGCGGGCAGCTTGATGGGCTTCGGCAAAAGCGAGCACGCGCGGTTTGGTGCCTGAGGCGAGAAACGCGGTAAGCGGATCGGCGAGGGCCACAGGCCAGATCGCACAGGCGGGATGATCTTTGGCAGATGATGCAATGGCCAAACCCTCAGGCGCGTTCTCAGCCGCAAGGCAAAGTTGCGGCACCAGATCGCCGGGCGCAAACGGCGTGTCCACGGCAAGCGTCACCACGGCGGTAGCGCCCAAAGGTGCCGCCCATCGCAGCGCCGCAAGCACGCCTGACAATGGACCACGCGGCGTTTCATCAGACAAAATCGGCAGACCATATGCGGCAAACCGCGACAGATCACCGTTCGCCGACACCGCCAGCCGTTCCACCTGAGGCTCCAATCGGGCGATGGAGCGCGACAGCAGCGTTTGCCCCGCCAAGCGGATCAGCGCCTTGTCCGACCCCATCCGACGGCTTTCGCCACCTGCCAGAATGACTCCGAAAATCCGCACTTTACCCCCTTCAATTCTGCTGCGCAGAGGACTAAGCCGTTCTGCATCCGGCGTAAAGCCGCACCAAGCTGTCGAGGTTTTATGTCTGCGTCTCGGGAAAGCTATCTGCGCGGCGTGCGCGCGGCGGTGCCGTTTGCTGTGGTGATCGTGCCGTTTGGTATGCTGTTCGGTCTGCTCGCCTCAGAAGCTGGGCTGCAACTATTTGAAATTATGGCGTTTTCCTTTTCGGTGTTTGCTGGCGCGTCACAATTCGCCGCGCTGCATCTCTTGCAGGATCACGCGCCTCTGCTCGTAATTATTACCACTGCGCTGGCGGTCAACCTGCGGATGTTGATGTATTCGGTGACGCTTGCGCCGCATCTGGGTGCCTCGCCGTTGGGTATCCGGGCGGTGATGGCGTATTTTCTGGTGGACCAAAGCTTCGCGCTTTCGGTCGCCGAGTTTGAAGGTCGGCCCGATCTGACCCTGCCCGAAAAAATCGCCTATTTCTTTGGCGCGGTGACCCCCGTGGCCCCGCTGTGGTTCGGATCAACGGTAGCCGGAGCGGTGGCGGGCAGTGCGATCCCGCCCGAATACGCGCTGGATTTTGCGGTGCCGATTACGTTCTTGGCGATGACCGCTCCGATGATCCGCAGTTGGCCCCATGCAGTTGCAGCTGGTCTTTCAGTGGCACTCACGCTGGCTTTGGCGTTTTTGCCCTATGGTACCGGATTGTTGGTGGGCTCGGCCATCGGCATGGCGGCGGGCGCAGGCTTTGAATACTGGCGCGAGAAGGCCGCCCTATGATTGATCGGACACAATTCTGGATCGTGGTCGTGGTGCTAGGGGTTGCAACTTACCTCATCCGGTTTTCGTTTTTGGGCCTGCTGGGCAATCGTGCGCTGCCGGGTTGGTTGCTGCGCTGCTTGCGCTACACCGCTGTGGCCGTGTTGCCTGCGCTCGTTGCGCCTGCGGTGATGTGGCCTACCGCGACGAATGGCCAGCCGGACGCGGCGCGGTTGTTGGCCGCTGCGGTTACCGTGGTGGTAGGGTTGGTGACACGGCAAATGATGTTTGCCGCAGTTGCCGGGATTGGTACGCTGCTTGGCTTGCAGTTTCTGCTGTAAGCGGCAGACAAAAGCCGCGCTACGACGGCGCGGCTTCGGGTCTTACTGCGTAACTTCACCAACTTGCTTCATAATCACACCGTGATTGTTGTCGGCATCATCATCGGTGATCAGCTTGCGTGTCACACCGGGCAACTGCGCAAACTCTTTCATCAACTTGTTCGGATACCAGGTGTTGCCGATTGCCTCAAAGCCCGGGACGCCGTGCAGGATCGACGACACCGAATGCGCACATTGCGCGCTCGGCACCGAGCCATAAGCTTCCGCCCGCTGCTTGACCAATTCTGCGACTTCCGGCGTCACCACAACGGTTTGCTCGATCACGTTGAAAGTCTCACGCGCATGGTAGTCGATGTAAAAGCTGACCATTCGAGGCGTCACGCCATAATGCACATCGCCACGCTCGGGCAGATAAGGGTGATACCAAGTGCCCGCCGGATCAAACATCACCTGTTCCGAGGCGTTGATCAGCAGTCCCGAATGCGCGCCCGAGCCGTTGCGCGTGCTTTGCACCGTGAACAAGGTGATGGTACGCGGCGGTTCGGCCACAAAATGCGCTGAAGGAGCCGCCATTTGTGCATCGGTCGCCCATTTGTTGTCGCCCCCGCAGGCAGACAGCGCAAAAAGCGCCAGAACGGCAAAGGCTTTGAAGTTCATTTTACAATTCCGGTGCTGAAGCGATTTTGGGGTTTCCACGGGAGCCTAAGCATCGGAAAACTGCGTTATTGCGGTGGTAGGTAGTGGTTCATTGACACGAACCGCTCAAATCAGGCGTTGGCAAGTGCCATAAAAACCAAGACGGCGACAGCGATGATCGCTCCCCAGGTTGCCATGCGGATAAAGCCCGCGAAAGTTTTTTCCTGCACCCGAGTATCCATGCTGCCCGGTTTGTGTTCGGCCATTTGAGAGTCCCTTTCGACTTGGTGTTGTCTTGCCAATATCTCATTCATTCCCGGCTGTCACGGGGGCACGATCAGCCAATCTCATGACTGTGACTTACGCCGAGCCGTCGCCAGACTCGCCACCCATCCAGCCGGTTGCCAGCCGAAAGCCGATGCGAATGGGCGGCTGTTCTGGTGTCGCTTTCGGGATGGCGCGCAGCATCACCGAAAGTTGGCTAACGTGCTGAATTAGTTGAGTTTTCACCCCATCCTCATCGCGGCCATAAAACGTCAGCAAATCGGGATCGAAGAACCCCAGACCTTCTATCTTCAGGATACCAGCCTCTGACCCCGCGAAGCCCATCGCAATCTCCTGCTGGGCGTTGAGCTGGCTTTCAAAGTTGCGGATATAAAGGATGATCCGCTCATACGCCCATTCCGCCGGGCTTTTCTGAGCCACCGGGCGGTTTTTCAAAGCATCGGGTAGCGGCTGTTGCTCAGCAGTTGGCGGCGCGGTGGGATCGGCCTGAACTGCGTGCGCCCGCGGCTCGGTGGCAATTTTCGGCGGCGCAGCTTTGGCTTTTTTGTCCGATTTTGACATCTGCCCTCCTTATCCGGCCTGCCAGACCCAGGCCCCATCAGCATCAAGAAAACGCGAAACGCTGCCTCGCTTCAAGAGATAATTGAGATGCGCCAAAGCCTCAACCAAAGCCAATCCATGCTGCGAGCCGATGATCTCGCGCTTGAACAAGGGCACAAAACACTGCGCGGCGGTGTGCGGAGTTTTCAGGTGGGTAAGCAAGCGCAGCAGCGCGCTTTCATGGTTCTCGGCCATCTGGATCAACCGAAACGGCAACCCGGTGAACGGCAGTTTGTGACCCGGCAAAACGAGGTGATCAAGCCGCGCGAATGGCGCAAAACTGCGCGTGCTGTCCAGCCATTCGCCTAAGGGGTCGGCGTCAGGCTCGGTCGGGTAGACGCCGATATTTGCCGAAATACCGGGCAGAAGCTGATCGCCGCCGATAATCAGGTGGTCATCCATGCTCCACAACGTCGCATGATCCGGCGCATGGCCTTGCCCCAACCGCACCAGCCAACGCCGCCCGCCTGCGGTCAGAATATCGCCCTCGGCAATCCGGGTGAAACCCTGCGGCATCGCATCGACTACATCAGAAAAATTGAATGGACGCTCGGCGGCCTTCTGCGCCCGCATCTCGGCATCGACCCCAGCGCGTTGATAAAATAGCAGCGATTCCGCCGTGGGCACCGCCTGCTCATCCAACACCAACATCCGAGCGTAAAGCCAAGCGGTGCGCGTGGTGATCAGCTCGACCCCCTTCGCCTGAAACCAGCCCGCAAGGCCGATATGGTCGGGGTGGTGATGAGTAACAATCAACCGCCGCACCGGCTTGCCCGCCAAAGGCCCGGCGATCAGCTTATCCCAAATCGTCTTGGTCTTCCGGCTGGACATACCAGTATCCACCAGTGTCCAACCATCGCCATCGTCCAGCGCATAAACGTTGACGTGATCCAAGGCCATCGGCAGCGGCAGACGTATCCAGAGAATATTTATCGCTATTTCAATGGCTTCGCCTTCCGCAGGCGGCACATCCCACGGATGATGAATGGCATTGCTCACGCCGAAAGCGCCTCAGGCGTCAGCGCATAAAGCCCCGCCGCACCCTCACGCACCTGCGCCAGTAACGAAGCATATTCCGGCAGCAGCCGCTTAGTCGCAAACTCCGCCAACGCCAACCGCCCCGGATCGGCCAGCGCCGATTTCAAATGAAAATGCCCGCCCAATACCCGCGCAAACGCGCGCAGATACGGTGCAGCCCCGGCAAACCGATCTTGCAGCGGCATCGCGATCAAACCCTCGGTCGCCTCCCGCATCGCCTCAGCCGAGATCCACACCGCACCGGCCAGATCAGGATGCTTGCCGCGCGCCATCTCAGCCGCCGCCTGCACCTCATCGAACAATCGATACGCCGCCTCGCCATGATCCATCATCTTGCGCGCCACCAGATCCATCGCCTGAATACCATTGGTGCCTTCGTATATCGCCGTCACCCGCACATCACGCGAAAACTGCGCCGCACCGGTTTCCTCGATAAATCCCATGCCGCCATGCACTTGCACGCCCAAATGCGCCACCTCGCACCCCGTATCGGTGCCATAAGCCTTGGCAATCGGCGTCAGCAAAGCCGCACGCGCCTGCCACTCCGCCGAGCCGGTAGCCCGCGCCATATCAATCGCCACTGCACAAGCCAGCCCAATCGCCCGCGCGCTGAACACCTCCGCCTTCATCTCTGCCAACATCCGGCGCACATCCGCGTGGTCAATGATCGCACCCGATCCCAGCGGAGTTCTCCCCTGCTTGCGGTCCATCGCATAGCTCAACGCCTGCTGAAACGCTGCTTCGGCCACCGCCACACCCTGCATCCCGACGCCCAGCCGCGCGTTGTTCATCATGGTGAACATCGCGGCCATGCCCTTATGCGGCTCGCCGATCAGCCAACCCTGCGCCGCATCATACTGCATCACGGCGGTCGGCGATCCATGCAGGCCCAACTTATGCTCCAAACTCACCACATGCAGAGTATTGCGCGCGCCGGGGTTGCCATCCGCATCCGGGATCATCTTTGGCACCATAAACAGACTGATACCCTTGGTGCCCTCCGGCCCATCCGGCAAACGCGCCAGCACCAGATGGCAGACATTGCCCGAGAAATCGTTATCGCCCCATGAGATGAAAATCTTCTGCCCGGTGATGGCATAAGTCCCATCGCCCAAAGCCTCGGCCTTCGTCCGCACCGCCCCGACGTCAGAACCCGCTTGCGACTCCGTCAGGTTCATCGTGCCGCACCATTCGCCTGACACCAGCTTCGGAATATACATCGATTTCAACGCGTCAGACGCATGATGCTCCAACGCTTCGATCTGCCCTTGCGTCATCAGCGGGTTCAACTGCAACGCAAGACACGCCGAGCCCATCATATCGTTGACGCAAGTGGTCACCGAAATCGGCAAGCCCATGCCGCCAAATTCCGGCGATGCGCTCATGCCGACCCAACCACCCGTCGCAATCGCGCGATAGCCTTCCGCAAAACCCGGCGAGGTCCGCACCACGCCATTTTCCAGCCGCGCCGGATGCTTGTCGCCCGCACGGTTCAACGGCGTCAGGGTTTCGCACAGCTTTCCCGCTTCCGAAAGGATCGCGGCAACCGTGTCAGGGCTGGCCTCGGCAAAGCGATCCGTGGCCGCGACCTCGGCAAAGCCGACCACATCCAGCAGAAAAGTGAACTCAGACAGCGGCGCGCGGTAGGGCATAGCAAACTCCGGGCAGGCGGCTTGGCAAAGGCCGGGATCGGGCGTAAACGGGCGATCTTCACATCGTAAACCCGATCTTCACATCGTTAGCCACCCTCCAATGATTAGTCTTGCCGCCCCGAGCATCAAGCCCGACGTTACGTCATAGAACATGAACAAAACTGAGACCCTTACTGCCCTGCCCGAAGGCATAGCCCGTGCCGCTCAAATCTTGGGCGCGCAGGGGCTTGTCGCGTTTCCAACCGAGACCGTTTACGGCCTAGGCGGTGACGCTCGATCCGATCTGGCGGTCGCGCGGATTTTCGACGCCAAAGCCCGGCCAAGGTTCAACCCGTTGATCGTGCATGTGCCGGATTTGGACGCGGCGCGCGCATTCGCTGTATTTGACGTGCAAGCCGAAGCGGTGGCTGCGGCGTTTTGGCCCGGTCCGCTCACGCTGGTGCTGCCGTTGCGCGTCGATGCGGGCCTGTCACCACTGGTGACGGCTGATCTGGATTCGGTGGCGATTCGTGTGCCAGCACATCCCGTAGCGCAAGCTTTGCTGCGTGCGTTCGGTGGCCCTCTCGCAGCACCCTCCGCCAATCCCTCGGGCCGGGTCTCGCCAACCCGCGCCGCGCACGTGCTAGAGGGGTTGTCCGGGCGAATCGCTGCGGTGCTCGACGGTGGCGCTTGTGCCGTGGGGGTGGAATCGACCATCCTGGGGCTGCTTGGTGCGCCTGCCTTGCTGCGTCCGGGCGGAGTTTCTCTGGAACGGCTAGAGGCTTTGCTCGGCCCGCTTGCCATGGGCGGCAATTCTGGAAAACCCAACGCTCCGGGCCAGTTGGCGTCGCACTACGCGCCCGCTGCGTCGGTGCGACTGAATGCCGAAACCGCCAATCCGGGCGAAGTGCGCTTGGGCTTTGGCGCGGGCGTGGCCGATCTGAACCTGTCACCCAGCGCCGATCTCATCGAAGCCGCCGCAAACCTGTTCCACATGCTGCGCGAGGCTGATCATTTGGCAGGGCAGGGCGGCCGTATTTCAATAGCAGCAATCCCGGAAAATGGCCTAGGCCGCGCCATCAACGACCGCCTGCGCAGGGCCGCAGCTCCACGTGGTTTAATCCACGCCGGATAACCTGCACGGAATCGCGCCACAGATTACGACGAGACACAAGATGTTGTGCAAAATACGTCTAAACTTGCCTTAAAGCGCAACGTTCTCCCAGCGGGATAAGACTTAAAGGAAGCGCACAGTCGCAGGCTCCAGCCCGTCAATCTGCACTTCGCAAACCTGCCCGCGCCCAATCGGGCCAACCCCCGCAGGCGTCCCGGTGAAGATTAGATCACCCGCCTGCAACCTAACCAACCGCGACAGATGCGAAATAATACCAGCCACCGGCCAAATCATCTCGGCCAGATCGGCGTGCTGCGTGATTTTGCCATCGACCAAACACCGAATGCGCCCCTGCGGCACACCTTGGCTGCCAGGCCGCAGCGCCCCAACGACCGCCGAATTGTCAAAACCCTTCGCCATGTCCCACGGTCTGCGCGCGGCTTTCGCCTCGGCCTGCAAATCGCGGCGGGTCAGATCGTTGCCCGCGCCATAGCCCCAGATCAACGCCAACGCCTGATCTTCCGAGACAGCGGCCCCCGAGCCACCCAAAGCCACAACCAGTTCCGCCTCGTGATGCAGATCGGCGGTGGCAGCAGGGTAGGGCACAACTGCCCCCGAATCGATCACCGCATCTGCGGGCTTGGTAAAGAAAAACGGCGGCTCGGCGTTTGGGTCATGGCCCATTTCCCGCGCATGTTCGGCATAGTTGCGCCCGACGCAGAAAATCCGCCGCACCGCAAAACGGTCGCTACGGCCCGCCACCGCCACCGAAGGCACAGCAGCAGGCCGGAGCACGAAGGCCATTTACGACCCCATCGTAAAGCAGGTCACACCACGCGCTTGCAGCCGACGACAGGCGAGATCAGCCTCTTTCTGGCTAAGCCCAAGGAAGTTCGCATCAAACCCGCCGCTCTTTTGCACAACCTTGCGCAAAGCATCGCTCAACGTAGCATTCTCGGTCAGCAGGGTTTTCATCAGCACCCGATCCGCCTCGCCATAGCTGTTAAACCGTCCGATATTGATGCCGTAGCCCTTGCCTCCCGAGGTTGAGATATTGGTCACGACTTCCTCAGCCGCAGGCTCAACTTCGGCGACGACGGTGGCATCATCATAGATCGGCGCTTTGTGCTTAGGCTTCGCCGGGGCAGAGATCAGTTGCACCGCTTGTGGATTGGCGGCTGCGGCAGAGATCGACAGTTCCGCCGGGGCTGCAAGGCCAGCCAGTTCAACCGCCTGCGCTTCAAGCGAATCCGGTGCGGGCTCTGCGGTGGCTTCGGCCAACGCGCCAGCGATGTCGTTTGCCATCGCATTCACTGCCTGATCCGCCGCGGCAAGATCAACAGGCGCTACGACTTCACGCAACGGCCGTGCCGATGGACGCGGCGAGCTTGAAACCGCCATCACCAGACGAATGGTTTTCGCCGGACCGCCGCCGCCTTCGACTTCCATCGCGTTCGGATCGTCCGCCTGCTCAGCCGCCTGCGCAATAAGCTCTTGATCGGCGTTATAAGCCGGCGCCACTGGCGGGTTCGCCACCGCGCCATGCTTGGCTTTGCGGAAGCCGAGATCAAGCAACTCCGTCATCTTGGCATTCCGCATCGGGGTCGAAGTACCGCCAAACACCGTCGCAATGATCCGCACGCCATCGCGCTCTGCTGAAGCCGTCAGGTTAAAGCCAGCCGGGCCCGTGTAGCCGGTCTTGATGCCATCCGCACCTTTGTATGCGTCAAGGAACTTGCGGTTGGTGTTGGCGACCTTTGCCATCCCCGCATCGGTACTGCGACGCGAGAAGATGTTGTAATACTGCGGATAATCGTAGAATAGATGCCGCCCCATGATCGACATATCATGCGCCGTCGAAAGGTGCCCCTTCGCAGTCAGCCCATTGGCATTCTTGAACGTCGAGTTTTTCATGCCGAGTTGCTTAGCCGTGCGCGTCATCCGAGCGCCCCATTTCTCGGGCGTACCCTCAAAATAATCGCCAATCGCCGCCGCCGCATCATTGGCAGATTTCACCGCCGCCGCCCGGATCAGGTAGCGCAGCTGGATTTTCTGCCCCGCCTTCAACCCCAACCGCGATGGCGGCTGTGCGGCTGCAGTTTTCGACACGGTGATCATGGTATCCAGCGAGACATTGCCCGCCTCAATCTCGGAGAACGTGATGTAAAGCGTCATCATCTTGGTCAACGAAGCTGGATGCAGCCGGGTGTCGGCGTTCTCGGAATACAGCGTCTCACCCGTGCGCGCGTCCATCACATACGCGGCGTAGGGCGCTGCTTTGGATTCTTGCGGGCCGGAACAGGCCGCAACGACGCTGAGTGCTGCCAATATTAGAAAATGACGGACATACTGCCCCACTTGGCATGCTGTCGATTTGCCCATTTTACTGCCTCATCTGCCCCTCATTAAACGGAGGCTTTGTTCTGCTTGCCAAAACGCTAACACAGCCTTCGATTCTGGAAAACCCCTTATCCTTAAAGGGCTTCCGGGCTTTTTAAACTGTGGTTTATATGCCGAAATATCTGCTTGCACGCTATACATTGTGTGTCTCCCGCAGAATCTCCACAAGATCGGGCAGTTCGCCAAGGTGGTTTAGGTGGTGGAACCGGTGCTCCCCCGTTGGGGCATCGGCGTGTTCCAGCGCCCAAGTCAAACCGTGCGGGATATGCACCCCATACGCTCCCGCAGCCAGCGCAGGAATCACATCCGATTTCAGCGAGTTACCGACCATCAGCGCCTGATCCGCGCCAGTGCCATGACGGGCGAAAATCGCCGAGTAGGCTTTCGCCGTCTTATCCGACACGATCTCAACCGCGTGGAACAAATCACCCAAGCCCGATTGCGCCAGCTTGCGTTCCTGATCCAGCAAATCACCCTTGGTGATAAGCACCACCCGGTGACTAGCCGCCAAGGCTTTCACCGTCGCATAGGCATGTGGCAGCAGCTCAATCGGATGCTCCAGCATTTCACGCCCCGCCGCCATGATCTCGGCAATCACCAGCGAGGGCACCCGCCCTTCAGTAATCTCAATCGCAGTTTCGATCATCGACAGCGTGAAGCCTTTGACGCCAAAGCCGTAATGTCCCAAATTGCGCCGCTCTGCTGCGATAAGCTGATCATGCAAAGCGTCGGCTTCGGCGTAGTCGGCCAGCAGATTGGTGAAGCGATCCTGCGTCAGCCGAAAGAAACTTTCGTTCTGCCAAAGCGTGTCATCCGCGTCAAAACCTATCGTTGTCAGCATTCCATCCTCCGCCGCGCATATCATTCAAGCTCAGGGTCTTTTCGCAAGGCAGAAATGCGCTATATTGGAGCAGTGCAACCGAAATTTCGAATCTGCCAAACGGAGCTTATCCGCGTGAAACTCATTGCTGGCCCGGCTACTTCTACGATGTCCACTGATCCCACGATGTCCGATGAGCCTAGTGGCCCCGGCAATGATACCTCTATTCTGACCAAAACCAAGTCGAAGACCGAGCGACCACCGCTGTATAAGGTGATGCTTCTCAACGATGATTACACGCCGATGGAATTTGTCGTGCATATTCTCGAACGATTTTTCGGCCTGAACCATGCGCAGAGTTTTGAGATTATGTTGGCGGTTCACAAAAAAGGTCTGGCAGTGGTCGGGGTGTTCTCTTACGAGATCGCCGAGACCAAAGTAGCGCAGGTAATGGATTTCGCGCGGCGTCACCAGCACCCGCTGCAATGCACGATGGAAAAAGAATAGTCTTCGTAAAATAGATAGGCGGCTTTTATGCGCTCTGCCCGGTTGGAATTGGCGCTGCAAAGCGGCGCTTTGGTGTTGCCTGCGTCGGGCGATATTATTGTGCTGCGGCCTCGCGCCGGGGATGATCTGTCTGCGCTGCCGCACGACCGGGTTGTGGTGAAAACCGGCTTCAAACCTGATCATGATTATTTTGAGGCTCAGGGCTACCGGATGGAAGGCACAGGCAGCGTTGCCATCGTCTGCGTCCCGCGTGCCAAAGCCGAAGCCCGCGCATTGATGGCCGATGCGATTAACACCCAAATCATCGTGGTCGATGGCCAAAAGACCGATGGCGTGGAGTCTTTGCTAAAAGATTGCAAAGTTTTGGGGCTAGAGGTGGGCGAGGCATTGTCGAAAGCGCATGGCAAGCTGGCCGTGGTCAAACCGAGTGCTGCTTTGGCTGAATGGGCTGCTAAGCCATTGCTGATTGAGGGCGGCTTCCAAACCTTGCCGGCAGTATTCTCAGCCGATGGCCCTGACCGGGGCTCTATACTGTTAGCCGCAGCCTTGCCTGCCAAGCTTGGCAATCGGGTCGCCGATTTTGGTGCGGGTTGGGGCTACCTGTCACGCGCAATTCTGGAGCGGGATGGCGTGAAAGAGCTCGACCTGATCGAGGCTGAAGCCGAAGCTTTAACCTGCGCCCGCGCCAACATTACCGATCCGCGCGCAAAATTTTTCTGGGCAGATGCAACCACTTACAAAACCGCGAAGCTGTGGGACACGGTGGTGATGAACCCCCCCTTTCACAACACCCGCGAAGCCGATGCAGGGCTGGGAATGGGGTTTATTCAAGCGGCGCAAAAGGGTTTAGCACCTTCCGGTAGCCTTTGGATGGTTTCCAATCGGCATCTGCCTTACGAAAAGTTGCTCGTTACACTCTTCAAGCAAGTCGAAGAAATCGGCACCGACAAAGCCTTTCGGGTAACGCGCGCGTCTTATCCCATTCGCACCCGCTGACACTTATTCCGGGTATTGCGCCCTACACTGCTTGATCGCCGGGCTCGCAGCTTTGGCCTGCGCCGCGCGTTTGGCTTTCAGACCGGCCAGCTTTGCTGCCTCTGCCCTTAGATCAATCGCCACTGGCCGTTGCTCGGTATAATCCACATCATCGAAACACATTCTGGGGCCCATGCCATGCCTGCCGTGTCTCCCGCCCTTGTCACTCCTATCGCCTCGATAGCCATCATAGCCATCATAGCCACATTGCCGCCAAGCCGTGCGCGTTAGTGTCACAGTTTCATAGCCATAGCCGCGCTCTAGATTAGCCTCAGATTTGGCGATCAAACGATCCACCACCCGCATGTCCCGCGTCGCTCCGCTTATGCAATTCTCTTGCGGCGTGCCACAGGCGGTCAAAAGAAGCAGGGCAGGAAGGATGATGCGTTTCATGGCAGACTCTCAAATGGGATGCTGACTTTACTATAAGCTTATCGGCTTGATATGCCATATCAGGGCGCAAGATGGCGGATTTCCAAGCAAAAGGCCGGGGCATGTCAGACGATTTAACAGCAGAAGACTTCACGCATAGAAAAGCGCAAGCGGCCAAATGGTTCCGCACTTTACGCGATGAGATCGTCGCGGCCTTTGAGGATATCGAAAACCGCCGAGGCAATGGCACCCGGTTTGAAGTGACACCCACCTCCCGAGCCGATGGCGGCGGTGGCTTGATGACAGTGTTGCGTGGCGGTGCGGTGTTTGAAAAGGTTGGCGTTAACGTCTCGGAAGTCCACGGTGTGCTTGGCACTCGGGCGCAAAATGCGATGGCCGCGCGTGGTGTGCCGGGAATGGACAGCGATCCACGGTTTTGGGCCAGCGGCATCAGCCTTGTTGCCCATATGACCAACCCGCATTGCCCCGCCGTACATATGAACACACGGATGTTCTGGACGCCACATGCGTGCTGGTTTGGTGGCGGCTCCGATCTCAATCCATGCTTGGAATACCCCGAGGATACCGCGCATTTTCACGCCGCAATGCAATCTGCCTGCGACGCACATAGTCCCGACTACTATGCGAAATTCAAGGCTTGGGCGGACGAATACTTCTACATCCCGCACCGCAACCGCGCCCGTGGTGTCGGTGGGATTTTCTACGATGATCTGAATACCGGCGACTGGGCCGCCGATTTCGCGCTGACACAAGACGTCGGCCGCGCCTTCCTGCCAGCCTTCATGCCGATCACCGAACGTCGCATCGACACCTCATGGTCAGAGGCGGACCGCGAGGCTCAACTGATCCATCGTGGTCTCTACGCCGAATACAACTTGGTCTATGATCGCGGCACCAAGTTCGGCCTCGAATCCGGTCATGACGCCAATGCAGTGCTGATGAGCCTGCCGCCGATTGCGAAATGGACCTAAGCCTGCAGCCGTAACAGCAGCCCAACGCCCAGCACAATCACCGACATGCCGATGATCTGGCGTGTGCTGACAGGTTGTTTAAAGGCGTAGCGTGAAACGGCAGTGGCGAAAATCACCTCAACCAGCGCCAAGGTGCGAACGTTGGCAGCTGAGGTTAACGCAAATCCAATGAACCAGAACTGCGAGGCGAATGCGCCAAGGAAGCCTGCGAACAACGAACTGCGCCAGACCGAAAATGATCCGTAAAGTGCGGCTCGGTTGAAAATACCCATCCAGATCAACAATGTCGTGGTTTGGATGGCGAGGTTTAACGCCAGCGTCGATGTTGCACGGATCAAAAACCCGCCGCTCTCCAGATGGGTGATGCCGCCGCGAAATCCGATAGCTGATGCACCAAACAATCCGCCCGCCAAAAGCCCGATCAGCACCGGGCGGCCCAATTGCCACACCGGCATACCGGGTTTGATAGACATCAGCATCACGCCCGCGCTGGCAATAATGATGGCCGCCAGCACCGGCAGGCTGATCGGATCGCGCAAGATCAGCGCCGCCGCAATCGCGACAATAACCGGCTCGGTCTTCAGCCAAGCCGTTGTCACCGCAAAGCTTTGCGACTTCATCATCACCAGCATCAAGGCGGTGGCCGCAATCTGCGCCAAAGCCCCTGCGACGGTGAAAGCCAAACTGGTCAGACCGGGCACTGGTATAGCTTCACCTGTGGCAAGCGTCACAATCACCAAGAACAGCAGCGCGAACGGCAGGCCAAATAGAAACCGCACCTGCGTTGCGCCCACGGTGCCGATTTGCCGCGTCAGGCTCGATTGCATCGCATTGCGCGCCACCTGACCCACCGAGCCAATCAGCGCCGCAAACACCCAAAGCAAGCTCATAGCCAAGAACCACTCATACCCACAAACCTTTTACGGCCAGAATTGCTGACCTCCAATGACCGCTCATGCTTGCGCGCGGATCAACCGACCGAGTCGCTTCATGCCTTCATCAATAGCCGCTTCATTCGCACAGGAAAACGACAGCCGTATGGTATTGCCGTTGCTGCCGTCCGCAAAAAACGCGCGTCCCGGCACAAACGCCACACGCTCAGTTTCCAACGACTGCGCCAACAAGTCAGCGCCATCCATCCGCTCTGGTAGCGTCATCCAAACAAACATGCCACCCTCTGGCTTGGTCCAACTGACGCCCTCTGGCATCTCCCGCGCCAGCGCCTTCAGCAGATGGTCGCGGCGCCCCTGATATATTGTGCGCAGTCTGGCCACGTGGCTGTCAAATTGCGTGCTTGCAACATGATGCGTGACGATCTGATTGGTCGTAGCCGAATGCAAATCAGCCGCCTGCTTCATCAGGACCAGCCGCGAAATCACTTCTGACGGCCCGCAAACCCAGCCCACCCGCAAACCGGGAGCCAGTGATTTGGAGAAACTGCCACAGTAAAGCGTGCGACACTCCTCAATCGAACCTTTGCGGGCGATCTCCAGCGCCAAAATCGGCGGAATAGCCTCACCGTCAAAGCGCAGCGTTTGATACGCGGCATCCTCGACCACGGCGATGTCCATCTCATCGGCCAGATCAATCACAGCTTCGCGGGCGGAACGCAGCATGGTTTCGCCAGTCGGATTGGCGAAATCTACCGACAAATAGGCGAACTTGACCCGACCACCCGCAGCCTCTGCCTTCATCACAAAGTCAGCAGCACGGCGGTTGGTGTTGGCGTCCAGACGATCATAAGTCGGCTCATAAGCGTTAAACGCCCCCAATGCGCCAAGATAAGTCGGCCAACCCACCAGCACGGTATCATTCGGCGAGATCATCAATTTCGCTAGATAATCAAGCGCTTGCTGCGAACCAGAGGTGATCAGCACGTTATCTGCCGTGCAAGGCACCCCGATTTTGCCCATCTCTGCCACGATCCAATCTCGCAGCGGCTTGTAGCCCTCAGATACCGAATATTGCAGCGCAGCTCCGGCTTTCGGCCCACTCAAAGCCGCCGAAAACGCATCGCGAAACGCTTCGGTCGGAAACAAAGCCGGGTCAGGAATGCCGCCTGCGAAAGAGATAATGTCGGGCTGATCCAGCAGCTTCAAAAGCTCACGAATTTCCGAGGCTTTCATCCTCGCATTGCGCGTCGCCAGAACACTATTCCACTCCACACCAGTCCTCCCGATCAGTTGGCCGGACTTTTGCCGCGGAGGACGGTTAAGTCAATGTCCGTGACCTAAAATGTGATCGGCGTCAGCCCCGCACTGTTTCCACCATCAGCGCGACATTGTCCGGATTTGCATCCGATGTGATCCCATGGCCGAGATTGAAAATATGGGGCCCGGCCATGAAAGCATCCACCACCCGCCGGGTCGCATCCACCAACGCTTGCCCGCCCGTCACCATATGCGTCGGCGACAGGTTGCCCTGCACGCAGCCACCCGTTTGCACATGCGCCGCTGCCCATTCCGGGCTGACCGAGTTATCAATCGCCACGCAATCCGCCCCCGTCGCCGCCGCAAAGCCGATATATCCCGCCCCAGCTTCTCGCGGAAACGCGATCACCGGCAGCCCGGGATGCTTGGCCTTCAACGCCGAGATAATGCGGGCAGTCGGTTTCACCGCGAAATCGGTAAAATCTTCGCCTTTCAGCGACCCGGCCCAGCTGTCAAACAGCTTCACCACTTCCGCCCCCGCCTGCACCTGAGCCGACAGATAGTCGATGGTGGCCTCGGTAATCACCTCAATCAACGCCGAAAATGTCGCGCGGTCGGCGGCCTTCAACGCATGGGCAGCCCCCTGATCCTTGCTGCCTCGACCTGCGATCATATAGGTCGCCACCGTCCACGGTGCGCCCGCAAAGCCGATCAAAGTCGTTTCCGCTGGCAATTCCCGCGCCAGAATCCGCACGGTTTCATAGATCGGCGCAAGCGTGTCGTGGATCGCCTCGCGCGGTTTCAACGCCTGCACACCCGCCATCGTGGTGATCGTGGAAAGCCTTGGCCCCTCGCCAGTCTCGAACCAAAGATCCGCCCCTAACGCCTGCGGCAGCAACAAAATATCGGCAAACAAAATGGCCGCATCAAAGCCATAACGGCGGATCGGCTGTAATGTCACTTCGGCCGCAAGCTCCGGATTATAGCACAGCGACAGAAAGTCTCCCGCCTGCGCCCGCGTCGCGCGATATTCGGGTAGATAGCGCCCCGCCTGACGCATCATCCAGATCGGCGGGGTCGGCAACGTCTCGCCCGCAAGGGCGCGCAGCATCAGTTTGGTCATAGGGGCCTCCGTTAGCGCCCCTGCGTCCATCACCTGTGACCGCGTGTCAAGCGCGGCCTCGCAGGCATTGGTTGAAAGGCGTAAGTGTCGCGGGTGAGGTCTCCGTCAACGGGCCTACAACTTGGCGTCGAACGGGCATTTATGACCTGTTTGGACGGATCGTGTGAAACGCCGATTGCTGGCCTCGCTGTGCTGCAAGGTAATCAGCTTTGGCTGCGCGGTGAGACCACCACCGTTTAAGTCGGCCGCGCTTGCTTGCGGTCGACCCAAAGCAGTCCCGCTGCCCCCAGCAACGCCAGCGCAGTGCCGATGATCGCCACGGTTTCATAGCCGCCCACAGCAGTGCCAATCGCAAATGCCGCCGCTGCCAACATATCCGACACCAGCTTTTGCAGCGCCAACATCGCCCCCGCCGTGCCGGGACGGCTGTGCATCAGATCCTGATAATAGCTGATCGGCAGACTGATGATTGCCGTGCCGCCGATACCCGCAATAAGCGGCATCACCCAGATCCAAGCACTGTCGGACAAGATCGGCAACGCCAACAGATGCAGCGTATAAACCGCGGATCCCACCGCCAGCAACGTAGACCTGCGCACCCGGCTGACCAAGCGCGACAACAGCAGCAAACATGGCACTTCCCAGCCCGCAACCAGCCCGACATACAGCGCCACATCCGACGCATCCCGCACCGGTGAGTCTTCAAAGATTAGCGAAATAAGCACCATATAGAGGATGCCGCTGGCACTGATCGCCCCAAGCAACAGCAGACGCATCAGAATAGTCGGATGTGCGATTTCCTTGAACGCCTGCGCAAAGTTCAAGCCGGAACGCTGATCTGCCCAGTCCGACGCGCCATCTTTCGGCCAACTGGAATAGATCAGCAGCACCAATCCAAAACTCGCCAGCCCCGCGCTGAGATAGATCGCCATCACGTCGATATCGGCGGCAAAACCAAAGGTCCAGAACACCAACATTGCCAGAAAACTCAGCGACATCGCAGACCGCAACGCCGCTTGCACCGAGTCGCGACTTTGGCCGTTTGGAGTGGCGAGCCGCGCCAGCGCGAACAACTGTCCGTACAGGCTAGACGCGACAGGCAGCAAAACGCCGTGGCACAGGATCAGGCTGATTTTTCCGGGAAAAACAATCATCATCAGCAGCCCGATCAAGCTCGCGCTTGTAGCCAGCAAAGCAATCCGCCGCCGATTACCGCGCTGATCGCCAAGGATGCCGAGTAACACCGATGCGGTCACAGCGGTGATCGAGGCCAGCACCAACACCAGCGCAAACACGGGCTTGCTTAGTCCAATCCGCTCAATCGCGATCAGGGACTGGTAGGGATAAACCGAGGCGTTATGCGCCCCCAACAGCAACAGCGCCAGAAAGATCAGGCGCAGCGCGGGCAGGCGGTAAATCAGGGTTAGGGCGGACAAGGCAGGCTTTCCGAAGATGTCGCGCTATCGCTAACGACGCCGCGCGGCGAAGTCCATATCATCTGCAACCTGAAACGGGGGTGCCGTCTTGGGCCCATCGAGAGGCCACGCAACGGCGTTGCCACGGTAAGCCGCCAGCGCCGGCAAAATTTTCAACGTCGCAGCTCCGCGCGGGTATGCGAAACTCTCAACTCATCCCCGCGATACAGCCTTCAACGACATCGCCCTTGGCGATACCGGCACTCCACAATACCAGCCTACAACAATCATCCACCGGCAGCGCCGCCGTGTGGCCCCTCGATGGGGCCATCGGTGGCTCCCTTTACAGATCAAACTGCAGGTATAACCTTGCCCGGATTCATCCGCCCATCCGGGTCCAGCGCCGCCTTCACGCGGCGCATCACGTCCAAGGCCACCGGGTCTTTCCGCCGCCGCATTGAGGCCAGCTTCGACAACCCCACGCCATGCTCTGCCGAGAAACTGCCGCCCAACGCCTGCACTTCATCTTCCACGGCCTCCACAACGCGGTCATACAACGCAGCACTATCGTCCGTGCTGAACACCGTGAAGTGGATATTGCCGTCGCCGAGATGCGCCACCGACAACGTCTCCGCCCCCGGATCGAGACTGGGCAGCCGCGCATGGATACGCTCAAAGAACGTAGCCACCGCATCGATCGGCAGGCAAATGTCCGTGTCAATCGTCGGCTGCCGCGCCACGGTGATTTCTGCCGCCAGCTCACGACGTTGCCACATTGTACGGCGCTGCGCCTCGGATGCTGCGATCTCAGCATCGAGGATCAGCCCCTCGGCGAGCATGACCTCTAGCACGTCTTGTAGCATCGCAGCCAAGGGCAAAACCCCATCTGCATCCGCCGCCGCATCCGCAGGCCGCGTGCTGCCAAGTTCCACCAGAATGTTCACCGCCTGCCTTGGAGAGAACGGCTGGCGAATGTCTGGCCGTGCTTCAGCCAAGCGCCGCATGTAGGTTTCCGGCATGTATTCAAACGCTTCCACCAAGCCGCCCGAGACAACCTGCAAGCGGTTCAGCAGCTTCAACGCGTCCGGCAATGATCGTGCCGAAAGCGTCGCGGTCGCATAAGCGCGCGGTCTTGGAACGAGTTTCATCACTGCCGCCGTGATCACCCCCAGCGTGCCCTCGGCCCCGATGAAAAGGTTTTTCAGATCGTAGCCCGAGTTATCCTTGTGCAACTGGCTCATCAGGTTCAGGACGCGGCCATCCGGCAATACAACTTCCAACCCCAGACACAACGCCCGCGTAGAGCCATAACGCAACACGTTTGACCCGCCGGCATTGGTCGAAAGCACGCCGCCGATCATCGCCGATCCCCGCGCGCCAAACCACAGCGGGAAGTACAGCCCCTCGGCCTCTGCAGCCTCGTGCAGACGGTCCAGCACCACGCCAGCCTCGACAATCGCAATCCGCGCGCCTGCCTTCACCTCCCGAATACGGTTCAAACGCTCCACCGACAGCATCAAACCGCCGTCGGTCATATGACCGCCAACCAGCCCGGTGCGTCCCGACACCGGCACCACTGCCACACCATGCTGCGCAGCAATATGCATCACCTGCACCACCTCGGCCGTCGATCCCGGGCGCACCGCAGCGATCGGATTAGACGTGTAATGCGTCGTCCAATCCGAGCGATACCGCTCCAGATCGGTGCCGATGATTACATGGGCGGCGCCAAGCGCGGCCGTTAAGTCAGTGAGAAGTGTCATGCGCAACTCCGGCAATTTCGCCGCAGTTTCACTGAAGCGAGGCCGGGCGCAAGCGGATTAGGGCGTGACCCGCGCCAGCAACTCCTGCACCTTCGGCCCCACCGCCTCCAAAATCTTCGCCACACCCTTGGCATTTGGATGAATGCCATCGGCCTGCATATATTCCGGGTCCAGCAATCGGGTTTGCTGATTGATCACCGGAAAGAAATAGTTCTCGGCCAGTAGCGCGCCATATTTTGTCGCCAGATCAGGATACATCGCATCGAAATTGGTTTTAAAAGCCTCGCCATAATTCCCCGGCGCGCGCAAAGACACCAACAACACCGGCAACCCGCGCGCCTGAACCTTGGCCAAAATCGCATCCAGATTGGCGCGGCTGGTGGCCGGATCAATCCCGCGCAGCATGTCATTACCACCCAAATTTACGATCACCGCATCGACTTCGGGCGTCAGCGACCAATCGGTGCGCGACAGCCCGCCCGCCGTGGTATCCCCCGACACCCCAGCGTTCAAAATCTGCACATCCGTGCCCTTCGCCGCAAGCCATGCCTGTAATTGAGGCACAAAGCCCTGATCGGTTGGCAATCCATAGCCTGCCGTCAGGCTATCGCCCAGGGCCAGCACGGTCGTTTCGGCATATACCGGAGAAACCAGCAGAATTATCGCCGCCGTGACATTGCGGAACGCGCGCAGCGGCGCATATGTCAAGCGAGGCAGTAGAGAGTAAGACATGACTGAAACCGTTCTAGCGTTGCAAGACGCGTGGCTGACCTTGGCTGGCAATGCAGGCGCGGTCGATATTCTGAAAGGCATAACGCTCAGCGTAGCCCGTGGCGAGAGCCTTGGGCTGGTTGGCCCGTCGGGGTCGGGCAAATCTTCGTTACTGATGCTGATGGGTGGGCTGGAGCGGGTCACGAAGGGCCGGGTTGAGGCTTTGGGCCAAGACATCACCGGCCTTGATGAAGACGGCCTTTCGAAGTTTCGGCGTGGCCGGATGGGCGTGGTGTTCCAATCGTTCCACCTGATCCCGACGATGACTGCGCTGGAGAATGTCGCGCTGCCGATGGAAATCGCCGGACACGCCGACGCCTACACCCGCGCCCGCGACGAACTTGATGCAGTCGGTCTGTCGACTCGGATGCAGCATTATCCGGCGCAGCTTTCCGGCGGTGAGCAGCAACGTGTGGCGCTTGCCCGTGCCGCAGCCCCGCGCCCTGCGATCCTGCTTGCCGATGAGCCGACCGGTAATCTCGACAGCGTCAACGGTGCCGCGATCATGGATTTGATCTTTGACCTGCGCGACCGCCACGGCGCGACGCTGGTATTGGTCACACATGCCCCAGAACTCGCCGCCCGCTGTAGCCGCATAGTGCGCTTGGTTGATGGCCGCATCTCCGACCACACCGCCGCCGACCGCATCGCCGGGGCTGTCGCATGAGCCTAAAACTTGCGGCACGCATCGCGCGCGCAGAACTACGCGGCGGCCTGCGCGGCTTCTGGGTGTTTCTCGCCTGCCTTGCGCTCGGTGTCGCCGCTATTGCGGGCGTAGGCATGGTGCGTTCCGCGATTGAGGCGGGGTTGACCGATCAAGGAGCGGTCCTGCTCGGCGGTGATGCGCAGGTTGAGTTCACCTACCGCTTCGCCACCCCGGAAGAACGCGCTTTTCTCGATCAGATCGCTGCGAAAACCTCCGAGATTGTCGATTTCCGCTCAATGGTCGTCGCGGGCGATGCGCATGTGCTGACCCAAGTGAAGGCGGTGGACGATAACTATCCGCTGCTCGGCTCCGTGCAGTTGGAAACCGGCGAACTCGCCACCGCCCTTTCCACCACCGATCTGCCCGGGGCTGTGATGGACGGCATCTTAGCCGACCAGATCGGCTTGGCGTTAGGCGACCGTTTCAAACTGGGCGAGCAAGAGTTCATCCTGCAAGGCCGCATCCTGCGCGAACCAGACAGCGCCACCGGCGGTTTCGCCTTAGCCCCCCGCACCATCGTGAAAACCAAAGCCCTTGCGCAATCCGGGCTGCTGGAACCCGGCACATTGTTCGACTCGTCATACCGCCTTCTGCTGCCCACAAACGCCGATCTCGCCGCTCTGCAAACCGAAGCCGAAACAAAATTCCGCAACTCCGGCCTGCGGTGGAGCGACAGCCGCAAAGCCGCACCCGGCGTCGCCCGGTTTGTCGAACGCATCGGCGCGTTCCTGATCCTCGTCGGACTCGCAGGGTTGGCCGTCGGTGGCGTAGGTGTCGCCGCCGCGGTCCGATCCTACCTCGAGTCCAAGATAGCCACCATCGCCACCCTTCGTACGCTCGGCGCAACCGGCGGCCTGATCTTCCAAACCTACCTCATCCAGATCGCCGTCCTCGTCACCCTAGGCGTCGCCCTCGGCCTAACCTTGGGCATCGCCACCCCCCTAGCCTTCGCCGAACAAATCCAATCCGCCCTGCCATTCCCTGCCCAAATCGCCCTCTGCCCTCGCCCCATAATCGAAGCCGCATTCTACGGCGTAACCTCCGCCTTCCTGTTCGCGCTCTGGCCGCTCGCCCGCAGCGAGCAAGTCCGCGCCGCTGCCCTCTATCGTGGCGGCCTATCCGGCGGCTGGCCCCGCGCCCGTTATGCCCTAGCCATGCTCGCCCTCGCAGCCTTGCTGATCGGTGGCGCCGTCGGGCTATCCGGCACCCGAAACCTAGCTCTCGGCACCGCAGGCGGCGTCTTCGCAGCCCTCGTCGTCCTCGCCGCAACCGCTTGGGCGCTGGTCCGCCTCGCGCGCCGCGCCGCCCGCCTAACCGCACTCCGAGGCAAAGTCGCACTCCGCGCCGCCCTAGCCTCTATCGGAGCACCCCGCGCTGAGACCATGCAAGTTGTCCTCGCCCTTGGCTTGGGCCTCACCGTCCTCGCCGCCGTCGGCCAAATCGACGCCAACCTGCGCGCCGCGATCTCCCGCGACTTGCCCACCCGCGCCCCATCTTTCTTTTTCGTTGATATCCAACCCGACCAAATCGACGACTTCCGCAGTATCCTCGCCGCCAACCCCGCCGTCAGCAAAGTCGAGTCCGCCCCCATGCTGCGCGGCATCATCACCCAGATCAACGGCCAAGACGCCCGCACAGTCGCAGGCGATCACTGGGTGCTCGCAGGCGACCGCGGCATCACCTATGCCGCCGCCCAGCCCGCCGCTACCAAACTGACCGCAGGCACATGGTGGCCCGCCTACTACCAAGGCCCGCCGCAAATCTCCTTCGCCGCCGAGGAGGCCGAGGAGCTTGGCCTCAAACTCTGCGACCAACTCACCATCAACATCCTCGGCCGCGACATCTTAGCAACCATCACCAGCTTCCGCGTGGTCGATTTCTCCAACGCAGGCATCGGTTTCGTCCTCACCCTCGACCCCGATGCCGTCGCAGGCGCACCCCATACTGACATCGCCACCGTCTACGCCGACCCCGGTGCCGAGGCCGCGATCCTGCGCGAAATAGCCACCGCTTTCCCCAACATCACCGCGATTGGCGTCAAAGCTGCTATCGGTCGCGTCACCGAAGCCCTCACCGCCATCGCAAAAGCCACCACCATCGCCGCCATGGCCACGCTCCTGACAGGCTTCGTCGTGCTGATCGGCGCAGCCGCCTCGGGTGAGCGCGCCCGCATCTATGAAGCTGCCGTGTTGAAAGTCTTAGGCGCCTCGCGCGCCCGCATCCTGCTCAGCTTCGCCCTCCGAGCCGCGATGATGGGAGCCGCCGCTGGCATTGTCGCCATCATCGCTGGCGGCTTGGCGGGCTGGGTGGTGATGCGCTTCGTGATGGACAGCCCCTATGCGTTTGAGCCCGGCTCGGCCCTCGCCATCGTGCTTGGCGGCATTGCAGCCACCTTGCTTGCCAGCTTAGTCTTCGTGCTACGCCCACTCTCCACCCGCCCGGCACAGGTTTTACGCTCTCATGAATAAAACAATAGAATATACGTTCTAAATCGACGCCTGCTTCCTGCTAAAAGTCTTGCCGAATTCTGCCGAGAGTCCGCCCCGCCTTGCCGATTCTCCACAAAATCGGATTGATCTTGGCCCAAAATGGAATATCAGTTCCGCAACTGCAAGCCCGCCGGGATTGCCGCAAGTGGAGGATGACATGACAGTAAAATTCGGGCTTTTGGGCGCAGGCCGCATCGGTAAGGTCCATGCCAAAGCGGTGACGGGCGATGCAGGCGCACAACTCGTCGCTGTGGCCGATGCTTTCCCGGCAGCGGCGCAGGCGATTGCTGATCAATACGGTTGCGAAGTCCGCTCGGTTGAGGCGATCTTGGCGTCAAAAGACATCGACGCAGTGGTGATTTGCACCCCGACCGACACCCACTCCGACCTGATCGAACAATTCGTCAAAGCGGGCAAAGCGGTGTTCTGCGAAAAGCCCATCGACCTTTCACTCGCCCGCGTCAAAGCCTGCCTCGAAGTCGTGCGCGCCCACAAAGGCACCCTGATGGTCGGCTTCAACCGTCGCTTCGATCCGCATTTCAGAGCCGTCCGCGCAGAAATTGATAAGGGAACCATTGGCACGCCTGAGATGGTCGTGATCACCTCGCGCGATCCCGGCCCGCCGCCGATTGACTATATCAAACGCTCCGGCGGCATCTTCCGCGACATGACCATCCACGATTTCGACATGGCCCGCTTTCTGTTAGGTGAAGAAATCACCGAAGTTGTCGCCACCGCCGCCGTTCTGGTCGATCCCGAAATCGGCAAGGCTGGCGATTTTGATTCTGTTCAAGTCATGCTGAAAACCAAATCCGGTCGCCAAGCGATGATCTCGAACTCGCGCCGCGCCACCTACGGCTACGATCAGCGCATCGAAGTCCACGGCTCGCTCGGTGCGGTTAGCGCCGAAAACCAGCGCCCGGTTTCGATCGAAGTCGCCACCGCCGCAGGCTACACCCGCCCGCCGCTGCACGACTTCTTTATGACCCGCTACACCGAAGCCTACGCCGCCGAAATCGCCACCTTAATCGCGGCTTTGGGTGGTAAGGGTAAAGCTGAACCATCAGGCGAAGACGGCCTGATCGCTCTCGCACTGGCCGAAGCAGCAGTAAAGTCCGTGGCCGAGGGCCGCGTGGTGAAAATGTCAGAAATCATCTAACTTTAAAACAACTACCAAAGCGCGGCAGGGGCAACTCTGCCGCGCTTTGCATTTCACATTGGCCCAAATATCCCCGCCGGAGGCATCCGACATTTGCCGCAGGAAGCCTCCGGTGAGAGTATTGATCCAAGATAAACGACCAGAGTCCGCGCAATTCTATCAAAGATCGCAGGAATTCTCGACGGGCTAAACTTTGACGGATCAGTCCACTCCTAACGCGGCACGAAGTGCTCTAAACCCAAGCTGACCTCATCCGGCGCATTGCCCGCCCATTGCAGCAACGCATCCAGCGCCGGACACAACGATTGCCCCCACGCCGTCAGGCCATACTCCACCTTCGGCGGCACCTGATGATGCACCAGCCGCGTGACGATGCCGTCAGCTTCCATCTGCCGCAACTGCTGGATCAACATCTTTTGTGAGATCGCCGGAATCGCCCGCTCAAGATCAGAAAACCGCAACAGCTTGCCGCCGAACAGCTTGAACAGGATCACCAGCTTCCAGCGACCCTCTAACATGCGGATCACCGTCTCGACGCCTACGGCGGCGGAAACTGGTTCCGACTCCAATGGCTTACCTTCAGGTAAGTACCCAACTTTTTCGTGTGTTCTTTCCATAATGTCTAGCTAATGCGATATCTCGGTCATTGCAACAGATGCGTCATGCCCGACGCGAAGGAAGCCCAATGATCGCACTCCCCACCGCTCTTGCCACCTACTTTGCTGCCAGCGCCGACAGCACGCGCCAGCCTTTTGACACCTGCTTTGCCGCCGATGCCATCGTGCACGATGAAGCCAAAATCCACCACGGACTGGCCGAAATCAAAGCTTGGCACATCGCCTCAAATGCCCCGGTGCAGGCGACCCGCATGTTATCGATCCGCGAAGACCGCGGCAAAACCATCGTAACGGCCGAGGTTTCCGGCAGCTTCAAAGGCAGCCCGGTGACGCTCGATTTCGGCTTCACGCTCAAATCAGGGCTGATCGCAGAATTGGAGATTCACTAATGTCTGGATGGATTGATCTGAATGGCCAACGCGCATTGGTGACGGGCGGCAGCAAAGGCGTTGGGCAAGCGGTTGTAGCAGCCTTGCTGGCTGCGGGGGCGAAAGTGATAACCAGCGCGCGCACAAAGCCGGATGATCTGCCCGCCGATGTCGTCTTTTGCACTGCCGACCTGATGACCGCCGAGGGCTGCGCCCTGCTTGCCAAAAGGGCGCTGGAAAGCATGGGCGGCGTCGATATTCTGGTCAACGTGGTGGGCGGTTCTGCCGCGCCGGGTGGCGGTTTTGCGGTGCTGGACGACGATCTGTGGATGCGCGAAATCAACCAAAACCTGATGGCAGCGGTGCGGTTGGATCGGGCGTTGGTCCCGGGAATGGTGGCGCAAGGGGCCGGGGTGGTGATCCATGTCACCTCAATCCAACATCAACTACCGCTGCCCGAATCCACGATCGCTTATGCCGCAGCCAAAGGCGCTCTCGCGACCTACAGCAAGGCGCTGTCGAAAGAGGTGACACCGAAAGGCGTCCGCGTCGTGCGCGTATCGCCGGGATGGGTGGAAACCGAGGCTTCTGTGGCGCTGGCCGAACGCTTGGCATTTCGAGCTGGCACCGATTACGCGGGCGGCAAAAAGATTATCATGGACAGTCTGGGCGGCATCCCTCTAGGACGCCCCGCCAAGCCGCAAGAAGTGGCCGACCTGATCGCCTTCCTCGTCTCACCCCGCGCAGCGTCGATCACTGGTACTGAATACGTCATTGATGGCGGCACAGTGCCGACGGTTTAATCGGCTCGCAACTCAACGACTGGAACGCTAGATGCGAGCGGCGATAAGGTTGCCCGCGCGCTGCTCTGCGTGTGTTATGGTAAATCAAGCCTGAATCGGCACCCGTAACCCATTGATAAGTCATAAAAGGCACCCGTGCCCACGTGTGGACACCAGTTTTTGCAGACGAAGCTTTGTGGCTTGGGCGGGCTATGCTTTAGTGTGGCGAAACGGGAGGGTTTCATGCGGGTTTTGATCACGGGTGCGGCGGGAATGATTGGCCGCAAGCTGACGGCAGCATTGCTGGCGCGAGGGCAGGTGCAGGGCAGGGCGATCAGCCAGCTGATCTTGCATGATATCGTAGCGGCGGAGGTGGAAGCTCCGCATTTAGCGCTGGTGGGGGACCTAGCGGCTGAGGGAGCGGCAAAAGGTTTGATCGCGCACCGGCCTGATGTGATTTTTCATTTGGCGGGGGTGGTGTCGGGTGAGGCTGAGGCGAATTTCGATCTGGGCTACGCGGTGAATGTCGATGGCACGCGGGCGTTGTTTGAGGCTATTCGGATGGCGGATTATGCGCCTCGACTGGTCTATGCCTCAACCATGGCGGTGTTTGGTGGGCCGTTCCCGGAGGAAATACCCGATGATTTCGCACCGACGCCGCACTCGTCTTATGGCGTGCAAAAGCTGATCGGTGAGGCGCTGCTGTCAGACTATTCGCGGCGCAGATTTTTCGATGGCATCGGGTTGCGTTTGCCAACAATCTGCGTGCGCCCCGGCAAAGCCAATCGGGCGGCGTCCAGTTTCTTTTCAAGCATCATCCGCGAACCACTGAATGGCTTGCCGGCCGCCGTGCCGGTGGCGCTGGATTGGCTGCACACCATGGCCAGCCCGCGCGCGGCGGTGGGATTTTTTCTTCACGCGGCGGAGTTGGATTTGGCGGCGGTGGGGTTGCGGCGCAATCTGACTTTGCCGGGGGTAGCCGTGACGGTAGGCGAGCAGATTGAGGCTTTGAAGCGCGCGGCGGGGGCTGATGTGGCGGCGCTGATCCGCGATGTGCCTGACCCGGCAGTTTGGGCGATCGTGCAGAATTGGCCGCGGCGGTTTGCTGCAACGCGGGCGAAGGCGTTGGGGTTTCGGGCCGAGGATAGTTTTGATGATATTGTGCAGGCGTATATTGAGGATGATTTGCGCAAGAGATGAGAAAGGGTTGCTGCAAGCCGGAGGGTAGCCTCCGGAAACAGAATATTTAGGCTAATACTAAAGCGCGTTGCCGCCGTCTGCGTGAGCGGCTGGATTTTGTCAGACGGTTGGGCGATGCGCATGAAAAAGCCCGCCGCGCGGGATGCGGGCGGGCCTGCAAAGCGGTCGGCTTAGTCTTGGACGCGACCGTAGTACGAATAATCCTCGGTGTTGATCACAATGCGCGCGCCGGGGCCGATATGTGGCGGCACCATGACGCGGACGCCGTTGGTGCAGATCGCGGGCTTGTACGACGACGAGGCTGTTTGGCCTTTTACCACAGGCTCGGTCTCGGCAATCTCAACATTGACGCGCTGCGGCAGTTCGAGCGCGATTGCAACGCCGTCATAGGTTTTCAGGTAAACCTTCAGGCCATCGGTCAGGAACGCCTTGTCGTCGCCAACCACGTCGGGATGCACGGCGAATTGTTCGTAGGTGGTAGGCTCCATGAAATGAAAGCCTTCGCCGTCTTCATAAAGGAAGTCGTATTCGCGGTCATCGACGTTGGCCTTTTCAACCATTTCCGTGGTGCGCCAACGCTCGGCGACTTTGACGCCATCCGAAATCCGGCGCATGTCTACGCTGGTGGTAGGCGTGCCTTTGCCGGGGTGGAAATTTTCGGCCTTGAGGACGGCATAAAGTTTGCCGTCCATTTCGACGACATTGCCTTTGCGCAGGCTGGAGGCGATGACTTTCACGTCAGATTCCTTGTTCTTGGGCGGCCCCAAGGGTAAGGGGGCCGCATATCGGGCAGGCTGTAGCCCATTTGATCGGAAATCTCCAGATGAAAGCCAAAAATATGGATCAGCCGTGGTGGACACCAGCGCGGCATGCCGATCGGCGCCAGATTTTGCTTGCGCGTAATCGGATTCAGGCGGCGATGCGGGTCTGGCTGGCGGAGCGCGAGTTTATCGAGGTCGACCCCTCGGCGCTGGCGATCTCGCCGGGCAATGAGGCGCATCTGCACGGATTTATGACGGAAGCTATCGGCAATGACGGCGTGGGGCGGGCAATGTATCTGCACACGTCGCCTGAATTTGCGATGAAGAAGTTGTTGGCGGCGGGAGAGCGGCGGATCGCAGCTTTCGCGCATGTCTACCGCAACCGAGAGCGCGGGGCGCTGCATTCGCCAGAGTTTACCATGTTGGAGTGGTATCGGGTCGGTGAGAGCTATGAAGTGCTGATGGCCGACGCGGTGGCATTTTGTCGGTTGGCGGCTAAGGTGGCGGGATCAGCAACGCTGCGGTTTCGCGGTAAGGTTTGCGATCCTTTTGCGGAACCCGAGCGGTTGTCGGTAGCAGACGCATTCTCACGCTATGCTGGGGTGGACTTGCTGGCCTCCATCAGACCGGATGGTGAGCCGGACGCTGTGGTGCTGGCCGCAGAGTTGACGCGGATCGGGCTGCGGGTGGCTGCGGATGATACGTGGCCGGATATGCTAAGCCGCGTGTTGGGAGAGTTGGTCGAGCCGCATCTTGGTATGGGCCGTATCACCATTTTGGATGAATACCCCAGCGCCGAGGCGGCTTTGGCGCGCAAGCACCCCGGTGATGCCCGCGTGGCGGAGCGGTTCGAGGTCTATGCCTGCGGGGTAGAACTCGCCAATGGTTTTGGTGAGTTGACCAACCCCGATGAACAGCGCCGTCGCTTTCACCTAGAGATGGATGAGAAGGCGCGGGTTTATGGCGAGCGGTATCCGCTCGACGAAGATTTCCTGCAGGCATTGGCGATTATGCCTGCGTCCAGCGGAATTGCGATGGGGTTTGACCGCGTGGTGATGCTCGCGACGGGGGCACCAAGAATTGATGATGCGATCTGGGCTCCGGTGCCGGAATGAGGGATTGCAATGCCGTTATGGCGTAGGTTTCGCCCACTTAGGTCAGAATTGCAGCTTCCCCCCGAGGGGCGACTTGGGCTACGACTTCATTTATGAAATGGTCGATCCCAAACACACTTACTGTTATGCGCCTGTTCGCGGCCCCCGGTGTGGCGCTGATGTTCCTGTATTTCCAGCGACCTTGGGCGGATTGGTTCGCGCTAACGCTGTTTGTCGGCGCCGCAATCACAGATTGGTTTGATGGTTACCTTGCGCGGCTATGGAAGCAAGAGAGTAAGTTCGGCACTATGCTGGACCCGATTGCCGACAAGGCGATGGTGGTGATCGCGATCATGGTGCTGACCGGTTATTCCGGCATGAACGCTTGGCTGATCCTGCCTGCCACGGTGATCTTGTTCCGCGAAGTTTTCGTATCGGGCCTCCGGGAGTTTTTGGGCGCGAAGGCCGGGCTTTTGAAGGTCACCAAGTTGGCAAAGTGGAAAACCACAGCGCAAATGGTGGCGATTGCGGTTTTGTTTTTGGGCACCGGGTTGGAATACCTCAACGGTGTCGCGATGCAGGGCATGACGCCTGCGCAATATGCTGACGCGGTATCGCAAGGTTTGGCTGACCCTATCCGGGCCTGTGGCAAGCGCGATTGTGCCAGTCTTGCCGGCGACGTCGGGCTGGTGCTGATGTGGGTTGCCGCGCTGCTGACTGCGATGACGGGGCTTGATTATTTCCGCAAAGCGCTGCCGTTCTTGCGAGAAGACAAATGATCGACGTGCTGTATTTCGCTTGGGTGCGCGAGCGGATCGGTGTTCCGCGCGAAAAGCTGGATACGCAGGCGGCTACGGTGATGGATTTGATCGCCGAGTTGAAGGCACGCGAAGAACGTTACGCGTGGGCATTCGGTGACCTTGCCTCGTTGAGAGTGGCGCTGGATCAGGAACTGTCTAGCTTTGACGCGCCCTTGGCCGGGGTGCGCGAGGTTGCGTTCTTTCCTCCGATGACGGGTGGTTGAGATGCAGGTGACGGTTCAAGCCGAGCCGTTTGATCTGGGCGCGCTTTCGAACGCCTTTGCGGCGCAGGTCGGTGGGGCGGGGGCGGTTGTCACCTTCACCGGATTGGTGCGCGACAATGGCGGCACATTGGCGGCTATGGAGATTGAGCATTATCCGGGGATGACCGAAAAGGCGATTTCGGGCATGGTCGAGCAAGCCATGCTGCGCTGGTCATTGATCGATGCTTTGGTGGTGCACCGGCACGGCCTTTTGGCGGGCGGAGAGGCGATTATGATGGTCGCGACTGCCGCGCGGCACCGGGCCGAAGCTTTTGCTGCAGCTGAGTTTTTGATGGATTACCTGAAATCACGCGCGCCTTTCTGGAAGAAAGAGCTGTCGACGGATGGTGCTGAATGGGTTGCGGCCCGGGATGAGGACGAAGCGGCGCTCAATCGCTGGTAGCCCCAACACTACGCCAGACAAATGCGGGTGGTGTTTGGCATGGGAGCGTGTCAGCTTCCGGCCAATCATAGATGGAGGCGAAAATGCAAAAGGTTGCGGTGATTGCAGCGGGCGGCTCTGGCATGGGAGCGGCAGCGGCACGGCGTTTGGCGGCTGATGGCTTTGCGGTGGCGATCTTGTCTTCGTCCGGCAAGGGTGAGGCTTTGGCTGCCGAATTTGGCGGCGTCGGAGTCACGGGATCGAATCAGAACAACGATGATGTGAAGCGCCTGATTGACGCCACGATGGCGAAGTTTGGCCGCATTGACGTGCTGGTGAACTCGGCCGGGCATGGGCCACGGGCGGCGCTTTTGGACATCACGGATGAGGGCTGGCATCAGGGCATCGACATTTATTTTCTGTCCGCTGTGCGCCCGATCCGGTTGGTGACTCCGATTTTTGAAGCGCAGGGCACGGGTGGCTCGATCATCAACATCACGACATTTGCGACTTTTGAACCCGATCCGGCATTTCCGACCAGTGGTGTAGCGCGTGTCGGTTTGTCTGCCTTTACAAAGCTTTACGCTGACAAATACGCACCGCAAGGCATTCGCATTAACAACCTTTTGCCGGGTTTTATCAACTCGTTGCCAGAGAAGGAAGAATTCCGCGCGCGGATTCCAATGGGCCGTTATGGCCGCGTAGAAGAGATCGCGGGTACCGTCAGCTTTTTGGCCTCGGATGCAGCGGGCTATATCACTGGGCAGAATCTGCGAGTGGATGGCGGGATCACGCGGTCCGTTTAAAACTGACGTATCTGACCTTGAGGCACGGACGCGGTAACGCAATCTTAACCAGTGATATGGCAGGCTGGCTGCATGACATATCACAGCCATCCTCCCGCCGTAGAAGCCATCTACTTCACCGTAGCCCTCAGTCGCGCGGGGGACGATTTGCTGGTGCTGGAAGTGGAGCGCCTGCGCCAAGCCGTACGGGTGACGCGGACAGAGCGGCCATTTGAAATTGCGGCTTGGGTGGTCATGCCTGATCATTTACATGCGATTTGGACCCTGCCCGTCGGGGATATTGACGTCGTGGGCCGCTGGAGGCTGATCAAAGCGCGGTTTTCCGCAAGTTTGCCGCTTTCGGCTCGAACAGCCCGTGGTAGTCAAACGTCGCAGGGCGTTTGGCAACGCGGTTTTTGGCAGCACCGAATTAGCGATGCTGCCGACATGGCGCTGCATATGCGCAGTTGCCAGATGGACCCGGTTCGCCATGGTCTGGTCGATACGCCAGAGGCTTGGCCGTATTCATCCTTCCGCAATTCCGCAGCACTTCAGCTCGCGGAATAACGTGACCCTGCCCGAATCGCCTCAGAAGGCGCGGAAATTAAAAGTCGAACAGGTCGCTCAAAAAGCCTTCGCGGCGTTTTTTCTTGCCGCGATAGCGGTCGTCATCGTCGTCATGATCATAACGCCGACGCTCGTCGTCTCGCGGCACTTGGCGCTGCGGTTCTGGCTGGTAAACTGGGGCGGCATCGCGGGGCGCTGGCTCACGCCGTACTGGGGCTGCCTCGGGGGCCGCGGCTGCGCGGTCGATGATCTTGTCTAACTCGCCTCGATCCAGCCACACACCTCGGCATTTCGGGCAATAGTCTATCTCGACGCCGCTACGATCGGCCATCACCAAAGTCTCACCGTCCACAGGACACTGCATGCATCTCTCCATTGTTGTGCACATTTGAGATGGGGGCTGTGGTTTTTTGTGCAAGCGCGGGGCATTGCCGCAAGGCGGAATTATGCTTACCTTCGGCTCCCCGGGGCAAGTCGCCCCAAAAGGATTTGCGATGACGACCTCACCATATGTTCCGCCGAAGGTCTGGACTTGGGACGCTGCCAACGGCGGTCAGTTCGCCAATATCAACCGCCCGATTGCTGGGCCGACGCATGAAAAAGAACTGTCGCGTGGCAAACACGGTTTCCAGCTTTACTCGTTGGCGACGCCGAACGGCCAAAAAGTCTCCATCATGTTTGAAGAGTTGTTGGCGGCGGGTCATGCTGCCGAATATGATGCTTGGCTGATCAATATCAGCAAGGGCGACCAGTTTGGGTCGGGCTTTGTCGGGGTCAATCCGAACTCAAAAATCCCTGCCTTGCTAGACTTGACCGGGCCCGAACCTGTGCGTTTGTTCGAATCCGGTTCGATGTTGGTGCATTTGGCGGATAAGTTTGGTGCGTTTCTGCCCGCCAGCGGTGCGGCGCGGACAGAGGTGTTGAACTGGCTGTTCTGGCAAATGGGTTCGGCTCCGTTTGTGGGCGGCGGCTTTGGCCATTTCTACGCCTATGCACCTGAAAAGTTTGAATATCCGATCAACCGCTATGCGATGGAAACAAAGCGCCAGCTTGATGTGCTGGATGGCCAGCTGGCTGAGAGTGCCTATGTGGCCGGCTCGGAATATTCTATCGCTGACATGGCGATTTGGCCTTGGTATGGCGGCTTGGTGCTTGGTCGCGCCTATAATGCAGCCGAATTTCTGGATGTGACAAGCTATAAACACCTGATGGCTTGGGCTGAGAAGATTGATGCGCGGCCGGGCGTAAAACGCGGGCGGATCGTCAACAAAAATTGGGGTGATGAAGCCGAGCAAGTGCCGGAGCGGCATAGCGCCGAGGATTTTGCTGGCAAAGCCGTTTAAGCCAAACCGAACTCCGCAGGCTTGCCAAGCAAGCCTGCGGGACATAGTCTGGGGGCCGAGCCGTGGTGATGGCGTCACCACAGGGGGAAAGCCCCATCGCTTGCGGGGAAACCTGCTTTCGTCCTGCACGCCGGGACCTTTCGGGGTTCCGGGACGCAGATCTCAGACCCCAAACATGAGGTCTGATGATGACGGAACGTCCAGAGCAATATCGTTTTCACCAAGGCGACCGGGTTTTGCCGTTTGCCGCCGAAGAATATGAGGCGCGACTCGCCGGATTACGCGATCTGATGGAGGTGCATGGGGTTGATGCCTGCGTGTTCACTTCGATGCATAACATCGCCTATTATTCGGGGTTTCTCTATTGCTCGTTTGGCCGCCCGTATGGGCTGGTTGTTACGCCGACGCAGAATGTGACCATTTCGGCGGGGATTGATGCGGGTCAGCCATGGCGGCGTTCGTACGGGGACAACATCACTTATACGGATTGGCAGCGTGACAATTACTGGCGCGCTATTTTGTCGGTGACGGGGGAAGGCCGCGCGATTGGCTGCGAGGCCGATCATCTGACTCTGGTGCAATCGGAAAAGCTGAGCCATTTCCTTAAGCCCAAGCGCGGTATTGATATTTCGCGCGGCACGATGGAGCAGCGGATGATGAAATCGCGAGCCGAGCTGGATCTGATCCGGCAAGGCGCTGGGGTGGCGGATGTCGGCGGCTTTGCCATCCGTGAGGCTGTGCGCGCGGGCGCACGTGAGATTGACATCGCCATGGCGGGCCGGGATGCGATGGAACTTGAGATCGCCAAGCGGTTTCCCGACGCAGAATTCCGCGACACTTGGGTATGGTTCCAATCCGGCATCAACACCGATGGCGCGCATAACCCGGTGACCAGCCGCAAGCTGAAAAGCGGTGACATTCTTAGCCTGAACACATTCCCGATGATTTCAGGCTATTACACCGCCTTGGAACGCACGATGTTTGTGAAAGAAGTTGATCCTGCCAGCCTGCGGATCTGGGAAATCAACATCGCCGCCCATGAGTTGGGGATGAGCCTGCTAAAACCGGGGGCATCCTGCGCTGAGGTGACGGCCAAGTTGAACACCTTCTTTGAAGAACATCAGGTGCTGCAATATCGCACCTTTGGCTACGGCCACTCGTTCGGCGTGCTCAGCCATTATTATGGTCGCGAGGCGGGGTTGGAGTTGCGCGAAGACATCGACACGGTGCTGGAGCCCGGCATGGTGATCAGCATGGAGCCGATGTTGACGATCCCTGCGGGACAACCGGGTGCTGGCGGTTACCGCGAGCATGATATTCTTTTCATCACTGAAGACGGCAATGAGGATATTACCAAATTTCCCTACGGACCCCCCTTTAACGTCGTTGGATAAAAGGAAAGGGCCGGAAGAATACTCCCGGCCCTTTTGATCGATGGCCGTTTAAGCGCGTTTGACCAGCTTGATCACGAACAGCAAGATCACTGCACCGATGGTTGCGTGAACGATTGCGGCGAGGATGCCACCACCGAAGCCGAGGCCGACACGTGGCAGAATTGCGCTGGCGATGAACGCACCGACGATGCCAATCACGATATTGCCAAGTATGCCATAACCGAAGCCCGACACGATTTGTCCCGCAAGCCAGCCTGCAACGGCACCAATCAGCAAAGCGATCAACAGACTTTCAAGTCCCATGTTCTTTTCCTTTATAAGCCATCGCAATGCGCGAGGTGCGCGCACAGGATAACTTATTCTCGGCAAATGCTATGGGGAATGTTTGAGAAATGATTCCCAGTCAAACGCACATCGGCGCTCGAAAATTGCCTTCGGTCGCGAAAGAATCAGCGCGCATTGGCAGATTCACCGGGTTTTCCATTTTCAATCATTTCGCGGGGCTTGACGGAATGCAAACAGCAGGCTCTAGGTGCAAAGATAATTTTCCTCACAGCCGAGTCTCTGCCCCGTGAACAGCTATATTATTCGCCTCATTGGCGTGTTGTCGCTCAGCGCGCTTGCCGCCTGTGGGACTCCGCAAACCCAAAACTCATCCCCAAGGGTTGTACCCGGCTACGAGGGTGTAGAGGACGAGGGTTTCTATATTGAGCCTGTCGCTGCCGAACTGCTGTCGGCTGATCGTGCGCGCGCCGAGGTAGATTATGCAGCAGATGATGCGCCGGGCACCATTGTGATAGATACGTTTGCCCGCAAGCTTTATCTGGTGCAGGAAAACGGCCGTGCAATGCGGTACGCGATTGCCGTTGGGCGTGAAGGGTTGTCATTTCGTGGCTCGGGCGTGATAGGGCGTAAAGCCAAATGGCCATCGTGGCAGCCAACTGCCAACATGATCCGCACTCGGCCTGACCTTTACGCAGAATATGCGGGTGGCCGCGCTGGCGGTCTTGATAATCCCCTGGGTGCGCGGGCGATGTATCTGTATCGCGGCGGTCGCGACTCGATGTTCCGTATTCACGGTACGATTCAGAATGAGACGATTGGTCATGCAACCTCGGCAGGCTGCATACGCCTGTTCAACCAAGACGCGATTGATCTTTATGATCGGATCGACCTCGGCACACGGGTTAAAGTACGTTCGCTTGAAGAGAGCCTTGCGATCGAAGGCCCCTATATGGACGATGCCTGGGGGCGCGCTGTGCCGGAAACGCCTGAAAACATCGCCCGCAAGCCACGCGATGCGCAAATGCTGGTTGATCAAGAAGCGGCCCAAGCCGAAGCCGCAATGAAGCAAGCTGAGTTGGATGCCAAAGAGGCTGCCAAGGCTGAGAAAAAGCGGCTTTCAACCTGCAAACGTAAAGGCATTGATGCAGCCGATTGTCCGGCCTTGCCAGAACTTGCTTTGGCTGACGGTTCAACAAGCAACGGCTGAGTTTACCGGCACGATTAATAGCAATAGACCCCGCGCGATGCGGGGTCTATTGCTTTAGCCCTTGATTACATAGTCTTTTAGCGTGGTTTCCAGCACTGTCCACGTGCCGAAATAGCCGGGTCGAATGATAAAGCTGTCACCAGCCTTCAACTCGGTTGTCGCTCCCGCGTCGTCGGTCAACACGGAATGGCCGGAATGGATGAAGACGTATTCCCACTCGACATAGTTGATCGTCCACTTACCCGGGGTTGATTGCCACAGCCCGCAATAAAGCCCGTCACGATCTTCGATGTTCCATGTGGTATGCACCGGATCGCCTTCAATGACGCGCGATGGATCGGGGCGGGTGGTTTCAGCCGGGATGCCCTCGCGGGTTACACGTTCAATGTTCGACATCAGCGCCTCGAAGTTGGAGTCCAAACGTATGGGTTTAGGTTTCGAGTAGCATAGCACCTTCAAGATGCTGCGCCGTCAAGCCGGTTTGCCGCTGCGATGCGGCGTATAATCTTGCCGTCCCCGATGGCTTGTGCCCATATGATTGGCACAAATGTATTCGCGGAGCCGATCAGATGAGTGCAACCTCCCCCGTTCGCCCAGTGCTACCGCCCGATATTCGAGCCCGCAAAGGCCAAGGGCCGCTGGTGGTTTTGACGGCTTACACCACGCCGGTGGCGCGGTTGGTGGACGCGCATTGCGATATGGCTCTGGTCGGTGATTCGGTGGGAATGGTGTTGCATGGCATGCCGAGCACAATCGGCGTGACGATGGAGATGATGATTCTACATGGCCGCTCGGTGGTGCGGGGGCTGCAAAAAGCGATGGCGGTCATCGACATGCCGTTTGGCAGCTACGAGGAAAGCCCGCAGCAAGCTTATCGCAATGCTGCCCGCTTAATTGTCGAGACCGGTGCGCCCTGCGTCAAGCTGGAGGGCGGCGCGCATATGGCGGAAACCATCGCATTCCTAACGCAGCGGGGGATTCCCGTGCAGGCGCATATCGGCCTTACGCCGCAATCGGTGAACACTTTGGGCGGCTACAAAGTGGTGGGCCGCGAGGGCGAGGCCAATGGGGTGATGGAGGATGCGCTGGCGGTTGAAGAAGCCGGCGCGTTCTCTGTCGTATTGGAAAAAGTGCCGATGGGGTTGGCTGCACGGATCACCCAACGACTGACCATTCCGACGATTGGCATCGGTGCGGGGGCGGCCTGCGATGGGCAGGTGCTGGTGGTCGATGACATGCTTGGATTTTTCACCGATTTCCGGCCGAAATTTGTCAAACGCTATGCGGATCTGGGGATGTTGGCCTCGGAAGCGATTGCAGAATATGCCGCCGAAGTGCGCGCGGGGACGTTTCCGGATGAAGAACATTCATTTGCAGATGTGCTGAAGGGCAAGCAGCCTTGACGCAAATTGTTCGGAAGATCGCCGAGCTGCGCATCTTGGTGCGGGCTTGGAAGGCGGCTGGCGAAGTGATCGGAGTGGTGCCAACGATGGGCGCGCTGCACGACGGTCATCTGTCACTGGCCCGTGCCGCGAAGGCGGAATGCCAGCGGGTGATTGTGACGATTTTCGTCAATCCCAAGCAGTTCAACAACCCGGATGATCTGAAGCAGTATCCCCGCACCGAAGAAGCCGACGCGGCCTTGCTGCAGACCGTCGGCGTCGATGTGATCTTTACCCCGGTGCCGGACGAGGTTTATCCCGCGGGCTTCACCTCAACCGTTTCGGTCGGCGGTGTGTCTGAACCGTTGGAAGGCCGGATGCGCCCGGGGCATTTTGACGGTGTGGCGACCGTGGTCACAAAACTTTTTGGCATGACGATGGCCGACAGGGGCTATTTTGGCCAAAAAGATTGGCAGCAGTTGCAGGTCGTCTTGCGGCTGGTGCGCGACTTGAATTTGCCGATTACGATCGTTGGCTGCGAGACCATCCGAGAGACGGATGGGCTTGCGATGTCTTCACGCAATAATCGCCTGACGCCGGAGGGCCGCGCGATTGCGGGCGTGCTCTATGTCGCGATCACAGCGGCGGCAGAGGATATCCGCGCTGGGCAGTCTGACCGAATGGCGATACGCGAGGCGGCCGAAAAGCTAAGACACGCGGGGTTTGATCGGGTGGAATATATCGAACTGCGCGATGCCGAGACGTTGATGCCCTCGGATGACCCTCAACGGCCGCGTCGCATGCTGGCGGCAGCTTGGTTGGACGGTGTGCGGTTGATCGACAACATTCCGGTATAGCGCGCCGGGGCGCTGCGATGCCGCGCCCAACCGATTATTGGTCGAATGCGGAGCAGATACTGCCTCAACCCAATAAGCTCTTGGCGACGGGCCGTGACTGCGGCAAGGTTAGCATGATCGGTCATCGGGGCACGGTGCTGCGCTAGAGCGCGTGGAGCAATGCGAATTCCCCGGCCGAAGTGATGTATCTAGATTTAACATGCCTATATCATGGCACGACATTCATAACGGAGGGTTCGATGGCGGATTTCGACACGCAGATCAAGGAAAGCCAAGCACAGGTTGCGGCGGCGCAGGCGAAGATTTCCGCGATCACTGGGCGGATCGAAGAAGCGCGCTCCAAGCTGGACGCAGGAACCTCGGTAGATATCGAAAACGCCTCGCTTGAGGATGTCCACAAACACACCGACCTGATGAACGCTAATATCGCCGAGCTTATCATGGGCCTCGATGATGTGACGGCGGGGTTTTCAAAAGATTTCGATGAAATGCGCTCGAAGACTGGGATGGAAAGCTTCATCGGGATGTTTTCCAACGCCAAATCGGAATCGATGCGGCAAGAACGGATGCGGACGGCGTCAATCGACAGCAAGTTGCAGGATTTGATTTCCAAGTCCGACATCATCGTCCGGTTGCTGCAGGGTCAGTTGGACATGCTGAACGCGCAGAAGGCCACGGTCGACGCGAACCTTGGCGCGACTCTGACCGAACGTGAAGCCACTGTGATGGCGCTGGAAGCCGTGCGCGCAGAGGTTGGCGCGATGGACCCGAAGATTATCGAGCTTGAGAACAAGATTTCCGTCGAGCAAGACGCCAGCGCGCGCACCAAGCTGGAAACCGAACTTGCCACACTGAACGGACGCTACAATGCGCTGGTGCAGGACGAACAGGTGCAACTGGCCAAATCGCAGACGTTGGAACGCTACATTGAAAAAGGTAAAACTTGGGTCGATAGTTTGACCAATCAGGCCGCCACGCAGCTGGTTTTGATCAATAAATTGCAAACGGACACCAAGCAGCGGGTGGTTTTGTACGATGCTTTGAGCGCTAGCTTGAAGACCGCTCAGCAGCAGGATGTCGCCCACCGTATCAACGAGATTGGCGTGAAAACCGACCAAGAGGCGCAGGTGGCGATGGCCGCCATTGGGGCTGCGACCAATCAGAAAATGGCGGATATGCTGGAGGCGCATGAGGGGCACATGGTGTTCGCTCGCGAGGTGCTAGAACAAAAAGCCAAGGCGGATGAACGTTTCGCGCGGCGGTTCGCGAAGATCGTCGAGAAGCACGACAAGAACGCATACGGGGAATAAGCGGTGGCCGAAACGGTCAAAGATCAGCTGACAACTGACCACCAAGAACTTTACGACACGCTCACGGCGCGGCGTTATTTTGCCAAGTTTGAGCGGATCACCCGCCATTTGATCAAGGTGGCGGGTGAGGTGGAGGCTGAGGGCCGTTTGACTCGCACCGAGGCCCGGGTTTTGGGGCGGTATTTGTCGGCGCTGACCGGCACCTTCAAGGCGCTGAACTACAAGTATCTGATGACGGGGCGGGCTGAAGGCTCGCCGCGGCTGACGTTTGATCGCCACGACTCCGGTTTTCCGGTGGCGCAAGAATTGATGATGATGGCGCTGGACGCGGCGCAGGTTCAAAAGCACTTGGGCGGCATGGCGTCGGAAACTGAGCTGAAGGATCGCATGGTGCGCCAGATCGTGCGGGATCTGACCGTGCCGATCCAGTTGCAATTCGCGCTAAGCCAGCGGCTTTATTATGAATCCCTTGCCGTCGGTGGCATCTTCTGGCCACGCAATGATCCCGATTGCCAATGGATCGAAGATGTCCGCCGCAGCGGCGAGGAGCGCAAGCATTTCTTGGTCCATTGGGCGGTATATGACACCCAAGCCAACTTGCCCGCCGTCTATCTGATGGATGTCGAAGACAGCGGAAAAAAGCCCCTGCCAAATGATGACCGCCGCTGGCCGATGGCGCAGGCGCATCTGATCGCGCAGTCGGCTTTGGGTCTTAAATTGCTGACCATCGCTCAGGGGTTCGACAAAGATTTCAGTGGCTTGCACCCGAAACGTCTGCGGCGGATTACAATTGGCCCGATGCACAGCCATGATTTCACCCTACAGTCCGGCCCGATTGCACAGGTTCTCGCAGATGCCAACGCGCCTGACGGCGACGATTGGGCGCTGGTATGGACGGTGGAAGACCTGATTTCTGACCGCGAAGAAGAGGTCAAAGAGGGTTGGTTTTCCAGTGCCGAACGTCAGGTCTACAAGTTGGACGCTTTCGCACCTGACAGCGGCGCGACGAAGATTGATCGCATGGTGATCCTGCCCGAGCGGCCCTACCAAGTGCTCGCAGACCTTGATCCGCTCGGCTTTCGCGAACTGCGCAAATTCGTGGTGGGTGAAGGTGATCGCATTTTGCCCGTGCGGTAGGCTTGCGTAAACGATTGAAAAGAACCGATTGGAAACAAAATGACCGGCGCGCGTGACACAATGGAACTGCGGGAAGAAACCATCCGCGCGCAGTATGACAGCGCTTTGGCGCTTTTGACCGGGTTCGACCATACGCCGCGATTGGCGAAATCAGCCGTTGTCGAGGCCAAAGCCGAGCGCTCGCCGGGCATCGGAACGCGGCCGATGTTCCGTTCAACCACCCCCGGCATGGTCACCCGCAGCACCGCGCGCCCCGGCGGTGTGCGCGTCATTGAGAGGGTGGAAGCCTTGGGCGACGGCTTGGTGTCGCCGGTGCAAGCCGCCGCCTTGCACAGCCTACGGCGCGGCGTGGCGATTGCTTTGGCCATGGCTGATACTTTTGCAGCGCAGTCTGGGCTGGCCGAACTGAAAAAAGCCAATCTTGAGGGCCGTTTGCCAGATGGGAAACGCAGCGAGTTTACCGAATTGCTCGCGGCCGAAGCGTTGTTGACGCTCTTTACTTTCGCCAACGCCACAGCGTTTTTGGTCTCGCCTTCAATGGGTGCAACGACTGTCGAAGTCGGGGCGGTCGAGGAAATCCTGACAGACAACGCGCCTTTGGCTTTGCAAGGCGCATTGTGGGAATTAGATCAGGATATTGCCCTTCTTGCCAGTGACGAAGCGAGGCTTGTCGCGGTGGTCAGTGCGTTCTGCGAGGCGTTGATGCAGCGTGTGGCCCTGCGGGCGGAGGGCGCGCCGCGCCTGCAAGCCTTTGTGGGCGGCTCGTGGCGGGTCGAAGCGGACGCTCTGTCGATTGCTGGCTTCAAACCCGCGCGTGCTGCCAAGGGCGGCGCGCTGACGATGCAGTTCAAGAAGCCTTTGGAAGTGGTGGGCAACCACATTGCCAAGTATCAAAGTCTGCGTTTGGCTAAAATGCTGATGGCCTATGATTTTGAGCGCAAGCTGAACCCTTTTGCCGAGTTGGGCGGTTTTATCTTCACCTTCATGGGCGATGGAAAACCCGGCACTGGCAAGACCACGCTTATTCAGATGATGGCTGGTTTGCTAAGCGATTACTGCAAAGCCGCAGGCTATCCTTTCCGCTATCAGAACTTTTCAATTGACCAGATCGACTCGTATCAGGGCAAATCGGGTCAGAATGCCAAAGCTTTCATTGATAACGTGCTCGATCCGGGCGTGATTGGCTTTGGCACCATTGATGATATTGACCAAGTCGCTGGCAAACGCGGTGATCGGCAATCCTCGGCGGGGCAACAGGAAGTGACGGCGGTGTTTATGGGTGCCTTTGCAGGTGCCAATACCGTGGTGCGCGGCAATTGCACCTTTGGGATGTTCTCGAATTACCCTGAAAATGTCGATGACGCTTTGCGCCAAAGGGCGGGCGCTCGATTTTTGGTTGATGGTCCGCAAAGCCGCGAGGATTACATCGACATTCTCTCGCTTTTGCTGGGTAAGAACCATTCCATTCCCGTCGGTGGCCATGATTTATTCGCCGCCCAAGAGATTAAGCGGGCGGTCACCGAAAGTTTTGCAGGCTACGCAAAACCGCACGAGGATGGCTTGCTAAGGGTCTGGGACAAGGTGCAGAGCGATCTGGGTGCGCTGGATACACTGGCGAAGTTGGGTACATATTTGAAAGCAATTCAACAAGCAGATGAACGTTTTACCGGCCGCGCGATCAAGAACATCACTGACGCTGTGAAGGTTCGAGCGATGGACTTTGAACTGCCCGATGCCTGGATGGAAAACCCAGATCTGTTCCTTTTTAAACCGTATGACGAAAAGCTGACGATGATTAAGGGGCTGACGCAACCGATCACTGTCGAAATGGTGATCCAAGAAATCAATCGCTACGCGGACAGTGAATTCCGTTATGCTGATAAGTCGGACGAAGTGGCAATTGACGGCATGGTGCGTGATTTCAAACGGCAGGAAGCAGCAAAGCGGCGGTATTCCGAGGGGAAGGCGTAAATGAAACGCCTGATCGAAAAGGGCCTAATGTTTGGCAACCTGATTGAGGTTTCGTCGCCGCAATTGGTTGAGCGATACAATCGCGCGCTAAAGCATCTGATTAACAAAGAGACGACGCTGAAGGACTTCCACATCGACATCTCGGGTTATTCGCCAGAGATCGGTGATGAATTGGGAGATGATCTTTACCTGAACCCGAACGGTTGCAATCGGCAGTTTATCCTGCTGACCACCAGTCAAAAATCGGCCCCGTTGTTGAACATGAAATTCTCGACTGCGCGGGGGATCCTGCAGCAATTTATCGAGGCCAATGAAAGCCAACTTTTTGCGCTGACCGCGCGTGATGCCGTGGCAGGAGAGTTGCAGAACTCTGTCTATGAGGTCGCAAATGCGGCCAAACTGTTGGAAATTCGTCAAATTACCGTCGAGGCAGATACCATTGGCGGCCATGTCGCCGATGCCAGCAAATTGGCCAAACTGATTGACCGTTTCCGCCAAGAGCCCGACGGTTGGCGCGATGATGTGCTAATGGCCGAGATGATCGAGCTTGCAAAAAAGACCGGCGATGTGACGCGGATGCCGATCTATCTACCCGCGATGACTTTCCAACAGCCGAGTTTCTGGACCAGTCATTTCGGCGGGCTCTATGTGTTTCGCGATGTAAAGTTCCCCGGTGTGATCAGCACAAAGCCGCGTCAAGCTCTTGGAAACATGCCGATTTCTCCCGTGATGGACCTGACGCAGCGCAATGCCGTCGCCGAGTGGTTGGAGCGTAACGGCCTTGTCGAACCCATCGTGCAGGCGCGTGGGATGGATGCCGCGGGGGTGTTGCGACAAAAAATGGATTTCGTTTTGGTTGATGCCGCTGAGGCGCTTGATCTGGAAATCGGCGATGCGCGGCGCACCGATTTGCGCAAGATCGCGTATCGTTTGGGAGGGGCGCTGCCGGAGGAATTTCTGGGATTGGCGCAGCTTTTGCGCTGGGTGGAAGGAGCGGGCGATTGGCCCCGAATCACCTCGGAAAATTTGGCGTATTTCTACACTTTGCGGGCGGCACCCGGGCCGGAGCGCGATCTGGTCAACATGCTTTTGGCCGAGTTGGCGCCGATGGATGTGCGCCAGATGTTTATTGTGCATAAGGAATTGTTTTACGCGCAATATGCAACTTGGTCGGAGCGTAAGCGCCAGTATGTCGCCGATTTTCTGGAGCGGGAGTATAAGGTGGATGCCCAAGGCGCGCGGGAAGCGTTGTTTGGGCCGGAGCCTTCTATGGACAATCGGCATCGGCCAGAACCTAAGCCTGCACGCGATTTGGCGGCTGCTGTTGGGCCTTGGGGCGCTGTTACGAGGGGGCAGAGATGATTGGCATCTTGCGGGCCGCAATTCTGGGTTTCATCATACTCTCCGTGGCTTATGTGCTTATTTCGATCTATTCCCGATCGGTTCGGCGAGAGAAGTTGGAAAAGAAATTCGATGCCGGGGGTATCGAGGGCGACCGTGAGAGCTATATCAGGGGCGGGATGCAAACCTATGAAAAGGGGCTGCGCCGTAGGCTGCTCTGGTTGGTTTATATCATCCCGGCGGTGGTCGTTACAGCGACCGTCTATTTTGTTAACTATCAGTAAGGAGCGACCAGAATGTGGACCTATGTGAAGTGGAGCATCCGAATTCTGCTGTTGCTCGTGGTGGCGGGCTTTTTGAATTACACTCTGCCGCAGCACGATGTTGTCAGGATTACAAACACTTACAATCGGCTCACAACGGTTGGGTCCGAGAATTCATGGGCCTATGCGTCGCCGGATGTAGGCACCGGTGAGAGCACTGTGACGCGGGATATTCGCTTCATCGAGGCGGCTTTTCCGGATGGCGATGTCATTGTCTACCGGAATGAGGACACTGGTTGGATCTGGCCGCCTTACTTTAAATATGACAGCTCTAACTTGCAGGCCGAGGCCGGCAATCTGAAATCGGCCGAGACCGCTCCGAAATGGGTGTCGGTGACGCATTACGGTTGGAGGTTGGCTTGGCTGTCGATTTACCCGAATGCGGTTGCTGTGAAGGCTGTGGCGGGGCCTGACGTGCGGATAATTCCCTATGTTAACATCATTGTACTGCTGGCACTGCTGTTTGGGGTGTTCATGTTGCGGCGGATGTGGCTACAATTTTGGGAGCGGATGGTGGAGCCTGCGGTGGCGGACGCGGGCGAAACTTGGGATGGAGTTGAAGCACGTGCCGGAGCTGCGCGGGCACGGGCGGGCGGATTTTTCGGTCGGATTGGGGCTTGGCTGGGCACTTGGCGGCAAAAGCGCTGAAATCTTGGTTAATGCGCTGAAATTACCCGAGTATTTTTAGCTGGAAAACACCCATAAACCGTATGGAAAGCGGCCATACTTTCGATCGGGTGCGGGGTGGTTAACGCCCCGCACCCTGTTGCTTAGCCGCGCAGGCCGCCGCCCGTCGCTTTGCTGACCTTTTCGATGATCTTGTTGGAAACCGCCTCAATATCGGCTTCGGTCAGGGTTTTGTCGATGGGCTGCAAACGCACTGTCAAAGCGATGCTCTTTTTGCCAGCGCCCATTTGAGTCTCAGCCTTGTCGCCAGTGAACTGGTCGAACACCCGCACACTTTCAATCAGCACTTTGTCGGCACCGACGGCGGCGTTCACCGCTGTCAAAGCCTCGACACCCTTATCGACGACGAAGGCGAAGTCGCGCTCGACGGCTTGCAGATCAGACAGCGCGAGCGCTGGTTTGGTCGGGGTTTTGACTTTCGGCATCGGCACGTTGGCGAGCAGGATCGTGAAGGCGACGGCGGGGCCTTTGACACCCATCTCGGCCAGAACTTTCGGGTGAACCTCTCCGAAGCTTGCCATCATATTCGGCCCAAGGCCAATCATGCCGGACCGCCCGGGATGCCACCAAGCGGCGACTTTGCGGTTGATCTGCGCGCGCGCAGGTGCGCCGATGGCGGACAAGACCGCCTCGGCATCGGCTTTGGCATCGAACACATCGACGGGACGGCGGGTGCTGTGGGGGGCACGCGGTGTGCTGAAGCCGATCAGCAGACCGGCGGCTTGCAGATGCTGCTCACCGGGTTCGCCACCTTGGAAGGCTGGGCCGACCTCAAACAGTGCCATATCGGCAAAGCCACGGGCTTGGTTGCGGGCGGCTGCACGGAGAAGACCGGGGAGCAGATCGGGACGCAGATGCGACATTTCCGACGAGATCGGATTGTCGACTTTCACCACATCTGTGCCGCCGCCGAACAGGGTCGCGGCGGTTTGGTCGATGAAACTATAGGTGACGCATTCGTTATAACCCAACGCCGCGATGGTGCGGCGGGCGGTGCGCTCGCGGGTCTGCAATGGGGTCAGGATCGGGCGCGGCACGCCGGGTATGGCGCGGGGCAACGGCTTGCCTTGCAGTTTGGAGAGCGAGGCGATGCGGGCGACTTCCTCGATCAGGTCAGCCTCACCCAGCACGTCTGGGCGCCAAGACGGCGGCGTCGCCATATCGCCGTTCAGGGTGAAGCCGAGCGCTTGCAGCGTCAGGCGTTGTTCGGCTTCGGGAATGTCCATGCCAACGAGGCTGATCACCCGCGCGGGCTTCAATTGATATGCCCGCGTGGTGTCAATCGGCGCACCGTCTTCGGCAATGTCGCTGGCTTCGCCGCCGCAGAGTTCAAGGATCATTTGCGTTGCAAGATCGAGGCCGGGCAGGGTGAACGCGGGGTCAACGCCACGCTCAAACCGATAGCGCGCGTCGGTGTTGATTTTTAGCGCGCGACCTGTGGCGGCGATGGTGATCGGATCCCACCAAGCCGATTCGACGAAAACTTCGGTGGTTTCAGGCGTACAGCCAGAGGCCTCGCCGCCCATCACTCCGGCAAGCGATTCAATGCCTTGATCGTCGGAAATTGCCATTTGGCCAGCGCGCAGGGTATAGGTTTTACCGTCGAGCGCCAAGAAATGCTCGCCACCCTCAGTGGCATGAACGCGGAGTTTGCCATGGACTTTCGCCGCATCGAACACATGCAGCGGGCGGTTCAGCCCGAAAGTGAAGTAGTTGGTGATATCGACCAGCGCCGAGATTGGACGCAGACCGATGGCTTTCAGGCGGTTCGCCAGCCATTCCGGCGAGGGGCCATTTGTCACGCCGCGAATGGTCCGGCCTGCGAAATGCGGGCAGCCCTTGGCTTTTAGATCGGCGGTAACCTCAACCTGCACCGGACTTGCGAAGCCGCCTTTGATCGTGGGGATCGGCAGCGGTTTAAGGACACCGAGACCGCGTGCGGCCAGATCGCGCGCGATGCCGCGCACACCCAAAGCATCAGGGCGGTTCGGAGTGACTTTGACATGGATCATCGGGTCAGCGAGGCCGGGGCGGTTAATGGCCAGCCAATCGGTGAATTTCTGGCCAACCTCACCCGAGGAGAGTTCGATGATGCCGTTATGTTCGTCGGACAGTTCCAATTCGCGTTCGGAGGCCATCATGCCATGTGATTCAACGCCGCGAATCTTGCCGATGCCCAGCGTGACGTCGATGCCGGGGACATAATCGCCGGGTTTGCACAGCACCACAGTGATGCCCGCGCGCGCGTTGGGTGCGCCGCAAACGATCTGCTTTTCGCCCTCATCCGTCAGCACGCGGCAGACTTGCAACTTGTCCGCATCGGGGTGCTTTTCGGCCTGCAGAACTTTGGCAATGGTAAAGGGCGCAAGCTTGGCCAACGGATTCACCACTTCTTCCACCTCTAGCCCCAGATCGGTGAGGGCGTAGAGAATGTCGTCGAGCGGCGACGCGGTTTCGAGGTGATCTTTCAACCAGGACAGTGTGAATTTCATGGCTTGGCCCTTCGGGATTTGTCGCCTGCGGGATTAGCGCATTGGGCGGGAAAGGGGAAGGCGGGAATGGGGCGGGCGCGTGGCGGTGGTTTCCTGTTGGGAAACGGGTTGTCGCTGAATCGGCGTCGTGGCCGCCATAATGTTCTGCAAATGTTCAGCTATACCGCCGGGATGGATCCGATGTTTGAAATTCCAAAGAACCGTAAGCGATTGAACGTCAGCAAGTTGTGCTTGCTGCTGGGGATGACGACGGTGCTATACATGACTGTTACGCATGAGTTTGCGGAGCTGACGGCTGCGATCGCCGGGCCAGCGCCGTAGGTCTACGCGCTTAGGCCACCAGCCAGATCGGGCATATCCAAAGCCGCAAAACCGTAGTGACGCAGCCAGCGCAGATCGCTTTCGAAGAAAGCGCGCAGGTCGGGAATGCCGTATTTCAGCATGGCAATGCGGTCGATACCCATGCCGAAGGCGAAGCCCTGCCATTCATCCGGGTTAACGCCAGCCGCTGACAACACTTTGGGGTGAACCATGCCGGAGCCTAAGATTTCCATCCATTTGTCGCCTTGGCCGATTTTCAGCTGACCACCCTCCCAAGAGCAGCGGATATCGACCTCGGCCGAGGGTTCGGTGAACGGGAAGTGGCTGGCGCGGAAGCGGAGTTCGACCGAGGGTACTTCAAAAAAGGCGCGGCAGAACTCTTCGAGCACCCATTTCAGGTTGGCCATGCTGATGTTGCGGTCGATGGCGAGGCCCTCGACTTGGTGAAACATCGGGGTATGAGTTTGATCCATATCCATGCGGTAAACACGGCCGGGGGCAATCACCCGGATCGGCGCGCCTTGGGCTGCCATCGCGCGGATTTGCACCGGGGAGGTATGGGTGCGCAGAACGTGCAGGGGGCGGGTGTCGCCCTCGGCCCGGTTCATGAAGAACGTGTCGTGTTCCTGACGCGCCGGGTGTTCGGGCGGGATGTTCAGCGCGTCGAAGTTGTACCAATCGGATTCGACCTGCGGGCCTTCGGCGACGGCAAAACCCATATCTGCAAAGATCGCGGTGAGTTCTTCCATCACTTGGCTGACAGGATGGATGCTTCCTTGGCGGCGCGGACGACCCGGAAGCGTCACGTCAAGCCATTCGGAACGCAGGCGCTCATTCAGCGCGGCATCACCTAACGCGACCTTTTTGGCGCGCAAAGCGGCATCAATCTCATCCTTCAGCACGTTTAGCATCGCGCCTGTAGCCTTGCGCTGGTCGGGCTCCATCTTGCCTAAGCCAGCCATCAGCGCCGAAATCTCACCCTTTTTGCCAAGGGCCGCTACGCGCAGATCTTCCAAGCCCGCTTCGTCCGCCACGTTGGCAACTGCGGTCAGGTATTTGGTTTTCAGCGTGTCAGCGGCGTCCATAGCAGTCTCCGGTATTCGTGCGGTTTGTGCTAGCGGCGCGGACTTGAGAATGCAAGGGTTGACGACTTAGGCGAGGGCGCTGGCGACCTGCTGAGGGGCAACATAGCGTTGATAGACGCTCTGCATTTTATCGCGCCATTTCGGATCGTTCATCCCGCTGCCAGCCGTGCAAGTGGCGCAGGGGCCGGATTTTGGACCATTATGCACCAAACCGCGACGCCAAGCGGCGGCCTTTTCGGAAAAGAAGATATCGAAAATTGAGGCAGACCGGCCAAGGTTGCCGATGACATTCTTGGCATGCTCGGGACGATCGCTGCGGATATGGCAGCAGGGAACGACATTGCCGTTGAATCCCATATGCAGGTGCGAAAACACAAAAGTGCAGGGATCGGTGCGGACTTTTTCCGGCGACAGGTCGGGCAGCAGCCCGCCGCGATCATTGCCGTGTTTGGTAAAATTGATGGCGCGAGTTTCCATCTCCAGTCGTGGCGTGGCAAATTTCGCGACGATGATCGAGCCGGGATTGACCGAGCTATACTTGACTTGCAACCGGGTGCGGTGGGCAATTTCGGAGATCCGGTTCAGCACATAGCGATCATCATAAACATCGCCGCGCTGCGTATGGATTGAGACATGCAGGTAATTCAGCCCCGCATCGGCCAGGTCGTTGACGTATTCCGGGGTCAGGTAATCGCCGTTGGTGTATATCATCAACCGAGCTTTCGGCAGAGCACGGCGCGCCTCGGCAATGCGATCTAAAATGGCGCGATCATAAAGCGGCTCGTTATAGCTGTTCAGAACGAAAGCATGTTCGAAATCAACCTCGGCCAAGCCAGACAGCAGCCGATCATAGATGGTTTGCTGAATGTGAACGTTTGGCCCCAACCTGTCGCCAATAACGTTCGGGCAGTAATCACAACGTCGGTTGCAGTAGGAATGCGTCTCAACCTCGATCCGCTTAACCGATTTTTTGAACAGGTCGCGTTGAAGGACGAGGTCCGTCTGAGCCGCATACATTTCTCGGCCAATATACACGGCAAACCCTTTCAACTACACAACTATACGATAATTTTGCCTGCTTCGGCCGATTACCACAACCGTATTCGCGTGGCAGACGCGAGATTGTCGAGTCGAGGCGTGGAAATGCCCGTTGGGTGCGCGGTTCATGATAAGGGCAGCGGCATAAATAACAAAAACCCCGCACTATGGCGGGGTTTTTGCAGTAATATCTGTGTGGCTTAGCTTACGCCAAAGCTGCCTTGGCTTGTGCTGCGATAGCGTTGAACGCTTCGGGCTCGTGCACTGCGAGGTCGGCCAGAACTTTACGGTCCACTTCGATACCGGCTTTCGCCAGACCGTTGATGAAACGCGAATAGGTGAACTCTACATCAAACAGGCGCACTGCGGCGTTGATCCGTTGGATCCACAAAGCGCGGAAGTTACGCTTGCGGTTCTTACGGTCGCGCGTTGCATACTGTTGAGCCTTATCAACGGCTTGCGTAGCGGTGCGGAAGTTCGTGGAACGGGCGGCGTAATAGCCAGCCGCCTTCTTGATCACCTTGCGGTGGCGGGCGTGCGTAACTACGCCGGATTTAACGCGGGACATCGGGTGCTCTCCTTACCGGTCGTAGGGCATGTATTTCTTGACGATTTTCGCGTCGGACGGGCTAAGCAACATAGTGCCAGTCGCGTCACGAATGAATTTCGTCGTGCGTTTGATCATGCCGTGGCGTTTGCCGGCGACGCCAGCTTTCACCCGACCGGAGGCCGTGAAGCTGAAACGCTTCTTCGCCGCCGACTTGGTCTTCATCTTGGGCATTTCCATCTCCGTGGTTTCAGGCGGGACTCGGCATGCCACGTAGGCCGGTCTCGCGGGATATTCGAGTAGGTGCTATAGGCGGGCTAAGGGCAGGGTGCAAGGGGCAATGCGCCCTAATATTGCCTAAGCCGCTATGGCAAGGTTATTTGATCACGTCTGCAAAGACCTGCACGAAGATATGCGGGATCTGGTCGAACCTGTAGCCGCCGGGCTTTTGCGTCATTGCAATCACTAGGAGTACACCGCCAATAAGCACCATGATGGCCCCAGCGCGCGGCGGGCGGCTTTCGGAAAAAGCCGCCAGCAGCGAGGGAATAGCCAAAGCGCAGATAATGATGCCAACTACAAGAAATTGATCATTGCTCATACCGACTACCTTTGAAAGCGGACCAACACAGGCCCGCGTTCAGGTTACTCTGGCTCGCTGAAAGAAATCAACCTTTCGTCGCAAGGCGCGACGCGCAAGATATTGGTAGTGCCTTTGACGTTAAACGGCACGCCAGCGGTGACGACGATCATGTCTTCGACCGCAGCGAAATCGTCTTCGCGCGCAATCTTGACTGCGGCCAAAACGGCGCCCTTGAAGCGGTCTTGCGGCGGGGTGATGGCGCAGTGAAGACCCCATGTCAGCGACATGCGGCGCGCGGTGGACATCAGCGGCGTCAGCGCCAAGATCGGCACCTGCGGGCGTTCGCGCGAAACCAGTGCGGCGGTGGTGCCGGTCTGGCTAAAACACGCAATCGCCTTGATGTTGGTGGCCTCGGCGATCTCACGCGCGGCGGCGACGATGCCGTCTGCGGTGGTTTCGCGGCGCACTTGTCGTGACGCTTCGATGACCTGACGATAGGTCGGGTCTTTTTCTACCGACATCGCGACGTTATTCATCGTGGTGACAGCTTCAATCGGATACTTGCCCGCAGCCGATTCGGCCGAAAGCATCACAGCATCCGCACCCTCATAGATCGCGGTGGCAACGTCCGAGACTTCGGCCCGCGTTGGCACCGGGGCTTCGATCATCGATTCGAGCATTTGGGTTGCAACGATCACCGGCTTCGCGGCCGCACGCGCACCACGCACGAGGCGTTTTTGGATCGGCGGCACCGACGTGACGGGCAGTTCAACGCCCAGATCGCCACGTGCAACCATGATGCCATCCGAGACCTGCAGTATCGCGTCATAGGCTTTCACGGCGGCAGGCTTTTCGATCTTCGACATAATAGCCGCACGACCGCGCGCCAGTTGCCGAGCCTCAATCACGTCTTCAGGCCGCTGCACGAACGACAATGCCAGCCAATCGACGCCAAGTTCGCAGGCAAATTCCAGATCTTCACGGTCTTTCGCGGACAGCGCGGCCAGCGGTAGCACCACGTCAGGAACGTTGACGCCCTTACGGTTGGAAATTACACCACCGACTTCAACCACACAGTTGGCGAAGTCTTTGCCGCAAGTTTTAACCCGAACGCGGATTTTGCCATCGTTGACCAGCAGGCTTGCACCTGGCTCTAATGCGGCGAAAATCTCAGGATGCGGCAGTTGCACACGCACGGCGTCACCGGGGGCGCTGCTCAGGTCCATGCGGAAATCTGCACCCTCTACCAGTGTCTCACCCGCGGGATTGGCGAATACGCCAACACGGAGTTTTGGCCCCTGAAGGTCGGCTAGAATGGCGATTGGGCGGCCAGTGTCAGACTCTACCTGCCGGATGATGGCGTGGCGAGCGGCCTGTTCGGCATGGCTGCCATGGCTCATGTTCAAGCGGAACACGTCGGCCCCTGCCTCAAACAGCGCGCGGATCATTTTATAGTCGCTGGAGGACGGGCCCAGAGTGGCCACGATCTTTACGTTCCGAAGGCGTCTCATGCCTTGTTCCTTTTCGTCGCATATATTTTTCGTGGTGGGCCGTGCGTCTTATGGAACAAACCGACGCGCGGGGCAACTGGCGGTTTTGGTAGCGGTAGCATAAACAGAAGACGTTGATGATTTGTGACGGGAATAGCATGGCTTTTTCGATTTCGGGCGAGAATAGGCCGGGGCGCTGGTTGGTCACTTGCGATCACGCAACCAATCGGGTGCCGGATGATCTGGGCGGCAGCCTGGGGATCAGTGATGCCGATATGGCGCGCCACATCGCCTATGATGTGGGCGCTGCTGGTTTGGCGCGGGCCTTGGGCGTGGCGCTGGACAGCCCGGTGATTTGCTCGGACTTCTCTCGGCTGGTGATTGATCCGAACCGTGGCGAGGATGATCCGACGCTGGTGATGAAGCTGTATGACGGCACAATCATCCCGGCCAATCGGCATGTTGGCGCGGTGGAAACAGAGCGGCGGCTGGAGACGCTGTATCGCCCCTATCACGCCGCCTATGCGCGGCTGGCGGCACGGCAGGCGGACACGGTGATTTTGGCGATCCATTCGTTCACGCCATGCCTGAAGGGACGCGCGGTGCGGCCTTGGCATGTTGGCGTGCTCTATAGTCACTTGGATGAGCGGTTTTCCAAGCCACTGATCGCGCGGCTTTTGGCTGAAACCGATCTGTGTATTGGCGACAATGAACCTTATGCGGGCCATCTTCCGGGCGATGCGATTGATATGCATGCCTTGCAACCGGGACGGCATAACACATTGATCGAGCTGCGGAATGATCTGATCGGCAGCGAGGCGGAACAGGTGGCGTGGGCAAGTCGGCTCGCACCGATTTTGACGGAAGTTTTGGCCGGGTTGTAAGCCCGGCCAAATATCAGACTGCTGCCTTGCGCATTTCGTCGAGATAAATCTCACGCAGACGGGCGACGATATGGCCGGGTTTGCCCGTGCCGATTGCCGCGCCGTCAATCTCTACCACCGGCATCACGAATGCCGAGGCCGAGGTGATGAATGCTTCGTCGGCCGCTTGGGCCTCAGCAATCGAGAACGCGCGTTCTTCGACTTCCATCTGCGCCTCAACCGCAAAACGCAGCACCGCCGAGCGGGTTATGCCGTGCAGAATGTCCGAGGAAAGCTGACGGGTGATGATCTTGTTGCCCTTGACGATATAGGCGTTGTTCGAGGTGCCTTCGGTCACCAAGCCATCTTCGACAAACCAACTGTCATCAACTCCGGCTTTCTTGGCGGCCATCTTGCCCATCGAGGGATACAGCAGCTGCACGGTTTTAATATCCCGACGCCCCCAGCGGATATCGGGGATTGAGATAACTTTGAAGCCGATCTTGGCTGCGGGATTGTCGGCCAGCCCCGGTTTGGCTTGGGTGAACAGCACCACCGTTGGAGTTATATCATCGGAAGGATAGGCGAAATCGCGGTCGCCGGGGTTGCCACGGGTGACTTGTAGATAGACCATGCCATCGCCGATTTCGTTCAAGGCGACCAACTCGCGGTGGATCGCCAGCCATTCAGTGTCGGTATGCGGGTTTTGCATTTCCAGCTCCGACAGGCTGCGGGCAAGACGGATGCAATGGCCGCCAAAGTCGATCAGCTTGCCGTCCAGCACTGAGGTGACTTCATAAACCCCATCGGCCATGAGGAAGCCACGGTCGAAGATGGAGATCTTCGCCTCAGCCTCGGGGAGATAGTCGCCGTTGAGGTAAACCGTTCTGGTCATGTCGTGTCCCCACAAATCCGCGCCGGGCGGGTGAATGCCTGCGTTCAAAGCGTGCAGGGCTGTGAGGGGTTTGAGACAGAAGCGGCGGGTCGTCAAGATCACTGTGCGATGAGGGCGGCATGATGCGGCGAAGGCGGGTTTCGGCATCGTAGTGCGATATTGCTGCGAGTGCGAATGAGGCTTGTGGGGGATTGCGCAACAATATACCTCAAAGCCAATTATTTTGGAAATATACTTGCGAGGTCGCCATGTCCTTCCGTCTGCAACCCAGCCCCCCGGCGCGGCCCAATCGCTGTCAATTGTTCGGCCCGGGTTCGCGCACCGCTCTGTTTGCCAAAATGGCGGCGTCGGCGGCGGATGTGATCAACATTGATCTGGAAGATTCGGTCGCGCCGACTGACAAAGACCAAGCTCGCGCCAATACGATTGAGGCAATCAATACGCTGGATTGGGGCAAGAAAACTCTCTCGGTGCGGATCAATGGGCTGGATACGCCCTATTGGTATCGCGACGTGGTTGATCTGTTGGAGCAATGCAGCGACCGGTTGGACATGATTATGATCCCCAAGGTCGGCTGTGCGGCGGATGTTTATGCCGTTGATGCGCTGGTCACTGCGATTGAGCGGGCCAAGGGCCGCTCCAAGCCGGTTGCGTTTGAGGTGATCATCGAATCGGCCGCAGGTATCGCGCATGTCGAGGAAATCGCGGCATCTTCGCCTCGTTTGCAGGCGATGAGCCTCGGGGCTGCGGATTTTGCTGCCAGCATGGGAATGCAGACCACCGGCATCGGCGGGACGCAGGAAAATTACTACATGTTGCACGATGGCGTGCGGCATTGGTCCGATCCTTGGCATTGGGCGCAAGTGGCTATTGTGGCTGCTTGTCGTACGCATGGCATTCTGCCAGTGGACGGGCCGTTTGGCGATTTCAGCGACGATGAGGGTTTCCGGGCCCAAGCCCGCCGAGCAGCAACTTTGGGCATGGTGGGCAAGTGGGCCATACACCCCAAGCAAGTGGCGCTGGCGAACGAAGTGTTCACTCCATCAGACGCCGCGGTGGCAGAGGCGCGTGAGATTCTTGCAGCGATGGCGGATGCGAAGGCACGCGGGGAGGGTGCTGCGGTTTTTAAGGGGCGTTTGGTCGATATTGCTTCGATTAAGCAGGCGGAAGTGATCGTAAAGCAGGCGGAAATGATCGCTACCGCCTAATATATTTGCGCCAAAAAGATTTGTTGACTCGTTGTAAATGTGTCGCCAGTGTGACCCAACGGCATGCGACAGTATGCCCCAAGCTACCCGCGCGGCAAAGGGAGAGGAGGCCCGATGCCGCATCAACGGGAGGATGCACGCCCCGTGGTAAACCCACGGGGCTGTGCTGTTTTTGACAGAGTGTTACGCCTGGATCTAAGCCAGCGGTAGGCAGATATCGGTCAACAATTCTTCCGGCGCTGTGTCCATCGGGGTATTGAGATAAACCTCAAACACCGGGCTATCTGCGGGGGTTTCGCCTGATTGCGGCAGCCAGTTGCGGTAGAGCTGATCGTAAGCAGCGGGCAGGCCGGAATAGGGGCCCTTGAAGCGCAGCACTGCATGGCGACCGTTTGGTAGATGAACCTCCTCTAGCGGGTCTTCGATTGCACCTGACGCAATTTCAAAGCCCGCATGGCTGGACAGATCGGCCACGGCCACCGCCGAAGGGTCGTCGTAATATACACCCACCATGCCGCCACAAGCGCCGAGCAATTTGCGCGCGGCAAGCACAGCGCCGCCCTTTTCAAAGGCACGGCCAATGTCGGTGTAAGCGCCCCTATGCGGCATTGCGGCCAGTCTGCGGGTGGGTTCTTGGCGGATTTCAACATCATACATCAAAGGCTCTCCTGTTCTGAATAAAGGCAGTAAGGGTCGCAACTCGCCTTTGGCGCGGAAGGTGGCCGGGGGCACACCATAGCTGTCGGCAAAGCTGCGGGTGAAGGAAGCAAGGTTCGGATAGCCGACGGCGCGGGCAATCTTGGCCAAAGGCGCTTTTGTCTGCACCAAAGCCACAGCGGCGCGATACATCCGCATCCGCCGCACGGCTTGCGAGGCGGTCTCACCCATCAGCGCATGAAACACGCGGTGAAAGTGAAACCGCGACAACGCGGCGACATCGGCCATCGCATCCAAGCTGAGATCCCCGGCGGGGTTGTCGTGGATGTAATCCAACACGCGGATCATTCTGGTCTCGTAGTTGTTGGCCATTCTATCCGTCCTTGCTTGCATCGCCCTGATGCCATGCCAGACTATCGCAAATCTTGCGAATGTGCGGGGCTGCGCTTGGATGTGCCTCGTCGGTTGCATTTTCTGCGTTGCCCGGCCATATAGGAAGCCTTGCCCGAGATGGAGTGCTCGATGAACTACCTCGAATTCGAGAAGCCTTTGGCCGAAATTGAAGGCAAGGCGGAGGAGCTTCGCGCGATGGCGCGGACTAATACGGGAATGGATGTCACCAGAGAGGCCGAGCAGTTGGACCGCAAGGCGGATCAGTTGCTGAAGGATCTGTATAAGGATCTGACGCCTTGGCGGAAATGTCAGGTGGCACGGCATCCCGAGCGGCCTCATTCCAAAGACTACATTGAGGTATTGTTTCAAGAATATACCCCGCTGGCGGGCGACCGGGGGTTCTCGGATGATCACGCGGTGATGGGCGGGCTTGCACGGTTCAACGACACACCGGTGATGGTGATCGGGCACGAGAAGGGCAACGACACCAAGTCGCGGATTGAGCGCAACTTTGGCATGGCGCGGCCTGAGGGCTACCGCAAAGCTGTCCGGTTGATGGATATGGCGCATCGGTTTCGTCTGCCGGTCATCACGCTGATCGACACTCCCGGCGCTTATCCGGGCAAGGGTGCGGAAGAACGTGGGCAGGCTGAGGCGATTGCGCGATCAACCGCGAAATGTCTGGAGATTGGCGTGCCGTTGATCTCGGTTATCATCGGTGAGGGTGGGTCTGGCGGGGCGGTGGCGTTTGCTACGGCGAACCGGATCGCGATGCTGGAGCATTCGGTTTACTCGGTGATCAGCCCGGAAGGCTGCGCGTCGATTCTTTGGAAAGATGCCGAGAAGATGCGGGAGGCGGCAGAGGCTTTGCGGCTGACGGCGCAGGATTTGCAGAAACTGGGCGTGATTGACCGCATCGTGAAAGAGCCGCTGGGCGGGGCGCAGCGCGGCAAGAAAGAGACCATCGAGGCGGTCGGCAAGGCGATTGAAACCATGCTGAAAGAGCTGTCGGGTAAGAAACCTGAGGCTTTGATCAGGGATCGGCGGCAGAAGTTTCTTGATATGGGCACTAAGGGTTTGGCGGCCTAATTTAGGTGTCCACGTGTGGGCACTGATGGCGATTAAATAGAATCAATGGCTTACGGTCGCAGGTTAACGATGCATTAACACTTGCTGCACCATGCATTAACGGAGCCAGCAAGGTCACCACCATGAGCCGCAAACGCACCGGAACCAGTCTGCCGCCGCCGTTCCTGAAACGTATCAGCCTGTTGCCCGAGCGGATGGCAGGGCGAACGCAATATCCGTTCAACCTGCCCTGGCTGACCGATCCGGGGTTTGAGCTAAATTTCACGGCCGCCATCACCATCATCGTCGGCGAAAACGGCACTGGAAAATCCACGCTTATCGAGGCGATTGCGGCGTTGAGCGGGTATGACGAGGCGGGCGGCGGTAAGGGCTATCGCCCCGTCGATCACTCGGATGCGATTGATACCAGTGGCGGCGCGCTGGGCGAGGCGTTGCGGGCGGCTTGGTTGCCGAAAGTCACCAACGGTTGGTTTTTCAAGGCGGAGTCTTTCTTTAGTGTGGCGCGCTATCTCGACGAAGCGGCCCGGGATGACGGTGGCCCGCCGCCGGATTATCTGTCGGAAAGCCATGGTGAGGGGTTCCTGCGTTTTTTTGAGGAACGGTTGTCGCGGCAGGGCATCTATTTTCTCGACGAACCGGAATCTGCGCTGTCGCCGAAGCGGCAGTTACAGCTTTTGCGTATTTTGAGCCGCATTCAGGCCGAGGGTCGCGCTCAGGTGATAATGGCAACCCATTCGCCGCTGCTGATGGCGCTGCCGGAAGCGCAGGTGTTGGAAATCAGCAAAGCCGGTATCGCCCCAACCGACTATCGGCAGACGCGTCATTTCAAGTTGTATCAAGCTTTCACAGCTGATCCCGCAGGCTTTATTGACGACGCCATTGCGGAACACGACTCGGGCCCGTTTTAGCGCGGGCTTCGGCCGCTGTGCCGCCAAAATGCGATCTGACGCGGCGGGCTGGATTTTTCATCTGATCTCTGCAAGAGTAACAGCGTCATGACAGCCGATGCGTCCCGCAGAGCCATCGGCATGAAGGCAGGCGGCAGTTATGGACCCTAACGCGACGCAGACCCATCCGTTCTGGCAAAGCGCCCGCAAAGCTCGTGCGAAGTTTTTGCAGATGTTCACTTCGGAAATGCCTGCGTGGGCGTTTTTTCTGGATTTTTTGGTGTATCCGCCACTGATTTTGCTCTGCCTGTTTTGGGCATTTGCGCCCGGCGGTGGAGCGGAATCTTTCATCTTAATTGCGCTGGGCCTATTGGTCTGGAGCCTTTCAGAATATCTGATCCACCGCTTTGCCTTCCACCATGCGCCGTTATTGCAGCCGATCCATATGGCGCATCACCAAGCGCCGCGTGATTTGCACGGTACGCCGACTCTGGTGACGGTACTGGTGTTTTATGTGCTGCTGTATTGGCCGCTGACCTTGCTGATGCGCACTGCGTGGGCGGCGGCGCTGACAGCGGGGGTGCTGATCGGATATCTGGCCTATGTCGGCGTGCATTACATCGTGCACAATAAGGGCAGCGGCGGGCGGGCTTGGTTGCGCCGTCTCATCCGGCTACATGCGGTGCATCACCGTGATCTTCAACACAATTTTGGCGTGACTACGCCACTGTGGGATTGGGTTTTTGGCACGCTTGCCAAGCGCTAGCGAGACGGATTATTTGGCCGTTTTCGCGGCTTTATTCGCCTTCACCGCTTTTGGCTTTTTCGGTTTTGGCGGCGGTGCGTCAGCGGCCACGGCGCGCAGAGCGCGGGCGCAGAGGTCAGGATCATCAAGGGCTTCGGAGCCGATGATATAATCTTTGCTGCCGGGGTAGGCGGGGCCACGCTCGGCTTCGGGCAGAATGGCGTTTGCGCCGGGGGTGGGTTTGATGAACAACGTGTCATCGCAGATGAAGGCGACGACGATGCCGTCGAGGTAAAGCGCGTATTCGCCGAACATTTTCTTGACGGTAAGCGTCAGCGGGATGGTGTCGAGCATATGCTCTATCGTGGCGGTCGAGGTGCTCATGGATAGCCAGCCTCTTGCATCAGGGCGTTTGACGAGGCTTCCACCTGCGCCTCTAGCAGCGACATGAACGCGGTGTTGGACAGACCCGGCGGGATGGCTGGCAGAAAATCGACCACGCCTAGACCTCGGTGCCGCAGAATACCGCGCTTTGGCCAGAACAGGCCGACATTGGTGCCAACCGGCACGCAGGGTTGACCCAACTGGCTGTAAAGTGCTGCGGTGCCGATTTTATAGGGCAGCGCTTCGCCGGGTGCGACGCGGGTGCCTTGGGGATAGATGATCAACTGGCCGGGACGGGCGAGGCCAGATTTCACCTCCGCCATCATTTGGGTGATTGCAACGCCGCGTTTGCCGCGATTGACCGGAACGCAGCCGATGCGCAAGGCGTACCAACCAAGGATCGGCGCGAAGCGGAGTTCGGCTTTCATGATGAATTTGGCGCGGGGCAGGGCACCGTAGATCAGGATGATGTCGAGAAAACTTTGGTGCTTGGGCGCGATCAGCACCTCGCCCTGAGGCACCTCGCCGCGAATTTCGGTGCGCAGGCCGCAGATGATGCGCAGGCTAAACCGCACCCAAGCGCAGAAGGCATGGCAGGCGGCGACAGCGCCGTCGCGATTAAGCAGGGCGTAGGGCAAATAGACGATGCCGAGCACCAGCATTGACAGATACATCTGCACGATGAAGATCAGCGACAGCAGCCATTGGATCGGGCCTGATGTGATCGGTCTGGGCATCAGGTGAGCTCCCTCAGTTTGCGAAACGCGGCGGCGCGGGTGGCGATAAACGCTACCACGGCCATCAGCGGCGGCAGCACCAAGGGATAAAGCCAGCTTAGGCCCTGAAAGCCAAGTCCGGTCAGGAAACCGCCTGCCGTATCGGTCGAAGGCAGCAGGGCCACGCCGATCATGCCGACTAAGGTGCCCGCAGCAGCTCCGGTCAGGGCGCGCAAAGTGAAACGGCGCACGAAGGCGCGGGCGATATAGGCGTCGCGCGCACCGACTTGGCGCAGCACCCGCACCACCTGCGCATTGGCGGCGAGGGCTGCACTGGCAGCAAGGGTGATCATCGCGGCGGTGGCGGTGCCGATCAGACCGATTGAGAGGAGACCCAACAGGCGGAGCCGTCCCGCAGCCACGGCGAGCGGTCTGCGCCAACGGGTGTGATCATCGAGCACCGCTCCGGGGGCTTCGGCGGCTAGACGTTGGCGCAGACCTTCGCCGTCATAGCCTGAGCCGGTTTCGGTGAGTTCGATCAAACGCGGCAAGGGCAGCGCGTCGATCGGCAGGTCAGGGCCAAACCACGGTTCCAACAATGCGCGCTGCTCGGCATCGGTCATGGCGCGGGCGGTGGCGATACCGGGAGTCGTGGACAGGATCGCCAACACCGCATCGGTTTGCAGTTGCATCTGATCTTCGGGCGCAGAGAGCCGCACGGTGGCGGTGCGTTCCAGCGCATCTGACCAGCGATCTGCCAAGCGTCCTGCCGCCAGCGATAATGCCAGCGCGAACACCGCGAGAAACGCCATAGCGCCCGCTGTGAACGAGGTCAGCCATGCGGTGTGGCCAGACGGCGGCACCACACGGTCGGCTTGCCGGTCTGCGCGCCGGTCTGGCACGATCAGCGACATCAGGCTCATAGATCGGCCCCGGCGAGTTGCACCCGGCGCTTGGAAATCCGCAGCACGCGCGCGGCGACTTGGGCTTTGGCCTGCCGGATCAGGTTCAGATCATGCGTGGCGATCAGCACGGTCTTACCCATCCGGTTCAACTCGACCAGCAGGGTCAGCAGCCGCAGCGACATTTCCCAATCAAGGTTACCCGTGGGCTCGTCTGCCAGCACAACATCTGGCCCAATGATAATGGCCCGCGCCAAAGCCGCGCGTTGACGCTCACCCCCCGACAGCGCAGGCGGTTTGGCATCGGCCAACTGCCCCAAGCCAACCCAACCGAGCAGATCGGTCAAATCCTGCGGGGTTGAGGTTTTGCCCGCAACCGTCAGCGGCAAAGCCACGTTGGCGGCCAACGGCAGATGATCGAGGAATTGGCAATCTTGCTGCACCATGCCGATGCGGCGCCGGGTCAGCGCAATGTCATCGCGGCTTAGCGAGCGCACCTCACGGTCGAACAAGCTGATGCGACCGGCGCTGGGCAGCAGTTCTCCATAGCAGAGTTTCAGAAACGTCGATTTGCCAGCCCCTGATGGGCCGGTCAAAAAGTGGAAGGAACCGGGGGTAAGCCGCAGCGAAATATCGGACAGTAATTCGCCCCCACCGTAGCTGTAGGCCACATTGTCGAAGGCGATCACCGGGTTTCATCCTGTTTGGGTCGTATTGCGTTGCACCATTGCCCAAGGTGGCAACGGATTCAATCACTTCGGTCCAAGTTTTGCCACAAAGGCTTCCAGAATGTCGGCTTCATTGCTACAAGTTCTCAGCCTGCCAATCAGAAATGACTCCGGACCCCAAAAATGCGTCTAGTTTGCCCAAATTGCGATGCGGAATATGAGGTAGATGCGACAGCCATTCCGGATGGCGGGCGCGATGTGCAATGCTCGAACTGCGGCCATGCGTGGTTTCAGTTGCCACCCGAGCAAGAGGCCGAGATGGCAGCGGAAGAAGCGCTGTTTGATGCGCCACCGCCAGTTGCGGCCTTGGATGTACCCGATAGTGACGCGGAGCCGGACCTATCAGATAGCCCGCCGCCGCCCGAAACCGACAATGAGGCGGTAGCGCCGCCGCCCGGCCGTGAACCCATGCAGCGCAGCATTGACGAGAGCGTGCTGGCGGTGTTGCGCGAAGAAGCCGAGCGTGAGGTTCAGGCGCGCAAGTCCGAAGCTCCGCTGCGGGAGACGCCAGTGATCGAAAGCCAACCGGATTTGGGCTTAGACTCTCCGGGCCTCGCGGGGGCTGCGGCGCGGCGACTGGCTCGGTTAAAGGGTGAGCCAGAGGTCGCAAGCAAACCGCAGACCCGGCGTGAAATGCTGCCGGAGATCGAAGAAATCAACTCGACCCTGCGCGCCAGCAGCGAAAAACGAGCGGGCGGAGCTGGCGTCGTTTCGCAAACCATCGGGGATGATGCGGCAAAGAGATCCAGTTTCCGTTCGGGGTTCGCGCTGGTGCTGGTGCTCGCAGTGATTATTTTGGTGACCTATGTGATGGCCCCGAAATTGGCACTGCAATTTCCAGCGGCGGCAGGCGCATTGCAGGTCTATGTGGCGTCGGTGGATGCGGCCCGGCTGTGGATGGACAGCATGTTGAAATCGGCAATCAGCTTCCTGCACGGGCTTGCGGGCGGTCGATCCTAAGCCTTGGCGTTGTGTTGCGCTAAGCCTTGCGAATCCGATTGCGCAGCCTTATATCGTGAGTTGAGAGGTTGGCGCGGGTAAGCGCCTCGCCAACCCGGTCAGGTCCGGAAGGAAGCAGCCGTAACGAGCCCCGCTTGGGTCGTTGTCAGCCTCTCACCTTTATCCCCTTCATCATCTGTAGTTTTGGTTGTTCGCTCGCGCTGAAATATGCGTTTGCGCCGGCTTGATTTGGTCGATGGTTTAAGCCGTCAGGACGCCCAATTTCAGCGTAAGCGGAGGGACTGGGTTGATGCGTAGTCAGGCTGCGGGTAGAAAGCGAGAAACACCGCATTGCAGTTGAGCCTGACCAAGCGGGTCTTGCTGAACTGCTTTGCCACGCTTGGCGCAGCCACACTCGGAATTGGAAGTCTTAGACCATGAGCACACAAAACGTCGCGTTGATCGTGGGGGCGACCGGGCTTTCCGGCAGCTATACAG
>NZ_JAQGKQ010000033.1 GCF_028290025.1 Cypionkella sp. | reverse complement strand
ACGGGGTGTCCTTTGATGTGCGGGCGGGTGAATGTCACTGCTTGCTGGGCGATAACGGCGCGGGGAAGTCTACGTTCATCAAAACCATGTCGGGGGTTTATCGGCCGACCCAAGGGGAGATGCTGGTCGATGGCAAATCCGTAAGCTTCGCCAGCCCGCGCGACGCGATGACGGCGGGGATTGCTACGGTGTATCAGGATCTCGCGATGATCCCGCTGATGAGCGTCAGTCGCAATTTCTGGATGGGCCGCGAGCCCGAGAAAGGTATCTGGCCGTTCCGCACGATGAACTCAAAGTTTGCCGACGAGATTGCGGTGGCTGAGATGCGCAAGATGGGGATCAATCTGCGCGGCCCGGATCAGGCGGTTGGCACGCTTTCGGGCGGAGAGAGGCAGACCGTGGCGATTGCCCGCGCGGTGTATTTCGGTGCCAAGGTGCTGATCTTGGATGAACCGACCTCGGCGCTTGGTGTGCGCCAAACCGCAAACGTGCTCAGCACCGTTGACCGCGTGCGCAAGCAAGGCATCGGCGTGGTTTTCATCACCCATAACGTGCGGCACGCGATGGCCGTGGGGGATCGCTTCACCGTGCTGAACCGAGGCCAGACTTTGGGGACTGCGGAACGTGGCGAGGTTGATGCCGGGGGGTTGCAGGACTTGATGGCAGGCGGGCAAGAGCTCGCGGTGCTGGAGTCTTCATTGGGTGGGACGGTTTGATACATCGTTAACCCTCGGACCTGTCCGGCTAGAGATGAGCCGTCTAAGCAGGACACAGCTTTTATTTCTCATATATTTGTTGCGCTTAACTGGTGCGCTTCGGGAATGACTGCTCTACAAAGCTATTGCGACTTATAATCGGCTCGACGGCAGTCTCAAGCGTCTGCGCCGTTTGCTGATGATCGTTTCCAGCTGATCTGACAGCCCCAAATTTCTCATGCGCCAATGCGGTCTAGCGTCAGTTGCGGAAAGATCTGTTCCATTTGAGTCTGTTGCCATGACCGGGCGCGGTAAGGATCTCACCGCTTATCGATGCTGGTCACACCAGCGCCGGAGGTGGCGATCATTGCTTACAATGTCACGCAAAAGGTCAAGATGGACGGGAAGTCAAGACTCTTTACGCCGCTGACAGTTCAACCTGGATTTGCGGCGCAGACGGCTGGGAATGCCACGCTCACAGCGAAACCTTTCTGAAAGACCAAAATACCGGCAACTGAATGCGAAGTAGGATGTTCATGAGATCGGTGAGCTGCTGCGGCGTTGGGCCCGTCACTCAATTATCGTCAGGGCAGCATTGCTCATGCATTGATTGCGGCCGTTGGACTTGGCTTGGTAAACCAGTTTGTCTGCCACTGCCATCCAGTCGTCAACGCCGGTAAGCTCGCCGTTCAAGCCGCAAATCCCGAAACTGGCAGTGACTTGCAGCGGGCTAGTGTTCACAATAACCGGCGTGTCCGCAAATGCCACTCGCAGACGTTCGGCCAATTCAGCGGCGCCGATCGCATTTGTGGCTGGCAGCAAAACGGCAAATTCTTCGCCGCCGATCCGCCCCAAAAGGTCGCTCTCCCGCAATACGCCAAGACCGCGCTGCGCAAGTGTTCGCAGCACCGAATCTCCAGCGGGATGGCCGTAGACGTCATTGACACGCTTGAAGCGGTCAACGTCAAACACGACAACTGAAGCGTCGGTGCCATATCTCCTGCTTCTGGCGAACTCCTTACCCGCCGCGTCGACCTATGCACGGCGGCTCATCGCGCCCGTGAGCCCATCGCTCATGGCAATCTGCCTAAGCCCAACTCGTTCAACACCAGCTTCGCAAAACTGGTCATCACGGCAATTTCATGCGCGGAAAAGTCCGGGGCTTTGTGTCAATCGCACATAGCGCTCCCACGTTATACCCGTCTGGCGTTTCAAGCGGTATGCCGAGATAACTTCGGATCCAGGGGTCGCCCGTCACCAGTGGATTTTTGGCAAAGCGCATATCAAGCGTTGCATCCGAAATCACCAGAGGTTCGCGCTTCTTAATGGCGTGGGCGCAAAACGAAATTTCCAGTGACGTCTCGCAGGCGTTCAATCCAGCGATGGATTTGAACCATTGTCGTTCGGCATCGACCAGTGTCACGGCGGCAATCGGAACACCCAGAACACTTCGAACAAGTTCGGTCAGCCTATCGAAAGGTGCCTCCGGAGGTGTATCGAGAACATCATAGCGACGTAACGCTTCTAGACGTCCCTCTTCATCGGCGAGCTTCCGGTCAAATCTCATGTCGGTCTCCCAATCTCAAAATTGCTGTGATGAGCTCATCGCGATACGACGAGCATGCATGGCCTATAACGGACCGCACATGCAGCTCGTCGATGCCGGCGTCGAGCAAACTGGTCGCAAGTTCCATCAGATTTTTTCCGTGCCGCTTGATGCTGGCCTGTAAAATCAAAGGGACATCAAGCGATATGATTGGCTCCATCGCATCCGCGACGACCTCCTCGGGGTAGGTTTCCGACATTCATCTGCTCCGGCAGTGGTTTGGCCTTTTCTCAAAACCATGCCTTATAAACACTTATCCGCAAGGCATGCCTCTCGTTCAGGGCCTCGTGTGGTTTGGGATCTTCCTGCTACCTCAGGACGATAAGGCACGCCCATGCAATCGTCATGATTGTGACAAGTGCGATAGCCGCTTCTTACCGCGCAGTGGGCTGGACTAGATTTTGTTGACGCTTGGCTTGGTAATTTTGGAACCAAAGAGGAAGAGCGACTAAATTTGTGGATGACTTTGAGTGACGCTGTGGCTCGAGTTGAGGATCGGGCTGCCCGGTGCGCAAGGTGCGCCGATCGTTAGCATTAATACCAAGTCAATACTTGACGGCATGCCATCGGCGCCCCTCGTGGCTTGCAAACCGCTGCCGGCAACATGTCGCTCAGTGTATGAGGCTGTGCGCCAAAACGATTTTTCTGCGCAGCAGCCACCTTCAATGCTAATAGTTTTCATACACAAGCGCTAAGGTTGGGCAATGCCCGCGAAATTAGTTGAGAGGAATGGTATCACTGTAATAGATTTGCTCAAAATGCCCGATAATGTTCGAAGGTGGGTGAGCACACACGTGACGCAGTCCTACTGTCGAGACCGGAAAGCACTTTAATTCAGGCGGCGCCCCGCCAAGGTACGAATACTGACGGGAGCCTAACCGGCAACCATCATCAGGAGTAATCCGACCGCCAACGTAAGATGGCTCAAATCAGCAGTGGTGAAAACCACCCTCCAGGTCAGCCGGATGATGACCCCGGCCTCCAATTGGTCGGTTTCAAGTCACGCCTCAGTCAAGAGTTGAATCCTACGATCTTGCGCGCTTTACGTTCGGATGCTTGGTAATCCTTCCAAACGATTTCGCCCGCATCCGCGATAATCTTACTGCCATGGCGCTTTAGCATGTATTGCCGCAATTCTTCAAAACTAGCTCCAACTGAAAACCGGACATCCGCCAACGCAAGCCGAATGAAATGTCCCCGCGCATCATGTCGCGCAACACAGGTGGCCATAAATTCTTTGAAGGTCATGACAGTCCTTTCTATAATTCGATAGGAGATAGCTGCAAAAGTTACCAAGTGAAGCCATGGGGCCGATAAACGCTTTTGACACCCGCGCGGCCGCGGAGTTTAGGCGATGATGTCGAGACGCCGTCGCAGTCTTTGTCAGATCTGCTGCGGACCTCCCGCGCCGAGATATTGCCCGATGGTACCCGGGGAAATGCGCCATGGGGTTTTGATTGGTAACGTATACAGGATCGGTGGCTCGCGCGCGCTGCACGACACCACCTTTGCCGTATAGAAAATTTCTGCCTGACCTGCCCGCACATCATATCCAGTTCCGTCAGCTTATGCTTGGCATAATGAGCGACGCCAAAAGGCCGCACCCGACGAATGACACTCTGCTCAGGATCACTCCACCCCGCTCTAAGCAGCATGTGCCGTAGCGAGATTGCTCCGCTTGTCGCAACTAGCCCGGCACTCCCTGCTTTCCGCAATTGATCGACAATCTGCTTCTTTTGTGCAGCTGCCATGCCCTCTAGCAATAACCCCGATGCCGATCGGCACGCCGAAGTCCGCTTCCTCGCGCTTTATGCACAAGATGCGCCGCGTTCTTTGGACGGCTGAGCGAAGGGCAATTTGGGATGGTGATCGACCAAGCTTTATGTGGATTCTCGGCATAGTTTCGGAAAGCAATGCGCTTTTATGCTAACCGCAAATTCCACAACCGAGAGCGGGCAGCATCTCATGGAGCCGACAGGCCCGCATCTGCGAGTTGTTCTGGGTCAGCCAAGTCGCGCAAGCTCTGCATCCCAAAGGCAGCAAGGAATGTCTCGGTGGTCACAAACGTATAGGGCGCGCCGCGACGGGGGGCGCGGGGGCCTGTGGAGATCAGCGCGCGTTCGGCCAGCCGCCCGACCAGATCCCGGCTGATCTCGCGCCCAAAAATGTCCTTGAGCCCGTCCCGGCTGATCGGCTGGTGGTAAGCAATAGCGGCCAGCACGGCGAGATCGAATGCGTTCAAATCCAGCGCCTGTCCGCTCAGATTCGCTGCAGCCCGGATTGCCGGCGCATAGACTGCCTTGGTGCGCAGCATCCAACCCGACCCGATCCGCGCCACCTCATAGGGCCGGTCGGCCAGATCGGCGGCGAGATCCTCGATCAACAGATCGACCGATGCCCCCTGCCCCACCACCCGTGCCAGATCGTCACGCGCAACTGGCGTCGCGGAGGCAAAAAGCACCGCCTCGATGCGTCGCATCCACTCGCGCCAACGCAGATCTATCGGCAAGTCTGCCAGTTCGCGGTCCAGACCAAGTGCCGCGCGCTTGTCGGGTGCCATGATCAAACCCCATACAAGCGGAACGTGTCGCGACCGGTCAGTTCATGAACTACGCCCAAGTCGACCAGCCGGTCGCACAGCCGTCGCGCGGCGCGGTCCGACATGAACGCGGTAAAGGCAGCTGGTGCAACCGCATCGCGCGCGAGGAACATCTCGACCGCCCGCTCCGCCCCCTTGGCACGTAGCTTCGGCGCGACTGTTCTGAACCGGGCTGCCCGCGGTGCCAAGTCGGAGGCTAAGGATACCGCTTGCCCCGCCCCGATCACCACCGCCCGATGGCAGACGC
>NZ_JAQGKQ010000027.1 GCF_028290025.1 Cypionkella sp. | reverse complement strand
CTTGAGGTTTGGAAATACGGCGACCCTGAATGTTTTGACCTGAAAACCGCCATCGCCGCCCATCACGGCTGCACCCCGGCGCATGTCGTGGTGGGTGAGGGGATCGACGCCCTGCTCGGCTACCTTGTCCGCCTGACCATCGGCCCCCGCGATGCGGTAGTCACCTCGCTCGGCGCCTATCCCACCTTCAACTTCCACGTCGCGGGCTTTGGCGGCACCCTGCACCGCGCGCCGTATAAGGAGGTGCATGAAGACACCGAGGCGCTGCTTGCCCTCGCCGCCAGCACCCGCGCCAAGCTGATCTACCTCGCCAACCCCGACAACCCGATGGGCAGCCATCACCCCGGCGAGACGATCTCAGACCTACTCGCCAACTTGCCCGACCAAACCCTGCTGGTGCTGGATGAGGCCTATATCGACCTCGCCCCCGAAGGCACCGCCCCCGAAATCCCCGCAGACACCCCCAACCTGATCCGTTTCCGCACCTTCTCAAAAGCCCACGGCCTCGCTGGCCTCCGCGTCGGCTACGCGATCACGAGCGCCCCGCTGGCCACCGCCTTCGATAAAGTCCGCAATCATTTCGGCCTGGGCCGCATCGCCCAAGCCGGAGCCCTCGCGGCCCTGCAAGATCAAGCTTACCTAACAGAAATCCGCGCCAAAACAGCCACCGCTCGCACCCGACTGTCAGCCATCGCCCGCGCCAACGGCCTGATCCCACTGCCATCAGCGACCAATTTCATCACGATGGATTGCACCCGAGACGGCAATTACGCCCGCCGCGTTCTGGCCGAATTGCTCACACGTGGCATCTTCGTGCGGATGCCCGGCGTGGCTCCACTTGATCGCTGTATCCGCGTCAGTCTAGGCGATGAGGCCGCTTTGGCCGCCTTTGAGCGCGCTCTGCCAGAGGCGCTGAAAGCAGCCGGTTAACTACTCCGCCGCAAGGCCCGAAGCCGTCACCTGCACCGGATTGGCTGGTCCCAGTGCCGGAGCGCTCCCAACTGGCACCTCAGCAGGACCAAGCCGGGGCATCGGAGGATGATCCTCCAGCACGGGACGCACAGACGTTGTTTCAACCTCAATCACCCGACGAAACACCAGCATGTTCTGGAAGGTGGTTTTGGTGCCGGTAAAGCCCGCCCGTTCATCCACCGGCAACGTGTCGGCGCGGATGTATTCCCAGCCGTCGCGCCCCAAGTCGTTCAACACAGATGTCAACGCCAGCGCAAATCTGTCTTCGGTGGTTTTGACCCCGCGCGATTTTTCGCCCCGGCGCGGGGAGGGAATCACCTTATATTCATATCGCTGCATAGGTCGCTCCTGAACCAAACGCGCGCAGATTACTCAAAAATCGGTGCCAAGGCCAATCACAGAAAGCGATTTCTGCCTCAAGCGCGCGGATTTCGCCACATAACACGATGCAGCGGGTTCGCCATCTCAAATTGCTAGGGTTCGCCGATGATAGGTGGCAAGGCGGGCGTGTCCAAGCCAACGAACGGATCTGACCAAGCAGCTAGCGTGGCAATCCGCTCATACCACGCGGCAATCTGCGGGAAATCTGACAGCGGCAAACCTGCCACATCTTGAAGGCAAGGTAGCTCGCCATTCGGAAATCTGCATAGCTGAGGCCGCTGTCCAGCAGACAGTCGCGGTCGATAAGATGCGCATCCAACTGGCGGGCGTGCTCGCGAAAATCAGCTAAGCCCTGCGCGACCACCGCCTGATCAATTGGGCCCAAGCCATAACGCTGCTTGGTGCCACGCTCAAAATGCACCACGTCGCAGGCTTGCACAAAATAAGCCTTACCCCACGAAATCCAGCGGATCATCTCGGGCATCTCATCATCCAGCCGCCAGAAGTTTGACCCTGCCTGCATCGACAACCGGCAGGCAATCGCATCGGCCTCCCACAGCGAATGGCCGTTTTCCAGCAAGATCGGAATGCGCAAACTTGGATTTAGAGCGCGGAACTTATCACGGTGGTCGGGATGGAACGGCTGAGCAAACTCAAAGGTCACATCCGAATTCAGATGCTTCGCCACCGCGACCGCAAGACGCGGGTTAGGGTTGCGCGAGTAATACAGAATGGCAGCCATCTCAGCCTCCATGTGCCTCATTCACAGCAGAATGCGCGGAATCAGGGCTTCTGGCAAAACAAAAGGGCGCCCGCGAAGGCGCCCAATTTGCTATTGTTATGCGCTAGCTTGAGTCGGATCCAGCCCCGACAACCTCGCCTCACCCCGCCCTCAAAGTCCCAGTTTTTGCGCCACCATAGCGTTGACCACGGCCGGATTGGCCTTGCCCCCAGTCGATTTCAGCACTTGCCCAGTGAACCATCCGGCGAGCTTGGCATTGACGCGGGCTTTTTCCACCTGATCAGGGTTCGCCGCTATGAGCGCATCCAAAGCCGCCTCAATCGCACCCGTGTCCGTGACCTGTTGCATTCCGCGTGCGCTCGCCACCTCTGCCGGATCGCCGCCCTCGTTCCAGATGATCTCGAACAAATCCTTCGCCATCTTGCCGGTGATCGTGCCCTTGGCGATCAAATCCAGCACGCCACCCAACTGCGCAGTCGAAACCGGGCTATCCACAATCGACTTGCCCTCCTTATTCAGCCGCCCAAACAGCTCATTGATCACCCAATTCGCCGCCTGCTTGCCGTCACGCCCCTGCGCCACAGCCTCAAAGAAGCCGGCACTTTCCAGGTCAGCCGTCAGCACATTGGCGTCATAATCCGTCAGCCCAAAATCGCCCATGAACCTCGCCTTTTTGGCATCGGGCAACTCCGGCATTGAGGCCGCAATGTCGTCCACCCAAGCCTGCTCAATCTCTAGCGGCAGCAGATCGGGGCAAGGAAAATAGCGGTAATCATGCGCTTCCTCTTTCGACCGCATCGAGCGGGTTTCATTCTTGTCCGGGTCATAGAGCCGCGTCTCTTGCGTCACCGTGCCGCCATCCTCCAGAATAGCAATCTGCCGCCGCGCCTCAAAGTCAATCGCCAGCTGGATGAACTTCATCGAGTTCATATTCTTGATCTCGCAGCGCGTTCCCAGATAGCTAAAGTCTTGGCTCGCTTGGTATTTTTCGTACTGACCAACCCGACAGACCGACACGTTCACATCTGCGCGCAGGTTGCCGTTCTGCATGTTGCCATCGCACGTCCCCAGATACCTAAGGATCTGCCGCAGTTTGACAACATAGGCCGCAGCCTCCTCCGGGCCGCGAATATCGGGGCGACTGACGATCTCCATCAGCGCCACGCCAGTTCGGTTTAGATCAACGAAGGACATCGTCGGGTCCATGTCGTGAATGCTCTTGCCCGCATCTTGCTCGAGGTGAATCCGCTCCACCCGAACAAGCCGAGCCACCCCCGGCGACAACTCTACCAGCACTTCGCCTTCGCCCACGATCGGGTGATACAGCTGCGAAATCTGATAGCCTTGCGGCAGGTCGGGGTAGAAATAGTTCTTCCGGTCAAACGCCGAGCGCAGGTTGATCTGCGCCTTCAGCCCCAAGCCTGTGCGCACCGCTTGCTCGACGCAAAACTCATTAATGACCGGAAGCATCCCCGGCATTGCTGCATCGACGAAGGCGACGTTAGAGTTCGGCTCGGCCCCGACTTGGGTGGAAGCACACGAGAAAAGTTTTGAATTTGACGCGACCTGCGCATGGATTTCCATGCCAATCACCAATTCCCAATCATGCTTCACCCCGGCGATCACGCGTGGCTTGGGTGCTTCATAGGTCAGATCGAGCATGATAATCTCCGTGGTTTTCGACCCCTGTTTAGGCAGCCGGGACGGTTGCTGCAAGAGTGACGCGGGCGGAAAGCTGCCTATAATCGCCCGCGCAGGCCCGCCAAACTTGCCGGATACCCGATTCCCCCTGATACGCGGCGGGTCGCCATGCTGGTGCGGCGCAACTTGTGACGGACTAATGCGGATCAGTATCCTATTCGGCGCGGCTTTCTCCCTGTTTGTTTTCGGCTTCGTTCCGGCTGTTGTGGCCGAGGCTTTGCCCAAAATGCGCTGGGATCACGTGCCCGAAGCGGCAAACTGGACCAATGCGGCCCTGGTCTCGGTTGAGAAATACGACAGCAAACTCGCCGCGCAAGTGCCCGACGATATCAAGATTTGGTGCCCCGGCTATGAGAGCGCCTCGATGGACGACCGCCGCGCCTTTTGGGTTGGCGTGATGTCAGCCGTTGCCAAATACGAGAGCGGCTACAACGCCAATGCCGCTGGGGCCGGACGCTATTTTGGCTTGATGCAAATCTCAACCCAGACCGCCCGCGCCTACCGCTGCGAGGCGAGTACAGGCAAACAACTGAAAAGCGGTGCGGCAAATCTCGATTGCGCCGTGAAGATCATCGCCCGACAAGTTGGCCGCGACGGCATGGTCTCGGGCAAAGGCAACCGCGGCGTTGCCCGCGATTGGGGTCCGATGAGCAAGTCAAAAGTCCGCGCCGATATCGCGGCATGGACCGGCAAGCAGGCGTATTGCGCAGTGCCGGTCAAGCGAGCATCCGGCCAGCCATCTCAGAAAGATCGCGGCTAAGTCCCGGAGCCGCCAAAATGCGCTGCAGAGCCCCCCGCATCATCGCTTGACGGTCAGCATCGTAGCGCGGCCAGCTTTCAAACGCCGTAGACATCCGGGATGCCGTTTGCGGATTTAGCGGGTCCAGCTTGATCAGCCAATCGGCGAGCAGCGCATAACCCTCGCCCGCGGCATGATGGAACCCCGCGTGGTTGCCCGACAGCGCCCCAATCACAGCGCGGAAACGGTTGGGGTTTTTCCAATCAAAATCAGCGCGTTGCGTCAAGGTCCGCACTACACCCGCCACCTTCTCCGGGGCCGCTGCGGCAACCTGCACGGCAAACCATTTATCCAGCACGAGCCGATCCGATTGCCATTTGGCCGCGAAATCGGCCAGTTCCGCCTCACCCGCGCCGATATCCAGCAAGATCGCCAAGCTGCCGAAACTCTCGGTCATGTTGTCGGCTAGGGCATATGCCTCTTGCGCCGCCGCACCGCCATCCAGCCGAGCCAGCAACCCCAAAGCAACCAAGCGCAGCGCCCGCAAGCCCGCCGCCTTCGCATCTGGAGAATACGCCCCCGGAACCCGGCACGCCAATTCCAGCGCAGCTAAGCCCGAACCCAACCGCCGCGCCAAAGTCTGTTGCAAGACGCGTCGTTCCGAATAAATTCGCGCAGGATCAGGCACATGGCCTGCTGCATGTAGCGTCGCGGCCATGTCATCTTCACCCGGAAGCCGCAGACACAAAGCCCGAAAGGCCGGATCAAGCGTCTCATCAAACGCCACGCGCGCCAGCCCATCCAGCAAGTCCGCGCTCGGAGCCGCCCCATCCACAATCATCCGCGCCAGCACATCTTTGGCAAGCGCACGACCCGCCTCCCAACGATTGAACGGATCAGTATCATGCGCGAGCAAAAATGCCCGCTCTGCCGCAGGCACTGACCGCTCTAAAATAACCGGAGCCGAAAATCCCCGCAAGATTGACGGCACGGGCCGCGCCGCCAAACCCTTAAACTCAAAACTTTGCTGAGACTCCGTAAGCTCCAGCACCGTGGTCGGCACCACCTCATCTCCATTCGGGTTCAGCAGCCCAACCGCCACCGGAATAACCTTTGCACCCTTCTCCATCTGTCCCGGCGTGGCTGGATTCACCTGTGCCAAAGTCAGCGTGTAAACCCCGTCCGCCCAATCCTCAGCCACCGAAACCCGAGGCGTCCCGGCCTCGGTATACCAGCGCTTGAACTGCGCCAAATCCCGCCCCGTAGTGTCCTCAAACACCTTCAACCAATCCTCAATCGTCGCCGCATCCCCGTCATGACGCTCAAAATACAGATCCAAAGCGCGGGCGTAATCGGCATCCCCGACGAGCCGTTTCAACATGCCGATCACCTCGGCACCCTTTTCATAAACCGTCGCGGTGTAGAAATTGTTAATCTCAACAAAGCTGTCAGGTCGCACCGCGTGGGCCAATGGCCCGCCATCCTCGCGGAATTGACGTGCCCGCAGCATCAGTACATCCTCGATCCGCTTCACCGCATGGCTGCGCAAATCGCCCGAGAATTGCTGATCGCGAAACACCGTCAGCCCTTCCTTCAGGCACAGCTGAAACCAATCGCGGCAGGTGATGCGATTGCCAGTCCAGTTGTGAAAATACTCATGCGCGATGATCGCCTCGACCCGTGCAAAGTCATCATCCGTCGCCGTTTCGGGCGAGGCCAGCACCGCCTTGGAGTTGAAAATGTTCAACCCCTTGTTCTCCATAGCACCCATGTTGAAATCATCGACCGCAACAATGTTAAAGATATCAAGGTCATAGGCACGCCCGTAACCCTTCTCATCCCACGCCATCGAAGCTTTCAGTGCTTCCATCCCCCAAGCACAGCGCCCCTCATCCCCCGGCCGCACCCATATGTTCAGGGCCACATCGCGCCCCTCCATCGTGGTGAAATGCCCCGGATGCGCGATCAAATCTCCCGCCACCAGCGCAAACAAATAGCTGGGCTTTGGCCACGGATCATCCCATTCCGCCCATCCCGCGCCCTGCCCCACCGGATTGCCGTTTGACAATAGCACCGGCAAATCGCTTTCAATCCGCACATGAAACCGCGCCATCACATCCGGGCGGTCTGGATAAAACGTGATCTTCCGAAACCCCTCCGCCTCGCATTGCGTGCAATACATGCCCTTCGACATGTAAAGCCCTTCAAGCGCGGTGTTGCCCTCAGGCGCAATCTCCACCTCAGTTTCCAGCACGAACGCACCGCTCGGAAGCAACCCCGCCGCAAGCGTCAACCCCGTCGCATCGGGTGCAATCTGAACCGCGCGTCCATCCACCGCGCAAGAGATCAAACGCAGCATTTCGCCGTCCAGCCGCAAATCTTGGCCCGCCCGAGCAGCCGGATTGGGTGCCAGATGCAGCCGGGCGCTGACCCGTGTCGCGGTCGGATGCAGCCGGAAAGTCAGCTCAACCCTGTCGAGCAGATGGCTGTAGGGTTGGTAGTCGGCAAGACGGATGGTGCGCGGATCGTCGGCTGGCATGGCGGTCTCCTTTCGTCCAAGCTTTCGCAATCCACTCCCCGGCGCAAGCCCCAAGCCACTGCTTGCACCTTTCACAAAGGCTTGAATGTTTACACCGAAGACGACCATTCGATTCGCCGCGCCGTTTACCAAAGACCCATCTGCAGACCGTCGCGTAAACCATTGCCAGCGAACCACCCCAAATGTCCCTGCATTGTCAGTAAATTGCGCAAATCCCAGCGCTCAATCACTATCCAGCCTTTACAGCGCGCAATCCTCAGCTATCCCTATGTTCTATGAATGTTCTCATTTGGTTCAAACGCGATCTGCGCTCCCACGACCACGCTGCGCTTGCATGCGCAGCGGGGCTTGGTGCCGTGCTGCCAGTGTACATCGTCGAGCCGGACTATTGGGCGCTGCCCGACACCTCAGCCCGGCAATGGGCGTTCACCGCCGAATGTCTCGAGGATTTGCGCCAGCAACTTGCCGATCTCGGAGCGCCGTTGCTGGTGCGGGTTGGTGTCGCGCAGGCGGTGCTTGAACGCCTTTGCCGTCAGCACAACATCACCCAGATTGTCAGCCATGCCGAGATCGGCAACGCCTTCAGCCATGCGCGCAATCAAGCGGTGCAGCGTTGGGCCCGCAGCGCCGGCATCATTTGGACAGAACTGCCGCAGTCAGACCCAGAGCAGCCAGCGACGATTGGCAACCTTCGCGCGCTGAATGGTGCCGAGCCCGGGCAGATCCCGACAGCCCGCTCATTGCGCCTTGCCGATGATCCCTGTGCGCATCGCCAACGCGGCGGTCGCAGCCAAGCACTTGATCTGCTTGAGAGTTTTCTGTCGCATCGCGGCGAAAGCTACCGAACGACCACCCACTCCCCCCTTGCGGCAGAGCGTGGCTCCTCCCGGCTGTCGCCGCATTTGGCGCTCGGAACAGTCTCGTCTGCCGAGGTCACGCAGGCGCTGCAGACCCGACTGGCAGAGCGTCCCGGTGGACGTTGGAATGCAGCTTTGGGCAGCTTTCAAAGCCTGCTGAACGCCCGCACCCTAAATAAGCCGTGCTTGGAAACCCCGCCTAATACCCTCGGCCCTTCTGCGAGCGCGGAACTTCTGCGGCGCAACAGCGATGCCGCTCGGTTGCACGCTTGGCAAAACGGCGAAACCGGCCTGCCGTATCTGGACGCCTGCCTGCGCTATCTCGCAGCGACAGGCTGGCTCAACCACCGCGCCCGCGCGATGGTGATCGGTTTCGCCGCTTGTCAGCTAAGGTTGGATTGGCGCGTGGCGGGGGCGGCCCTTGCGCGTCGATTGACCGATTACGATCCGGGTGTGCACTGGTCGCAGGTGCAGATACAATGTGGCACCGATGAAACGACCCCACCGCGCCTCTACAACCCGATAAAACAAGGCGATGCCCATGATCCAAATGGCCTGTTCACCCGGCGCTGGATACCAGAATTGTCAGCCGTGCCAGATGCTCATTTGCAAGCGCCTTGGCGCTGGTCAGGTGCAGGCCGCGTATTGGGCCGCCGCTACCCCGAACCGATTGTCGATATGGCCACCGCGCAACGTGACGCCCGCGAAGCCGTGTGGGGCGTGCGCCGCAAACCTGTTGCCCGGGCTGAAATCGTCGAAGTGCTGGAACGGCAAGTCTCGCCATCGCCCAAACGCGGCCAAGCCAGCCACGGCCAACTATTCTTGGATCTGTAATGCCCAAAATGCGCCACAAGGCTGACCTGCCCGTCAAAGTCTGCGCCACCTGTGGCCGCCCAATGGTTTGGCGCAAAGCATGGGAGAAGGTCTGGGACCAGGTGAAATACCGCTCAGACCGCTGCCGAAAAGCCAAAGGCGGCCATAACTCTGCCCCCAACCCCATCACTAATCCTGATTAATCCGCGCCGATAATCCGCGCCAGTTTGCCCAAGGTCTGCAACCCCAACGCCTCGGCACCAAAGCCCTTGGCCTTCGCACATTCCTCAGTGGTAACGAATACCATCCGCATCGTCACTTTGGTCTGCCCCGCCGTCTCGGCCAACTCCACCGACGCATCCGCGTGTTTCGGGCCGTTCTCGCCCCAAAGCAGAGTATATTCGATCCGGCTTTGCGGCTGGATCAGCTGGTAGAGGTGATGATTGGGAAACACCGTGCCATCGGGGGCAATCATGTCGAACACCCACTCACCCCCGGTGCGTAGGTCAATGCGGCTGGTGCGGCAAGAAAACCCGTCCGGCCCCCACCATTGCGGCAGACTGACCGGGTCGATCCATGCGCCCCAAACCACTGCGAGCGGCGCGTTGATCACCCGTTCGATGGTCATCGTGCGGTCTTCCATCACTTCAACCCCTGCGCATATTCTTCAAGCTGCGTCACAACCGTGCCCCAGCCGTCGTAAAAGCCCATCTGCTTATGGCTCTCCGCCGTCTCTTTGCTGCGATGCCGGGCCACGGCGGTATAGCGAGTTCGACCGCCGCCAATGTCTTCAAACGTCAGGATCGCGGTCATAAACGGCTCTGGGTTCGGCTTCCAGCCTTCGGTGTAAGTGTCTGTGAATACCAGTTTTTCATTCGGGATCACCTCAAGGTAGACCCCGTTGTTTTCCATCTCGGTGCCGTCAACCTCAAAGGTCGTGTTGCACTTGCCACCGGGTCGCACATCCAGTGCGCAAGCCGTGACCTTATGCGGCTTGGGCACGAACCAATGCACAAGGTGCTCTGGTGTCGTCCAGCATTTGTACAAAATTTCCCGCGGCGCGTTGATCTCGCGGGTCAGCACCAGATCGGTTTCGGGGTCCAAGTCAAGTTTGTCATCGGGTGTCATGGTCAAGCGTCCTTTATCAAATTGGCGACATAGGCTTCCAAACGGTCAGAGCGCGCTTCCCAAATCAGCCGCTGCTCGGCCATCCAGTCAGCCGTGGCAGCCAGCGTTTCGGGGCGGGCATGGCACAGGCGCGTGCGCCCAGTCTTCTCGGTCCTGATCAGCGCAGCTTCCTCCAGCACGGATAGGTGCCGCATCACGGTTGGCAGAGCCAGCCCCGTCGGGCGGGCCAATTCAGATACCGGAACCGCACCCAACCCGATCCGCGCCAGCATCGTCCGCCGCGTCGGGTCAGACAAAGCCTGAAATATTAGCGAAAGATCTGGGTCATGCTTAGCCATATGACTAAGTAACATACTTCTCGTTTGTGTCAAAATAAAACTTAGCCATACCACTAAGCATTATGCCAAACTCCGCCATTTCTCTACATTCCCGAAAAGTGTTTTCGCATTTTCATAGAAAATCCCGCTTCGCAAAACTTTCGCGACCCCCGCATTTCTGCTATCCGCTAAGGAAAGCCAATCAGCGAGGTTCCCATGGTTACGCGCGTCACACGGCACGGTTTGCAAGTGGATCAAATTCTGGCTGACTTCATTGAGCGCCATGCGTTACCCGGCACAGGTGTGACAACCGATCAGTTTTGGGCAGGCATGGCCGATCTGGCGCAGACCGAAGGCGCTGTGAACCGCAGCTTGCTTGCCAAGCGCGATGCGATGCAGACCAAGATTGACGTCTGGCACCACAGCCACCGCAACGCTCCACATGATGCGGTGGCCTACAAAGATTTCCTAAGCGAAATCGGCTACTTGCTGCCGGGAGGCGAAGATTTCCAGATCGACACCACAAATGTCGATCCCGAGATCGCGCTGATCGCTGGCCCGCAACTGGTGGTGCCAATCACCAACGCGCGCTACGCTTTGAACGCCGCCAACGCGCGCTGGGGCAGCCTTTATGACGCGCTCTACGGCACCGACGCGATGGGCAGCCCTGCCCCGGCTGGCGGCTATGAAAAGGGTCGTGGCGCCCGCGTGGTCGCGCGCGCCCGCGTGTTTCTGGACGAAGCTTTTCCGATCCAAGGCGCCAGCCACGCGGATTTGCGCCGCTACTATGTCGCGAACGGCGCTTTGCTGGTCGATGATCTGCCGCTGGTGACGCCTGCCAAATTTGCAGGCTACAAGGGCAACCCAAAGGCTCCGGATTCGGTGCTGCTGGTCAACAATGGCCTGCACGTCGAACTGGTATTCGACCGCGCCCACCCGATTGGCAGTCGCGATCAGGCGCTTCTGGCCGATGTCGTGCTAGAATCCGCGCTGTCCGCGATCATGGATTGCGAAGATTCGGTCGCCTGCGTCGATGGCGAGGATAAAACCCTCGCCTACTCCAACTGGCTCGGCCTGATGCGGGGCGATCTGACCGCTGATCTTAGCAAAGCGGGCCGAAAAATCACCCGCGCGCTGAATCCCGACCGCAGCTTTACCGCCCCCGATGGCAGCACTCTGACGGTCAAAGGCCGCGCTTTGCTGTGGATTCGTAACGTCGGCCATTTGATGACCAATCCGGCGATCCTGCTGCCCGACGGCTCCGAAATTTACGAAGGTCTGATGGACGCGCTGATCACCAGCCTGATCGCCATGCACGATCTGAAAAAGACCGACGGTGCGCGCAATTCGCAAACCGGCTCGGTTTACGTCGTCAAACCCAAGATGCACGGGCCAGAGGAAGTCACCTTTGCCGATCAGGTTTTTACCAAGGTCGAAACCATCCTGGGCCTGCCCGCCAACACCGTGAAACTCGGCGTGATGGACGAAGAACGCCGCACCTCGGTGAATCTGAAAGCCTGCATCCGCGCCGCCCAACACCGCCTCGCCTTTATCAACACCGGCTTTCTCGACCGCACCGGAGACGAAATTCACACCTCGATGGAAGCCGGCCCGTTCAGCCGCAAAGATTTCATCAAGCGCAAGGCGTGGATCGGCGCGTACGAGAACCAGAACGTCGATATTGGCCTCGAATGTGGCCTGCAAGGCCGCGCCCAGATCGGCAAAGGCATGTGGGCCGCCCCCGATCTGATGGCCGCGATGTTGGAGCAGAAGATTGAGCATCCGAAGGCAGGCGCAAGCTGTGCTTGGGTGCCGTCACCCACCGCCGCCACCCTGCATGTGCTGCATTATCACAAGATCGACGTCGCCGCCGTGCAGGCCAAACTGAAAGCTGGCGGACGGCGCGGCTATGTTGAAACCGTGCTGGAAATTCCCCTCGCCACCTACCAGAAATGGACCGAGGCGCAGATCCTGCGCGAGGTTGAAAACAATGCCCAAGGCATCCTTGGCTATGTGGTGCGCTGGATTGATCAGGGTGTCGGCTGCTCAAAAGTGCCCGATATCAATGACGTAGGGCTGATGGAAGACCGCGCCACCTGCCGGATTTCGGCGCAGCATATCGCCAACTGGCTGCACCACGGCATCGTTTCCGAAGCGCAAGTCGATGCCGCGATGCGCAAGATGGCGGCGGTGGTGGATCGCCAGAATGCCTCCGACCCGGTCTACCGCCCGATGGCCCCCGGCTTTGATGGCATCGCCTATCAAGCCGCCTGTGATCTGGTGTTCAAGGGCCGTGAGCAGCCGTCCGGCTACACCGAACCCGTGCTGCACGCTCGGCGTTTGCAACTGAAAGCGCAGGCTTAGGGGCTTACGCCGCCACCTAGCGCCGGGGCGTCAACCAATGTCCAACGCCAGCGCGTGAATGCGCTGGTTCAAATCCCCCAGTGCCTTTTGCACCGCCCGGTGCCGCGCCACCCGGCTCATCGCAGCCAGAGCATCCGCCCGGATCAAGACCGCAAAATGGCTCTCACCCGAGCCATCATCGCCGCCATGTCCGGCGTGTTTGTGGCTTTCATTGACCACCTCCAGTCGGCTTGGTGAAAAAGTGATCGTCAGACGCGCAATCAACTCACTCTCAATGCTCATTTTTCGCCTTAGCCCCTTCTATCTGCCGCTCAAACCTTTAAAGTCTTGCCTTCAGTTCGGAAAGGCCCCTGCATGTCCACGCGTCTCCCCTTTGAGTTTGATATCCGCGTCTCGTCCGACAAAGCCAAGCGTAAAACCACGCGCAGGGGCATGTCGGGGGCATTTGAAACGTCAAACAAGGCTTGCGATTACCCATCCTGCAAGGAAAAGGGTGCTTACCGCGCGCCAAAGTCGCCGGACCATCTGGATGAATATTTCTGGTTCTGCCGCGATCACATCCGCGAATATAACCTGAAGTGGAACTTCTTTGGCAACGCGACCGATGAAGAATTCCAAAAACTGCTCGAAAAAGATCGCCTGTGGGAGCGTGAGACCAAACCGTTCAGCAAGAAAGACGATGGCAACGCTTGGCACCGCGTCGGCGTCGATGATCCGATGTCGCTGCTTGGGGATAACGCCACTCGCAATCCTGGCAAGCCCACCTCAAACTCCACCCGCAAACTGCCCGCAACCGAGCGTAAAGCGGTGGAGATTCTGGACGCCCGCGACACTTGGACAAAAACGGAAATCCGCAAGCAATACAAAGGCTTGGTGAAGGATCTTCATCCGGATATGAACGGCGGGGACCGCTCAGACGAGGACCGTCTACAAGAGGTGGTTTGGGCGTGGGATCAGATCAAAGACAGCCGATATTTCAAAGAATAGCGGCTGTCTTAACGGCGGGCTCAACCTCGCCGCACGAAGCCATACTTCAATAGCCAAATGACGATCCGCTCAACCAGCGCGCCCTTAATCGCCGACCCTGCCTCTAATTGCGCCAGATCGCAGCCCTTGGATCCAGCAGCAGTCACCGTCTGCAACACCCGGGAAATATGCTCGGGTGCGGCGAATATCCGCTTCAGCCCTTGATAATTCCGCGCAACCAGCACCTCAGCCAAGCTGGGGCGTCCGGTTTGATCGGCCAGCACAAGGCGGGTTTTTCCAAAGCTGACCTGCTCTGTCGGATAGCTGCCAAACAGGTGCATCGGCGAGGGCGCGATTGGCAAAGCATCGGCTCTGTAGCGGAGCGACTGCGCGGCAGAAGCCATCCTGCGGGCATCTTGCTCGGCCCACAGCGCCTGCATCTGCGGCACCACCTGCGCCCAATCATACAAATTTCGCACCCGCGCCTTACCCGCCGCGCCCATTTTGCGGCGCAGGTCAGGCTGACGCGCCAGCTGTAATATCCGCGCTGTCAATTCCGGCATGTCCAACTCGGTCAGCGCCGAACTTGACGCGCAGTACTGCACATAGTTGTCGGTGCCGCCCTGATACCGCAAAGCCTCTTGCGCGTAGTATTGCCCGGGCAAAGTGCGGCTGGTTATCCGAAAACCGACGTCATCGGACACGGTATCTTTCATGCCATCCCAGTCTGACACCAGCAACGGCAGACCAGCCGCCATCCCCTCCAGCGGAGCCAGCCCGAAGGTTTCCTGAATGTTATCAATCAAAAACATGAAAACATCCGCGCCTGACAACGCAGCCTTGCGGTCATCGGCCGATGCGCCATCAAGCAAAGCAAAACCCACATCCGGCATCAGCTTTGCCGCGCCTTCTGTGAACACCTTGCGCGAGTAATCCTCGCGGAACTGGCCACAGAACACCACAAACAGCTTTTGCCCCGGCAGTTGCCGCTGAGCCGAAGCCATCGCCAAGTAAATTGGCAGCGGATCGAATTTTTCATGCGGAGTAAGCCGCGCGATGGTGGCGAACACTACATCGTTCGGCCCTGCGCCCAATTTCGCGCGCAACGCGGCCCCCGCCGCAGCATCCGGCTCAAAATCCGCGCAGTGCACCCCCAAGGGGATCACTGGCAACATTGGACGCGGCGGTGGCATTGCCCTCAAATGGCTGCGCATATGATCATCAATCAGGTCTATCTGGTAACTGACCGAGCTTAATACCGACTGGCTGGTGCAAATCACCGCATCCCATTCGGCAACGGGGGCCATCCGAAGATCAAAAAATCCCTGCATCACCGCATCGGTCGATGTGGTGTGGGTGATTCCGCACATCGACCACGCCCCGGTGCCATAGGCGGCACGTCGCCAACTTTCCTGAACGTAATTCGGGCTGGGAAAAAATACGGTCTGCACCGGAGTGATACTGCCTGGCCGCAGCAACGGCGCATGACGCACCGCTTTGCCGGGTCGCAATTCTGCCGCCAAGGCTTTGACGGGTTCAATTTGTGCTGCCCCATGCGCCAGCAGGACGAATTCTTCCACATCAGCGTGGCGCAGAAAGCCCTTCAGAAATGACTCGCCCGCCACTCTACGCCCGTTGATGCCCTTAGCCTTCGGATCAAATCCGTCCTGCGCATACCAAATAGCGGCGTTGCGTTCTGCACTCATTTTTTTACCATCCACAACCACGGCGTCGGCCCCGAACGCCACTCCCACAAAGCCACCAAACGATCGAGATCGCTTAAGCCCTCCATCCAATCCGGCAAACCGGAGTCGTCCAGCCGCCGCCCGATTACCCGAATATTATGCGTTGCCTTAAAGCGTTCCGCGATCACACCGCTCAGGCCCGGGCGCATACAATCATGGGCCTCGACCAGAATATCTGCGGCAGCCAAACCGGGCGCAAGCACCGGGTCCAAAAGTTCGGCCTCCGCGCCCTCAATATCGCAAACCACCAGCGTCTTTTGCGCACGGCACAGATCAAAATCGGCATGATCCATCAATCCGCCAACTTTAACCCGATCCGCCACGCCATTCGCCGCAGCCAACGCCGCGCATAACACCAGCGCCTTTGGATTGGCATCTCGGGCCAACACCCGCGCGTTAGGCAAACACGCCGTGCCAAACCTACGGCATAATAGCCCTCAGCCGAGCCCACGTCGATTATCACCGGATACGCTTTGGTGACAATTTCCTCAATAACCGGAGCCAAACTGGATTCGTACGAGCCCATCAACCTTGCCGCGCGCGACCCTTCCGAAGCCCGCACAGGATAATCCATGCCTCTAAAAGGGCCCGACAAAACCTTGGTGCCAGAGCGCCCCACAAGCGTGTTGGAAATCAGTTCCGAGCGCCATTTCGCCAAATGCCGAAACGCTTGTTCCAACCGAGCCGCATCCGGCGGGCCGTCCAGCAAGCGCTTTAGCGTCTGGGTCGCAGAGATCGTCATGGGTGATACTGGTTTGGACAATCCACAAACTCCGATAGGGCGGGCATCTTCCCGCGCGGGCTATCGGTAACGACGCGAGGATTGCGTGTCTATTGCAATTGCCGCCAACCCTAGGTGGCACGAAATTTCAGCGCGGCGCCGTTCATGCAATACCGCAAACCCGTGGGCTGCGGGCCGTCGCTGAACACATGGCCCAAATGGCCGCCACAACGCCGACAATGCACTTCTGTACGGTCGCCAAAAACCCCGGGATCGGCTTTGGTGCCAGTCGCGTTCGGCAAAGGTTCAAAAAACGATGGCCACCCGGTGCCTGAATCGAACTTTGTCCCCGACGAAAACAACGGCAAATCACACCCCGCGCAAAAGAACGTGCCCTTGCGGTGCTCGTCATTCAGCGGGCTGGTGCCAGCACGTTCAGTCTCAGCTTGGCGCAGCACCCGGTACTGCATATCCGTCAGCTTCGCCCGCCATTCAGCCTCGGTCAGCGTGACCTCAAACGTCTCAGCCCGCAGCGGTGACGCGAGCGCCAAAGCGGCGACGGACATAAGAAAACTGCGGCGGTGCATTGCGCTTCTCCCGATCATGTGGGGTGACTGTACGCCAGAAACGCAGGTTCACATTGATAAGTTTCAGCTTCTCACGCGAACGGGAAAGCGCGTGATGCCTTGCCCTTGCAGCCCTGCCAGTTATGTACCACAAACGAGTAGGATCGCGGGCCCCGTCAAACAGAGTGGACCCGCCAGTTTGATATAGGCGACGGGCAATGGCAGATACGATTATGAAACCCACCGAAGAAATCTCGGTTCGCGATGTCTTTGGCATCGACACCGATATGAAGGTGAAGGGCTTCGGCGATGGAACCGACCGGGTGCCCGCGATTGATCCGACCTATAAATTCGATCCTGACACCACTTTAGCGATCCTTGCAGGCTACGCCTACAACCGTCGCGTGATGATCCAAGGCTACCACGGCACCGGCAAATCGACGCATATCGAGCAAGTCGGCGCTAGACTGAACTGGCCCACCGTCCGTGTTAACCTTGACAGCCACATCTCCCGCATCGACTTGATCGGCAAAGACGCGATCAAGCTGCGCGACGGCAAGCAAGTCACCGAGTTTCACGAAGGCATCCTGCCTTGGGCGTTGCGCAACCCCGTTGCCATCGTGTTCGATGAATACGACGCAGGCCGCGCCGACGTGATGTTCGTCATCCAGCGCGTGCTCGAGCATGACGGCAAACTGACCCTGCTCGACCAGAATGAGATTATCACCCCGCACCCGTCCTTCCGCCTGTTCGCCACCGCGAACACCGTGGGTCTGGGCGACACCACCGGCCTCTACCACGGCACCCAGCAAATTAACCAAGCCCAGATGGACCGTTGGAGCCTTGTCGCCACGCTGAATTACCTCAGCCACGACGCCGAAGCCGCCATCGTTCTGGCCAAACGCCCGCATTACAACACCGATAAGGGCCGCAAAGTGATCAGCCAAATGGTCACCGTCGCCGATCTGACCCGCACCGCCTTTATGAACGGCGACCTCTCCACCGTCATGTCGCCCCGGACCGTGCTGAACTGGGCCGAAAACGCCGAGATTTTCCGCAACGTAGGCTACGCCTTCCGCCTGAGCTTCCTAAACAAATGCGACGAGTTGGAGCGTCAAACCGTGGCGGAGTTCTACCAGCGTTGTTTTGCGGAGGAACTTCCCGAGAGCGCGGCAAGCATGGCGATGAAGTAAATGTAGGGCGGGGTTCACCCCGCCTTGCTCGACAATGGTGGGGTCAACCCCGCCCTACCCATATCGGGACGGATCATGACCAAACCCACTGACAACCCCGCCGATCCGTTCAAGAAGGCCTTGGCTGAGGCCACCAAGACCATGGCCAACGATCCCGAAATGACGGTGACCTATTCGGTTGATCCGGCGGGGATGAACAAAGAGGGCATACGCCTGCCGCAGGTCAGCCGTCGCATGACGCGGGATGAGGTGTTGCTCGCCCGTGGCACCGCCGACGCTTTCGCTTTGCGCCGCAAGTTCCACAATGAGTCCACCGCCAACAAATACGCCCCCACCGGCCCCCTCGCCCGTGAAATTTACGACGCGATGGAAACCGCGCGGTGTGAGGCTGTCGGTGCCCGCGCCATGCCCGGCACGGCTGGCAATATCGACGCTAAGATCGCCTATGAGGCTGATCGCAAAGGCTATTCCCAGATCACCAAGCGCGAAGATGCGCCGCTTTCCGTTGCCGCAGGCTACCTTGTCCGCCATCTCGCCACTGGCCGCGACATGCCCAAAGGTGCGGCGAATGTCATGGAGATGTGGCGCGATTTCATCGAAGGCCAAGCCTCCGGCACGCTGGACAATCTCGACAATGTGCTGGATAACCAAGCCGCCTTCGCCCGGCTTGCCCGCAAAGTGATCTCTGATCTAGGCTATGGCGACCAGTTGGGCGACGACCCCGACCAGCCCGATGAAGAAGACATGGGCGACGAGGCGCAAGAAGACCAAGACGCGCCCGACAGCGAGGGCTCTGACGAGCAGGATTCGGAAGACAGCGAAGCCTCGCCAGAACAAAGCCAAGAAGATCAGCAGGACCAATCCCAAGCCCAAGTCACCATGGAAGACTCCGCCGATATGGAGCAAGGCGACGAGGCCGAACTGCCCGAAGGCGAAGCGCCGCTTGATCCACCACCGCCCGCGCCATATTCCGACGCTGACCCGAACTACACCGTCTATACCACTAATTTCGATGAGGAAACCAAAGCCGAAGACTTGGCCGAACCCGCCGAACTCGAACGCCTGCGCGCCTATCTCGATCAGCAACTTGATCCGCTCAAAGGTGCCGTCTCGCGCCTTGCCAACAAACTTCAGCGCCGCTTGCAGGCGCAGCAAAACCGCTCGTGGGACTTCGACCTAGAAGAAGGCACCCTTGACGCCGGCCGCCTCGCCCGCGTCATCGCCAACCCCACCACGCCGCTGTCGTTCAAACAGGAAAAAGACACCGAATTCCGCGACACCTGCGTCACGCTCTTGATCGACAACTCCGGCTCGATGCGCGGCCGCCCCATTTCTATCGCCGCGATCTGCGCCGACGTCTTAGCGCGCACGTTAGAGCGTTGCTCGGTCAAAGTCGAAATCTTGGGCTTCACCACCCGCGCCTGGAAGGGTGGCCAATCCCGCGAGCGTTGGCTGGCACAGGGTCGCGCCCAGCAGCCGGGCCGCCTGAACGATCTGCGCCACATCATCTACAAATCCGCCGACGCTCCATGGCGCAGGGTTCGCCCCAATCTGGGCCTGATGATGAAAGAGGGCTTGCTCAAAGAAAACATCGACGGCGAGGCTTTGGAATGGGCGCACCGCCGCATGATGGCCCGCCCCGAAGCCCGCCGCATCCTGATGGTGATCTCCGATGGCGCGCCCGTCGATGACAGCACGCTCTCGGTTAACCCCGCGAATTTCCTTGAAAAACACCTGCGCGACGTGATCGCCATGGTAGAGCGCAAACGTGCGGTTGAACTGATCGCGATCGGTATCGGCCACGACGTCACCCGCTATTACCAGCGCGCCGTCACCATCACCGATGTCGATCAACTGGCGGGAGCGATGACAGAACAGCTTGCCGGCTTGTTCGAAGTTGACCCACGCAAACGCGCCAAAGCGTTGGGGATGCGCAAAACCGGGTAAGCAGGGGCTCGCCCTTGGTCTGCGGCCTCGTCCGAGGATAATTGAGCACAGAGGATCACCATGTTTCAGAGCTTCGACACCCATGCCTCCCCTGCTCAGGGCCCTGCCCGCCTTACCGCCCTACGTCACATCCTCGCCGCCGAGGGTCTGTCCGGCTTCCTGATCCCGCGCGCCGATGTGCATCAGGGCGAGTATGTTGCCGCCCGCGATGAGCGCCTGCAATGGTTAACAGGCTTCACCGGATCGGCTGGCTTCTGCATCGTTCTGCCCAATATCGCGGGCGTGTTCATCGACGGTCGCTACCGCACGCAGGTGAAAAGCCAGGTTGATCTGGCCCACTTCACTCCCGTGCCTTGGCCTGAAATCAGCGCCGGCGCTTGGCTGAAAGACCATATTTCTCAAGGCGTCATCGGCTTCGATCCTTGGCTGCACACCGCCGACGAAATTGCCAAACTTGAGGCCGCGTTGGCAGGCACCGGCGTGACCTTGCAGCCCTGCGCCAACCAGATCGACAAAATCTGGCCCGATCAACCCTCCGCCCCCGTCGGCAAGGCGTTCGCCCATCCCGACAGCCTTGCGGGCGAGACCAGCGCCCAGAAACGCGCCCGTTTGGCCGAAACTCTGCGCGCCCAAGGCAAATCCGCCGCCGTTATCACCCTACCCGATAGCCTCTGCTGGCTGCTGAACATCCGGGGTGCCGATGTGCCGCGCAACCCGATCCTGCACGGCTTTGCCATCCTGCACGAGAACGCCCATGTCACTCTCTTCGCCGATGCCTCGAAATTCGACGACGCCACTCGCGCGCATCTCGGGGACGAGGTTTTGCTGCGTCCAATCTCCGCCTTCGTGCCCGCCCTGCGCACCTTGCAGGGCGCGGTGTGCGTGGACCGTGGCACGGCACCGCTGGCTGTTTCGACCGAACTGACCGAGGCCGCGATCACCGTGGCTTGGGGCGACGATCCCTGCCGCCTGCCGAAAGCCAAGAAAACCGCCGCTGAAATCGAAGGTATGCGCGAGGCCCATCTGCGCGATGGTGCCGCTGTCGTCGAATTCCTGTGCTGGCTCGATCAACAGGCCCCAAAAGGCGGCCTCTCCGAAATCGACGTGGTGCGCGCACTCGAAGGCTTCCGCCGCGCCACCAATGTGCTGCATGACATCAGCTTCGACACCATCAGCGGCTCCGGCCCGAATGGTGCGATCATGCACTACCGCGTCACCAACGAGTCAAACCGCACAATAGGCCGTAACGAGTTGTTGCTGGTTGACAGCGGCGCACAATATCTGGATGGCACCACCGACATTACCCGCACGATTGCGGTAGGCGATCCCGGCGACTATGCCCGCACCTGCTTCACCCGTGTGCTGCAAGGCACCATCGCGATCAGCCGTGCCCGCTGGCCGAAAGGCTACACCGGCCGCGATCTAGACCCCCTCGCGCGCTACGCCCTATGGCTTGCAGGCCAAGATTTCAACCACGGCACCGGGCATGGTGTGGGTGCGTTCCTGTCAGTCCACGAAGGCCCGCAGCGCCTAAGCCGCATTTCTGAAGTCCCGCTCGAACCCGGCATGATCCTGTCCAACGAGCCCGGCTATTACCGCGAAGGCGAGTTCGGCATTCGCCTTGAAAACCTGATCGTGGTGCAGCCCGCCCCGAACCTGCCCGGCGGCGATGATGAACGCAGCCAGCTTAGCTTTGAAACCCTCACCTTCGTGCCATTTGATCGGCGCTTGGTGCTCGCCGATATGATGGCTCCCGGAGAGCGTGCTTGGCTGAACGCCTACCATACCGAAGTGCTAGCGAAACTTTCGTCGCGCCTGTCTGCCGAAGCTTTGGCTTGGTGCCAATCCGCCTGCGCACCAATATAGCCCTCCACGCCACGCCCAGATTGCGTTACCCTGACTGAATTCTTCAGGAGGCGCATATGGCTTACATCACCATTACCCCGCAAGACCGTCGGCTGACCATCTCGGCTGGCGGAACGGCTTTAGGCGAAACCAGCCGGGCGCTGGAACTGCAAGAGGGCAGCTACCCGCCGATGCTTTATATCCCGCGCGAAGATGTGACGATGGACAAGCTGGTGAAAACCGATCGGCAGACCACTTGCCCGCACAAAGGGTTGTGCAGCTATTACTCCATCAAGACGGCCAATGGCTTGCTGGAAAACGCGGTGTGGTCCTATGAAAACCCCATCCCCGAAGTCGCAGCCATCGCGGGCCACCTCGCGTTCTACCCCGACAAAGTGACGCTGGCGTAAGCTTTCGCCGGCTTAAGCCTCCGCTGCCACTTTGCGTATCCGCTCGACCATCGCGCGCACGCCGTTAGAGCGCTGCGAAGATAAATGCTCATTCAACCCCAGCCGCCCCAACTCGGCATGGGCGTCGATCTTGCCGATCTCGGCCACCGCCACCCCAGAGTAAAGCGCGTGCAGCACCGCAATCAGCCCGCGCACGATCATCGCATCGCTGTCACCCTGAAAATCAAACTGTCCCGCTGCGATCTGCGGGCGCAGCCAGACTTGGCTGGCACAGCCATCCACCTTCAGCGCGGGCACCTTAAAGCTGTCCTCCAGCGGCGGCATCGCACGCCCGAGGTCGATGACGTGGCGATAGCGATCCTCCCAGTCATCCAGAAACTCAAACGTTTCGGCGATTTCTTCAAAAGCGGGCGTGGCCATGCGTTTCTCCATCACTGTGGTTCAGCTAGTGCGCCCGAGGCCAAACGTCCAGCCCATGCGGGCTTTTCAAACCGCGTCCAATCGGCTACCGATCTTAGCAACGCCAAAGGGATGCCCATATGCGCTTTCGCCTGCCCATCGCCATTCTCGCTTTGACCGCCATGACCGCGTGTGGTGGCTTCTCAGGCCGCCTGAACCCGTTCAAATGGTTCAAACGCTCGGCCCCGACCGAAGTGGTCAGCACACAGACCCCCGCCGATCCGCGCCCGCTGGTGGCAAACGTGCTGTCGATGCAGATTGACGCCTATCCGGGCGGCGCGATCATCCGCGCCACTGGTCTGCCACCGACCCAAGGCTACTGGAGCGCCGAGCTGGTGCCGCAACCCGTCGATGAAAAAGGCACGCTGGTGTTGGAGTTTCACGTCTTCCCGCCAGTGGGTGCTGCCGCAGTGGTCAACCAGCAATCGCGTGAGATTACAGTGGCTTACAACCTTTCCGACATCAAGCTGCAAGCGATCAATCAGATCGTCGTGCAAGGTGCCAGCAACGCCCGCGCCAGCCGCCGCTAAAGGGGTGCGGCGTTAAATCCGCACCACCCGCACTTCATTGCCCTTAGCTGACAGCGCAATTTCACCCCGGCAAAGGCGCATCGCGTCATCGCCAAAAGCCTCCGCGCGCCAGCCCTTCAGCGTCTCCAGATTACGCTCGCCCGCCGCAATCCCATCCAGATCAGAGGCAGAGGCGATCAATTTAGGCGCTACTCCCAAACTCTCCGACTTTGCTTTCAACAACACCCGCAGCAAATCCGCCAATGCCGGATTGACCTGCATCTGATCTTTCGACAAATCCGGCTTCGGCAAATCTTCCTGCCGCATCTCCATCCCAGCCTTGATCGCAGCCAGAATCCCGTCAGCAATCTCGGATTTACGACCCTCTCGCAGCAACAACCGCGAACGTCCCAATTCCTCGACATTCGTCGGCCGGGTCGAGGCCAATTCAAGCAAAGCGTCGTCCTTCATCACCCGGCTGCGCGGCACATTGTTGCCCTGCGCATATTCCTCACGAAACCGCGCCAATTCCTTGACCACGCCCAAGAACCGCCCCGAGGTCGTCCGGGTTTTCACCCGCAACCAAGCCTCCTCAGGATGCACAGTATAGGTCGCAGGATCGGTCAGAACCGCAAGCTCCTCCTCCACCCAAGCCTGCCGCCCGTTTTTCGCCAGCTGAGCCGCCAAAAACTCATAGATCACCCGCAGATGCGTCACATCCGCCAAAGCATACTCGCTCTGCGCCGAGGTCAGCGGCCGGCGCGACCAATCGGTAAACCGCGAGGTCTTGTCGAGGTTCTCCTTGGCGATCTTCTTCACCAAAGTCTCGTAGCCCACCTGCTCGCCAAAGCCGCAAACCATTGCCGCGATCTGAGTGTCAAACAACGGCTTCGGAAACACATCGCCTTCTACGAAAAAGATTTCCAAATCCTGCCGGGCCGCATGGAACACCTTGACCGTCGCCTCATGGCGAAACAGATCATAAAGCGGCTCCATCGACATTGCATGGCCCTCAATCGGGTCAATCAACACCGCATCGCCATCCTTGCCCGGCAGCGCCATCTGAATCAGGCACAGCTTCGACCAATAGGTCCGCTCGCGCAGAAATTCGGTATCAATGGTGACAAAGGGCTTTGACTTGGCGGCTTCACAAAATGCAGCAAGGTCTTCGGTCGTGGTAATCGTGCGCATGGGCGTCTTTCGCAAAGGGCTTACGGGGGTATCCCGCTTAACTGCTATAGGCAGCATTGTGGCTTAAGAAAAGCCCAAGCCCATGCCGTTTGCCAAATACTCCAGCTGCAAGCAAATCGACGCCACAACCCTCACGTCGTTGCAGCAAATCGATCGCCTGAGTTGCCCGCGCCAAAGCCTTCGCGCGGGGGCTCGATGCCCCCCAAGAAGGCCCCCCTTTACAGGTCCAGCCGACTACGATCCCCCGCCGCAAACCGCCGCAGCACCGCCGGATACAACCGATGCTCTTGCACCAACACCCGCGCCGACAGCTCCGCCTCGGTATCCCCCGGCAAAACCGCAACACGCGCTTGCCCCAAGATCGGCCCGCCGTCCAGCTCCGCCGTCACCTCATGCACCGAGCATCCCGCCACAGTATCTCCCGCAGCCAACGCCCGAGCGTGCGTATGCAGCCCCGGATACTTCGGCAACAGCGACGGATGGATGTTCAACATCCGCCCCTCAAAGCGGCGCACGAACCCTGGCGTCAACACCCGCATGAAGCCCGCGAGACACAGAATATCCGGCTCGGATGCCAAAAGCGGCTCCAACAAAGCCGCCTCAAACGCCGCCCGATCCCGCCCGAATGGCCGATGATCCACCGCCGCCACCGCAACGCCCATCTCCGCCGCCCGCACCAATCCCGGCGCGCTGGGATCATTCGATCCCACAAACACCGCCCGCCCAGGATGATTCCCCACCATATCGCGCAGCAATGCCAGCATGTTGGAGCCGCCCCCAGAGATCAGGACGGCAACTCGTTTCACAGCAAACGGCCCTTGTAGATCACACCCTCACCCGCCACAACGCGGCCCAAAGCCACCACAGTCTCACCTTGCTCCAGCAACAATGCAGTCAAAGCCTCAGCCCGATCCGCCGCGACAACCGCAATCATCCCGATGCCGCAGTTGAAGGTTTTCAACAACTCCGGCTCGCTCATATGCGCTGTCTCCGCCAACCACCGAAACACCCCCGGCAATTCCCACGCCGACAGATCAATCTCGCAGGCCAACCCCTCCGGGACCACCCGCGGCGGATTTTCCGTCAAACCGCCGCCCGTGATATGCGCCAAAGCATGCACCCCGCCGGCCCGAACCGCAGCCAAAGCCTGCTTCACATAAAGCCGCGTCGGTGCAAGCAAAGCCTCGCCCAACGTCCCGTCCGAGAACGGACAATCCGCGTCCCAGCCCAGACCCGACAGCTCCACAACCTTGCGCACAAACGAATACCCGTTGGAATGCACCCCGTTTGAGGCGAGCCCCAGCAACACATCACCCTCGACAACCCCCGACGGCAAATCCGCGCCACGCTCCATAGCGCCCACCGCGAAACCCGCCAGATCGAAATCACCCTTGTGATACATCCCCGGCATCTCGGCTGTCTCACCCCCGATCAACGCGCAACCCGAGGCTTCACAGCCCGCCGCAATCCCATTGATGATCCGCGTGGCTTCCTCGACATCCAGCTTGCCCGTGGCGAAATAATCCAAGAACAACAAAGGCTCGGCACCCTGACAGACCAAATCATTGACGCACATCGCCACCAGATCGACACCAATGGTATCAACATTGCCAGTATCAATCGCAATCCGCAATTTGGTGCCAACGCCATCCGTCGCCGCGACCAAAATCGGGTCGCTATATCCCGCAGCCTTCAGATCAAACAGCGCCCCAAACCCGCCCAGACCCGACATAACACCCGAGCGTTGTGTCCGCTTCGCCGCAGGCTTGATCCGCTCCACCAGAGCATTGCCCGCATCAATATCCACGCCCGCATCGGCATAGGTCAGGCCATTGTGTCCGGTGGTCATGCGCAGATTCCCCAAGCTGAAAAGCAGTTGCCGCCCGCATAAGCCATCCAGCCCCCGCACGCAACGCAAGCGCCGCATTCGGCAGCGGTTTTGTCCGAAGCAAACCTTGACCCCGCCCCCGCATATGCTAGGCAAAGGCAGAATGGGTCTGTAGCTCAATGGTTAGAGCAGGGCGCTCATAACGCCTTGGTTGGGGGTTCGAGTCCCTCCGGACCTACCATTCACCTGAATTTAGCGATGCGCCAAAACCGTAAACGGTGGCGGTAATTGCCAGATACATCATCGCCCTTCCCGTCCAAGCGATGCGTCCGCATCAGTGCCATAATCCGGCTGATTACCACCATCACGCCGGCAGACGGCAAAATGAGCCGAGCGGGGCCTGCATGTATCCCAACAAACCCAGCACGAAAAGAAAAAGCGCGCCTATCATGGCGCGCCTTTCTTACTGATCCAAGAAGCTCCGCAGCTTCCGGCTTCTACTCGGATGCTTCAGCTTCCGCAGCGCCTTCGCCTCGATCTGCCTGATCCGCTCACGCGTCACGCTAAACTGCTGACCCACTTCTTCCAGCGTATGATCGGTGTTCATGCCGATGCCAAACCGCATCCGCAAAACCCGTTCTTCACGTGGCGTCAACGAGGCCAGCACCCGAGTCGTCGTCTCTTTCAGGTTTTCCTGAATAGCAGAATCCAGCGGCAGGATCGCGTTCTTGTCTTCGATGAAGTCGCCAAGCTGGCTGTCTTCTTCGTCGCCAATCGGAGTTTCCAACGAAATCGGCTCTTTGGCGATCTTCATCACCTTGCGCACTTTCTCAAGCGGCATCTGCAGCTTTTCGGCCAACTCTTCCGGCGTAGGCTCGCGGCCGATTTCGTGCAGCATCTGGCGACCCGTGCGGACCAGCTTGTTGATCGTCTCGATCATATGC
>NZ_JAQGKQ010000026.1 GCF_028290025.1 Cypionkella sp. | reverse complement strand
CAGCGCATCTCTGCGTCATCGAAACATACATCAACTGGAGATGATGATGAAAAAACTTATGCTTTCCACGGCGGTTTTTACCGCTCTTGCGGGTTCGGCTTTCGGGCAGGACGCAGGCAGCATGTTCCGTGCGGCGATGGATCCGATGAATGTGCGCGCGTCCGACTTTATCGGAATGCGGGTTTATGCGTCCGAAGCGCCGCTTGATGCAACCGAGTATGCGGGCGCTCAGGAAGGGTGGGACGACATCGGCGAGATCAATGACGTGGTATTGTCGCGGGACGGAAAAGTCGATGCCGTGCTGGTAGATATTGGCGGTTTTCTGGGTGCAGGTGAGCGTCAGGTCGCCGTCGGCATGGAGGCCATCAAGTTTGTGAGCGACAGCGCCACCGGTGATGCACCAGATGACTTCTTTCTGGTGATGTCCGCCGCGCGTGCCGATCTCGAAGCCGCGCCAAACTACTCGATGAACAGCGATGCGGTGGCACCCGCTGCGGGTACAGCTGGAACCGACACCACAGCTGGTACGACCACCGCCGCTGGCACGGATGCCACTGCTGGTACTGACACTACGGCGGGCACAAGCACCACTGGTGGGGCTGGTTCGGCTGTCGGCACCGATAGCACTGCGGGTGGTACCGATGCCACTGCAGGAACAGGCACTGCGGCGGGTACGGGTACCGCGGCGGGTACAAGCACCACTGCGGGAACTGATGCGACTGCGGCGACTGGTGCCACCACCGGGACCGACAGCGCCGCTGGCACAGACACCACTGCGGGGACGGCCACCCGTCAGCCGATGGCACGCGAGGGTTATGAGATCGCCGATGCCTCTTATCTGACCTCGGAAAGCCTCACCGGTGCGAGCGTTTACGACGCAAATGACGAGTCAATTGGCGAGGTCGCCGACCTCGTGCTGTCGGCGGACGGCAAAGTGACGGATGTGGTGATTGATGTTGGTGGCTTCTTGGGGATGGGCCAAAAGCCGGTTGCAATGAAGCTGACCGACGTCGATATCCTCCGCCAAACCCAAGGCAACGATCTGCGCGTCTATGTGAACCAAACCAAAGAACAGCTCGAAGCCATGCCAAACTACGAAAACTAACCCTTCGATCAAGAAACACTCAAAGGCTCGCCAAATGGCGAGCCTTTGTCGTTATTAAGCACGCAATGCAGCCGGAGAGAAAAAGGTTTCCTTTAGCACACAACGTGGCGAGCCGATGGCCGTCAGGCAAACCGTGTCGACAAACGGCCACATGTGTTTGCAATCAGTTATGAGTAATCTCGGTTCCAAGCACCTTCATGCATTCCCGCATGAAAGCGCCAAGACCGGTCCAGCCTTTTGCCGAAACCATGGTGCCATCGACATAGGCTTCATAGGGATTGACGTCGATGTAGGTGCCTCCGGCGAGGATCACTTCCGGCTCGCAAGCGCCAAGGGCCGCAACCTTCTTGCCGCGTATCACGCCATCGACGGCAACCAAAATCTGCACACCGTGGCAAATGGTGAAAATCGGCTTCTGCGTGTCGTGGAAGTGGCGGACCATTGCTTGAATCCGCTTATCTGTACGGATGTATTCCGGCCCGCGCCCACCAGCACAGTAGACCGCATCGTAGTCGTCGAGCACAACTTCTGAGAAGGTCTTATTGATCTCGATCAGATGACCGAAGCGTTCAATGTAGGTTTGGTGTCCCTCAAAATCATGCAGCGAGGACTGGATACGTTCGCCTTTTTTCTTGTCGGGGCAGATGACGTGGACAGTGTGGCCGACGGCTTCCATCCCCTGTTGGAACACAAAGATTTCATATTCTTCGGTGAATTCACCGCAGAGCATCAGGATTTTTTTACCGGGCATTTCGTTTCTCCTATGGATTGGTAGAGCGGGCGCCCGGTTACGGGCGCCTGTGATTATCAGAACGGCGAGTCGGGGAAATAGAACTGATCGGCGTTCTCGGGGGTGATCAGCGGCGCATCCAGTTTGAAATTACCGCGCATCGGCGCTTGGCCGACGAACTGGGCAGCCGCCATGTAGATCGCCGATTTGATCATTGATGGTGGGTATGGGGTCGAGATTGGCGTCATCGGGTCTTTGTCCATGACCATCTTCACCACATCCTTCATGCCGTTGCCGCCAAGTGCGTATTTAATCTCTGTCCGGCCCGATTGCTTCACAGCTTCCAGCACGCCCAGCAGCATGTCGTCATCGTTGGCCCAGACCGCATCGATTTGCGGGTACTTGGCCAGATAGTCCTGCATCAGCGTGAAGGCTTCGTCCTTGTTCCAATTGGCATATTGGATATCAAGGATTTCGATTTTCGTGCCTTTGATGACATCCGTGAAGCCTTGGATGCGTTCATCATCAATCACTGTGGGAATGCCGCGCAGAACGACGATCTTGCCTTCGTTGCCCAGTTTTTCCGCCAACCATTTGGCAGTATTTGCGCCAACTGCAATGTTGTCACCCGCGACATACAGATCTTGGATCGACGGGTCAGCCAAGCCGCGGTCCACCACGGTGATGAACGTGCCATTCGCTTTGACCTGTGCGACTGGGCCGGTCAATTCTTCCGAAGTGAAGGGCAGAATAACCAGCGCGTCGAGCTTTTGGCTGGCAGAGAGATCCTCTAGTGCCGAGACTTGCGCTTCGGCAGAAGGTGAGGTTTTCACGATCACATCAATGTTCGGAAAGGCGGCCTCGATTTCTTTTTCCGCCTGCTCGGCATGATAGACTACGCCGCCCGTCCAACCATGCGTCGCGGCTGGAATTGAAACAGCGATAACCTTCTTATCTTGGGCAAATGCGCCGGTTGCGGCCATTGCCAAAATGCTGGCAGCGGTCACAAGCCCGAGCGTCCGTCTGGTGATGGTTGTCATTGGTAGTTCCTCCCTTTGAAAAATAATCCCGTCCCTCCCGGACGGTTATTTGATGAAGCGATGGGCAAGCATCGCCAGAATGATGATCACCCCCTGAACGGCAGCGACGAGGTATTCGGAAACCAAGTTTGAAAGCACCATCAGGTTGGCGATCACTTCAAGGATCAGGGCACCCGCCACTGTCCCCCAAATCCGTGCCTTGCCACCGCGCAAAGCTGTTCCGCCGATCACCACGGCTGTGATGACCTGCAGTTCCCAAAGCTGCCCGGTGGTGGGTGTTGCAGCACCAAGGCGCGGAATGTAGCAGATCGCCGCTATGGCAACGCAGAGACCCTGGATCACGAAGGCCATGGTGCGGACTTTGGCCACAGATACGCCAGAGAAGCGCGCGACATCGGAATTTGACCCGGCAGCCATGCAGCGGCGGCCATATTTTGTCCGGTACAGAATGAAGGCCCCAATCAGCACCACGATGAGCGTCAGAAACACTGGCACCGGGATGCCAAGCACGTTGCCGAAATAGACGGGCCGATATGGATCACGCAGCGCGCGGTCGATCGGAATAGAACCGCCGTCGGACATCCAGGTGATCAAGGCGCGGAAAATGCCCATGGTGCCCAAGGTCACGATAAACGGCTCGATTTTGCCGACCGTGACAATCAGGCCATTCAGCAAACCACAAAGCGCCCCGACGACTAGGCCGATCCCGGCACCGGCGAAGATTGCGTTCGATCCCATCGACGGTTCCAGCCGGTTCATCGTCATGATCATGATGCCGGTCACGAAGGCCATCATTGAGCCAACCGACAGATCCAGCCCGCCGGAAGAAATCACAAAGGTTGCGCCCACGGCGATGATCGCCACAAAGGCAGATCGCGTGACGACATTGGCGATGTTAGTGCCGCTCAGAAAGCTGGAATTGATCAGTACGCCGATTAAAACTACCAGCGCCAAGGCGATAAATGGCCCGGTATCGGCTAGGCGGATACGGCGCGGCCCGGCGCTTGAAGGTGCGATCGCGGCTGTCATGGGTGTGTTCCTCTTGCAGCATGTGCCTCGCCGCTGGTTGCGGCATAGACGACGTTTTGTTCAGTGATCTGATCGCCGGTAAGCTCTGCCACGATCCGCCCACCGCGCATGACCAACACGCGGTCAGACAACCCGACGAGTTCCGACAATTCGGATGAAATCACGATGCAGGCTTTGCCAGAGCGGACCAGTTTGTCGATGAACTCGTAAATCTGGCTCTTGTTGCCGATGTCGATGCCGCGTGTCGGCTCGTCGATGATCACGACAGCCGGGTCGGTCAACATGACCTTGGCGAGCAACAATTTTTGCTGGTTGCCGCCCGATAACTGGCCTGCATCCAGATGCACCGATCGGACGCGAATATCGTAGTCGAGGACAGCTTTATCCAGTGCAGTGGTCTCTTTGCGTCGATCCAAGGTGACCCGTCCATGCACCGTATCCAGCGCTTGAAGCGTCAAATTGCTGGCGAGGGGTTCGTCCAGCAACAGACCTTTGCCCTTGCGATCCTCGGTCAGGTAAACCAACCCCGCCGCCTGCCATGCCGCTACCGACCGATGCGACATGACTTTGCCGTTTATCAAGGCACGCCCCTGCGACGGGCGCAGGCCAATCAACCCTTCGCACAATTCGGTTCGGCCAGAGCCGATCATGCCGCCAATGCCCAGCACCTCGCCGGGTTGGACAGCAAAGCTGCCCTCTACTGCCCCATGATCCACAACGAGATTTTCGACCTTGAGCAACGGCTCTGCCGAAGATGCATGGCGTTTGGCCGGATAGAGCATGTCGAGCTTGCGGCCGACCATCAACTCGGCCATGTCGCGCTGCGTCAAGCCTTTTGCAGGCCAAGTGCCGATCATCCGGCCATCACGCAATACCGTTATGCGGTCAGCCAAAGCCTCAACCTCGTCCAGCCGATGCGAGATATAAAGCACGGCCACCCCTTGATCGCGCAGGCCGCGCACGACGGCCAACAGTGCTGCAACCTCGTCATTGGCCAGAACCGCCGTCGGCTCGTCGAAGATTACGACCTTGCGCGGCTCCAGTAAGGCGCGGGCGATCTGCACAAGTTGCCGCTGCGCAAGCGGCAGATCGTCCACGCGGTCCCGCGGATGGCAATGCGCACCGATAGAGGCCAGAACCTTCGCTGCACGGTGGTTCATCTCACGGTCATCAACCATGAAGCCGCGCGACACTTCGCGACCCAAGAACAGATTTTCTGCAACCGTCAGGTCGGGAGCGAGCAGGATTTCCTGATGCACCAGCACGACGCCTGCTGCCTCCGCAGCCACCGAGGTATCGAATTGGACGCGTTGACCCGACATTTCCAGATACCCGGCACTCGGCGCGGTATAACCGGACAGCAGCCTCATCAAAGTCGATTTGCCGGCGCCATTTTCGCCAATGACTGCATGGATTTCACCCGGAAGGATTTCCAGCGCAACGTCCGACAGCACCGTGATCGGTCCGTAAGATTTGGACAACGCTTCCGTGCGCATCGTGGGAGCGTTCGCAACCAACTCTGCGGATGCCAAGCCAAAGGTGGGTAATGCCTCGGTCATAATCATTCGAACGCGGACAACAGGCGGTCGCGAGAGCGCAAGACGTGATTGCGCATCGCAGCCTCGGCGGCCAATGGGTCGCCCGACCGGAACGCGACCAGAAGATTCTCGTGTTCTTCGAGCGCCTCTTGTGTAACGCGTGAGTGAAACATCAGACGGAATATGTGCAGATGCACATGCTGATTGAATAGGGTGAGGCGGATCACATCATTTCCGGCGATCTTCAGGATCGCATCATGAAAATCAGCATCCGCGCGGGCAAAGCGGGAATAACGGCTGGTCCTATCAACCGGAGCCGCCCCGTTGCCCATGTCAGCCGCAGCATCTTCCAGCAATTTCAACGACTCGGGCGTCATATTCAGCGCAGCAAGCCGCGAGCCTTCCGGCTCTAGCAGCAGGCGGAACGTGTAAAGGTCGTCGAACTGCTTGCGCGTCAGTTGTGGAGCAGCCGAATAGCCGATCAAATGTGCCTTTCGCACCAGACCTTCACGTTCAAGAAGCGACAAAGCTTCCCGAACAGGGGTTTGCGACACATCAAGATCACGGGCAATAACGTCGATTGGGATGCGCGCGCCGGGTGCGATTTCAAGCGACATCAGGCGTTCGTAAATGTTGTTGTAGACCCCATCAACGATGCTCACCGGACGCACTGACGCCGTTCGCTTGCCCGCTCGATCTGCCGCCATACCCATTTCGTCACTCCTGCATCTTCGACTTGACACAAGCGACTGAGTCGCAAATATGGTATCAAATGTCAAACACAATATCATATACGATCCGATATAGGATTATAGCCTGCCCTCAGTTGCGCGGCTCTCGCCCAACTGAACAGGTCCATCCAATAGCAGTGTCGGGCGACGGGACGCGCATCCGCCGCGCCACCGCCCAGCGAGGCGGGGTCGATGTGCGCGACCAGCTTGATGAAAGAATTGCGGGCCCTGTTGGCCGCCTGACCCAGTACTAGAGGAATAAACCATGGAATATTTTGGCACCATCAGAGCGCCGCGCGAGATAGTGTTTGGTTCAGGGCAGCGCAGAACCCTTGGAGCGATTGCTGCAAAATTGGGTCGGCGGGCGCTGATGGTCACAGACGTTCGGCTCGCCGGGGATCCCGATTTTCTTGTGATGCTAGAGGAGTTGCAGGCGGCCGGATTGATTCTGCGCGTTGAAAGCGGCACGCTGCCGGACGTTCCTGTGCAATCTGCCATCATCGCTGCGGATGCCGCGCGCGGGTTCTCGCCAGATTTGGTGATCGCGGTGGGCGGCGGCTCGTGCCTCGATATGGCAAAATGCGTCGCCCTTTTGATTTCGCATGGTGGACGCCCGCAAGACTATTACGGCGAGTTAAAGGTGCCGGGCCCGATTTTGCCGTTGATTGCCGTTCCGACCACGGCTGGAACGGGTTCGGAGGTGACTCCCGTCGCCGTCTTGTCCGATGCCGAGCGCAGCTTGAAAGTGGGAATTTCCAGCCCACACCTGATCCCAACGGTGGCGATTTGTGACCCGGATCTTACGCTGACCTGCCCCCCGGGCCTGACTGCCATCGCAGGGGCCGATGCTTTGACTCATGCTATTGAGGCATTCACTGCCACCCGTCGCCCAGTGACCACAGGGTTGACGCAAGAACGCGTGTTCATCGGGAAGAATGCGATTTCGGACCAGTTTGCGTTGACGGCAATTTCCCTGCTGTGGAAAGGGCTGGAGGCGTCTTACATCAACGGTGCGGACGCGACGGCCCGCGCGCAGGTGATGCAGGGTGCCACATTTGCGGGTCTTGCTTTTGGTGTCGCGGGGACAGCTGCCGCCCATGCAATTCAGTATCCCGTGGGGGCGCTGACCCATACCGCCCACGGTCAAGGAGTGGCCTGTTTGATGCCGTGGGTGATGGAATGGAATCGCCCCGCTATAGGTCCAGAGTTAGAGCAGATCGCCAGCGCTATTGGCGTAGGCACTGCGGATGAGGTGATCCCAGCCATAGCCGCGCTGTTCGCACGGATCGGAATCCCGCCGACGCTTGCGGCACTTGGCTTGGCCGAGGATCGCATCGCGTGGGTGGCCGAGCAATCCTGTGGGATAGAGCGGCTTATTCAGAACAACCCGCGCGCGCTCAGCCGCGCAGATATGCATCTTTTGCTGACGGCCGCCTTTAAGGGCGACGCCAGCCTCATCAACTAAAGGAAAGACAATGAGCCTCGATTCCCCCATCGGCGCGTTTGCTGAACCCGGTACACATGCCAAAGGATTGTTCATCGGTGGTGAGTGGCTGCCGGGTCATGGTATTGCGGTGGTGAACCCATCGACTGCATTGGTACTGGCCGAGGTGCCGGACGCTACGATTGCTGATGCCATACGTGCTGTCGATGCGGCGGACGCCGCCGCGCTTGGATGGCGGGCTACCCCCGCCCGGCAGCGCGCTGAAATTCTGCGCCGCTGGTTTGTGCTGATGACTGAACACGCTGAAGATCTCGCAATGCTTATCTCGCTTGAGAATGGCAAAGCCTTGCCGGACGCGCGTGGCGAGGTGGCTTATGCCGCCGAATTCTTCCGTTGGTACTCAGAAGAAGCGGTTCGCATCCCCGGCGAGTTTCGCCATGCACCCTCTGGGGCGCATCATATCCTTGTCGACCATGATCCGATCGGAATTTCTGTGTTGATCACGCCATGGAACTTTCCAGCGGCGATGGCGACGCGCAAAATCGGCCCTGCATTGGCTGCGGGATGCACTGTAATTCTAAAGCCTGCCTCTGAAACCCCGCTTACAGCTTACGCGATGGCGAGACTGGGCGCAGAAGCGGGAGTGCCTGCAGGCGTTGTCAATGTGCTGACGACAACGCAACCCAGCCCTGTTGTCAGCGCCATGTTGGCTGATCCGCGCGTACGCAAGCTGTCTTTCACCGGATCGACCGGCGTGGGCCGCACCCTGTTAGCCGAAGCTGCAAAAACCGTCGTGTCCTGCTCGATGGAGTTGGGCGGCAATGCGCCATTCGTGGTGTTTGACGATGCCGACCTTGAGGCCGCGCTTGATGGCGCAATGATCGCCAAAATGCGCAACGCAGGAGAAGCCTGCACTGCTGCCAATCGGTTTTATGTACAGTCGGGCATTCATGATGCCTTTGTTGCGGGCCTGACCAAACGCATGGCAGCGCTGAAGATTGGGGCAGGCACCGATCCCGCGACTCAAGTGGGTCCGATGATCACCACCAAGGCTGTGGTCAAGATTGACAGGTTGGTGAGCCAGGCCGTCGCGCGCGGCGCACATGTAACGACGGGGGGTTCCCCCCTGCCCGGCTCAGGTTATTTCTATCCGCCCACTGTTATCGAAAATGTACCCCACGATGCGGAAATCGCCCATGAGGAAATTTTTGGCCCGGTCGCACCGATCTACCGCTTTGAGACCGAGGAACAAGCCATCCGGCTGGCCAATACCACCGAATACGGGCTTGCGGCCTATGTGTTTTCGCGCGACCTTTCGCGGGCGCTGCGGGTGGGCAAGGGTATTGAAGCTGGTATGGTCGCAATCAACCGTGGCCTGATGTCTGATCCGGCGGCACCGTTTGGCGGCACAAAGCAAAGTGGCCTGGGGCGAGAGGGTGGCGTCACCGGCATTCTCGAATTCATGGAGCCGAAGTATTTCGCGGTAAACTTTTAGGAGCACTGATGCAGGATCTCTACCGCAACCGCGATTTCATCCCCGACTTCGATGCGATCATGCTCGAGACCGCTGCAAGGTCGCGCGAACTTGCGGCACGTGTAGAAATCAAAGCAGACGTCGCCTATGGCGCGTCTGTGCGAGAGCGGATGGATATCTTGTTGCCGCCAAGTTTGGCAAAGGGCGCGCCGTTGCATATGTTCATCCACGGTGGGTATTGGCGCGCCGGGTCAAAAACAGACCATCATCTTGTCGCAGCGCCGGTACTCGCGGCGGGAGGTATCGCGGCGATTGTCACTTATGATTTGATGCCGGTAACGCGCCTTGGGCGGCATCGTTGCTCAGATACGCGCGGCCGCCCATCATCTATTGGCAATCGCACCCGACCTTGGGGCCGACCCCGCCCGCTTTACTGTCAGCGGTCACTCTGCAGGCGCGCATCTGGCGAGCTATCTTGCAGCGATCGGCCCGAAGGAGGCAGCACAACCGCCAAAGCTTCCACCAATCCGAGGGCTTCTTCTTGTCAGCGGTATTTATGATCTGTCGGGCATTCCCAGCAGTTTCCTGAAAAACGAAGCGAAAATGAGGGAAGCAGAGGCGGCGGCTTGGTCGCCCCTGACGTCGTTACATCTGCCGGTGCCCAAACGCATTGTAACGCGGGGGTCGCTTGAAACCTCCCCGTTCCAAGATCACGCTGCTGCATTATCCAACATGCTTCAAAGCAACGGGCAACCCTGTATTTTACGGTCGGAACCTAATCTGAACCACCTGACGATTGTGCTGTCGCTGGCCGATACAAAATCCAAGCTGGGCGAAATCTTGTCGACGCTGACGATCGACTGAACGGTTACGTTTAAGGTGGTGGATAAAGGCGCGGTAAATCTATATTTCAGCGAGACTCTTTCGGATACGTCTTAAAGTCATAGATGGATATCGGCCAAAAAGATCGTTGCGAATTGCAATTGCCGCAACTGACCCTTGGCCCATCGCATTGGTAATCTGATCGAGACCGAGCACAACGTCGCCGGCAGCGTAGAGGCCAGCAATACTGGCCCGCTGATGCCTGTCGACGCTCACATAGCCATCTTCGGTCAATTCCGCGCCGACCATTTCCGCCAATCCAGACCTGACATCTGAACCAAGGGCAAGATAAACCGAGCTAAACGATGTTTTGCTTTCGGCTGTTATAACGGTCACTGCATCGTCGTGGTACTCGTAGCCTGCGATCGGTCCGCTGATTGTTTTAATGCCGAGAGCTTCAAGCTGTGCGCTTTGATCGCAAGAAAGATCGTGACGAGCGTCTGGTGAAATAAACGTAATATCGTCAGTAAAGCTTCGCAAAAATACGGCTTCGCCAATGCCTTGATCGCCAGTGCCGATCACTCCAATACGCCGATCAGTGATCTCGTAGGCGTCACATACCGGACAATACCGCATTAGCCCGCGTGCAACCGCTGCGTCGTGATCCACATCCGGCATGGCAGGACGGCGATTACGGACACCCGTGGCCAAGAGAACAGATTGGGCGCGTATGACATTGCTATCGCTAAAGCGGAGCACAAAGACATCATTGGTTTTGACAAGCGCTTCAACATGGCCTGTCTGAATGGTGACATCGTATTTGCTCGCCTGCGACCGCATTCGGGCAAGCAGATCGCTTCCCGATATGCCGTCGGGAAAGCCGGCCTGATTGCGGGATAGCGGAATCATAGCGGCGCGACTGTGTCCGTCGTCAACCACCGCCACACTGAGGTGAGAGCGCGCAAGGTAAATCGCAGCCGTCAGCCCCCCCGGCCCGCCGCCGACGATTACGCAGTCATAAATCTGATCTTTCATGTCGCCGAGCCATTTGGCCTAAAACGCAGAGTTGCTGGCTAATCACAAAATTTCGGCGGTCCCACCTCGCGGTACGACGAAGGGCGCTTACTTCCGACATAAAGAAAACCAAACCCGCGCGTGGCGGGTTTGGTGTTACAAGTCAGTCGACCAGTTCAAGCGGCCTTGTCCAGAGCAGCCTCGTTAACGGAGGTGTCGGCAAGCTGTGTCAGCGCCTCGTCAGTCGCTTCCTCTTCCTGAAGCGTTTGCATCAGCAACTGTTCCGCATCAGTCATCCCCAAACAGGCCGCCCAAGCGCGCAGCGTGCCATACCGGGCCATCTCATAATGCTCGACAGCTTGGGCCGCTGCGACCAGTCCCGCGTCCAGCGCTGGAGCGCCTTTGAACGATTCCATAACTTCTTCGCCCTCGTCGATGATGCCATCAATCGCAGGGCAAGTTTTAGCCTGTGGGCGCTTGCCGATGATCTCGAATATCTGAGCAAGCCGTTCGATCTGAACCTCAGTCTCGCCGCGGTGTTTTTCAAAGGCCGCCTTTAGATCTTCGGACTGAGCTGCCCGCATCATCTTTGGAAGCGTCTTCAGAATGCGGCGTTCTGCATAATAGATATCACGGAGGGTTTCGTGAAACAGACCTTCAAGGGTTGGGTTTTTCATCATTACGTCCTTTCTTGGTGACACGGTTGTAGGTGCTAGACAACGCGCGGTTTTGTGTGTGGTTGCGCGGCCTAGCCAGGTTTTGATCATTAAGCCGTCGGTGCCAAAGACTCGGCATCTGCTTCGCGTGGAAGCGCGGTGGTGCGCGACCACAACCTCAAAGACCGACAGGCCACGAGAAAATCGGCCGCGGCTCCGGGGGCAGTCAGGTCGGTGTAGCCTTCGTCTTGCACGATGCCTGCGGCCGAACTCAGAAGGTCGTCCACACCGTGATGTCCGATGAATTTTGCATGGTTATGCGCATCGCTCAGGAATTCCTGGGCCGCGGGGTTACGAGCGAGCGATGCTTGCGCATCACCCCCCAGTATAGCCACAGCATCAAACAACACGGACTTGGCACCGCGAAGCAAGTGATCGGCGCGCACAAACGAGCCATCTGCGGCAATCGCACCGCCGACGCGCACGCTGATAACTTCCATCACACCGCCTTCAGCGATGGTTTCGGCGGCCAATTCTCCAAGCACATCTCGGTCGAACCCATCCGCAATGATCACGCCCAGTTTGCGACCGAGGAACATATTGGGCGGCGTGCCCAAGATGCTGAGTGCTGGCGAAAGATCCAGATCACGCGCAGGCACCGCTGTGACGGCGGGGGTCGGCATATCTCTGAAGCCCAGACCGTTGGCGACTTGTTGGGCCAAATCTTCGTCAATGTTAAGCAGATGCGCCACCATTCGCTTGCGGATATCGAGCATTTGACACTTGCTCAGTTCAAAAACGAGCGCATCCGCAATGTGATGTTGTTCGATTTCGGTCTGGCTTCGGTAGAACAGACGGGCTTGGCTGTAGTGGTCTGCAAAGCTTTCAGGCCGCAGCCGCTGCTTGGAACCTTCCGGCGACCGGGCTGCGAAACTGACATAGCCTTTGAGAGGATCTTCCCGCGGACCGTCCGAAAATCCGTTTGGCTCGTAATTCACTCTGCCTTTGCGATTTTGCGTCTGCATGTGACCGTCTTGATGATAGTTATGTACCGGACAGCCGCGCGGTGCATTGATCGGTATTTGCGTGAAATTCGGCCCACCCAAGCGCTTTAACTGCGTATCGAGGTAGCTGAAATTTCGGCCCTGAAGCAGCGGATCATCGGTAAAATCGATGCCGGGGATCACGTTCTGCGTGCAAAAGGCGACCTGTTCGGTTTCCTGGAAGAAGTTGTCCACCATCCGCGTAAGAGTCAACGTCCCGATTTCTACGAGGGGGATTATTTCTTCGGGAATAATCTTTGTCGGGTCCAGAATATCAAAGTCGAGCTTGTCCGCTTGCGTCTGCGTGAACACTTGCACACACAGGTTCCACTTCGGATGGTCCCCATATTGTATTGCATTCCACAGGTCGCGGCGATGGAAGTCGGGATCCGCGCCGTTGATCTTGACAGCTTCATCCCAAAGCACCGATTGCAAACCAAGATGGGGTTTCCAATGAAACTTCACGAAAGTGGACTCGCCGCTTTCATTCACAAACCGGAACGTGTGAACGCCAAACCCTTCCATCATCCGAAAGGAGCGCGGGATGGTCCGGTCCGACATCTGCCACATCACCATGTGCATTGATTCGGGCGTCAGAGAAATGTAATCCCAAAACGTGTCATGGGCAGATTGCGCCTGCGGAAAGCCCCGATCAGCTTCAGGTTTGACCGCATGCACTAGATCAGGAAATTTGATCGGGTCTTGAATAAAAAACACCGGAATATTGTTACCAACTAAGTCCCAGTTGCCTTCTTCGGTGTAGAACTTGACGGCAAATCCCCGCACGTCACGTGCTAGATCCATCGAACCCTTCGCTCCGGCGACGGTGGAAAAACGCACAAAAACCGAGGTCTCTTTGTTCTCGGCCTGAAAGGGTGCGGCTTGGGTTATGCCCGGAATGGGCTTTGTGCAGATAAAATGGCCATGCGCACCGTAACCGCGGGCATGCACGACACGTTCCGGAATACGCTCATGGTCAAAATGGAAAATCTTTTCCCGCAGCACAAAATCCTCAAGCAAGAGAGGTCCGCGATCGGTTGCTCGTAACGAATTCTGGTTGTCGGAAACGCTTACACCCTGCGAGGTGGTTAGCTTGTCGGCACCATCCGCCACGGTCTGATGAAGTTCACCACCCTGCCCGCGTGACGGCTGTTGATCTGATGTGGTGATATCAACCTTCTGCGTAGGTGCAGGAACGGTGCTGTAGCGGAAGCCGGCGGGCTTGGAAGCGGAATCGGTCATCAAATATCTCCGGGGTGCAGGAAATGCCGTATTGAAAGTCGGCGAGGCGTATGCAGAACCAAGTTCGCCGCAATAGGTTCCCAGAATTATGGACGGTCGATGTGGACTTCTAAATTGCCGCCCAAGTGTGCAGGTAACCGCTTGCTGGCCATTGATGCCGAAGTAGTTTTGCGATGCTGGCGCGGAGCGAGCTGGAATTTCGGTACCCAATAAGCAGTGTGCGCAATCAGCAAGCTGTTGAAATGCCCTATCTAAAACGAGCTGGGCAGCCGTTGCGGACAGCGACGCCTAGTGAAGGACCGTCCAAAGCCCACCACATTATTCGGACAACGTAGCGTTACACCTCAGCTTATGATTACGCAGACTTGGATTGCGGTGCTGGATGGTCTTCCCAATCCGGTTTCAGGATGCGGTTGGCATCGCCGAGCGGGTCTTCGAATTGCCGATCTTTCAGCGCCCAAAAGAACGCTGCAAGTCCGATACCGCCAAGCAACAGGGATGCGGGGATTAAGTAGATCAGAATGTCCATCTTTCACCTTAACCGCAGGGCGTTCAGTGATACGGTTATCGACGAAAGTGACATCGCCAGTGCTGCCGCAAGCGGTGACGCCAATCCGGCAAGCGCCAATGGCACTGCCACGATGTTATAAGCTGCAGAGATCGCAAAGTTTTCCTTGATCCTGCGCCGTGCTTGCGACGCTATCCTAAGCGCATCGACAATCGGGGCCATATCCTGCCCCAGCAGCACAATATCGGACGCGACCCGCGCCGCATCTAGGGCCGAAGCCGGGCTGATCGACACATGCGCAGCCACCAGCGCCGCAGTGTCATTCAGACCGTCACCTACCATCAACACTTTATGCCCATGCGCAGTCAGCGCCGCCACGCGTGCCGCCTTGTCAGTGGGCAAGGCGTTCGCCGTCCAGTCGGTTATGCCGAGTCGTGCCGCCATTGGAGCAACGGCGCCTTCGCCATCGCCCGAGAGCAGAACGACCTGCTTGCCTTGCGCCATTAGCGCGGCTACCGCGACCTCGGCTCCGGGGCGGAGGCGGTCGGTGAAGGCAAAGGCAAATGTCGCACCGTTCAGCATCAAATACGTTGCCGTTACCGAAAGCGGTGTGGCCCCGACCCAAGTCGCGCGGCCAAGTCGGGCAAGCTCGCCTTGCCATTGCCCCTCAACACCGTATCCCGGCACTTCGTGTAGCGCGGTTAGTACCGCAGGCCGAATGCCTTGCGCCGCTGAGTGGGCCGCCAGCGCCACTGCCAGCGGGTGCGATGACGCAGCAGCCAAGGCCATGGCAACGGATATAACCTCTGCGGGATAATCGCTTAGGCCCACCGGCTCTGGCAGTCCAAGCGTCAGGGTGCCGGTCTTGTCAAAGACTACAGTGTCTACCTCGGCAAGCCGTTCCAGTGCGGTGCCGTGCTTTATCAAAAGCCCTTTGCGAAACAGCTTACCCGACGCCGCCGTTACCACCGCAGGCACTGCGAGGCCCAGCGCACAAGGGCAGGTGATGATCAGCACTGCCGCCGAAATATTGATGGCAAAGCGAACGTCGCCCCCGGTTTGCCACAGCCAAAACACAAAAGCTCCGCCAGACAGCAAATGCACAAGAGGCGCGTAAATCTGTGCAGCGCGTTCGGCCAAACCGGTGTAGAGCGTCTTCGCGCTTTCGGCGACGGCTACCAGATCGGCCATTTGGTGCAGCGATGAATCCCGCCCAGCCGCGGTGACGCGCAGTGTCAGAGGGCCGGTCAGGTTAACTTCGCCGGCGCTTACCCTGCTGCCAGGCCCAGTATAGACGGGTAAGGTTTCGCCGGTCAGCAGTGACCGGTCCACCTCGCTGGCCCCGTCCATAACCACGCCGTCGACGGGCATGCGTCCGCCGGGGCGAACGCGCACCAGATCACCGACCACCACCTGAGCCAGAGGCAGCACGATCTCGGCGCCCTCCCGTAGAACCTGCGCGCGCGGCACCTCTAATGCCGCGAGATGCTCGGCGGCGGACCGTGCCACAGCCCGCGTCCGGTGATCAAGGTAGCGCCCCGCTAGCAGGAAAAACGTCAAAGACACCGCCGCATCGAAGTAGGCATAGCGCCCGCCCATCACGGTTTCGAACAGCGACATGGCGCAGGCCAGTATCAGCGCGAGACTGATCGGTACATCCATTCCAAGCCTTCGTGCCTTGATACAAGCCCAAGCGCTGCGAAAAAATGGCTGACCGGCGAAGGCCACGGTCGGCAGCGCAATAATCGCGGAAATCCAGTGGAACAGTTGCCGGGTGGCATCTTCGGCACCCGACCAGACAGCCACCGACAACAGCATCACGTTCATCATTGAAAAACCCGCAACGCCGAGCCGCATCAACAGCTCTTGGCTCTGTCGGTCGGTCTCGGTCGCGGAAAGCAAGCCTGCATCGAGTTCGTGCGCCTCGTAGCCCAACCGCGCGAGATTGAGGATCAGGCGGTCGGCGGTAACATCGGCGTCCGCATCGACGCTAACGCGGCGCAAAGACAGATTGACCCGCGCCGATCTCACGCCGGGCAAGTTTTCCAGCCCATGTTCGATCGTCGTCATGCAGAGCGCGCAGTGCGCGGTTGGCAGCGACAGCATGAGGCGGGTTGATTGCGGAGCGGCAAGCGAGGCCAGACGTTCCGCAGATGGCACCACGGCGCAGGCGGGACAGGCCATTAGCGAGGGATGTTCGACGTAGGTCATCGGTTAACCTTTCACGAACAGGTCGATGCGCTGCCTAAACGCCGTGCCGTCGGGTGCTGTGGCTTGCACACGCAGCATCCATTTGCCCGGGTGAAGTGCCAACGGGGCAACGAATACCCCGCCATCTTGCACAAAAACGGGTTGGGTGTCATCGCGCGCCTCGGTGGTGCGACCGACCAGCACATCAAGCCCTTGTACGTGTGCAGCCAGCCCTTGTGCATCCCGAAACGTCAGCAGCAGATGGCCCGCGTCATAGCTGGTCGCAAGTGTCCATCCAAGCCGTTGCTGCGCCTTGCGGTCGGCGTCAAAGGTCTGGCTGGCAACGTAAGAATTACTGACTTCCAGCCCCGGAAAGGTGGAAACTGCCTGATATGCCAGCGTAATATTCACGCCGATAATTACGGAAAAAGCGCAGACCGTGATCGCAAGCACATGGCGGCCGGTCAGTTCGCGTGCGTCAACTTGCGCCATTTCAGTCGCCTTTTCCATTGAAAATCGTGTCAGCGTGAATGCGGTCGTTGTTGCCCAGATCTTCCACCCAGAGGCGCAGGTCGGTGCGGTCTTTGCCCGCCGCTTCTGACCCTGACGGGGCGACGACGTAGACGCGCTGCGTCGTGGTCGCATTGCCCGGCACCGTGACCGTCTGCGAGACGTGGCCTTCCAGTGACAACTCAAGCGGTTGGTCCGAAGTCAGAGAAATGCGAAATGTCCGCGGCTCGCCGTGCTTGTTCAGCAACCGCAAATCATAAGTATTGCGGATCGAACCGTCCGACAAAGTAACCAGAATGGGATTGCGCAACGGCGTTACGTGCAGCCCGATGTCGGACTGCAGAAACAGGGCGAGCACTAACCCGACGCCCACAGCTGACCAAAGCGCCGTGTAAAGGATGGTTCGGGGTCGCAGGATATGCTTCCATATCGCTCTTTGCGGGCTGCCGCTGCGCTCTAGCACCTCATCGGTCAGCGCAAGGTAATCTATCAAGCCTCGAGGCTTACCGATCTTTGCCATCGTGTCGTCGCAGGCGTCGATGCACAGAGCGCAGGTTATGCAGGCAAGTTGCTGGCCGTCGCGGATGTCGATACCCGTGGGGCATACATTGACGCAGGCCATGCAGTCTATGCAATCGCCAGAGTCTGTCACAGACGCATTGCCGCGCGGTTCGCCGCGCCATTCGCGGTAGGCGACGGTTATCGTATCTTCGTCCATCATAGCCGCCTGAATGCGCGGCCAAGGGCAGGCGTAGATGCAGATTTGTTCGCGCATGAAACCGCCAAAAACAAATGTCGTGGCAGTCAGTCCGGCGATTGTCAGCCATGCAGCGGGATGGGCTTGCAGGGTGACGAGATCGCGCAGCAGGCCTGGCGCGTCAGCAACATAGAAAACCCATGCTCCACCAGTAGCCACTGCGATCAGCAGCCAAGCCGTCCATTTCAGCGCCCGTTTGCGGGCTTTGGCCCAGTTCCAACTTTGGCGATGTAAGCGCAACCGCGCGTTGCGGTCCCCCTCTACCCAACGTTCGACAAGAATAAAAAGGTCGGTCCAGACCGTCTGCGGGCAGGCATAGCCGCACCAGACCCGGCCAAGCGCCGACGTGAAAAGGAACAGGCCCAATCCCGCCATTATCAGCAAACCGGCGACGAAATAAAACTCGTGTGGCCAGATCTCTATCATGAAGAAAAAGAACCGCCGCCCGCCCAGATCGATCAGCACCGCTTGATCAGGCAAGTTAGGGCCGCGGTCCCATCGCAACCACGGCGTGATATAGTAGATGCCCAGCGTCAGGCCCATTATCCACCATTTCAGAGTGCGAAACCAACCTTTTACCCGACGCGGGAAAATCGGCTCTCGGGCAGCATAGAGACTGGGTGGATGTGTGTCGGGGCTGCTCAAGGGAGGCTCCACGGTGAGAGGCTGGAGAGAGAGGCAGTATGGGATAGCTTACTAATCGACATTTTCGGTAACGAGGTTCTCGACGGATTACTCGCCGCCGCCCAAACCATGAACATACACCGCAACCGACCTAATATCGGCTTCGGAAAGCCTGGGGGACCAGTTGGGCATTACGCCGAAGCGGGCGTAGGTGATGGTATGGGTCAGCGCGGTTACGTCACCGCCATAGAGCCAGATTGCATCGGTCAGGTTAGGCGCGCCAAGGTCGCGGTTGCCCAGTCCGGCCTCGCCATGACATGCGACACAATTATCGGCAAAGAGGGCGGCACCGCTGGCGGCAAGGACGGCGTCATTGCTTTGGCCCGAGATAGAGCGAACATACTGGACCAGTTGAGCGATCTCGTCACCCGTCAGAATTTCGCCGAACTTTGGCATTTCGGAATAGCGCGCGTCAGAACCGGTCGTGTTACGGATGCCGTTGGTGATGGTGGTGTGGATGCTGGCGATATCGCCTCCCCACAACCAATCGTCATCCAACAGGTTGGGATAACCCGCAGCTTGCACGCCCGCCGCGCCCGATCCGTGACATTGTGCGCACCATGTGCGGAACACTGAGGCGCCGACGTTGGTGGCATATTCGTTGAGCTTTGGTTTATCGGCGATTTCAGACAAATCGGCTGCGACAAGTTGCGCGCGGATCGGGGCATTTGCATCAGCAAAAGCTTGGATCTCGGCCGCGACTGCCCCCCTTGTCGAGTAGCCAAGCAGGCCCGGCGTGGCGCGCGATATCATCGGCCATGCGGGATATAACACGCTATAAACTAGCGCAAATGCGATGCAGGCGTAGAACGTCCACAGCCACCAGCGCGGCAGCGGATTGTTCAGCTCCTCAATGCCATCCCACTGGTGGCCGGTGGTGCCGACCTCTGGGGGTTTTTGGGCAGGTCTGCGGCTCATCAAAGTTGCTCCGTTTCGGCTGCGTCACTGGCGGGCCGGGAGTCGTTGCGAAAAATTGCGCTGGCGACTGCATCATGCGTTTTGCGGCTGCCGGGGCGAAAAGCCCACAAGATCACGCAAATAAACACGATCGTCAGGGCCAGCAGCATCCAGCTGTCGGCAAATTCACGCAGCCGGCTATAGGTGTGCATGGTGAGCTCCTTACCGATTGGCGTCTGGGGTGAAAGTGGAAAAATCCACCATGGTGCCGAGAATTTGCAGGTAGGCGATCAAGGCGTCCATTTCTGAGATGCCGGGCTGGCCGTCAAAGTTGCGGGACTGTGCGCCGGAATAGCGCTCTTGCAGCCCAGTATAATCGAGGTTGGGGTCTTCTTGGGCCGCGAAGTCTAGCCGCGCGTTCTGAAGCATCTCGTCGGTGTAGGGGACCCCGACCATGCGGTGAGTGGCCATCAACTCCTCGACGTAGGTGCCGTCAATCATTTGGTTCAGCAAGAAACCGTATTTCGGCATTACCGATTCCGGCACAACCGACTGCGGATCGGTGAGATGATCGACATGCCAGTTGTCGGAATATCTTTCCCCCACACGGGCGAGATCAGGCCCGGTGCGTTTAGACCCCCATTGAAACGGGTGGTCATACATGGATTCGGCCGCCAGCGAATAGTGGCCATAACGTTCGACTTCGTCGCGCATCGGGCGGATCATCTGGCTATGGCAAACGTAACAGCCCGCCCGGATATAGATGTCTCGGCCCGTGAGTTCCAAAGGCGAGTAAGGGCGTACCCCCGCCACCTTTTCGATGGTGTTCTCCAGATAAAACAGCGGAACAATTTGCACCAGTCCGCCAATGCTGACGACCAGAAAGCTTAGAACCAGCAACAAGGTAACGTGGCGTTCGATAGGCTTGTGACGATCAAGGATGGACATGTGGCTTCCTCGTTTATTCGGCAGGGACGGCGACGGGAACAAAATTGCGACCCGGCACTGAAGTCACGGTTTTCCAAAGGTTGACGCACATAATGATGCCGCCTGAGAGGTAGAGAATACCGCCAATGCCCCGCACCACGTTCATCGGCCACTTAGCAGCCACGGTGTCGGCGAAGGCATTGACGAGAAATCCGTTGGCATCGACCTCGCGCCACATCAGGCCCTCCATGATGCCCGACACCCACATCGCCGAGGCGTAGAGAACGATGCCGATGGTGGCCAACCAGAAATGCCAGCTGACCAGCGAAAGGCTATAGAGCCGGTCACGGTTCCACAGGCGGGGCGTCAGGAAATACAAAGCACCGAAGGTAATCATCCCGTTCCACCCCAGAGCGCCGGAATGAACATGGCCAATCGTCCAGTCTGTGTAGTGGCTGAGCGAGTTGACAGCCTTGATGCTCATCACCGGGCCTTCGAAAGTGGACATCCCGTAAAAACCGATGGCGACGACCATCATACGCAACACCGGGTCGGTGCGCAGCTTGTCCCAAGCCCCCGAAAGCGTCATCAACCCGTTAATCATGCCACCCCAGCTTGGCATCCAAAGCATGATCGAAAATACCATGCCGAGGGTTGCGGCCCAATCGGGCAAGGCGGTGTAGTGCAAGTGATGCGGACCGGCCCAAATATACAGGAAAATCAGTGCCCAAAAGTGAATGATGCTCAGCTTGTAGCTGTAGACCGGACGCTCTGCCTGTTTAGGCACGAAATAGTACATCATTCCGAGGAAGCCGGCGGTCAGGAAGAAGCCGACGGCGTTGTGACCGTACCACCACTGCACCATTGCGTCCTGCACACCAGAGAACACCTGCACCGACTTGGACCCGAAGACAGACACCGGGATCGAGATATTGTTGAACACATGCAGCATCGCCACGGTGATGATAAACGAGAGGTAGAACCAGTTGGCGACGTAGATATGTGGCTCGCGTCGTTTGATGATCGTACCGAGATAAACGGCGAGATAAGCAAGCCACACCACCGTCAGCCAGATATCGACATACCACTCAGGCTCGGCGTATTCTTTTGATTGCGTTGACCCGAGCAAATAACCCGTGGCGGCCAGCACGATAAAAAGATTGTAGCCCCAGAATACGAACCACGCCAGATTGCCGCCCCAAAGCCGCGCGGCGCTGGTGCGTTGAACGACGTAGAAGGACGTGCAGATTAGGGCATTGCCGCCAAAGGCAAAGATAACGGCAGAGGTATGCAGAGGACGCAGGCGGCCAAAGTTGGCGAAGCCTTGTGCCCACTCAAGATTAAGCACCGGAAACGCCAGCTGAAAGGCGATTATCACCCCTACCATAAAGCCGACGACGCCCCAAAACGCCGTGGCCACTACCCCATAGCGTATGACTCCGTCCATATACTGATCTTGACGGATAGGTATACGCGGTTCACCCGCACGACGGATGACCCATAAAAACAGGCCGCCCGCCACCAGCATGATAAGCTGCGCGTGTACCATGTAGGCCATATCGCGCGCAAAGTTTGCCGCAATGGCTGCGAGAAGCGCAACCAGACCTAGCGCGGTCAACTTGAGATAATCCGTCATTCCGCATCCCTCTGTCTCGCGCGGTACCGAACGAAGAAACTGCGCCTTGTCGCAGCAGAGGTGCGTCATCTTGCGACTAACAGCCTTGATCCATGTCAAGCGGGCCAGCTTTTCGTTACTCAATCAGCAAATGAATAAGGGGTGTCTGGCGAATAACTGTCAGGTCGGCGACGATGCCCACAATTGGCTGTTCGCGGATGCCTTTGATCCACGTCAATGCAAGGGGTGCCGACGACGCGATAGTGTGGCGGAAGACAGTCGTGGCGTGACGCCTCGGCCAATGCACCGAAGGGAAATCGCCATGGCCTATAAATCGCTTCTCACTGTTGTTACTGATCCTGCCACAGTTACACACACCTTGGCCGCCGCCATTGCCCTAGCACGGCGCGAAGACGCGCATCTGGATGTGCTTTGCGTCGGGGTCGATAACAGTCAGGTTGGGTATTACTACCCCGGTTCGGTGGCGGTGATATTGCAGGATGAAATTGAACGAGCAGAACAGGATGCGGCGACGCTAGCAGATTTGGTCAACACACATTTGATAAATGAAGGTTTACGTTGGTCATCTGAAACCGCGATTGCTTATCTTGGCGCTGTCTCCGACCTAATTGCCGGACGCGCGCGCTACGCAGATTTGGTGATCTTGCCAAAACCATACGGCAAAAACGCATCGGTTTATGCGGAAACCGTGCTTGAAGCGGCGTTGTTTCAGGGACAAACGCCAGTGCTTGTGGTTCCAACCGCAGGTTTACCGGTAACGCTCGGGAATATGACGCTTGGCCAAGAAATTGTTGTCGCATGGAACCAAAGTTCCGAGGCATTGGTGGCGGTGCGGTCTGCATTGCCGCTGCTGTGTGCCGCAAAGCACGTCACGATTGCGATAATTGACCCGCCGACTCGCAGTTTTGAGCGGTCTGACCCCGGCGGCGCATTGGCTCAATTGTTGGCCCGCCATGGCGTTCACGCCGAAGTGACGGTGCTCGCCAAAACGCTGCCGCGTGTGACAGATGTGCTGAACCGGCTGATACGAGACAAAGCGGCAGATCTTTTGGTGATGGGTGCCTACGGCCATTCGCGGTTTCGCGAGGCAGTGCTTGGTGGTGCCACCCGCGACATGCTTGAATTGGCCGAAATCCCGGTGCTTATGGCGCGTTGAACAAGTGCGGCCTTAGGCACGGACATTTTAGCTATGCATCTCCATGACATCGTCTGATCCTGCCTCGGCGATAAGACGGCGAAGATCGGGCACTATTACATGGCGAAGACCCTGCAACACGATTACGCGGTCGTTTCGCAGGGCCGTGATCTGGCGACTGACGGTTTCCAGCGTCAGACCAAGGTAGTCGGCCATAGCGGTGCGCGTCAGTGGCAAGTCAAAAGCGATCGATCTTGCCGCAACCGCTTTGGTTAGCTCTGCATCACGACGCGCGATTATCCCAAGCAGGCTCGCAATCTTTTCGCGCGCAGTCTTGCGACCCAGCAACAGCATCCATTCCCGCGCGGCGTCCAGATCATCTAGCGTCATCGCAAGCAGGCGGTGGGCAATATGCGGCGTGCGGACCATCATAGCCTCAAATTCTTTCTTGCGAAAGCAACACATTAGAAGGTCTGTGACAGCAGTGACGTTATACGGGGTTGTGTCGCGGCCGGGCCGCCCGACAAAATCCGACGGAAGCATCAGACCCACCATCTGCGTGCGCCCGTCCTCCATAGTCTTCGTTAATGTCGCAACGCCCGTTACGACAGACGCGACAAAGTTCATTCGGTCTCCGGCCCAAATCACGGTTTGCCCGGCCTCAAAACTGCGATAAAACTTGATGTCCTCCAGAAGGCGGAGTTCGTCAGGTTCGCACATCGCGCAGATTGCACGGTAGTGAATCGGACAGTTGGCGCAATTTTGCTGAAACTTCAGGTCCGTGTATAATGACATTTGGACCTCCCAGTTTATCATTAACAGCTTCCGAAAGGCCGGGAAACTGAAAGTTCCAGCAAACCATCAAATAAGCCGCTGCGACACTTGCACGGCGGCGTGATCTTGCCGGAAAGTCCAAGGCGGGAATGGAACCGTCGCCTTGCGGCCCATGTGCTTTGCACTGCGAGCAACGGCCCCGATGGTTGACAAGGGGGCCGTTCATTCGAGCTGATGTGACGCGATGCGTCAGAGCAATGAGGCGCTTCGCTTTTTCCTCAGGCTGCCGAGTAGGGCGATGCCACCAAGGCCCGCTAGGAGCATGAGGCCCGAAGCAGGTAGCGGAACCGCTGCCACGTCGGTGCGTGTCACGGTAACTTGGTCCAAGGATAGATCCCCCTCGGTGAAAGTCTTGAAGGCATTCGAGACACCGTCGTAATCTTTAAAGGAGAAGGAGCCTATTTCGCCTGCCGGAATGTTGGCAAAAAACGATGATTCTAAATTGGTTGGGATGAACTCGGAAAAAGACGCAAAGATGGCTTGAAGATAACCGCCCTTGAACGAGCCATCATTCCCCACCGTGCTATCCTGTGCAACAAGGGCGAATTGATCGAGCAGATTGAATGAATCATCTTCGATGTAATAACTGCTGCCAAAGGATCCCATCACGGATTGTGATTGGCCGTTGATCGTCAGAACCGCCGATGTAGTGGGATTAGCGGCGCCGTAAGCGGTCCCGCCCTTGAGTTGATCATTCTTACCGTTCAAGGCTGTTCGCGTACCAACCGCAGTATCGTAGATATAGGTGAGCGTGTATGCCAACCCATCAAGGGCCGATCCACTTCCCTGACCGAATATCCCGCTCTGGTCGGTCGATTTAGAAACGCTACCACTGAATTCGACCTTCATGGTTGCCGAAGAGCTGGGGGCCGCAAACCCAACCATTATTACTGCGGCGCAGACCGATGATCTGAACATATTGTATTCCCTATAAAAATCGCATTTTGCTCCCGGTGCAGAACCGGGCGCCAAGTTAATGAGTTTAAATAATTATCACTGAGTACACGCGCCTAATGCCACCACATGTCAAGCAGTTTCGCTGGGGACGTCGCGCTGGACAGGCGACGAAACGGCAACGTATCCGCAGCATAGCAAGCGCTCTAGACTTATCTTTCAACCGTTTTCGCCGTCGACCGTTTCAGCCGTTTCGTCTCGGTCGGTGACTCAGGGGACATTATCTTGCCGAGGATGTTGGGCTGATTTTCGGCCTAGCGGCCAATCTAGGCTTTAAGCGTGCCGTCCTTGCTGTGGTCGATGTAGAGCGCCCTTCTGGGCGTCCGTAACTTTGACTCTATCATGTCATACCACTTGTTTCCCAGTCAGGGAATAAAAACGGAGACGATAGGCTCAGGATAACCGCATTTTGCACCAACCCGAGCAGCAACAGCAAATCAAAGTTTACGCTTCCTTGAACTTATGTTAAAGTTTTCGAATGTACCGCTCTGGTCGCGCCTAAGTATTGGTCTTCATGTTTAACTTTCCTTCTTAGTTCTTACTAATTGCTGAACAATTTTAAATTTTATTCAGCGCCTTGGAGGATTTTTGTGAGGAAAATTTATCAAGTATCAGTTATAGACTCTGATTCTCTTTCAAGCGAAGGCGTTAAGCACGCTTTAAGTGGGCGTGGGTTCCACATCGTCAACCGCTGGAGATCTGTTAGCGAAGCAATCGACTGCGCACCACCCGCTGTCAACCTTGAGGCAATACTGTTGAATCAGGCAAAAAATGCGCTGCCATGTGAAGAGACGGTGACGGAGCTTCGGCGAGCATATCCGGGATCTCGGATAGCCCTCATTGGAGAGTCCTCTGATCCAGATCGCATTAGGGATGCAATAAAAGCTGAATTTGATGGCTTTATTCTTGAAACGATCCATATTGCGGCTTTTCCAAAAGCTATCGAATTATTGATACTTGGAGAGCGGGTGTTTCCACCCCTGCCGCCTGACGCGTCGGTGAAACAGCCCCCAGACGGCCGCTTGAACCCCACAACTTCAGCGCTTGAAACGCTGTCTGCAAGCGAAATGCGCGTGCTCGCATTGCTTGCAAATGCAATGGCTAACAAGGTCATAGCCCAAGATCTCGGGATTTCGGAGTCGACGGTCAAAGTTCATGTGAAGGCCATTTTGCGAAAGACCGGTTCGCGAAACAGAACAGATGCCGCGCTTTTGGTACAAGGTATCGGAGCCAAGCCATACCTTGATGAGCTGGCAAATAAGAAGCTAAATGGGGTTATAAAAGCTCCGTCGCTGGGTAGGGCGTCAAGCATCGAGAGATTTTAGGTTGTGTCAAGGCTGATTGCGAATATACAAAACGCACGTTTTACCGCTGCTCGACAAATGGCGTGTCTCATCTAATGAAGCGGTGTGGGACAGGCGAATCCTTTGGCTATCGCAAATCTTACGCTCACCGCAAGGATTGCTTTGCTGTCGCGGCCCCCCCAACGAAAATGACGCAAATGACTATTTGATCGTTCAAAGCTGATGGCTCTATCGTGCGCTCGCGAGTTGACTATTGAGGTTTAAAAATTGACCAACCGGCACATATTCATATTTAGCCGTGTCGTAATTGACGCGATAATCCGATCAGGAATTTCGTCGTTGCGGTTAACATAACCCTTCTGGCGGGACATTTGGATTAGAGCTACAGCCGTTCCCATACCGCAGTTAGTATCTCTGAGACAGACTGCTCTATCGGCACATCGGTATCCAGCATCAGAACCGGAGTGTCGGCAATCTCAACCGTTGACTCAAGATCGCGTCGCCGCAGAACGCTGCTTGGATCCGGACCGTCAACTTTAATTCGGGACGCGTCGCGCAGCAGAGTCGTTTGAATAGGGGCACTTAGTCGTATGACAAGGTCAGGTTTGGGAAGATCGTCATAGAGCCTCGCTTCCAGACGCATGAGCGCCGACTTCAGTCGCGACCGGCAAGCCGCAATCGCAGCTTCGCCGAACTGTCTGCCGTCAATGGCACCGACTCCCGACGGGGGATAGCGATCCGTAATGATAATAGCGCCAGCCGTCGCCAAACGTCGCGACTTGAAGATCAGAGCCCTGCGATCATAAGCCAGCAACACCATGCGCACCACGTAAGCGTATGAAAAGACTAACTCCACACGGCGTTCTGGCTTCTGGTACTGCCCGGAACGCTCGCTTGGAAGTAGGCGGCGCAGCATAGGCAACAGCAGTCGGACCGGTGCCGAAACCAAAGTTGCTGGCGGTTTACCGATATGGATGCGGCGTACATCAAGCTGTTTGCCAAGTCGGTCTGCCAAGGCGGCTCCAAGCGTTGACTTGCCGCTCGCTTTGGGACCGATCATGGCGATAAGTGCGCCGCCCGACACAAGGTTTACAGATTTGTGCTTTCGCAGTCGGGACCCAACCAACATATAAATGCGGCGAAACCTCGAGACGAGCTCTGCAAAATAACCCAGACGTCGCCAATCTCGCAGTCGCCACGCCAATCTTACGCCGATCCTAATGCGCGCCATTTTATGCGCGGGGTTGCGTATGGCCGCCACTAAATCTTCAAACTCTCCCGCGCGCGCGGTTGGGACGAATTCTTTCCAGAGCCGCTTGGCAGCGTTTTCATCTGCTTGATCTTGCAGCCAAGCAAGCTCGCGCGGAATGTCTGAATAGTGTCGGTTCACCATGTAGATCTCGAACAAACTGGTGTGCTTTAGCGCAACGCGAAGCAAGAACACGACCAGTTCCGCCTCGGCGGCTGGCACTGGGACGTCCATCAACTCACGCGGGTCTGCCAGCAAGATGTTTTCCAGCGGCAGATGGTAACTTTTCACCAAGCTGTCGCCTGTCACGATCTGGAAGTAGGCATGGACATGCACCAACTGCAAACTGCTCGTGTCCAGAGCAAAGGCATGTATGACACCCGGGTGGCCCCCGATGTCCCGCGACCTGGCGAGCTTGAATCCGCAGCCAACCAATGCCTCGAAGAACTGCGTGGCGTCAGATCGCAGCACCAGCAGATCCAAATCTTCCTGACCGTTAAGACTGACGCCCAGGCGGATATTGCTTTTCCAGTGGCAGTAGCGCACCTGGCGTTGCTTTAGCGCCGCAACCAGATTGCGGATCGGGCCAGCATCTGACGCGCCATATGCGGATTTTGGGCTGTCTGCACAGCCGATGTTCTGATTGAGCAAAGCTTCATTCATGACTCGCCCCGCAATTTCCGGACGGCCCTACCCCACCGCGAAAATGTCGCCGCCATTGTTTCTGATAATAAATGCTCCCGACACGCGAGGCCGGGACGCAGCTGCAAATGGCGCGACAGGAAAATGGCCATGGCGATGTTCCAACCGACCATGCTTATAGTGGTTGCAACGGCGACCCCCGTCATGCCGAACGGAACGACAAGCAAAGCTGCGCCAAGCATCGTGGCTGCGGCTGCACCCGCCATCAAAGTAGCGCCCTGCCGCTCGTGACCGGTCATTGTCAAAAGGTGCTGTTGTGGTCCAGCTGCCGCCGCCACGAGTTGCCCAAAGATCAAAATGATGAGCACCGGTTCGGCAATCACGAATTGCGGACCAAACCAAGGCAGAAAGATCGGAGCTCCGGCGATCAACGGCAGCGCGACCACCATCGTCAAGCCAAGCGAAAGCGCGGCAGACCGCGCCATCAGTCGCTGTAGTGCCACCATGTCTTTACGGGCGTAGAGAGTGGATACCGTTGGTGCAAAAAGCGACGAGAGCGCCATCCTGGGCAAAGCCACCAGCTGTGCCAGACTGAAGGCGACAGCGAAGATGCCCGCGCCGAGTGTATCATTTCGCAGGCCGATGATTAAAATGCCCGCGCGCGACATGATTGTGTCGGCCAGCATGATGAGCGTGAGAGAAACCGCTGGGCGCAGCCAGTCGCGTATCGCATAGCGAGGTGCGGCGGATATAAGCTCGGTCGGTTTTCGGCTGACGAGGAACCGTTGGATGAAGATCAAAGTGATGATTGCCGTTGCAAGCGTCGCAGCCATCGCGGTCACCGCGTCGGGGGGGGCGAGCCCCCCCAGCACCAACGCTGCGAGTATCACGAATGCTACAGAGTCTCGCAATATCCGTTCCGGCAGCATCGACACGATGATCGCGCCAAATGCCCGAAGCGCCGATGCGCCGATCAAGCGAAGCGTCATCAGCGGGACTACGATGGCTCCGATCAGCGAGGCCCGCGCAAGTTCGCCTTGCGCGTGAAGCACCAATCGCTCTGCTGCGATAGCAAGTGCCGCCACGCCAATTCCAGCAATGGTTCCGCCTCGGAACGCGAAGCGCATCACGCCATGCGCCCGCGCCCAGTCACCCTGCACCCGATAGGTCGGCAACAAGCGCAGCAATGAGGTGCTAAGCCCGAGCGTGGAAATATAGGCGAGCATGGTTACCCAAGCGATAACATAGGCAAATATTCCGAAGCTCTCAGCTCCGATCAGCCGCACGGTCCCCAACTGCACGCCAAAGCTAAGCGCGGCCCCCGCCACAAGGACCATAAAAGCACTGGAACTGGTTGACAGGAGTCGCAGGCCGGCCAACGCCGTTTCCGAATTTTTGTGCAACGTAGCATCGGTGTTTTGAATTGCGTCAACCTTCATGGAACGGCTGCTCCATGCAAACGACCGAGCGCGCGCGCATGGTCAATCGCCAAGGCGCCTTTAGTGATCAGGCTCACCGCGGCCTTTAGGTCAGATTGATCGCGGCCAAAGACCCGAAGGACGGAAAGGCTGCGCATTTGTAGCTTTGCATCAATCACAGCAAAAATCTGCTCGAGACATTCGTTGTCCGCTGGCGGACGCTCTAGCACGCGTGCTGCAATCCCTTGATTTGCATGTCGTTGGTTAAGCCTTTTGGCAGAGACTTCGTTTGAAACGCACAACCCTACCGCAATATCCGGCAGAGGGACGACATCAAGCGCCTGCGCGATTATGCTTTCATCGGTGCGCTTGGAATCGAGCGCCAAGCCTGCAATTGCGCAAAGATAACCCTGATCCTGAACTAATACCCCATCCACACGCGCAAATCGAGCCAAGCCCGCGATATATCGCCGTCGTCGCAGTGAAGCCGACCAGCGAGGGAGTGGCATCAACTTCAGCAGACGCTCGGTCACTGGATCGCTTGAAAGAATTTGCGACACCGCGCCTCCCAACTTGGAAAGCCTTGATGTTAGGGCAAATCTGCGACTTGCCACGGATTCGCTTGGACGCGCGCTGATCGCAAGCCGCACAGCCAGACCATGACGTGCCAAATCCGCCGCTGCCGCACGCGCAAGCGTAGTCTTTCCTGCTCCGGGCGGCCCAAATATCTCAATGTGAATCCGTCCACGTAAGCCATCGTCCAAATCCTGACCATGTGGGCTAACCCCATTCGCAAAGGGCATACGGTTTTGAGTCGCTTCGCTTCGAAAGTGACCCGAAGGACTGCCGCCGAGAGTCACCGCCACCACCGCGAAAGCGAAACCCTAGATGGTTGCGTGGTTACACGATCGGATAAACAGCCAATAAGCCTGTCATGACCCGCACTCTTGATTTGTCGCATGTTCAAATGGCAAAGCCGAAATAGGCACATATCCGTTGAGCCTTTCCAAAATATTCGTCTAACCGTCGCACCCTAGCGCACCGCAACTTAGCGGTGAAAGAACTCTTAAGAGTACATCCTTCGCAGTCGCCTACCTACAGGCAGGGCACGCTTACCTATTAAGAGTTAGGCCCCACCCATTTGAACACTGTCGAGTCGAAGCGGGACACGGGATACTGAATATCCAATCAGAATTTGCGGAACCAAGTGTTTGGCTTGTCATGACGATATTAACATGAGGACAAATATTAACATGAGGACAAGCCCAATGTCGGATAGGCTCGGGACGTGACGCGAGATCGCCATTTCCCCCCTGCCCGACATCGGCATTGTCCCGAAATTGTAAAGGGAGAATGCGATGCGCTATTTTGCGTCAAAGGCCAGTGAATGCCGTTCAATTGACGATCAACGCACATCAAGATCACTTTGGAAGCTGCTGTTGATCGTTATCATCGGTATGATGGGATGGTTTTGGCAGGCAGCCGCGAGCCGCGCCATAGGCGAGGATGCGCCGCTGCACTTCACAGTAAATCACCGAAAAGATTTTTCGCAGGCCGTGGCGATAGGCTTTAACCTCGCCGATGTCTCATCAGTTGCAGCGCTCGATGCGCTTCCGGAAGGCACAAAAGGTATCTTATGGATGCGCAACTATAATAATGCGAAATGTTCATGGCAGACCAGCGATGAGGAGACGGCGGACATTGTCCGCGCGGCACATCGCAATCCCAAGTTCAGTGGCATCTATTTCATTGCAGACACGCCGCACCCGTCGGTATGTCCGACGGCCCCGCAGCAAATTGCCGAGCGCACCGCATTGATCCACCAATACGATCCAGACGGGCGCAGCTTTATCGCGGTGAGCGGTGGCTTCAAGTTTCCGGAGGAGTTTGCGCAATTGGCCGATGCGGCCGATCTTATTGGTGTGGTGGTCTATCCTTGCAACACGAAAAAGGCCCGCTGCGAGATGGACAAGATCGCGGAGCGTGTTGGGCGCGCGCGTTCCGCAGGAATCCCCATCGAGCGGCTGGTGCCGGTTTTCCAAGCCTTTGGTCAATCCTGCTCTGACGCCAAGACGAAGTGGTATCGTCTTCCCACCGAAGAAGAAATGACCGAGATCTTGGCTATTTGGGACGAACTGTTGCCCCCAGAGACGCGCCCCTTCGACATGACTTACTCATGGGGAGAGCAAACAAAGCACGCTTGTCCCAGCCTCTCCACCGCGGATGGCAGCGACTTTCCGGACCTGCAGTCACTTTACACGCGGTATTTCGCGTCAATGCGATGATCGCGAGCATGTTGTGATGTTTTGACAGAGAGGAATGCGATCATGACCGCTCATATCCTGTTCATCGCGGGGGCCGATGCCGACTTGCGCCTGCCGTTCGTCCGCGCGGTGCGCGATCACGGATTTCGGGTCAGTATGGCTGCCAGCGGCGGTGGGGCGGCCTTCGATCGTGCCGGGATCGAATTCGTGCAATTTCCCTTTGATCGCTTTATCTCGCCACTTAGCGACTGGCGCGCGATCCGCCGTCTGCGCAATATCCTTTCCCAACTTCGGCCCGATATTGCGCAAGGCTTTGACACCAAACCGTGCTTGATGTTGCCTCTCGCCGCCCGCGACCCTGATCTGTTGGTAATCCGCACGATTTGCGGGCGGGGATGGGTTTATTCGTCGCGTTCTCCTGCTGCAATGTGCGCGAGGCTTGCCTATCGGGCATTGCACGGGATTGCCGCGCGCCGCACAAATGCCACAGTGTTTCAAAACCGGAGCGACCGCGCCTTCTTCGAAGGACATGGCATAGCAGGCGCGCAAGGAGTGGTAATCCCGGCGGGCGGCGGCGGCATTGACCCCGAGAGTTTTGAACAGGCGTTGCAAGGCGCGCCGACTGCTGCGGCGCTGCGCGCCGAACTTGGGCTGGGCAGTGCTGAGGTGGTCATAACCGTCTCCAGGATCACGCGTCAGAAAGGAGTACCTGCACTTTTGAGAGCCGCTGAGCTTGTGCATCGGCAGCGCCCTAAAGTGCGGTTTCTGCTGGCAGGTCCGCGCGAAAGCGAAGGTCCGCTGGCGATTTCTGAGGCCGATCTTGCGGCGCATGAATCTTACGTGATCGCCATTGGTCCCCGAACGGATGTGCCCGCTTTGCTGAGGATGGCGGATGTGTTTGCCTTTCCGACGGAATATTCCGAAGGGGTTCCTCGGGTTTTACTCGAGGCGGCTTTGGCCAGCCTGCCGATCATTACGACCAGCATGCCGGGCTGTTTAGAAGTGATTGAGGACGGAATTACTGGCAGGGTGGTGCCGCCTCGCTCGCCAGAAAAGCTTGCCGAGCAAATTCTCGCAGCTTTGGTTCACCGGGACAAAAGCGCCGCGATGGCAGCACGGCTGCCGGAACGAGTTCGTACAAATTTTTCGGTCGCAGGCGGAGCCGAGCGCCATGCCGCCTTGTATCGCGCATTGCTCGCCGACAGGTCAAATTCCCGCGCGGCAACTGCAACCAAGACGGGACTAGATGCATCGGCCGATCTTGCCCGGTCTTTCGGATCGTCTGCGCGATCTGTGTCCGACCCGGACGAATGAGCCGGTTATGATCGAGATCGTGCTTGCTCTTGGATTGGTGATCACGGCTGCGACGCAATTGCGCGCCGGGGGGCTACCCTTGGGCCCGGGAGAACTCGTGTTGCTGGTTTGGCTGTGTCTTGCTGGTCTACGTCAACTCTTGTCGCGTCCGCTGATCCTAAACGCGGCGCTGGCGCGGGTTTTGTCTTTTTGGTTTGTCATGGTTGTCTGCTTGTGCGTGGGGATGACCGTCGGTCTGTTGGTAGAACCGTTTCAAGATTACGGCGGCATGCTCCGCGATACTGTCGCTTACGCATTTGTATTCAGCTTTAGCGTGATGATGGCCGTCACTATGTCAGACGCTGCAGACCGGCGACAGCTTAGCTGGAGCATCGTGCTGATCGGTAGCATATCGCTGATTCTGCAGATTGGCAGCGGCTTGGGGAAAGTACCGATGCCGGGTGTTGATCCTTGGTATTGGGACCGCCTTAGAGGATGGGCGGAAAATCCTAATCAGCTTGGTTTTTTCGCGCTTTTCATAGCACTTCTGGGCCTACATCTTGCGGATCAGGCCACCACTAAAATCGAGGCATTGCGGGCTTTAGCGGCCATCGCTCCGGCGATCGTGGCTGGAGTTATGTCTCGCAGCGATAGTTTCATGATCGGAATTTTCGTGTCGGGCGGGTTATTTGTCACTTTGAAATCCGTAAGCTGGCTGCGCGATACTGAGATGGCGCCTACCATGCGCGGAGCGGCGGTGGTGCTCGCGATATTAACGCTGCCACTTGCCCTGTTGATTTCGGTGCCCTTCACATCTGCAGCATTAAGCCGCATCGAGAACGTCTCAAATCAGGTCTACGCTGACAATGATCAAGGCGACACTCGGCTGCATTTATGGGCCGAGGCGATAGACAAAGGCATCCAATCTAAGCTTGCCGGTTTCGGCCCGGGACCGCATTTGACCAGCAAGTCATTCAAGCGCCCCCCGCCCGACAAGTTCGAAGTTCACAACACCCTTCTCGATCTTCTCACTCAAGGTGGCATCGTGGCGATGGTGGCTTTCGTCTGGATTTCAGTGACGGCCTTGCTGGCTGCAGCGCGAGCGGGACATCCGGCGTTGGCGGGGCTCGTTGCCGGGCTTTTAGTATTCAGCATGTTTCACTACGCGTTACGGCAACCGATTTTTTGGTTTGGTATCGTGCTGTGCTTGCTCGATATGACGGGGACGGTCAAAAGCCTATCGCCCCGCGTGCCACCGCGGCGCGCGGTTCAAGAAGACAGAGGTGGTCGCGCATATTCATAGCAAAGCGAACCACCTGCTGTGCGCAAAAAAATCGTGGAAATTTATGTATCAGCACCTCTTTGGGGGTAGTGCGCTTACTCCATATGGTGCTTCGCGCATAACTCAGCCTGTGCGATAACTAAGCTACATTGAGACGTACAAGTCGAAAGTGGGCGAGAGTCAGACGAAAGCATAGGCGCTGCGAAACGATAAAACCAACGTTGAAACGTTGCTTATGATGAAAATCAAAACGTCGGTTCCTGCTCGCACCGGCTGCCCTCAAGCCGCTGTTTTCTCGAAGGTATTGCACTATGATACATCGCCGTTCTAACGATCTGCACTTTAGTCAGATCATGCTACTGCTGAAAAGGCGCCGCGTTTTCATCGCTTCGATTGTACTTTTGAGTGGAGCCGCAGCGACGGGAATAGGGCTAACACTTCCGCCTTATTACACCGCGAAGGCGCAACTGCTTTATCAGGCTGACGCACAGGTCGCAACCGAGCGCTCTGAAGACTCTGCGGTGGACACGCTGGTCGAAATGCTGAACTCGCCTGGCCAGTTACGCCGCTTGGCAAAAAGTTTGGAGCCTTCCCCAAGCGATACATCAGAGATCACACCGGCGGAGCTTGCCCAAACCGAAACCACCAAATCATCACCGCCAGTGCTGGATTACGACACGCTTGATCAGGGTCTGAACGTTTACAAAGAGCGCCAGTCGCGGCTGGTTGCAGTTACATTCCGCAGCATTGACCCTGAAACGGCTGCACTCGTAGCAAATCGCGCAGTCAAACTCTACCTTGAACATGAGTCTGATTTTCAGCGGGAGGCGCGTGCGCAAGCGCTGCGCACAGTATCCGAGCGCATGCCTGACGCGCTTGCGAGGATCGATCAGGCCGAAGGCGCTTTGCGCGAACATAAAATCAAATTCGGCTTGGCTGATTCCGGTGCTGCGGGCTTTGATCCAAACGACCGCCAGATCGGAGAATTTTCCCGACAACTTATCATCGCTCAGTCCGATCTTGCCGCGCGTAACGCAAAGCTCCAGACCCTGAGCGAGCAACAGCGTAGCATCTCGGAGGGCAATGCCGAGAGTCAAAATGGTATTGAGCAAGTCGTGGGCAAGGATCAGACGGTTCATGCGAGCAGTGATGCTACCCAGCCGTTAGGCGAAGATCAGCAGAATGAGATCAAACAAGTTATGCTTGGCCGCGATGCAGTCGCAGCGCGCGTGAGCGATATCGAGAAGCGACTGGCGACCCTGCAAGAGGCGAACGCCAAAACGACACCGGCGTGGATACGTCTGCGCGAACTGGAACGCGAGGCGAATGCGGCAGGCGAGGCATATGAGAACCTGCAACGCCAGCAAAATGATCTACGAGGCCAAGGCAATGGCCGTCTCTCTGTGCGTATAGTCAGCATGGCGGACGTGCCTGATCTTCCGAGCTCGCCGAATCCGCTGCTTTTCGTGGCTCCGGCGCTGGTTGCCTCGCTTCTTATTGGGGGTTTTCTCGCGGTTTTGTTAGAGCGGTTAGACCAACGCTTGCGCAGTGAACGTGATGTTGAGGAGACTCTCGACGCTCCTTGCATCGGAATGGTGCCAACGGTGCCAAGCGGTATGCGCGCAAATATAGCGCAACTGCTGCGCAATGAACCCTATGCACCTTATACCGAGGCTATACGATCAGTCTATGTTGCAGCAACTCGGGGTTCCGCGCGCAGCATCTTGGTGACTTCCAGTGCCTTGGGAGACGGAAAATCTACGCTTGTGCGAAGCTTGGCCGCTTTTGCAGAGCGGCTCGGTCAGAGGGTGTTGGTGATAGATTTCGATCTGCGTCACCCTCAAATCTCGCGGTTGATTGATGATGGCAAACGAGAGAGCACGCCCGGCGCGCAAACCGACACGAACGACTTACCGTGGGAAGCGCTGATCCGGACGGCAAAGAAAGACGGCATCGACTATTTAACAATTCCGCGCTTACCTGTGGACCCGCTAACGGTCCTTTTGAATGACGATTTCCCAAGCCTGATCAAACAGCAACGGCAAAACTACGACTGCATCTTGATCGACAGTGCGCCAGTAGGCGGAGCCACCGAAACGCGCCTTCTGGCGATGATGGTAGATTGCGTTATCTTCACGGTGCGTTGGGGCGTGACCGAGGCGGGAACAGCCCTTGCCGCCGTGCAACAGTTGCGGTCTTCAGCGACAGCGCAAGGCATTCCGATTGCCGTGGTGGTCAACCAAGTCGATCTGCGCGCTCATCGGCGTGGCGGCTACAGCGAACCTGTGGCTATGTCGCCCGTACCTGCTTGATGGGTGCCAGCTCGCGCAGTGGTCGGCTGACACGAGGCCAGTGGCACCGATAATTGCGCGAAGCGTTATCACCCCGAAGGCTGACCCTCCTACTCCGAATTGCAAGAAAATTTAGCGGGGGAGAACTTATAATAGACCAGTGACACTTGGGTCAGAGCTAACACGGCTAAGCTTTTAGACAGGTCGCTTTTTTTGCAGCTAATTTCGCGGAGGAGATGCGCGGGTGGGAAAGCAGATATGGACGAGACAGATCATTGGAACCAATCAGAACGAGGATTTGGTGGGGACCGTCAAATCAGATTTGATTTGGGGGCTGACTGGCAATGATCGGCTATACGCTAAGGCCGGGGACGACACGCTTTACGGCGGAACTGGCAATGATACGCTGGATGGCGGTATCGGTCGGGACGTGATGTTCGGCGGAGCTGGTGACGATACTTACCGAGTTGATGATGTAGGCGACTTGGTCAGCGAGATGACCATAGCTGGTCAGGACGACGGAGGCATCGACACGGTGAACAGCTCGATCAGTTACACACTTGGTGCATTTCTTGAGAAACTGGTCCTTGTGGGCTCCGCTGCAGCTGATGGTGCAGGCAATGCGCTCGACAATAACATCAAAGGCAATGATGCCAACAATGTGTTGTTTGGCGACGGAGGCGCGGACACGATCTATGGCTATGATGGCGACGATGTCCTGATAGGTGGATCTGGCCGAGACTATTACACCGGGGGCTTGGGCGCCGACACATTTGTTTTGAAATCGGAGTCGGGGATCTACGATAAGATTTACGATTATTCGGTTGGGGACAAACTCGGCATCGTGGCCAGTGAATTCGGTCTCTCGGAAGGAGCGGGACTGAACGGCGGCGTGCTGGATGCGAGCTACTTCGTAACAGGCAGTGCCGCGACGGTGGTTGGGCATGGCCAGTTCGTGTTTGATGCGGTGAAGGCCGAATTGTTTTGGGATGCCGACGGGATTGATAAGATCAAGCCGGTCAGGATCTCGCAGATCACCACGAGCACAACGCTTGCTGCAGATCAGATCATTGCTTTTGGCGCACCCGAGTCGCCGTCTGCTGCGTCGCTAGCTGTTGCTACGACGGAGACATCGCCGCGAGCCGAAGACGACGGCTCAGTCTATTTCAAGTTCGCGCTATCCCGTGCCGAGAGCCAAGACGTCATGATAACGTGCAGCACCGTTGATGGGACGGCGATCGGCGGGCAGGATTTCACGGCTCTGTCATCATTCAATGTTTTGATAAAGGCTGGGCAAACGACGGCCTATGTGCCGGTGGCCATGTTGAACGACAACACGGCGGAAAGCGTCGAAAACTTTTCACTGGTGGTCAATTCAGCGGTTTTTGCTGGAAGTGGCAATCCCGTAGCAGTTGGCTCGGGTATCGCGAACGCCAGCATCACCGACGAAGGCCCCAACGTTGTTGCGGTCCAGAACCTTGTGGCCATGGGCATGATAGATCCCTCGGCGATCGCCTATAATCCGTTTTCAAATTCGTTGATCCTATCCGACTCCGAAGTAGACGAGGCGCCGTTTTCGCGGCCCGAAGATCTGTATTCGGTGGGCCTTGACGGCAGCGCAATCTCAAAGACCGCTTTGCCTTTCACTGCCGAAGCGACCGGACTTGCTTATGACGCGACAAGAGGAAACCTTTATATCACTGATGACGATAAATATCGGGTGACGGTCGTGAGCGCCGACAGTCCAACCGTGGTTAAATGGTCGTTCACCACGAAAAACCTCGGCGGTTATGATCCCGAGGACATTGCCGTCGATACGAAAACCGGAAACTTGTTCATCGTAAACGGCATCGACCGCGCGATTATAGAGGTGGACAACAAAGGCATCGCGCAGATCAGTAGCTTCGTTTTGCCGTCAATGATTGTGGACCCCGAGGCACTGGCCTTCGACTCCGCGAACAACGTATTCTATGTCGGCGGCGGGTTTAGCGACCTGATCTGGAAACTCGACCGCAATGGCAATGTGATCGACACCATAACGGCATTGGTGGACTTGCGTTCTCCGGATCACGACTATCGTGTCGCTGTTAAAGACATTGAGTTTGCACCAGCAAGCGACGGCTCGGGCGAAACGCATCTATATGTGGCCGATTACGGCCAAAGCCACGTGGCGGATGGCCGCTTGATTGAGATTGATCTCGGCGACCCCGGGCAAAATAATTGGCTCGTCGTTTGAGCTAGCGGCCCCGACGGTTAGCCAGCCGTGGCAGCCAGAGTTCGAGTTTTTCAGCAGAGCGCGTGTCGGGGCACCGGCACGCGCTTTCCAATAGAATCAGCTAAAGAATTACCGAAATGCGCCGAGAAAAGCGTCATTCTCCGATCTGATCTCGCTCGCCCACGGTATTGCAAGCGAATAATTGACCGCCGTCCAGCCTTTCACGGCGTAAAACCGCCGCCGATGATTTCTAGTTAGGCGGAAAAGTGATCTGGTAATTCCAGCTATCAACTAAAATTCAAAGCACACCCTAAAATCCTGAATGCAGGGAAAGAACCGGTGAGGGTCTTGTCGCTGCAGCGCCAATTTGCTGCCTTTTTCACTCTTTAGCGTCGAATCGGCAAAGCGGAAACCAGCCATAGGCTTGGTGCGCCTGATTGACTTTTAAATAGGCATTGCGCTTTTGACACGTCGGAAAGCAAATCAACAATGCTAGGAACCTGCAAATGAGCACGATTACCCTCAATCAGGACTACGGATACTCTGCATATAGGATCAGCGGTCTCGCCGCCGGAACTGTCATCGACGCCAGCAATGCGAGCTGGATCTTGGACAATAATTCAAGCGATGGCCACAGCAACGCTTACCCGGTGTTGGTATACAAAGCCCCTAAGGTGATTATCGAAGGTGGCACAATCATCGGCAACATCGACCAAAAGAGTGATTGGACGAAGGTTTACGCGATGGGTAACTCTGCCGCCGTTCGAACCGAAGACGCACCCGGCGCCACTATCCGCGACTGGCGCATTTCGCACAGCTGGGATGCTGTCCGCGTCTCATGGAATAGCCAAAATTTCGTAATCGAAGACGTCTGGGCCAGTGATATTCGCGATGATGCCATCGAGAATGATCGGCTTCAAAGCGGCACAATTCGTGACAGTCTATTTGACGGATCATTCGGTGGCCTCAGCATAGATCCGGACAAATCCAATCCCGTCGATGGTCACAAAGAAACCGTGCTGATTGATGGTGTTCTGCTACGACTGCAACCTTCGCTTTATGAAGGCGAAATGACGCATTCTGCTTTCATAAAGACTGACTCGTCCACCAATGGCACGGTTACACCCAACCTGCGCTTTGTGAACAACGTGTTTGCCCTCGAGGATGTCAACCACCACAGCTACCGAAGCATGAAGGACGCATGGGCTCACACAATTGAGTCAAAAAATAACTATTTCCTGAACCTTTCTGATGACCCGTTGCCTAGCGACTATCCAAAACCCCCGAGTGGATGGACTATCTTGCAAGGACAAGCAGCGCGCGACTACTGGGCGCAGGCACGTGACGGATGGATTAGCCGGCATACAGACGGCAATGATGGACAAGCAGGCAGCAACACATTGTCGGGCAGCGCTGGCAATGACATTCTGACTGGTGGTGCCGGAAACGACAGTGTTGTCGGCGGTAATGGCAACGACTCGCTCTATGGCGGCACTGGCAATGACATTTTGACTGGAGGTGCTGGCAACGATTTGGTCGACGGCGGGGCGGGCACGGATCTTGCCATTTACAGCGGATCCTCGGACGCGACGGTTAATCTTTCGCTGACCGGGGCGCAGGTCACTGGCGCAGGAACCGACACTTTGCTCAACATCGAAAACGTCACTTCGGGCAGTGGCAATGACAAACTAACAGGCAGCTCTTTCGCCAACAGTCTTAGCGCAGGAGCGGGCAGCGACTCGCTCTACGGCGGTGCGGGCAATGATAGTTTAACCGGAGGCGCGGGCAACGATCTGATCGACGGTGGGGGTGGCAGCGACTTTGCGATTTACGGCGGAACCGCAGGTGTGACGGTGAACCTGTCACTGTCAACCGTGAGGGTCACAGCAGAAGGCACTGATACGCTGATCAATATGGAAAATATAATTGCGGGGAGCGGCAACGATCAGCTGACTGGCAATACGTTGGCCAATATCTTCATCGCCGGTGCGGGCAGTGACATTCTAACCGGAGGAGGTGGAAATGACACCTTGACGGGCGGAACCGGCGCGGATTCGTTTGTGTTCAGCAGCGCGCTGAACAAAGAGAACGTCGACCGGATCACCGATTTTAGCGTCGTCGATGATACCATGCGCGTAGATAATACGTACTTTACCGGACTGAAGGAAGGCGTACTAAGTTCCAGTGCCTTCCGCGCCAACGCGTCTGGCTTGGCAGCCGATTCCACTGACCGTATCGTCTACGAGACCGACACTGGCAAAGTGTTCTTCGACGCCGACGGCAACGGCTCTGGCGCGGCCGCGCTGTTTGCAACGCTCAATCCAAGCCTAGCAGTGACCAACCTGGATTTCTTCATCGTGTAATCGCCGGGCTCTGGTGCCGCGGCTGGGTCCGCCTCAGTGACTAAGCCGATCCTCCGTCTGTTAAGAAACGAGGATCGGTTCGCGGTTAACCCTAGGGTAATAGCACCGCTGGTCGCAAACGACCGGCGGTGCTTGTCTGTTCGACAGGGTTACATTTCTGGTCGCTGGGTTGTCAGCCGACCGCTGCCAACAAGTGATTTTTCCGTTCGTTGGATAAACACCACGCATACCGCCTAAGGGCTAGATAACCAAAACGATACTCATCTCGCGTGTGTTGCGCCAAAGGGGCATCGCAGCTAGCCCTTTTGCGCTTATCCGTTATTGACCTCGCTTGGGAGGCCATTCCCGTTACCATATGTCACGGATTCGTTACAAAACTATGCAGTTGCGCGGCAAGCGTTCAAGCTAATGAACTGAAATGAATTGAATCGCTCAGGGGGTGTAAAACATGAAAGCTGTTATTCAGTGCGGTGGAAAGGGAACTCGGCTGCGTCCCTATACCATGGTTCTACCCAAACCATTGATGCCGATTCAGTCAAAACCCGTCCTAGAAATGCTGATAAAATGGCTGCGCCGCAATGATATATGTGAAATATATATCACGACGGGTTATCTCGGCCATCTAATAAAAAGCTTCTGCGGTGATGGCCAGCAGTGGGATATGAAGATCACTTACACGGATGAGAAAGAACCGCTCGGGACGATCGGCCCTATTTCTATGTTAAAGTCTGAGCTTACCTCAACGTTTATGGTGATCAACGGCGACGTTTTAACCGATCTAAGCATTGGAGCCTTCGCAGCTTGTCACAAAAGCAGCGGTGCCATTGTAACTGTCGCAACCGCGCAACGCGATACGGTCATGAATTTTGGCGTGATCGAGTCCTCGGACGGTCGCGTAACCAGCTTTAAGGAAAAGCCCTCATTCACCAACCAAATGAGCATGGGCATTTATTGCATGGAGCCTGAAGTCTTTAAGTTCATTCCAAATAGGATTCCATTTGGTTTTGACGACTTGGCTTTTTGTCTGCTCAATCGGGGTGAACGTCTCCAGACTTATTCACATGCTGGGCTATGGCTCGATATCGGGCGGGTCGAGGACTTTCAGCTCGCCCAGACACTGAATTGGGATGAAGAAGCTCCAGCGTATGAACGCATGGAATTCGTGGCTTAGTCAGGGCGGCCGCAAAGCCATGTATCAGCGCCCCATCATTGTAACAGAACTTTGAAGTTCTAACAGTTATCGAGAGGTATTCCATGTTGCTCGTTGCTGAGCCGTTTCTCGGTCGTGAAGAGTGTGCCGCAGTGATCGCAGTCCTAGAATCTGGCTGGATCACGCTAGGCGAGCGGGTGCGTACTTTTGAGCGCGCATTCGCCGAGCTTCATGGCGTAGCGGATGCCGTTGCCGTAGATTCGTGCACTGCTGGCCTGCATCTAGTTTTAAAAGCGCTTGGGGTTGGTCCGGGCGACGAGGTTCTAGCGCCTTCGCTCACGTTTGTGGCAACTGTCAACGCTATCCTTTATGTGGGCGCTGATCCGGTACTCGTCGATATTGAAGCGCTTCAGCATCCGCTGATGTCTATCAAGCAGGCAGAGGCCAAGATCACGCCTCGCACACGCGCCATTATGCTTATGCATTATGCAGGACACATGGCCGAAATGAGGGCATGGCGCGACTTTGCTGCGCGCCACGGTCTGTTGCTGATCGAGGATGCCGCCCATGCGGTCGGCGTCGCTGGCGTGGGCAAATACGGCGACGGAAGTGCATTCAGCTTTTACGGCAACAAGAATATGACAACGGCAGAGGGCGGTATGGTGATAATGCACCGTCCTGAAATGCTTGAGCGCGTACGTCAACTGCGTGGTCATGGCATGACGCGCAGCGTTATGCAGCGCCTCGTCGCGCGCACACCGCATTACGATGTCGATATGCTCGGATATAATTATCGGATGGACGAGATCCGTGGGGCGATTGGCCTCGTGCAACTCTCCCGCCTTGAAGCGATGAATAGCCAGCGCGCAGCGCTTGTCGGGCAGTATCGCGCGCTGCTCAACCGGTTGGAAAACCACTACGACGGTTTTGTCGTGCCGCGTCCGCAAAGCGGGCTTTCAGCGCATCACATAATGCCCGTCCTGTTGCCCGTGGATGTTAACCGTGATCGGGTCGCCGCCGAAATGGACCAAGCTGGCGTTCAGACAACGATCCACTACCCGCCGGTTCACACTCTGTCGTATTACCGCCAGCGCTTTCCGGGTCAGCACCTACCGCTGACCGAGGAATTTCATCGGCGCGAGCTGACATTACCGCTTCATCCAAAGATGGATGAGTCCGATGTCGAACTGGTCGTGAATACCCTCGAAACCGCTCTGGAAAGCGCATTTGCACCCAATTATGGATGATCAAAATGTCACGATTTTCTCTATACAAAGGTCAGTCGGTCGGGCGTGTGATTGATGTGATCCTCGCGTCGGTGGGCTTGGTCGTTCTGAGCCCGTTGCTATTGCTGATTATGATTTCGATCGTAATCGAAACAGGTTTTCCAATATTTTTCGCGCAAACCCGCATCGCACAGGGCGGGCGCACTTTCAAAATGTATAAATTTCGCAAGTTTCACCCCACCTCGGCAGATGGCTGCCCACTGACGATGAAACATGACAGCCGCATGACCCGGATTGGCGCCTTTCTCGCACACACCAAGCTGGATGAGTTACCGCAGCTCTTTAACATTATACGCGGAGATATGGCCATCGTCGGGCCAAGGCCCGAAAGCATGGCTTTTGCCGAGGTCTTCACGGCACGTGAACTACCGTTGTTGAAATACCGCCCTGGTATCTTTGGCCCGAGCCAGGTCGCATTTCGCAATGAATGCTGCCTTTATCCTGCCGATAAGGACCCGGTGGAGTTTTACCGCGAGACGCTGTTCCCGGCGAAAGCAGCGCTTGATCTGGCTTATTACTCTCGGCGTACGGTCTGGACCGATTTGTTGTGGATAGGACGCGGCGTCCTTGCAGTACTTGGCAAGGTGCCGGAGTTGGATCTGATACCCGCCGCATCGGAGCCATCCGAAGGCGCTCGGAAAATGGATATCGTCATAGCCGGGGAATGAAACCATAATGACAAGCTTTCAGCACCTCAACGCATGCAACTATTCGGGGCGCAATGTTCTGGTAACCGGAGCAGACGGCTTCATCGGATCGCACCTGATCGAGCGGTTGGTCGAGGCTGAAGCGAATGTTACAGCGCTCAGCCTTTACAACTCTTTTGACTCTTTGGGATGGATCGACCGATTACCGCAGGCGACGCGCGCCCAAATGAACGTAATTCGCGGCGATGTGCGCGACGCAGCGTTGGTGCGGAGGCTGATCTCTCGGCAAGATACGGTGTTTCACCTTGCCGCACTAATTGCGATCCCCCATTCGTATGCTGCTGCGCAGTCATACGTGGACACCAACATTTTGGGCACTTTAAATGTGCTCGAGGCGGCCCGAGAGTATGATATACGCCGCGTCGTTCACACTTCGACCAGTGAGGTGTACGGCACAGCAATCTCGGTGCCGATCACTGAGGCGCATCCGCTTCAGGGGCAGTCGCCATATTCTGCCACCAAAATTGGGGCCGATATGCTTGCCGAGGCGTTTGCGCGCACACATGATCTTCCGGTAGTCATTCTAAGGCCGTTCAACACTTTCGGGCCACGTCAGAGTGAGCGCGCAGTGATCCCTACGATCTTGCGTCAGGCGCTAGATCCGGAGGTGACCTCAATCCGTGTCGGAGATCTAACACCGATCCGCGACTTTACCTACGTGCAGGACACCGCAGCGGCGTTTCTCGCGGCGGGCAGCGCCTCCTCTATATCGTTCGGAGTGCCGTATAACGCGGGCTCGGGTGCCGCGGTAAGCGTGAAGGATGTCGTCAATCTCGTATTGAAACTGACCTCTTGCACAAAACCAGTGGTGCAAGAGGTCAGCCGCCTGCGTCCGCCAAAGTCCGAAGTAAAAGAATTGCTTGCCGATTCCACACGCTTCAATCGGGCCACCGGCTGGAAACCTCAGGTTGAGTTCAGCGAAGGAATGAAGCGCACGGTGGCTTGGTGGAAAAGTCAATTCCAGGAAGGTCGCGTACGCCAAGAGGTTAAGTATGCTACATAATAACGTCCGCAATTGTTCAACCCTGCTCCGGGCATCACGGCTATTTACGGCGTTTGCGATGTGCATCACTGTGTGCAGTGTCGCTGCGATCGCGCAGGAATATCGCCTTCAGGCGGGCGATGTGATCGAATTCTCAGTGACCGGTATGCCCGAAATGGGCAGGCGTGCAGCAGTCCAGATCGACGGAGCTTTGAACTTTCCAGCGGTCGGAGTCATCAAGGCAGCGGGCCAACCACTCTCGGAAATCCGCGACCGGATCGCAGCCGCGCTTTCCAGCCGCGTGCGCACGACGTTTATGCCCGACGGAAGTCAAGTAACGCGGGTCGTGGAGTACGACGAAGTGTCCGCTTCGGTGGTCGAGTATCGCCCGATCTTCGTAAGCGGCGACGTCACCCAGCCGGGCGAGCGTACGTTCCGGCCGGGAATGACAGTACGGCAAGTGATCGCCGCATCCGGCGGGGTGCTCTCAGCAACTCCCATCGCACCCGGATACAACTTGTCGGCACTGCGCTCTGACTACACGATGGCTTGGAATGCCGCCGTTGCAGCCAGCGCTCGTGTTTGGCGTTTGAAAAAAGAAGTCGGTGAAGATCTGGAGTTTGATCGCAGCGCGTGGCCAACTGCGCCGGAAGGAAATAGCGAAATTGAAAGTATTTTGCGCGTGGAAGCAGATATTTACGAGACGGTGACCAAAAATCTTCAGAACGAAAGTGGGTTCTTCAGTGCGCAGTTGAAGCAGATCGAAACGCAGGCCGATGTGATGCGCAAAGAGCTTGAGGTCGAAAAGGCTGTTGAGCAGACCGACGCGGACGCTTTGACTGAAGCTAAAAACTCGTTGAAAGAGGGCCTTCTGACGGCGGCGCGGCTTCAAGACTTTCGAAGTGCCGCATTGTTTTCGTCTACACGCCGTCTGCAAACCCAAGTCAGCCTTATGAGTCTTGAACGCCAGCGCAACGACATCTCGCGTGAGAGCGAGCGGGCGGCAGAGCGGCGCCGCCTTGATCTTCTCGACCAGCTTCAAAAAGCCGGACTTGAGGCAGTGCAGCAGCGCGCCCGCCTCGTTAGTGCCGAAGAACGGTTGCGCGAAGTAGGGATCGCACCGGCGAGCCTCGGCGAAGGGGAAGATACCCTCCAGATCAAAATTTTTCACGCTGGCGCTGAAACATCCGAACCTGCGAGCTTTGACAGCAAGATTGAACCCGGCGACGTGATTGAAGTCAAAAGGAAAGCAAATGCTGCGCACGTGTCTTGGATGTCGCCTGACAACCAAGTTCAGCAACGCGCCACCATGGCCCGACAATAAACTGCGCCGATGCCAGACGGTCCCTGATACGATCGTCATCGTCCTCAGCTATCCAAGCCGATCAAGGGATTTCAAAGATCGCCTCCGCGCCGCTTTGAGCAATTCGAGGAAAGACCAGATGTTTCGGCAACCCCGCCCCCCGCTTGCCATCGTGATACTTGCCGGGGGCACAGGCGGACGAATGAATTCAAACTGCCCGAAGCCATTGCACAACCTCGCCGGTGCATCGCTTCTGCGCCACGCCCTGCGTACCGCCGAGGCACTCTCACCGCGGCGATGTGTTGTGGTGGTGAGCGCCGATGCCAAAGACGTTGCTGTGGCTGTGCGCAGGCTAAGCCCCGAAGTTATCATCGCCGTTCAGCCGCGCGCTTGTGGTACTGGCAATGCCGCGTTGTGTGGTCTTTCCGCATTAGGGGGATTTGAAGGGCGGATAGTAGTGCTGTACGCCGATACGCCGCTGACCCGCCCGGACACATTGCGCGAACTTATTGCGGCACCGGGGCGCGTCGCGGTTCTTGGTTTCGACACACCGCATCCGTTTCGCTATGGCCGCTTGATACGCAACGAAGCGGGCTTCCTCCAACGCATCGTCGAGTCTGGAGAGGCCAGTGCAGCTGAGGCTGCCGTCACCTTGTGCAATTCCGGCGTGATGGCGTTTGACGCTTCCGATGCAAGGCGTTGGCTTCCCGCGCTCTCGGATGACAATTCGCGACGAGAGTATTTTCTGACCGATGTCGTCAGCATCGCACGCTCGGAAGGCAAAGACTGCAGTGTGGTACTCTGCGAGCAAGATGAAGCGCGCGGAGTGAACTCGCGAGTCGAACTCGCAGAAGCCGAGGCTGCATTTCAGCGCCGTGCCAGAGTTGAGGCGATGCAGAGTGGCGTTTCTATGGCCGCGCCAGAGACCGTATTTTTTTCGTTCGACACGAAACTCGGACGCGACATAACAATCGGGCCGAATGTCGTATTCGCGCCAGGCGTCACCGTCGAAGACGATGTCGAGATTTCGGCATTTGCGTATCTTGCAGACTGCGTAGTGCGGCGGGGCAGTCTCGTCGAGCCGATCGGCCGAAGTTCGACAGCAATTCCGCCGTCGGCGCACGCTGCGGGTACTGGCGGGGAAGGTTGCTCCCACTTCTGATCCCGCGGAACGGTCTGATGATGATAGTCACGAAGCTGTGGCAGGATTTTCGCGGCTTTGACTTGGGATTTTGCTTTTAGTTGTCATTAGCGACCCGCACCCGGAGCGACGCCGCGAGTCGATCAAGTGGGCAGAGCACAAGCCTCCTGCGCATGCATCAGTGTCATTTGCGGATCCGGCCCAAAGCTGCCGCTAAAGCAGCACGACAGTGCTCTTCCTAGGGCGTTTCGCCAAGCCAGCGGGCGCGGTCTAAGCCGGAAATAAATGACGATTTCGCTTATTTTGCAATCGCTTCCGTGATCGCTTTCGAATGCATAAACATGATCTGCCGCACAGCTTCAGGATGTTGACCGCGCCCGATGTCGGGCAGCACGATATAGATACTCTCTTCGACCCTCGGTCACGGGTTTAATCTTCTAATTTTGCTTGCAGGTTTAGAGTTCACGTTGGCATGGCAAAAGCGCACATTAAAGGCGATGGCTCGGTCGTTTATTATAACAATCATACTGGTGGACTAACGCTTGGTGTATCCGGTTCTGACTCATCGCCATTTCTCCCGCGTTTCCAGCCCTCAGGCGTCAGGGGAACAAAACGTGTCTTATCTCACGCGCCAACCTGTTGAGGCGCTGGCTGGGATCGCGCTGTTTTCCCCACTGACCCACTTCAGTATGGCGGGGCTGCGTCTGAACGTGCTTCTGCAAAAGATTGCCACTTGGGGGGCGTCAGCCTTGCCCTTGCGCAATCAAGATGCCGCAGTTCTGCTCTGGCGCTTGCAGGCGTTGGACCACAGCGCCACGCGTTTCCTGACCGGTCTGCCAAACCTGCGCGCATGGGCAATCGCCTGTCAACCGAGATCGTCACTTGCTTAAGGTCGATGTAGTAGCCACCCCAGCCGGAAAATTGAGGTACTTTCACCGAACTTTGGGTGCGAACAAGCGTTGATATACTCAAAAAGCAATACCAGAATGTCACGCCGGACTATCGGCTGAACATCATACGCGTAAGGGAAGAAATGTCGGATGCCGATTGAAAACAGTACTGTTGCAGCCCTTTCCGCTCTGTTGGGCGAGAGGTTTTCGAACAAGCTGGCCGACCGCAACCATCACGCGGGCCATGAAACCCATCACGCGCCGCAACCCCCGGATGCGGTTGCTTGGCCGCTGACCACCGAGGAGGTGGCCGCAATCGTCCGCATCTGCACATCCGCCAAAGTCCCGCTGATCGCCCATGGCCTTGGCTCGTCGTTAGAGGCGCATGTGGCGGCGGTTCGGGGAGGCGTCAGCATAGATATGATGCGGATGAACCGACTGCTTCGCGTCAGCCCAGATGATCTGGACTGCACGGTAGAGGCTGGCATCACGCGCGAGGCTTTGAACACCGATCTGCGGGACACCGGGCTGTTCTTTCCGGTTGATCCTGGGGCCAATGCAACCTTGGGCGGCATGTGCGCCACCCGGGCTTCGGGCACCAGTGCTGTACGTTATGGCACCATGGCCGAAAATGTGCTGAACCTGACCGTGGTGACGCCGCAGGGCGAGATTATCCGTACGGCGCGGCGGGCACGCAAAACCTCGGCTGGTTACGATCTGACGCATCTTTACCTTGGCTCAGAGGGCACCTTGGGCATCATTACCGAGGTCACCCTGCGGCTTCACGGCCGCCCCGAAGCCGTGCTGGCTGCCGTCTGCACCTTTCCCGGCCCGGCAGAGGCCAGCCGCACCGCGATCGAAGCTATTCAATGTGGCTTGCAACCCGGGCGCATGGAATATCTCGACGCGGGCGCTATCGCTGCGGTCAACGCGTTTTCACACTTATCTGAAACTGTGGCGGATACATTGTTCGTCGAATTTGGCGGCAGTGCGGCAGAAGTGGAGGCACAGGTTGAGGTGTTTCGCAGCCTTGCCGAAGCCAACGGCTGTTCAGGCTTTCGATGGGCGCGCGCCGAGGAGGATCGCAGTCGCCTATGGAAGGCCCGCCACTCTGCCTACAACGCCACGCTTGCGATGCGCCCCGGATCGCGCGGTTGGCCCACGGATGTCTGCGTGCCGATCGGTGCGTTGGCCGAATGTATCATACATGCCAAAGGCTTGATGACGGACTGTCCGGTGCCTTATGCGATCATGGGGCATGTTGGAGACGGCAATTTTCATGTGGTTTTTGCCCTCGATCCGAACGCACCGGAAGATGAGGCCATCGTCAATCGGATCAATGCGGCGATGGTAGAAAAGGCGCTGTCGGTCGATGGCACCTGCACGGGCGAGCATGGCGTAGGTCTGGGCAAAATGAAATACCTACGCGCCGAGCATGGCCCGGCCCTAGCGGTGATGCGGCGGATCAAGGCGGCACTTGACCCAGCGGGGCTATTCAATCCCGGCAAAATCTTACCGGATGTGGATGATAACTGATCCGATTGCCGATCCAAAGCCTGTTGCCTTGATCAGATCATTGCGTCATCCCTAATCAGCCCCCGACCTTGATCCGGGGCGGCGTTAGGGGAAGGCGAAGTTTGAAGCTTCTACCTAGGACTGCTCAGGCGATCAACTTCTCGCCTTTCAGGTGGCTGTCAAGGAACGGCAAGCTATCCTGACCCCAGAACAACTCGCCGACCACGATGTAAGACGGCAAGCCAAAGACCCCTGCTTTACGCGCGATCTCAAGGCTTTCGGCCTTGCGCGCAGCGACTTCGGGGCCTTTGGCGAAGGCTTCAAGGCTAACACTGTCCAGACCCGCCTCGGTTGTAATCCGAGCGCGCACATCGGCAGCACCGATATCCTCGGCACGACCCCAGAACGCTTGATGGAAGGCACGGGCTAAGGCCAGCCAATCATCGCCGCGCAGCCATGCAGCCACCACCAGATCGCCTGCGGGAGCAATATCCGAAAGCGCCTCGCGGCCTGCGAATTCCAGCGTGACGCCGCGACGATTTGCCCAGCGTTTCAGGTCGGTGAACCAATAGGCGCGGCGTAGGGGCGGACGGTTGCGCGAATAGATACCGCCATTTTCTTCGATCACCGGGATCACATGTGGCACGATGTCAGCCAAATGCGCGGTGGCAAGCGCCGTGAAAGCATCCAGCCCCACATAAGCCCAGGGCGAGCCCAGCCCGAAAAAGTAGTCGATCTTCTGCGTCATATCCCGATTTTTCCCATTAGCTCATTCCGCGCCGCATGATCGAACAAAGCCAGCGCACATTCTTTGGCATCCCGCATCGGCACCACGTTGCCATAAACGGCGCGGCGGGCCAGTGCGCCATCGTATAGCAATGCTAGATGGCGGCCGATTTGATCAGCCTCGACCAATCCGGCGCGCAGGGCGATACTGTTTAGCTCATCGGCCACGGCGGTTTTGTGCATCCGCGCAAGGCCAACGATGCGCGCGCTTGCGCCATGTTCCGCTACAGCCAAGCCAAAGGCACAGCCGCGAAAGTTTGGGTTTCCCGCCTTCTGATAAAGACGCTCAAAAATCTCGGCTATCTGGTCGCGCGGCGCCGTGTGCAGCGCCAAAACTTCATCAAGCCCTGCCATCACCGCAATATGCCGTTCTCGCAGATAGGCCAAAACCAGATCTTCCTTCGATCGATAGTGCCGATACAGCGTGGCCTTGGCGATATCGGACTCCCGGATTATCCGGTCGATGCCGACGGCGCGGATGCCCTCGCTATAGAAAAGCCCGCCCGCCACATTCAAGATATGGCTTGCAATGCTCGATCTGTTGACTGTCGGCGCTCTTCTGCAAACCGTCAATGTGCCGCTGCCGCTCGGGCCTGTGCATCTGACTGCGCCAATGAGACAAGTCTGTCCAGTGCTATGCTGCCCGGGACGCCGCCACTCGCCGCCAGTTCCGCGGCAAGCCTTTGCGCGGCAAGATTCCACGGTGCATCCAGCCCATGCAACCGCGATTGCAGCACAATTTCGCCGTTCAGGAAATCAACCTCGCTGCGCGCCCCGCGTGTGAAGCTTTGCCAGGTGGATTGCCCGCTGGGTGCGGTCGGATCGCGGGTTACTTTCCAGCCCGCAAGACTTACCTTACGTTCGGCCTCGGCAGCAGGATCAAACCCCGCCGCCTTCAGCACCACTTCAGCCTCAGCGGCCAAGGCATTACCGACGAAAGCCACCTGGTCTGGCGTGCCCGCGAACAGCTCAACCACATTGCGCACGTTGTAGGTCAGTTTCTGCGCCTTCCAGCGCCGGATATCTGCATGTTCCTCCGCGAGAGCATTCGCCCGCGTCAAATCTGCGGTAAGCCGAGCCGAGATCGCATCGCGGCCTTGCGGAAAGCGACCAATGCTGACGCTGGCGAATTGCGGTTCGGCCAAGACGCTGACCTTGCCGACCTCGGTATAAATCGCAGGCACCCGCACCACCGCGGCGTAAAGTCGAGAGAAACGACGCGCAACGATCCGCTCGGCCTCAAGCCCGTTTTGCATCGTCACCACCGGTAAATCCGCCGCCACGCCGCCACCTTCGACCGGAAGTAGGGCGATCTGGGCACTCAACTCCTCCACATCCTGACCCTTTACCGCCAGCAGCAGAATGTCATCGGGTTTCAGGCGCAATGAATTGATATCACTCAGATTCAGTGCAATTTGCCAGGGGCCTTGTGCGCGCTTGTAAAGCAGACCGTGGCTGCGAAGATGTTCGAGCTGGCGACCCCGACCCACCAGAACGGTGTCGATGCCAGCTTCGGTAAACTGCGCGGCAAGGCTGGTGCCGACAGCACCCGCGCCAAAAATTACATATGTCATTGGCTGGCCTTTTCAGCAAAGTTTTGGCAAGTACTGGCGATCATTGGACGGCCTGCCTTAGCGGGAGGTTGGTCTCCAGAGTTTCGGCTTCGCGGGCGGCTTTAAACCGGGCAAAAGCGCTGCGGCCCAGCATGGTCAGCGAAGTATCCTCTTGCGGCGCATGAACCAGCACCGCCTGAATGTCGCGGAAGTGCCTTTCGAGCCCCAATCCGGCGGCCAAGCCGGGATTGCCAAGCGTGCGCACCGCCAGACCCACCGCCTCTTGCAGCTGCCGCCCTACGATCAGACGGACGCGCAATAGATGCAGCGTATCATCGCGATGCAGCGCGAATGCGTCGAACAGAAAAGTGCGAGCCGAGGATATCAGCAAATCAATCTCTCCGGCGACCGAGATGATGCGCTCAGTTTCGGCAATCGGGCGACCCAGATTAGCGGGGATGCGATCATGCGCGAACTTGGCAAAGGCAGCGGCAGCGGCCTCACCAACGCCAAGGTAAATCGAGGTCAGCCCCAGCGTTAGCAGCGCGTGACCCAAATTATCCTGCTGACCCTTACCAGCCTCAACCAGATCCAACACATGCGCAATCGGCACCGTCACGTTATCGTATACCACATCATGTGAAGACGTGGCCCGCATCCCCAGACTGTCCCAATTTTTTACAATTGTGATGCCCGGCGTCTCGGCTGGCACGATGAAGGTGCCGACGCGTGTGGGTGTCTCATCCGTTGTAGCCCAGACGAGGTGATGCGTGAGCCCTTCGGACCCTGTGACAAATCGCTTGGTGCCGCTGATCGCCCAGCCATTCGCCGTGCGCCGCGCGCGGGTTTGGGGCAAACCACCGCGCGAAGGCGAGCCGAGGTCAGGCTCCACCCGTGCCGCGTTCAACAGGATTGGCCGGGTGCGACCTTCCGAGACGATCTGCTGATACACATCGTTCGGCCAGTGGTTGCGCTCGGCTTGGGCGAGATGGTTGGCGAGGTTCATCGTGACGATCAGCGCCACCGAAGGATCGGCAGTGCCGACTTGGCTAATGATCTGCACCAACGTATCGAGATCGCCGCCCTGGCCGCCGTAGCGTTTGCTCACCGTCGCCTGCAACAATCCCGCATCGTGCAGCGCGCGAATACCTTCCGCCGGAAAGCTGCCGCTGCGGTCCGCGATCTTCCCCGCTGCCGCGATGCGGGCAAGCGTTTCTGCCGGGACGATCACGGCATTTTGTGTTTCGGTTTCGGCGGTCACGGGTTCGATTATCACGGGCAGGTCTCATTTGTCATCGGAGCGAATAGCCGGGATCGGACATACCCGACCCCGGCAGAATTTTGTCTGGCTCTGGGCCTATACCGCTTCGGCAAGCGGCGTTTTTGCCGCCTCACGCTCGGCGATGCCCTTGCGTACCAACGGCAGCACATAACGGCCCAAATCCACCGCATCGTTGTAGTTGTCGTAGCCACGCACCGAGATCAGCTCGACCCCCAGATCGACATAATCGAGCAACGAGGCCGCGATAGTTTCAGGCGACCCCACCAGCGCGGTTGACGCACCGCTGGCATTGGTCGCCGTGACGGTCGGATACCACAACGCGCGATCCTGAACGTCGCCGCGCTTGGCAATTTCCAACAGTCGTTGCGAGCCGACGTTCAGCGGCGGGTTGGCGTTGATAGGTTTGCGCCCCAGTCCATTTTCGCGGGCGGCATTCAGATGGTCGAGCGTGCGATAGGCTTTTTCCCATGCCAACTCATCAGTTTCTGCGGTGATCGGGCGAAACGTTACCCAAATGCGCGGACGATCTTTGCGTCCAGCAGCGGCAGCAGCGGCGTTGATCTTCTCAATCTGCTCGCGGGTTTCTTTCAGCGGCTCTCCCCAAAGCCCGAAGATATCGCCTAGCTCGCCGCCAACTCGGTAAGCCTCATCCGATGAGCCACCGACTGATACCGGAATGGTGCCACCTACAGGGCGCACTTTGCTGGAGAAGTTTTTGAACTGGTAATATTTGCCCTCATGGTCAAAGGCTTCCGATGATGCCCAAGCCCGGCGCAAGATACGAATATATTCCGCCGTCCGCTCATAGCGTTCTTCCTTGCTCAGGAAATCGCCCTCACGCGCTTGCTCTGCAGGATCACCACCCGCGATAAAATGGACAACAACGCGCCCGCCACCCAGCTGTGACAGCGTCGCCAGCGCCTTGGCAGCGACCGTTGGATAAATCGTATTCGGACGCAGAGCTATAATGATTCGAATGTTTTTCGTCACCGCCAAGATTGTCGCCCCGATGGTGAACGGGTCAAACGAAGAGGAGTGATAGGGGATCAGCGTGTAGTTGAAACCGTAATCGTCCAAAGTGCGGGCATAGCGCACCAGATAGGCGGGGTCGATTGCCGCATCTGGGATCGGGGCGATGTCGTTGGACGCATTGGGGAAGGTGATGCTGATAAATTCGGTTGGCATGGTGGCCTCTCTGGTCGCTATATATCTGCGATCAGATTAGCATTTTGGAGCAGTATAAAGAACGACCTGTCTCTCTATTCTGCACCCCGGATGGAGAAGGGCTGTCTCTATTTGACATGCGGACAGCAAGAACAATTCTAGCGCGCGGAAATGCGACGATACCGCGGCCAGAGGTGGCGTTTGATTCGGCAGGCTCGCACAAGCCCTTACAATGATGCAAAAATCTACACTCAAACCAAAACGGCCTCCGCTTGGGAGGCCGTATGGGCATAAAGTCGAAACCGCTCAGAGACTGGGTGTCCAACCAAAGTTTGGTGCCACCGTTTGCGCAAGATCGGCAAGCAGGCGACGGTTCTGCTCTAGGTTAAAAGCAGGCGGCAGGAACAGCACCAGCTCATCCGCAGCCGCGAGGCCGGGATCGGTGAGCACCGCCTGCACGACCTGATCTGGCGTGCCGTGATAAACCGGGCAAATCTGGCTGCCCTCGGGGTTATTGGTGCGGGCCGTTGGTTCCAACGCTCCTTTGGGGCGTGAGGCCGCGATACCTTGCGTGCGGCGTTCCAGATCATAGGCGGCATAGGTGTCTCGCAATTCCACAGTGGTACCGGGCAGGATAGAGGCTGCGACGGCCACTGAAGGTGGCTCGGTTCCCCATTTTGCGCGCCATGCGCTGCGATACGCGGCGATGATGCGGGCCTGATATGCACTGAAATTTTCCCCCGGCTCCTGATCATGCTGGACAGTGCCGCTAATCAGGCCGATGCCCAGCTCTGCCGCTTGAATGGCGGATCCGACGCTCGCGGCGCCTTGGCGGATACGGTTTCGCAATGTCGGGCTGTGCGGCGTTACCCGCAACTCGCTGCCCTCTGTCGCACTGTGACCCGGACCATCAATGCGGTGCAAAACCTCACCCGAGATTGCTGCAAGGAAACGCGCCTTCCTGCGCTTGGCCTCGCTGCGTGCATCGGTATTGACGGTGCCAAACACCGCGTCAAAGGCGGCAGTCGCCCCGGTTGCGATTGCAAGTTCGAGCCGCCCGCCGATCAAAAGATCCGTGGTGCCAGCAGCTTCGGCCAGTAAGATCGGGTCTTGGTAGCGCATCGGGATCACCGCCGAGCCTAGCGTGATGCGGTTTGTGTGCTGGCCTACGGCTGCGAAAAACGGCAGCGGTGATGACAGATAATTGTCGAAATGCCGCTGATAGGCCCAGCCGGATTGATAGCCCAACGCCTCCGCCGCCTGATACAACGCGATGCCTTCGCGCAAGCCCTGCGCTGGGCCATCGCAATTGTTGAAGGACACGCGGGTGTTGAACCCGAGCCGTTGTTTGGGGCGGAAGCCTTCCGGCAATGCACCGGGCGCGCTGATAGATTGGGCAATCGTCATGCTACTTCCTCGATGCGAGTGGAAATCTGGGCCGATGTCACGGGTCGCACCCGCGCGCCAATGCCTGAGGGGATCGCCTCTAGCAGCGCCCGCGTGTATGCCTCACGCGGGTTATCGAAAATGTCGGCGACGCGGCCATGTTCAACAATCCGGCCCCGGTGCATCACTGAAACGCTGTGCGCAAGCTGCCGCACCAGCGCCAAATCGTGTGAGACGAAAACATAAGTCAGGCCAAGCTTCGCTTGAAGCGACAGCAGCACCTCGACGATATCGGCTTGCACAGAAACATCCAAAGCCGAGGTAGGCTCGTCCAACACAATGACGTCGGGCTTCAAGACCAAAGCCCGCGCGATGGCCACCCTTTGACGCTGCCCCCCCGACAAAGCGGCAGGTTTACGCGACAGTAGATGTTCGGCCAGCCCCACGCTTGCCAAAGCCTCGCGCACGCGGTCGTTGCGTTCGGCAGGGGTGCCGATGCGGAAGCGGTCCAGCGGTTCGCGCACAAGGCTTTCGACTTTCCACGTCGGGTCGAGCGAGGTGAACGGGTTTTGGTAGACCAGTTGCAGATGCCGCCAAGCCTCGCGCAGCGTCGTCGGGGTGCGATCCGAAAGCGTCAAACCCGCGACGGTGATATGGCCTTGGTCGGGCTGATCCAACCCCATCAACAATCGGATTGCCGTGGTTTTGCCCGAACCGGACTCGCCCACCAGCGCATGAGTGGTGCCAGCGGGGACCGTGAAGGACACGTTATCCACCGCCGTCAGCGTGCGGCCATCGACGGTGAAAGTTTTGGTGATGCCGGAAAACTCGATCTTCGGGGCAGCAGCGTCATCAGCCCGCTTCAAACCCGGATCACGCAAAGCCGCATAACGATTGGGGTTCAGCGAAGGCACATCGGCGTAAAGCTTGCGCGCATAGGCGGTGCTCGGCGAGGCGAAAACTTCCGCCGTGCGGCCCGCTTCCTGCACCACGCCACCCTTCAACACCACCAGAGCATCGGTGCGTTCGGCGGCAATCGCAAGGTCATGGGTGATCAGCAGAAGGCTGATGCCGAGATCGGCCTGAAGCTGCGACAACAGATCAAGGATGCGCTTCTGAATTGTCACATCCAAGGCCGAGGTCGGCTCATCCGCCACCAGCAGCGCTGGGCGCGGCAGCACTGCCAGACCGATCAGCACGCGTTGCAACATGCCGCCAGAAAGCTGATGCGGATACGAGTCATAGACGCGCTGCGGATTGTCCAAGCCGACTTGCGCGAACACATCCAAAATGAGTGCTTTGCGGACAGCGTGGTTCGGCTCATCCAGCAATGCTGCCGCCTCTTGCGCCTGCACGCCGATGGTGCGTACCGGGTTCAGCGCATTGCCGGGGTCTTGCGGAACAAACCCGACCGAGCGACCGCGCAACGACCGGAAATGACGCTCGGGCAGCGACAAAACCTCTTGCCCGTCGAACTCAACCCGCCCGGTGGCGTGACCCCGTGCTGGAAGCAAGCGCAACACGGCGCGCGCGATGGTCGATTTGCCCGAACCGGACTCGCCAATCAGCGCAAGGCTTTTGCCGCGCCCAAGCTCGAAGCTTACATCGCGCACCACTTGGTTTGGGCCATAGGAAACCGAAAGTCCCTCAACCCGCAGAAGCGGCGTCTTCAATCTGTCTTGCGAAGCCATCGGCTGATCCTGTTGAGTGAGAGAACGGTGGCGATAATGGCAATGGCGGGGGCGTAGATCAGCCAAGGCCATTTCATGTAATCTTTGCCGATTGAGATCAGCAGACCCCAATCCGAAGCTGGCGGCGGGTCGCCGTAGCCAAGGAACGCAAGGCCCGCGATGACCAAGATCGACAGACCAAAGCGCAGCACGGCCAGCGGCAACACCGAGCGCGAAGCGTTTGGCAGCACGTGGCGCAGCAGAATATGCCAGCGCGAGCCGCCCGACAGGAACGAAGCCTCAACGAACGTGGCCTGACGCGTCTTGATCACCTCTGATCGCATCACCCGCGCGAAAACAGCGACGGCAGAGACTCCGGTGGCGATGGCCGCGTTGATGGTGTCAAAGCCGAGCGCCGTGACGACGATAACCGCCAGCAGAAAGCTGGGGATCGCCAACAACACATCGACCAGACGGGCGAAAATTATGTCAACCCAGCCGCCGAGGAACCCCGCCAGCAGGCCAATCAACCCGCCAACAAACAGGCCGATCACTACTGCAATCAGCGCGCTGGATACCGACGACGCAGTGCCATGCACGACGCGGGCGTAAAGATCGCGGCCCAGTTGATCGGTGCCAAACCAATGCGCAATGCTGGGTGCCTGTAATTTGTCAGCCGGGACTCCGACAAACGGGTCGTGGCCACTGAACAATCCGGGCACCAGTGACCAGCCGATGACCAAAGCGAGGATTATGAAGGCCAGGGCCACGCTAGGCGGTATTCCCAAGGCTGCGAAGGGCGCGTGGAGACGTTTTCGCGACAAGGCGGAGGCGAGGGAGATTGTCATACAGTCACCGTTGGGGATGCAGTGTCAGAGGTTGAGGCGCTTGACCGCACCGCAGTTGCACCCAAAATTTTCACGCGAGGGTCCAGCAGCGGATAGACCAGATCGGCGATCAGATTGACCAGCACGAAGACCATAGCGGCGAGTGACACCACGGCTTGCAGCACAGGCAAGTCTTGCGTCACCACCGACCGTTGCACGAGATTGCCGATGCCGGTGCGGCCAAAAACCGTCTCAGTTATCAGCGCGCCGCCGAGAACTTCGCCCACCATCAGCGCCACCACTGTGACGACTGGCAGTGCTGAGGGTTTCAGGAAATGCCGGAAGAACAGCGGCGTCTGCCGCAGCCCCCGCGCACGGGCAACGGCGGCATATTCTTGAGCGGATTCGTTGTCGAGGTTTGCCACCAGAACCTCGGCAATCTGCGCCGAGATTGGGATGCCAAGGGCGATAGAAGCAAACACTGTCGCCCAAAAGCTGTTCGGGTCAATCACCATGAACAGACCCAACTGGAAACCGAACAGATGGATCAGCACCAGCCCGATCACGAAAGTAGGCACCGACAGAAACAGCGACGGCAAGCTGCGCACAAAGCCTTGACCAAATCGCCGGGGCAGAAACTGGCTGCCATAAGCGATCAGCCCAGCCAGCACCAAGGCCACCGCCAATGCCGACGACGCTAGGATGAGGGTCGAGGGCAGCACCTCGGAAATCAACGTGGCCACCGGACGGCTAGAGCGCATCGACAGCCCCAGATCGCCAGTAACGAAGCCAGACAGCGCGTGCCACAACTGCAAGGCAACAGGATCATTCAACCCCTGCGCTTCGATGATCTCTTGAATCTGCGCCATGGTGAACGCGTTCTGTGGATCGTGCAGCACGTTGGTGATCGGATCACCGGGCAGGATGCTGACCACCAAGAAGGTGAAGACATAAGCCAACAGCACCACAACGGCGGCCTGTAGAAGGCGTTTGCCCGCATAGTTCAAATAGGCGTTTCTCATGCCATTCACTTTCTTGGTTAGACCGGGCTTGGTTAGACCGGTTCAGCGTTTCGCCGGATCAGGCGGTGCCTTTGGTCGCGGCGTAGTAGCTGGCGTAGGCGACGCCGTTGTAAACGACGCCTTTCACCTCGGGCGACTGCACATAGATGCGCTGGACGATCTGGGTGCGGGGAATAAAGTAGCCCTGCTCAAGTACATAGGCCTTCAGCTCATCCAGCAGCGGTGCGCGCACTTCCAGCGAGCCTGCTCCGGCAATCTGATCGCGAAGATCATTGATCCGTGCATCGCTTTCGCCAAGGTTGAACCAGTTCTCACCTTTGTTGGCGTCGGTCAAAATGCCCGCCACAGTGCCCGCGTCGATAAAGCTGCGGGTCACTTCGTAGGCAGGGATCGTGTCGCCCGCGCAATGGACCTTCTCGCCAAACGTCACCACGTCGTAGGCGCGGATTTCGACTTTCCAGCCGATCCGGCCCAGTTGCTGCGCGATCAACTCGTCCACCGATTTCGAGGTCGCGAGATACGGGTTAGAATGCAGCGTCAGCAGCAATTCAACGCCATCCTTCACTCGGATGCCATCGGCACCTTTGACCCAACCTGCCTCATCCAGCAAAGCCTCCGCCTTAGCGGCATCATAGGCCAGCAGCGCACTGTGATCGGTCGCCCCCGGCACGTTGCTTTGAATGAACGAGGTCGCAAGCTTCCAATCCGGCGTGTAAACCGTGTCGATAATCTCTTGCCGATTGATCGCCACTTGCAGGGCTTGGCGCACTTTTACATCGTTATACGGGGCCAGCTTGGTGTTGATCGCCCAGCCGTTCACAAAGCCCAGATAGCGCGGTGTCGCCACGGTAAACCCAGCTTCCTGAAGCGACTGCAACTCTTGGGGCGAAGCGTTATAGGCGATATCGGCTTGACCCGCTTGCACAGCCGCCACTCGCAACGATTGCTCAGCCACCAGCTTGTAGGTGATGCTGTCCAAGAACGCCGGACCAGTATGCCCAACCGCCGCCGGACCCCAGTTGTAATCAGCGCGCTTCATCAGCTTGACGAAATCGCCCTCTTTCCACGAGTCGACCACATAAGGCCCGCTGCCTGCAGTTTTGCTCAGGTCAGCTTGCTCGGTCGCAGGCGTCGCCAGTGTCTTAGGCGAAATCAAAATAGATCCGTGATAGCCCAGTGTGGGAATAAAGCCCAAGGTCGGGGCTTTGAACACCACTTTAACCGTCAGCGGATCGACCGCCTCGGCGTGGTCATATGTTTTCGGGAACAAGCCGATCGGGTTAATCCCGTCATCGGTGCGACCGGCATACCAGATATCAAGGTTGGCGATTACAGCCGCTGCGTCCAATGGGGTGGCATCCGAGAACGTCACGCCGCTTTTCAGCTTTAGGGTGAACTCAGTGGCAGTGTCGTTTTGCTCCCAGCTTTCGGCCAGCCACGGGCTTGGGGTGCCATCAACATCGACATAGACCAGCTTGTCAGAGACATGGCCCCAGATATGGCCCTGGAAACTGGAAATCGCGCTGTTGTTCGGAATCCATGTGTCGCCCAGTGAGTTGATCAAGAAGACGATATCGCCGCCTGCCGGAGCCTGCGCAAAGGCCGAAACTCCGCTGAACGAGGCAATGGTCAGCGCGGCAGAGCCAGCAAGCAGGCTGCGGCGCGACAGTCGAAGAGAAGTCAGATGGTCAGTCATGGAACAATTCCTGATGATTGGATTTTGTGCCCACGGCTGCAAAAAGCAGCACGAGCGGGGCGATAGTTATATGCGATCCACAAGCCGCTGCGGCCGCATAGGGACAAAACTTCAAAAGCGGCCACAGATACGGCTACAAAAAGACATAGCTATTTCAATGGCATACAGAGGTATGCCGTCATGCCGGGTTCCTTGCTTCGCTATGATGCAGCTTTCGTCGTGTCCGGGCGCACTTGGGCGATCTTCCCCGGAACCAACGTCGAAAAAGCGGTTTCGATTGCTGCGGTTTCGTTATGGAAAGAGATAGACCGACCTGTCCTTATTGTCTATTTCGTAGATAGGTAGAGATGGGGAAGCATTTTCCCGCTTTCACGACCTAAACAGTCGAGTTTTCCTGTCGGCTCTCTGGGCGGGCTTCAAGCCCCTATCCAACGCCCGGAGCCTCACGATTCATGCTTGGGCTTGGCCGCGCGCGACTGCGCTACGTAATCAGTCACGCGCTCTAGGTTCTGGGGTTTGCCGAGATCAGACGCGGCGCAGGATATCCACATGCGGCACAACTGGCGGCGGCTCAGTGGTCAGACGCTCAATCGAAACCAGCGAAAGCTGACCCGCGCAGCCTTGGCTTAAAATCGACGCGCCAATATCAGAAGTCACCGCATTCGGGTTGCCGTTCACGCAAGTCCTGCCCGACCCGGCGAGATCAATCGGCGCATACCATGCACCGGTTGCCAACTGCACAACACCGCTGCGGATCGCATCGGACAGCAAGGCCGATGCCAAAGTCGCGCCACGGCCATTCCAAATCCTGATCACATCGCCGTCGGAAATACCCAAACTTGCAGCATCGGCGGGGTTCAACCGCGCAACTTCCCGCCCTGCATTTTTGCTGTCCATACTGGTCGCGCCAAAATCCAGCTGGCTGTGCAGCCTGTTCGCCGGTTGGTTTGCCACCAAGTGAAACGGATGCTCTGCCGCAGACGAAGCCCCCAACCACGCTAGCGGCGCTATCCAAGCCGGATGCCCCGGCAGGCCAGCCGCCGCCACGCGGTCCGAGAAAATCTCGATCCGACCCGACGGAGTTTTCAACGGATGCGCCGCAGGATCGCTGTGAAAGCGCCGGATATCGCCATCGCTTTTCCGCGTAGGCAGCGAAAGAACCATGCCTTGCCGGAACGTGCCATAATCCGGTGCGAGCAGCCCTTGCGCGGTCAACGCCTGCTGCGTGACAGCATAAATCCGCTTCAACCAACCGTTGCTGTCGAGACCTTCGCTGAAGGCAGCGCCACAACCAATCCGCTCGGCAAGACCTGCGAAAATCTCAAAATCATCGCGGGCCTCGCCATAGGGCGCAGCAAGTTGCTCCATCGCGATAAGGAAAGGGTCATTGCCGCCCGCCCCAATATCTTCGCGCTCTGCCGTCACTGTGGTCGGAAAGATGATGTCCGCGTGGTTTGCCGTGGCGGTGCCAACGCTGTCATGCACGATGATCGTGTCCGGTCGCGCGAACGCATCGGTCAGACGGGTCAGGTCTTGGTGATGGTGAAACGGATTGCCGCCTGCCCAATAGACCAGCCGGATATCGGCATAGTGCCGCGTCTCGCCCATATACGCATAGACTTTACCCGGATGCAGCAGTAATTCCGCGATCCGCGCGCAGGGAATGAAATCGCCGACCCGGTTCTTGCCTTGTGGCAAAGTCGGCAGCGGTACCTCCAGCGGTGGCTTGCCAATATTGCCAATCGAGCCAAGCCCATAGCAAAACCCCGCCCCAGCCTCGCCGCAACGCCCCAGCATCGCCGAAAGCGTCAGCGCCATCCAGATCGGTTGCTCGCCATTCTCAGCCCGTTGCAGCGAATAGGTTACATTAATCAGCGTGCGCAGTTTCGATGCACGCTCGGCCAGCGCCGTGATCTCATTCGCAGGCACATCACAGATTGCCGCCGCCCAATCGGCAGTCTTAGGAACACCATCGGTTTCGCCCGTCAGATAGGCCACGAAGCGGTCATATCCAGTGGTGTAGCGATCAAGATAAGCTCGATCCGCCCGACCCGTCGTATGCAGATGATGCGCCATCCCAAGCATCAGCGCCACATCAGTGCCGGGCCGAGGCGCAAGCCTGCTCAAGCCCGGCAGCGCGTCCATATCGTCGGCAATCGGGCTGATCGACACAAATCCGCAGCCCCGCGCAGCAGCATCCTCCAAAGCCTGACGGACAGAGTGCTGTGAATTACCGCCAGGACTGATTGCGGTGTTGCGCAGAGGCAATCCGCCAAAACTAATCAGCAATTCGGTATCTGTAGCAAGCTCCGCCAGATACGGATGATCGCGGTTCAACTTCAGGGAATTGCCCCAAACCATCGACAAAATCACCGTCCCCGCCGCCGAAGAATAGGTGTCAACGCCTGCGACATAGCCGCCAAAACTGGTGTTCAGAAACCGGTGCAACTGGCTTTGCGCATGATGAAACCGCCCGGCAGAGGCCCAGCCATAAGATCCGCCGAAAACATGCGCGCCGGGCAGAGTATCCGCATCAGCCATATCCGGCCTAGCCCCAAGCCGGATCAGTTCGCGCGCGGTCAGATCAAGTGCCGCGTCCCAGTCGATCTCGACGTAAGTATCACGCCCGCGACGCATATCAGGCCCCGGTCCGTTTTCCAGCCAGCCCTTGCGCACCATTGGGCGGCGCAGACGAGCCGGATGATCCAGCGATGCGGCAATGTTGCCGAGCAAAGCTGACGGTTCCGGGTCGTCCACGAAAGGCTCAATCTCGATCGCGCCATCGACACCACGACGCGCTCGGAACGCGCCCCAGTGACTGCTATGTTGGCGAAAGCGCGACAGTTCTGTCATGTCAGGAGTCCGATGGATCAGGGCGGGGAGAGGCCGCCCTTGAGCGTCCCGCGACAGCAATGCAAAGCGATAACACACCTCGTCATGTCCACGCTCGGACAGAGCTTTAACTTCGAAGCCATACAAAGGCCATCCCAAAGGACTGTTGTTTAACAGCACAACCAAGCTGCGCAGCACGCGGGCCGAAGAATAAACCGCTTCGGGCCATGTTTGGGCAAACAACAGATTACCCGCGTTTCGGCGGCACAATATGGTGAAACTTTAGCTTTCTGCAGAAATTATCGAAAACCTAATACAGCAATTCTGCGCTAGACTTGACCGCGTATCCCTACGGGCCGCTATCGACTGCGCTGCCCTAAGTTGAACTTTAAGGAACTCTGTAACAGATGGCAAAAACTTCGATGACCAAGTATGTGGTCGGCATCACCGATCACATGATCGGTCAGCCCGACCTTGAAGCATCGATCTTAGGCGACGCTGTTGAGATCGACTTCTTCGACACCACCGATGAGACGCTCTTTGATCCAGCCCGATTGGCGCGGCTGGACGCTTTGATGGTCTGGGGCGCGCGTCTTGGACCGCGCAGCATAAACCATCTGAGCCGATGCCGGGGTGTTGTGCGATATGGTGTAGGCTATGAGAAGATCGACGTTGCAGCGCTGACGCATGCGGACATCCGCTTTGCCAACAACCCAGATTACGGCACAGAGGAAGTGGCCGACCATGCCATGGCGATGATACTATCATTGCACCGCAGGCTTTGGGAACATGACGCCCGTGCGCGCAACTTTTCCGATGGCTGGCAGGTTCACAGTTTGAAGCGTCTCTCACGCTCAAACCGTAGCACGATAGGCGTGGTGGGGGTGGGACGCATCGGCACGGCGGTCATCAACCGGTTGAAACCCTTTGGTTTTCGCATTTTGGGCTATGATCCGCACCAGCCGCCTGGCCATGAAAAAGCCGTCGGCTACGAACGGGCAGAACGGTTAGAGGATCTGCTGGCACAATCCGATGTGGTAACGCTGCGCTGCCCGGCCACCCCCAGCACCAAGGACCTGATGGGCGCAGATGGCCTTGCACAAATGAAACCGGGCGCAATCCTTGTTAATACCGCACGTGGCGAGTTGACCAGTGATTTGAACGCGCTGGAGGCGGCACTGCGAAGCGGGCGTCTGGCCGCTGCTGCGATTGACACGCTGCCGCAAGAGCCTCCGGGCCCTCACCCATTGCTGGACGACTGGCGGCAACGTGCGGCTTGGCTTGCCGGGCGACTGGTCATAACACCGCACAATGCTTTCTACTCGGACGACGCGGCAATCGAGATGCGCAGCAACGCCGCTCGAACCGTTCAGATCCTGTTGATCGAAGGACGGATGCGCAATCAGGTGCTGAACTGACCGAAGTCATAGCGCAGACATTCCGCGTCGTCTGTTAGTTGAAACCAAAGCCGCCGGTTTGCCGTAGTCCTCGCAATCTTTCCTCGCTCGATGATGACAAAGCGTGGCAACGCAGTGGCGTGGGCTCAATTAATTCGAACCCTTTGAAGATGAGGCGAAACAAAATTCAGCCGCCCGATTACAGTCGAGTATCTGCTATTGCTTGATCTGCCAATGCGTGCCCGGGGCGCTGATACGAAGGAGTTTCTACCCTGCATGCGCGTCAGCAAGGCTTATTTACTGACGCGCATTTCACTATTCGCGCGGTTATTCGCGTATACGCATCCCGCGCGCGGCATCGAATTTCAGCAACTTGTCTGATTTCGGCAGCGGTGCCTCCGCGACTTCACCTACAGAGATGCCGTACTGCCAGTCAGGCGGGCAAATCGCGACGTAGCGCGCGTAGCCGCCCAGCCCGCCGCCGAACTTCGGATACCCGATGGCAATCAGCGCGCCCACTGGCGGAACTTTGTCAAGGTTGGCCACGCCTTCGGCCTGCGCATAGCCGTTGTGCATGAGCCAGTGCTCACCTTCTAACGTCGGAGTGGCATCGGTATCCAGCGGTTCATGGCCGTGGAACAGGATCTTGCGCTGCTCATGCAAGAATTTCAGCGCGTCCAGACCGACCCCGGGGAAGGGTGCCCGCGCGGCAAATTCCTTATCGGGCCAACCTTTTGACCAACCAGAGCGCACCATCACCACAGAACCTTCTGGGATCGTGCCGTATTCTTTTTCAAACGCTTCAATGTCGGAGACTTGCAAGGCATAGCCGAAGTCCTTGGCGACTTGCGGCTCTATATTGATCACCACAAGTGGGCGCAGGGTGTAGGTTGCGGGCAACTCGTCAATCGCCGGATACTCCGGCGCCCAATGCGCGGGCGGGTCGAGTTGCGTGCCAAGCTGGTCAGTGCGCAGGATGTAATTGGTGGCCTCAAACCCATGTTTTTCGTATGTAAACGCCTCGTCCTTGGCGACATAGCCCTCCATCGCCACACCAGCGGTTGCGGGGGCAAAGGTTGGGCCACCAAACCCGGCCCAAACCGGAATATCCGGCGTGATCGTATGGGTCAGATCGACGTATTTGGCTGATTTGAACGTATCGTTGTAGACTTTCCACAAGCCGGGATCGTCAGCTTGTGCCGCGCTTGCAAGGCAAGTGGCGCTAAGTAAGCAAGCGCTGAGGAGGGATTTTAGGCGCATTGTAGTCCCTTTCAAATCGAGGTTGCATTGGTTCAATAAATCAGGCGGCATTGGTCAGAGTAGTCAGGGCGGCGGCCAGTCTGATCACCCCCTCATTTAACTTTTCAGGGCCGTTCAGGGTAAAGTTGATGCGGATCGAGCTGCGATTGCGGCCTTCAGGGTCAAACACGCTAGAGGGCGTGATACAGACGCCATGCTTCATGGCTTGGGCCAGCAGGTGATCTGTATTCAGACCGGGATCGCGCGCTGTGGCCCAGACGAACATGCCGCCCGACGGCACCTGCCAATCAAAGAAATCCGAAAGATGCGTGGTCATGGCTTGGCACAAAGCATCGCGACGGTCACGATAAAGCGTCAGTATGTTGGGCAAGATGCGGTCGGTCAAGCCGCTGGCAAAAGCATCCTGTGCGATGCGCTGGCATAAGCCCGAGGTGCACATGTCAGAGCCTTGTTTGGCGGCCACGAGCGCTCGGATCATCTCGGGCGCTGCGATCACCCAGCCGACACGAAAGCCGGGGGCAAGTTCCTTTGACAAGGTGCCTAGATAGATCACCGGGCCAGTGTAGATGGGCTCGTTTCTGCCAGACATCGTGAGCATGCGCGGCAGCGGGGCAGCGTCGTAATAAAGGGTGCCGTAGGGGTCGTCCTCAATAAGCCAAGTCTCGGTAGCATAAGCGGCAGCAACCAAAGCGATGCGATCTTCAACGCCGACCAGTTGCCCAGTGGGATTAGAGAAATTCGGTACGGCATAGGCAAACTGAGCGGACTGAAGTGCAGCTTCGGGATCGAAATCATTGGCATGCAGGTGCATGGGTCTATAGCTGGGGCGTCTAGGGCGCCAAGCATCCAGCGCGCCAAGATAAGCCGGGGTTTGTGCAGCGATCAGACCGCCTTCTTCCAGCAGAACCTTGCCGATCAGATCAAGCGCCTGAATACCACCTGTGGTGATCAACACGTTGTCACGGCAAAGGTTCAAATTAGGCGCGGAAAACCTTGCGGCAATCGCATCTCGCAACTCAGGCAGGCCCTCAATCGGTACATAGGCCAGCGCGTCTTGTGGGTGATCGGCGATGGCACGGGCCGCCATTGTTGACAGCTCGGCAATCGGCCATGTCGAAGGATCGGGTAAGCCGCCTGCCATGTTAATAAGTCCGGGTATTTGACCCGCAGCCAAGAAGATCTGCGTTACGTTATTGGTCTCGGACAGCCAGTTGGCAAAGGCGGGACGCGGCATGAAAACCCCTAGATCGAATGTAGAAAACCGCCATCGACCGCTATGGCCTGACCGGTGATATAAGACGCGCGCCCGGATGCAAGAAAGGCCGCGAGGGCCGCAAACTCGGCGGGCTCTCCCAGTCGGCCCGCGGGGATCTTGGCCCCCATTGAGGCATTGTCCACGCCCAGCTCGGCCATACGGTCAGTGTTGGTATAGCCCGGCAATAACGCGTTTACGGTGATACCTTGGCCAGCAACTTCGCGCGAAAGCGTGTTTAGCATGCCCAAAATCCCCGCCCGCAAGGCGTTTGAGATCACCAGTCCCGGCTGCGGCTCTTTCGCGGCAACCGACGTGACGGCGAGGATGCGGCCCCAGCCATTGGCTTGCATACCGGGTAAGACCGCTTGAATACTGTCCACAGCGCTCATCCAAAGACCCTGAAACCCCGCAGCCCAAGCGGCGGACGTGGTCGCGCTGAAGCTGCCTGTCGGCGGTCCCCCGGTGTTGGTCACCAGAATGTCGGGCGTCCGACCCAGCAGATCCGTGGCGGCCTTTACCAGTGCCGTGCCCACACCCTCTACCGACAAATCGCCCGGCAGGCCAAAGCACCCGATTTCAGCTGCCACCTTATGCACGCGTGCCGCATCGCGCGCGACAATCACCACTGTCGCGCCTTCCTGCACAAGTTCCGCCGCGATCGCGCGACCCAACCCGCGCGAGCCGCCGAACACCAGCGCAGTTTTGCCGTGAAGCTGCAAATCCATCTACCCTAAACCTTAGGATCGGGATTTGCGGTGTTGCCATCGCTAGTCTGCAGGCACATCCGACCCTTTGATGAAAGGCGGCGAAATACCGACGCGCTTTGGTAATCTGCGTCATTATACCATGCCAGCGCGGTGGTCTTGTCGGGGAACTCCAGAATGACCATCCGCTCGGTGAAGGTCGGGCCCTCGACTGTCTCTATGGGGTCGCCACGGGTGAGAAACTTGCCACCATACCGCGCCAGAGTGGCCGGGGTGAGGGCGGTGTATTTGCGATAAGTCTCAGGGTCGTGCACTGACATCGTGCAGATGAAGTATGAGGGCATATTGAGTTCTCCGCTATCAGACCATGCTAGTCGTAAAATTTCGATGAATGTCTGCGAAGATCGGTAAATTTGATTGAGGTGACGCGCAAATGCGCTAAGATTTACGGAAATTTTAGAGAATATCACTATGCCCCAGCTAGACTCGATTGATCACAGAATCCTTGATGTGCTCGCGCGGGACGGGCGGATTTCGATGCTTGATCTAGCGGATCGGGTGGGGCTTTCGTCGACGCCCTGCGGCCGCCGTGTCAAGCAGTTGGAGGCGGCGGGGATTATCCGCGGATATGCCGCGCAGATTGACCAAGTGGCGTTGGGGCTGAATGTCAGCGTGCTGGTGTCAGTGCGATTGGCGCGACACGGCACCGATGGCACAGAGCAATTTCTATCGGCCATCGCGAAGCATCGGGAAATCACCGAGTGTCTGCTGGTGACGGGAAACGTAGATTACGTGCTGCGGATTTGGGTGCGCGATATAGACGCCCTTGGCACCTTTATCCGCGATGTTCTTCAATCAATTCCCGCAGTGGCGGAAACATCGACGATGGTGATTCTGAAGCAAGATATGCAGCCGTCGCGGCGATAATATAAAAACGAAAGCGGCTGCGTGGCGCTATCACAATCAAACGGCACGCTCGGCACTTGCAATTGCGAGGTTCCGGCATTGGCGGTTTGGTTGCTGGCTGCCACAAAGGCCACACACTAGGGTCGAAAAACTCTCAGGCCTTTTGATTTTTCCCCATAATCTCAAGCCTGATCGGGCTCAAGGTTATGCAAGATGCAGTACAAGTCCAGCCCAACCCGCGCCAGTTTGGGACGCATGTTGTCGATGGCCTTTTTGGTCATCGCTGGCTTGCCGACTCTGACTGGGGATCTTGGCTGGGTCGCGTTGCAAAAGGTCGCGCGCAACCAAAACAATGGGATCGAGGAAACCATCCCGCGATCTCGGAGGTGCGCGGCTTTACCGCGAAAATCAGCCGAATTGTCGTGGTTGCCCCCGAACTTGCAGCCGTCACCACAGAAGATGCGCGCCGCGAGCGTGTGGCCGATTTGTTGCTCAAGCCGAAGCGTTGGAACGCCGGGTTGCACGTTATGAAGCCACAGGTGACGTGCCCCCGGCGGGGGTTGCACAAGCCGGGACCGATGTTCGCTTCAGTATTGAGCGGCTTGATCGTTTGGTGCAAGACCGCATCATAGCCATCGCCGCACTGCACGCCCGATTGCAAAGCGGGGCTGACGGCTACGACCGAACTGCCAAAGATTGTCGACACGTTGGTGGCCAATGCGCAGAGGGGCAATTCAGCCGTCAATCTCTAGCTTCTATGATCTCGAAAGATGCACAGACCAATGCCAACAGCAGCGGGTTTGGCGAGCCATCGCGGTGGAAATGGCACGGCGGCATACGGCGCGAGGGAGTTTTGAACCGCGCCGAGTTTGTTCCCAATCCCCCGATGATTTCACTGGAGAAGACGATGATTTCCTAAGTGAGATGGGCCTTGTTGCTGCGTTCTCAACCAATGCACCGTCTAGAAACGCCACACGCATTCTCGGAAAAACGGCCAATTTGGCGACGCTTTCCACGGGCCAAGCGTATGTTAAGCGTCGCGGCGATCCGTCAGCGCGGAAAATCCAGTCATGGAAGGCGCAGTAACTTGTCTAGCTAGCCTTCTCAATCAAGAAGGAGTGACCGGTATCGGTATCCCTTGTTTGAAGCAGCGTGTGGCCGAGTTGAGTGCACATGTGAGGTATGTCAATTAGCGCGACTGGATCTGTCGTAATGACGAGAAGGGTTTCCCCAACGTTCAGCGATTTGAGGGACTTCTTCGCTCTGATGACCGGTAGTGGGCAAAGCATGCCTTGAACGTCCAGAGTTAGGTTTGGGGTGCCTACTTCGTTCATTTTGGTCGACCTTTGTGGGCTAGCCCAGCCAAAGCTTTTCAGCATGCTGCAGGTCGGGCTAGAGTTGTTGATTGTTGCTATCTCAACTTGGCATGCACTTGGCAACCCTGCCCTTCTCGACAGTTGCAGTAAGCATCTACGAACAGCGCTCCTTGGAAACGACTTCGCGCGGCTTCGTTTCTGCCCTACCCCCCTGGCATGGTTCCTCCCCAGCCCTGTTTGTATGCGGGGGGGCGCAGCGCGGCAGTTCGCTAGCGACAGGCACTTTCACCTGGGAATCCAGGCGGAAGCCACTTGCAGTCTGATCTTGGAAAAAGCGACTCAATATCAAAGGCTTGCTGAATCACGATCCCGGCGCGCTGGATTCTTTTGCGGAATCCAGGGAAGCCAGTTTGCGGAAGCCACCGCGCCGAATGCCAGCCGACGGAAGCCACCTGCCGGGAAGCCGTTGAATCTACGCGCATTTTTCGTTTGACAAAGCTGCCCCCCTTGACCTACCCCTTGATCATCGAAGAATTGCGCCCGGAGGATAACTCTCTCGGGCGCTTTCTTTTTCCCCATATCGCGGATCCCATTCCGGCCGTTGGCATCGCCCAGCGCGCCTTGGCATGTCCGCCTGCCTGAAATGAGAATCGCCGATGGACCTCGTCTTCGCGCCCAGCCAGATCGAGACCTGGCCGATTGACCGCCTGCGCCCCTATGCCCGCAATGCCAAGAACCACGGCACGGGCCAAGTCGCGAAGATTGCTGCCAGCATGGCCAAGTTCGGCTGGACAGTGCCCTGCATGGTGGCCGACGATGGCGAGTTGATTGCTGGTCACGGCCGGGTGCTGGCAGCAGCGATGCTGGGGCTGAAGGACGTACCGGTGATCCGGCTCAGTCATCTCGACGAGGCCGAGCGCCGCGCCTACCGGATCGCCGACAACAAGCTGACCGAGTTGGGCGAGTGGGACGAGGCGATGCTGCGCGACGAGATCGCGGGGCTGCTGGCCGAGGATTTCGACCTGTCGCTCCTCGGGATTACCGACGAGGATCTGGTCGCCCTGCTGCGCGATCCGGATCAGCCGGAAGGTGGTGCTGTCGAGGGTGAAGATGACATTCCTGAACCGCCGGTCACGCCGATTTCCATCGCGGGCGATCTTTGGCAACTCGGATCGCACCGGCTGATCTGCGGCGACAGCACGTCCGCCGATGTGGTCGGGCAGCTGTTGGGCGATGTGAGGCCGCTGCTGATGGTCACCGACCCTCCCTACGGCGTGGAATATGACCCGTCCTGGCGCAACCAGGCGGGTGCGGCCAGAACCAAACGGACCGGCAAGGTGCTGAACGACGACCGCGCCGATTGGCGCGAGGCTTGGGCGCTGTTCCCCGGCGACGTGGCCTATGTCTGGCATGGTGCGCTGCATGCCACGACCGTGGCCGAGAGCCTGGCGGCGGCAGGTTTCGCCGTCAGGTCGCAGATTATCTGGGCCAAGGATCGCCTCGTCCTGAGCCGCGGCGACTATCATTGGCAGCATGAACCCTGCTGGTACGCGGTGAAAAAGACCGGCAAGGGCCACTGGGCCGGGGACGGGAAGCAAACCACTCTGTGGCACATCTCTGGCAAGGACCAGGACGCGGCCACCGTGCACGGCACGCAAAAGCCGGTGGAATGCATGCGCCGCCCGATGCTGAACAATTCCAGCCCCGGCCAGGCGGTGTATGAGCCCTTCATGGGATCAGGCACCACGCTGATCGCGGCAGAAACAACGGGGCGAGTGTGCTTCGGGATCGAGTTGAACCCGGCCTATGTCGATGTGGCCATCGAGCGCTGGCAGTCATTCACCGGTGCCAATGCCGTTCTGGCCGATACCGGCGAGAAATTTGCCGATCTGAAGGCCAAGAGGCTTGCGGCATGAACGCGCCCCTTTCGCCCAAGCAGATCGAATACTGGCCCCTGGCCCAGCTGAAGCCCTATGCCCGTAATGGCAAAACCCACGACGCCAATCAGGTGGCCAAGATCGCCGCCAGCATGGCCGAGTTCGGCTGGACGGTGCCGGTGCTGGTCGCCGCCGACGGCGATTTGATCGCGGGCCATGGACGCATCTTGGCGGCGGCGCATCTTGGGCTGACTGAGGTTCCGGTCATCGTGCTCGGCCATCTGACCGAAGCCCAGCGCCGCGCCTATCGGATTGCCGACAACAAGTTGACCGAGCTGGGCGGCTGGGACGAAGCCCTGCTCTTGCAGGAACTGCAGGCATTGCTGGCAGAAGATTTCGACCTCGGGCTGATCGGTATCCCCGAGGATGAACTGGACGCTTTGCTGGCCGATGCTGACGACCGGTCGATTTCTGATGGTGCGGCTGACGCCATCCCCGACCCGCCCGCCGAACCGATCACCCGGCCGGGAGACATATGGGCGCTGGGCAAGCATCGCCTCTGCTGCGGTGATGCCACCGATCCATCCGCCGTGGCCAAACTGATGCAAGGCGAGCAGGCCACGCTGATGTTCACGTCACCGCCCTACGCCCAGCAGCGCGACTACGGGGCGGCGAAGGAAAAGGTCGGGGATTGGGATGCGTTGATGGAGGGCGTGTTCACGGCAGCGCCGGTCGCGCATTACGCGCAGGTCCTGGTCAACCTAGGCCTCGTGCATCGCGACAGCGAATGGCAACCCTATTGGGAGGAATGGGTGGAATGGATGCGCAAATGTGGTTGGCGGCGGTTTGGCTGGTATGTCTGGGATCAGGGCCCGGGCCTGCCTGGCGACTGGAACGGCCGCCTGGCGCCCTCGCACGAGTTCATTTTCCACTTCAATCGCGCGCCTCGCAAGCCGCACAAAACCGTCCCGTCCAAGCACGCGGGCGAAACCCTGGGCGGCGGTGGGCTGCGCGGGGCCGACGGCACCGTCCACGCCAAGACCGGAACCGGCAATGCGATCCAGAGCCTAAGGTTGGCGCCAACTTCAAAGGTTTCGACGCTGAGACCTACAAGAAGCCATTTACGTCGGAGTTGGAAGTGGACCTAAAATCGTTCAACTACCAACCCCTTAAGTTGAATAGCATTTCCGGGCGGCCAGTCGTCAGAACGAAGCCGCAGGAAACTCGGCACTAGGAAAACCCTATGCCCAGCAAACGCGAAACCATCCTCGCCGCCCTACACGCGCGGCTGCTGAACCTCGCCGCCCCGGTGCTGCGCGGCGAGGTGCTGCCCGAACGCGTTCCTGCCACTGGCCTGATCATCCTGCGCGACGGCAAGCCGGGCGAACCCGAGGTGACGCTGTCGCCGCTGACCCATTTCTATGAGCATCGGGCCGAATTGGAAGTGGTGATCCAGGCGGGGACTGGGCGCGATGCCCTGTTCGATGCGCTAACCGCATCCATCGGCTCGGCACTGGCGGCTGATCGCACCTTGGGTGGGCTTTGCGATTGGGTCGAAGCAGAAGCACCCGAGCCGGTCGATCTGCCCATCGAAGGTGCGGCTGCGCTCAAAGCTGCTGTGATCATCATCGTGCTGCACTATGCGACTTCCGACCCACTGATCTGATTTCCCTCACAAAAGGACACTGACATGGCACGCGCACAAGGAGCGCGGGCGCAAATGGCGCTTGCGTTCGAGTCTGTTTACGGCATTCCGCCGGGGTCCGGATTTACCCAGATGCCCTTCATCACAAGTTCGCTTGCGGCGGAGCAACCGTTGCTGGCGTCCGAGCTTCTGGGCTATGGCCGCGATCCCCGCGCACCGCTGCTGGATGCGATCACCACGGATGGCGATGTCGAGGTGCCGATCGACGCCGTGGGCTTTGGGTTCTGGCTAAAGGCGGCCTTCGGGGCCCCAACCACAGCCGGGACGGTCGCCGCGACGGGGGCAATCACCTTCCCGGCCCAACCGGTTGTCAACGCTACGGTTACGATCAACGCCACGGCCTTTACCTTTGTGGCTTCGGGGGCTGTCGGCAGCCAGGTCAATATCGGTGCCAACCTGGCGGCCACGATGACAGCCCTTGCTGTGGCGCTGAACGCCAGCGTCGTGCCGGGCGTGGCGCTGGCGACCTACACCGGAACGGCCACCGCGCTGACGATGGTCTACGATGTCCTCGGCAGCGCAGGGAATACGTTCACTCTGGCGACGTCCGTTTCACCCGCGTCCAACGGGACCCTATCGGCGGCAACACTGACCGGCGGACTGAATTCGCACACATTCATGTCGGGCAACTTGACCCTGCCCAGCATGTCCATCGAAGTCGGTATGCCCGAAGTGCCGCGCTTCGCGATGTATTCGGGCTGCGTCCTCGATGCGCTGTCCTGGTCGATGGAACGCTCGGGCCTCTTGAGTTCCAAGGTCATGCTGGTGGCGCAGGGCGAGACCATTGCAGGCGCCACGGCTGCGGGCACACCGGCGGCCATCGCCCTCAAACGGTTCGGCCACTTCAACGGGGCAATCAAGCGCGATGGCGTGGCGCTGGGCAACATCGTTTCCGCCGATGTGACCTACGCCAACAACCTCGACCGGATCGAAACCATCCGATCCGATGCCAAGATCGACGGTGCTGATCCCACCATTGCGGCTCTGACCGGCAAGGTCGAAGTGCGGTTCGCTGAGACGACCCTGCTGACCCAAGCAATCAATGGCACGGCGGCAGCGTTGGAATTCAGCTACGTGCTGGGCAGCGGCGAGAGCCTGACGCTGACCGCCCATGCCGTCTATCTCCCCCGCCCGCGCATCGAGATCAAAGGCCCCAAGGGTGTGCAGGCCAGTTTCGATTGGCAAGCAGCCCTCGCCATCAGCCCTGCCCGCATTTGCACCGTCGTTCTCGTCAACAACTTGGCAGGTTACCCATGATCCGGATCAATCTCTCACCCGAACCGCAATGGCTCGACCTTGGCCACGGCGTGCGGTTGCAGCTTCTGCCACTGACCACCTCGCTGATGGTGGCGACCCGGTCTGACCCTGAAGTTCAATCGCTGGACGTCGATGCCAGCAACGACGAACGGGCGGCTGTCTTTGCTGGGGCGCTGGCTCGCCGCGCCGTGGTGGGTTGGGAGGGCGTCGGCGACGAAGACGGAATCGCGCTGGCTGTCACGCCCGAAGGCATCGACGCCCTTCTATCCCTTTGGCCGATCTTCGAGGCTTTCAACCTCCAATATGTCAGCCGCGGCATGTTGCTGGATGCCGAAAAAAAAGGCTCTGCGCCCTCACCGACTGGCACTTCGGTGGGGGCGACAGCTACTGCGCGGCCTGCGGCACCCAATGCGCGGCCTGCGGCACCCAATGCGCGGACTGCCCGGCCCGACTGAACCAGCCGCAGACCGATGACGGCTGGCAGGTCTGGTATCTGGTCGGACGTCTAGGTGGCCAGATGCGCGTCGCGGGCAAAGCCGTCATCGGCTGGGACATGGGCGCGGCCTTGGCCTTGGCGCGAGCGCTGGGCCTGAATTCCATGGTGGTGGCCGAACTGCTGCCGGAACTGGAGGCGGTGATGGTCCGCCGCATCAACGAAAAGATCGGAGAGCCTGATGGCTGAAAAGCGCGTATCCGTCCGCCTCGCGGCCGTTGGCGGCAAACAGGTCCGCGCTGAACTGGATGGTGTCGGCGATGCCGGAGTCAAAGGTTTCGGCCGCATGTCAAAAGAGGCCAAAATTGCCAACGCGCGGCTGGCGGCCTTTTCCACCCGGGTAAAGATCGCCGCGGCAGTGGCCGTCGCGGCTGCGGCTGCCGCTGGCATCGCGATGATCCGGTCGGGCCTCGAGACCATCGACGCGCAGGCCAATCTTGCGCAATCGCTCGGCACCACGACCCGCAGTATTCAAGTGCTGACCTTTGCGGGCGACTTGGCCGGGGTCTCGATGGACGAGATCACGGCCGCCACCAAGAAACTGACGCTGAAACTGTCCGATGCGGCGGGCGGCACAGGCACAGCCGTGGCAGCTTTGCAGCGGTTACACCTGACGGCCACAGATCTTCAGGCTCTTCCGCTCGACGAGCGCATCGTGGCAATTCAGGATGCGCTGACAAAGTTTGTGCTTCCTGCGGAACGGGCGGCTGTGGCCTCGGCTCTTTTCGGTGACAAGGCCGCGCTAGCCTTCAGTCGGATCGACAGCGCGACGCTGCGCCAGGCATCGCAGGACATAACCGATTTCGGCGTGGCGGTGTCAGATCAGGATGCCGATCAAATCAGGACCGCTGGTGATGCCATCGACCGGCTTGGCCTCGTCTGGCTCGGTCTGACCAACCAGCTCACCGTCGCCGTCGCACCAGCCTTGGAGGCCGTGGCCAACGCGCTGGCCGATGCGACCCGGGCGGGCGGCATCTTCCAGACCAGCAAAAGCTTTCTCGGCGACCATATCGGAGAGATTGCCAGCATCGCTGGAGCCTTCGCCACTTTCTTTGCCGGGCGCTTTATCATCGCTTTGGGCGCGGCCGCACTCGGCGTCAGTGGTTTTTCCCTGTCGCTCAACGTCTTGCAAGGGGCCCTGATCCGCACCGGCATCGGCGCGTTGATCGTCGGAGCGGGCGAGCTGGTCTATCAGTTCTCCAAACTGGTCGAAGGGGCCGGAGGCTTTGGAGCGGCCCTCGGTTTGTTGTCCAATCTCGCCAGCGAGGTCTGGGACCGGATCGGACTGGGCGTGGATGCGGTGGTCGCCAGCCTGCACGCCAGTTGGTCTGGCATCACCGCAACCATCGCCGATGCGATGCAAGGCGCGCTGGTGGCCGTCGTGGGGTTTGGAAACTCCGCAACCGGGGTGTTTCAGGGAGCCTTCGATGCGATGAAGGCGATCTGGTCGGCCCTGCCGTCCGCCATCGGAGACTTCGCCTTCCAGGCCGCGAACGGGTTGATCAGCGGCGTCGAGGCGATGCTGAACGGCGTGGTGACCCGGATCAACACCTTCATCTCGGGCTTGAACGCGGCACTCGACATGCTGCCCGATTGGGCCACCGGCGAGGGCGGCATTCAGATCGGCACGCTCGATCCGGTCACTCTGGGCCGGGTTGGCAATCCGTTTGAGGGTGCGGCAACCGCTGCTGGTGCTGCCGCGGCCGATGCATTCAAGGCGGCGATGGGGAAGACTTACCTCGAAACACCCGACCTCGGTCTTGGCACAATGGCCAATGATGCCCGCGACCGGGCCGCAGCTTACAACGAGGCAGCTGGTATGCTGGCCGATGCCGCCTCAAGGCCTCTGTCCAGCTGGCAGGCACTGCAGGATGCAATGACCAAAGCCGGGACGGATGGCGCTGCAGCCCTTGATGGCGCAACAACTGCAGCCGATGGCACGACCGATGCGCTTAACGCTGCGGGAACGGCTGCAGGCGGTGCCGGGGCGGCGGGCAAAGCGGCGGCGGATGCAGCGGCAACCGGATGGGCAGCGGTGACGGCGGCTTTGTCGGACTATGCGGCCAAGTCCCGCGACATTGGCGGCGATGTTGGCCAGACGCTGGTCGGGGCCTTCCAGAGCGCGGAAGACGCCGTGGCCAGTTTCGTCAAGACCGGCAAATTGAGTTTCGGCGATCTCGTTACATCGATCCTGGCCGATCTGGCGAAACTCGCGGCGCGCAAGTTCATCCTCGGCCCGATTGCTTCGGCGCTGGATGGGGTGCTGGGCAGTCTCGGCGGTGGCGGGCTGTTCGGCACCATGGTGGGAGCAGCCGTCCAGCATGCGGGCGGGATCGTCGGCGGCAGCGCTCCGATGCGCGCAGTGCCGATGTGGGCTTTTGCAGGAGCGCCGAGGATGCATTCCGGGGGTTTTGCCGGGCTGCGACCTGACGAGGTCCCAGCCATCCTGCAAAAGGGCGAGCGGGTGCTCTCGCGGCAGGAGACTTCAGGATACGGCGCGGGTGGCAACGTCAGCATCACGATCCAGACCCGCGACGCCGAGAGTTTCAGGCAGTCGCGCACGCAGGTCGCATCGGACATCGCCCGGACGGTGTCGCTGGGCCGGAGGGGAATGTAGTGGCATTTCACGAGATCAGGTTTCCTGACAACATCAGCCGAGGCGCGCGCGGTGGGCCGGAACGCCGCACGCAAGTGGTTGAACTGGCGAGCGGTGATGAAGAGCGCAACGCGTCATGGGCAAATTCTCGACGGCGGTATGATGTGGCTTACGGCATCCGCCGTGCCGATGATCTGGCGGCGGTGGTCGGTTTCTTCGAAGCCCGCAACGCGCGCCTTTATGGGTTTCGCTACAAGGATTGGGCGGATTACAAATCCAGCATGCCGTCGCAGTCGATCACCCCGACAGACCAGCAGATCGGCACCGGCACGGGAAGCCTGAAGACCTTCCAACTGGCCAAACGCTACACCTCCGGGGCGCAGACTTGGGTCAGAACCATCGCCAAACCGGTCACTGGCACAGTTCGCGTGGCGCTGGGCACGGTTGAGCAGATGTCGGGCTGGACGCTGGATGCCACGACCGGAGCCGTCACGTTCACCACCGCCCCTGGCAGCGGCGCGATCATCCGGGCCGGGTTTGAATTCGATGTGCCGGTCCGGTTTGACAGCGACAGCCTCGACGTCACGCTGGATGTCGAGCGGCTCGGGTCGATCACCTCCATCCCCCTTTTGGAGATCAGGCGATGAAGTCGCTTTCCTCATTGCTTCAAGCCCATCTCGACGAGGGCACCACCACCCTGTCTTGGTGCTGGCGGATATCTCGCACCGACGGCATGACGCTGGGTTTCACCGATCACGACCAGATCCTGACCTTCGATGGCACCGATTTTGAGCCGGAAAGCGGTTTTGCGGCTTCAGAAGTCAGGTCTGGTTCTGACCTTTCGGTCGATGCGCAGGATGCCGAAGGCGTGCTGACCTCCGACCGGATCACGGAGACCGACATCGTGGATGGGCGGTGGGATGCGGCGGAGGTCGAGCTTTGGCGGGTGAACTGGGCCGATACCAGCCAGCGGGTGTTGCTGCGTCGTGGGGCGGTCGGTCAAATCCGGCGCGGCCGCATGGCTTTCGTGGCCGAGGTGCGCAGCCTCGCGCATGTGTTGGGCCAGACCGTGGGACGGACGTTTCAGGCCAGTTGCGACGCGGCGCTGGGCGACACGCGCTGCGGGATCGATCTGGAAAATGCTGCCTTCAAGGGCACCGGCGTGGTGACCGACCTGCTGCGCGACCGGGCGTTCATGGCCACCGGCTTGGCTGCATTCACCTCAGGCTGGTTCGCGTCTGGGACCATTACCTGGACCAGCGGCACAAATGCCGGGCGCGTCACCGAAGTGCTGACGCATGATCTGGCGGGCAGCATTGCCCTGCTGACACTGCTGGAAGCAGCGGTACGCGCCATTGCGGTGGGCGACAGTTTCATCGCGCGTGCAGGTTGCGACAAGCGCATGGCGACCTGCGGGACGAAGTTCGCCAACACCAGCAACTTTCGCGGCTTTCCCAACATCCCCGGTCAGGATGCAGTCCTGCGCTATGCCAGCCCGGGCGATGGCAATCAGGGGAATGTGCTGTGAGCGCCGCCGATCCCTACCTTGTTATCGCCACGGCCCGTTCTTGGCTCGGCACTCCCTACCATGATCAGGCCAGCCTGCGCGGCGTCGGCTGCGATTGCCTTGGTCTGGCGCGGGGCGTTTGGCGTGAAGTGGTGGGCGCGGAGTCTTTCGCGATCCCCCCCTACAGCCGGGACTGGGGCGAGACGGGGCCGCACGAAGTGTTGGCGGAGCGCGCGCGTCGTATGATGTCGGAAATCGCACCCACCGATGCAGTGCCCGGCGCACTGATACTGTTCCGCATGGCCCCGCGCGCCATCGCCAAGCATGTCGGCATCCTGACCGGGCCCGACAGCTTCATCCATTCCTACGAACGCCTTGGCGTCATCGAGGAAGTCATGACTCTGATCTGGCGGCGGCGCATCGCCTTCGCTTTCCTGTTCCCCATCAGCTGAGGCCCCACACATGGCCACTCTTGTTCTCGGCGCGGTTGGGTCCGCGATCGGTGCCGGATTCGGCGGCACCATTCTTGGCCTGTCAGGTGCTGCTATTGGCGGGTTTATCGGATCGACGATTGGCTCGGCGGTAGACAGCTGGATCGTGTCGTCCTTGGCGCCCGCGCAGCGCATCGAGGGCGCGCGGCTCGACAGCCTGCGGATCACCTCTTCCACCGAAGGGGCCGTAATCCCAAGACTCTATGGCCGGATGCGACTTGGCGGCAACATCATCTGGGCGACGGATTTCCGCGAAGAGACCAGGACCACCAGTCACGGCGGCGGCAAGGGCGGTGGTGGTGCAAAGGTCGCGACCACCGAATACTTGTATTTCGCTTCCTTCGCGGTTGCCCTGTGTGAAGGGCCAATCACCGGCATTGGCCGCGTTTGGGCCGATGGCAAGCCGATGGACATGACCGGTGTCACCTGGCGCTGGTATCCGGGCGATGAAGCGCAGACTGCCGATCCGTTCATCCTCGCCAAAATGGGGGCCGCGAACACGCCAGCCTATCGCGGCACTGCATATGTGGTTCTGGAGGAGTTGGACCTCACCCTCTTCGGTAACTGCCTACCACAGATCAGCTTTGAGGTGTTTCGGCCGCTGGCCGATGCCGACACCGCCGAAGGGCTGGTACGGGCGGTCACCATGATCCCGGCCTCGGGCGAGTTCGCCTACGCGACCGTCCCCGTCAAGAAATCAAGCGGTTCAGGCAGTGCCACAGTGGCCGAGAACCTGAACGCGATCCCGAAAACGCCGGATATTGTCGTGGCACTGGAGCGGTTGCAATCCATGGCCCCGGCGGTGGAAAGCGTGTCGCTGGTGGTGGCGTGGTTCGGCGATGACCTGCGGGCGGGCGTCTGCAAGGTCCGCCCCGGCGTCGAGGTTGCAGCAAAAGCCACGACACCATCCGCTTGGGTGGTGGATGGCGTTTCGCGCGCCAATGCCTTTCTGGTAAGCCGCGATGCCGAGGACAGACCGGTTTATGGCGGCACGCCTAAGGATTTCGCAGTGGTGCAAGCGATCCGGGAGATGAAGGCGCGTGGGTTGCGGGTGACGTTTTACCCTTTTTTGCTGCTGGATGTGCCATCCGGAAATACCCTGCCGAACCCCTATTCCAACAATGCGGCCACCGCTGGCCAGCCGACCTTCCCTTGGCGCGGCCGGATTACCTGTTCCCCGGCGGCTGGCTATGTCGGAACCGTGGACAAGACCGGCGCCGCCGCCACACAGGTCGCAGCCCTGTTTGGCACGGCAACGCCAGCCAATTTCAGCATTTCCGGGCAAAACGTCAGCTGGACCGGCCCGGCCGGGGAATGGAGCCTGCGCCGGATGATCCTGCATTATGCGCATCTCTGCGTCGCGGCCGGGGGCGTCGATGCCTTCCTCATCGGCTCGGAAATGCCCGGCCTGACGACGATCCGCTCGGCGGCGGCAACTTATCCGGCAGTGCAAGCGTTTCGCGATCTGGCAACGGCCGCACATTCCGTCCTCGGCGCCGGTACCAAGATTGGCTATGCGGGCGACTGGTCGGAGTATTTTGGTCACCACCCTGCGGACGGGTCGAGCGATGTGTACTTCCACCTCGATCCGCTGTGGTCGGACAGCGCTATCGATTTCATCGGCATCGACAACTACATGCCACTCTCCGATTGGCGCGACGGCTTTGATCATGCCGATGCCGCCGTTGCCCCGGCAATTTATGACCGCGCCTATCTGCAATCGAACATCGTGGGCGGCGAGGGATTTGACTGGTTCTACGCCAGCCCATCGGATCGTGCGGCGCAGATCAGAACCGCAATCACCGATGGTGCTGCGGCCAAACCATGGGTGTTCCGCTTCAAGGATCTGCGGGCCTGGTGGCAAAACCCGCATTTCAACCGCCCTGGCGGGATCGAAAGCGGGACGGCCACCGCATGGGTGCCGCAATCGAAACCGATCTGGTTCACTGAATTGGGCTGCCCTGCCATCGACCGGGGCACCAACCAGCCCAACGTGTTCTTTGACCCGAAGTCGTCCGAAAGCTTTACACCCTATTTCTCGCGCGGATGGCGCGATGACGCGATCCAGCGCGCCTATCTCGAAGCCACATATCTCTTCTGGTCCGATCTGACCAACAACCCGGCCTCGACGGTCTATTCCGCCCCGATGGTGCACGTCCCCGAATGTGCCGCCTGGACTTGGGATGCACGTCCCTATCCGTTCTTTCCGGAACTGACCGATATCTGGACCGATGGACCGAACTGGCGGCTGGGTCACTGGCTGACCGGGCGGCTGGGTGCGGTATCGCTGGCGGCCCTCGTGCGGCACCTTTGCCTGCGCGCCGGGCTGGAAGCGAGCCTGATCGATGTCTCAGGCCTCTGGGGCGCGGTCGAGGGTTATGTGATTTCGGCGCTGGAATCCCCGCGCGCCTCGATTTCCACACTGGCCCGACATTTCGGCTTTGATGCGGTTGAAAGCGAAGGCCGCATCTGCTTTCTGATGCGCGGTCGCGTCGCTACTGCCACCATCACCCCGGATGGCATGGTCGCCGCTTCCTCCGCCAACGGCGACGTGATGGAATTGACCCGGGCGCAGGAATCCGAGCTGCCGCAAGCGTTGAAATGGCAAGTCGCCCGCGCCGACGAGGATTATGACGCGGCGCAAGTCGAGGCGCGGCGCATCACCGTCGACACCAGCCGCATTGCTTCGGAGAGTTTCCCGATGGCGGTGCCGACGGAGGAAGCCGAGCGCCGCTGCCGCCGCGCGTTGATGGAGGCTTGGGTCGGACGGGAAAGTGCGGTGTTCCGTTTGCCGCCTTCACGGCTGGCGCTCGATCCCTGCGATGTGATCCTGCTCGATCATGATGGCCGCCTGACAGAACTGCAGCTGGTGTCTATTGCCGACTCGGATGTGCGCGGCATCGATGCCGTTCGCCAGGATCGCGCGGTTTATGATCTGCCACCCGGCGATCCCCGCCCGGCCTCACTCTCGACGCCCACAGTGTTCGGAGCACCCGAGGTCGTTCTCCTGGACCTGCCACAGTTGCGCGACGATCAAGCTGCGCACCGCCCCTTTGTCGCAGCCCATGCCATACCGTGGCCGGGCGAGATGGCAGTATTTCGCAGCCCTGCTATGGATGGTTTTGCACTGCTGACCACCTTTGGAACTCGCGCCCGGATGGGTGTGCTGACGGCAGACTTTTATGCCGGGCCGGTATCGCGCTTCGATCTCGGCAATGCGCTGGTGGTCGATCTGTTCTCAGGCACTTTGGAAAGCGTCACCGACATCACGCTCTTGGGCGGGGCCAATGCGCTGGCGGTGGAAACCAGCCCCGGCCAATGGGAGATCGTTCAGGCAGGCTCGGCCGAGTTGATCGCAGCCGGGCGCTACCGGTTGACCCGCCTGCTGCGCGGCCAGCGCGGCACGGAAAACGCGGTCGCCAGCCTCGTGCCGACCGGCGCGCGCGTCGTCGTTCTCGACACCTCCGTGGCATCCTTGCCGATCAGCGAGGCCGATCTGGGTCTGCCATGGAACTGGCGCGTAGGCCCGGCGTCGCGTCCGGTCAGCGATGAAACCTTTGTCGCCACGAGTTTCGCACCCGAGGGCGCTGGGCTGCGGCCCTTCTCGGTAGCCCAAGTCGAACAGCCTTGGCGGACAGCGCGCAGCCCCGGCGATCTGACAATCCGCTGGACGCGCAGGTCGAGGGCGCTGGCGGCCGACAGTTGGGAGGCGGCAGAGGTACCGCTGGCCGAGGACAGCGAAGCTTATGTGGTGGAAATCCTCGATGGCGCGACCGTTAAGCGGACCCTTTCCACCGCGGCCACCAGCGCCCTCTACACCGCAGCCCAGCAGACCACCGATTGGGGCGCATCGCTCGGCCCCGGCAACAGCTCGACATCCGCATCTATCAGCTCTCCGCCCTGATCGGGCGCGGTGCCGTGCGATCCGTCACTCTAACCTTCTGAAAGCAGGACAATGTCCGATATCTCCCCGCACCTGCTGCTGCCCTATATTCTAGCAGCCCAGGCCCAGAAGCATGTCACCCACAACGAAGCCCTGCGGCTCCTCGACGCCGTGGTGCAACTGTCGGTGCTGGACCGCGACCTGACGACCCCGCCCGGTTCCCCCACCGATGGGGATCGCTACATCGTCGCTTCGGGGGCGACGGGGCTTTGGGCAGGCTGGGATCTGAACGTTACAACTTGGGTCGATGGCGTCTGGATGCGTCTGGTGCCGCGCCCCGGCTGGCTGGCATGGATCGCGGACGAGACCGCCGCCGCCGTCTGGACCGGGACGATCTGGAAACTGGTCGGCGTGCCACAGGATGTGTCGGACGCCATCTTCAGCCTGGTGAATGATGCCGATCCGACAAAACGGGCGCTGTTCTCTCTGTCGGGTATCACGACGGCCACGACACGGACCTTCACCTTGCCCAACACATCCAGCGAGTTGGCGATCCTCGCGGGGACACAGACCTTCACGGGCAACAAGACCTTTTCCGGCACGATGACCGTGTCGGCGGCGACAGCCACAATTGGCACTTCTGCGGCAACCTCGACCTATGGGATGGGGACCGGGGCAACGACGACCGGCCTCACCAAGACCGTCAACCTCGGCACCGGCGGCGCATCGGGATCGAACACTGTCGTCAACATCGGCGCGGCCACGTCGGGCGCGGGTGGCACAACGGTCGTGAATACACCGACGGTGACCTTTGCCAATGCGGTGACGGCCGTCGGCATGCCTCAGGCCAACCTCACGGCCCAGTTACTTGGCCTCGGCGGAGCGACAGCTGACGCCACCAACCGGCTGTCGCTGAACGCACCCGCTGTTCTGATGAACAACGCGGGCGCCGGGATCGAGGTGACGGTGAACAAGGCCGCAGCAGGCAACGATGCCGCCTTTGCCTTCAAGACCGGGTTCTCGGCGCGGGCGCTGATCGGTTTGCTGGGGAGCGACGACTTCAGCTTCAAGATCAGTCCGGATGGCTCGACCTGGAACACTGCACTGAGTATCGACCGGACCCGCGGACGTCCGACCCTGCCGCAGGGGGCAATTCTGGGGGGCTTGGCCGCCGATCCTTCCGGCCGAGCCGACGGTTGGATCTGGTTCAACACCACCGCCCAGCGTCTTCGCGCACGGGCGGACGGGGCGGATTTTAACCTGGGGCCTATCACCGGCACGGGCGTTCTCGCCGTCGCCGACAACGCCCTTGAGGCCTCCACCGTGATTTCCGCTCCCGGCGTCGCCACCACCTCCATCATTAACGTATCGCTCGCCCCGTCGCTTGATGCCGACGAGAACAGCCCCGACCTCCTCGATCTCGTCACCCTCTGGGCCGAGGCCGGAACCGACCAGATCACCCTCAACGCCACCTTTTCCGACCCGACCTCGGGTGCGGTCAAAATCAACTGGAGTGCAAACTGATGGCCAAACTATCTCGTGACCTGACTTCCGGCACCCTGCATCCGCGTGAGAACATCTCGGGGTCTGGTGCGCTGGGTGCGCTGAACGCTGAGAACGTGATCAACGCCGATGGCGCTTCGACCGTCTCCCTCGACCTGCGCGGCACCTTCAGCCTGACGGTTGAGGTTGCTGGTTCGGTCGATGGCACCAACTGGACCCTGCTGGCGGTGCGGTCCATTTCGGGCGGCACCTACCTGGCTGCCGTCACTGGCGCCGCAGCGGGCGCATGGGTGGCGGCCTGTGCCGGGTTTGCCAAGATCCGTGCTCGGGTGACGGCCTATACCTCGGGCGCGGCTACGGCGACGCTTCTGGCGGCGACCGGGCTTCTCGACGACCGTCTGCTGGGCGAGGTGTCCTCCAACGCCGCCACGATCACCGCTGCGCTGAGCACAGCCGCGACCTTGACGCTGACAGCGCCCGGCGCAGGCCTGCGCCACTACATAACCGGCCTGCGCATCGAACGGCATGCGGCAGCGCTCCTCACGGCGGGCACGACCCCAGTGGTGATCACGACGACCAATCTGCCGGGCGCACTGGCGTTTTCCATCCCGGTCGAGGCGGCAGCGCAGGGCAGCGTCTATGAGAAATCCATGGAGCCAGCGCGGGCAATCATGGCCTCGGCCCAGAATACTGCCACGACCATTGTCGCGCCCTTGACCACCAGCGTGATCTGGCGGCTCAGCGCCACGTTCTATGTCGCGCCGTGACGGCCGCGCCGCCCACCAAACTTGAACCTTGGAAAGCCCCATCATGACCGAACCACCGACCTTTCTCGAAGGCGTCGCCCAAGCCTTCCGCGACCACGGCCTGACCGCCGCCATCACCGCCCTGATGGGTGGTAGCCTCGCCATCGCGGCCACCGTCACCCGCAAAGCCTTCACCAACGAAGCCGTTTTGGAACGCCTGGAGCACGAATTGGCCGCCGAACGCGACCGTTACGATAAGCAGCGCGCTGAAGACCGCAAGGCCGACGCCGACCGGCTGGAGCGCATCGAAACCGACATCCGCGCCATGCGGGATCTGATGTTCGAGGCATTCCAGCGCAGTCGGGGCGACTGACCCGAAACACACCATCCTGATCCACCCCAGCCCGCCTGCACGGCGGGTTTTTTGTTGCCCGGCAGCGGGCAGAAGGAGCCATCCTATGACCACCGACCCAATCGACGCCATCCGACTGATCCAGAGCGGACTGGACAAACTCGGCCACACCCCCGGCGCCATCGATGGCCAATGGGGCGTCCGCACCGCCCGCGCCCTGAAGCAGTTGATCGCCGCCAATGGCCGCGCTGCTTCCGTCGCCCCGCCGGGCCCCTTGCCGTGGATCACCGAAGCGAAAACCGCGCTGGGCCGCAACGAAGCCCGCGACCGCACCTGGTTGATGGATTGGCTGAAGCGCGATGGCCGCAGCTTGGGCGATCCGGGCAAGAACCCCTGGTGCGGCGATTTCGTGGAAACCTGCATCCGCATGGGTCTGCCCGATGAGCCGCTGCTCGGCGCGCTGGGCACCAATCCGTACTGGGCCCGCAATTGTCTGCTGTTCGGGCAGCCGGTGCAGCCGGTCCCAGGTGCCGTGCTGGTGTTCGAACGCGGATCAGGCGGGCATGTCGGTTTCGCCGTCGGCCAGGATGATGCCAATTTCTTCGTCCTCGGCGGCAACCAGTCCGACGCCGTCACCATCGCGCGCGTTGCCAAATCCCGCATGCTCGGCGCGCGCTGGCCCGCCACCTTCCCACCCCACCCCCAGCGCCTGCCGACCATGAGGCCGGGCGAATTCCTCACCACCACCAATGAAATGTGAACTGGAGAACACCATGCTGAAACCTGCAATCCTCGCTCTCATCCGCCAAATCCTGACTCTCGCGGGCACCGCCCTCGTCGCCAAAGGACTTGTCCAAGCCTCCGACCTTGAGCCGGTGATCGGCGCTCTTCTGACCATCGGCTCGGCGGTCTGGTCTGTCGCCGACAAGCGGAGGAGGTAAACTTGGGGGGATGACGGCCAGCATGCGCCAGCGAGTCGACTTGTCCTGCGTTTCCCCATTAGCAGTGCCAGGAGACAAGCAAACCTTTGCCGAATAGCGGGCGAATAACCAGTTTGGCTGACTGCCGAACACCGGAAAATGGACGGTGGCCGACTGCGGCAGTCAGCAATTTGTGCGGCCAGTGAGTATTTGACCCTTTGCAAAGCTTGAAGGACGACGCGGAGAGGGCAAGAAGGCAGACAACCTTGGGTAAGATCGAAATTTCCCATTGCATCGCTGAGGTCAGCGTGACGACCATGAAGATAATCGATTGCGCACAGGAATTGGAGACCGAAGGATGGGCGGCGAACTAAGCAGCGCGGACAAAGGTGCACATTTCTTCCGCTGCGACTTCCAAGTTCACAGCCCTAGGGATCGCCAATGGACGGGCCAGGCGCGCGTCACCGATGAAGAGCGCGCAGAGTACGCCACATCGCTCATCGCAGCGTGCCGGGAAAAGGGTCTCGACGCAATTGCAGTCACCGACCACCACGACATGGCATTTATTCCATTCGTCCGGCAGGCCGCCTTACAGGAAACCGATGCAATGGGGAGCCCTTTGCAGGGTCGCGACCGTATCGTCGTCTTTCCGGGAATTGAGTTGACGCTCGCAGTGCCTTGCCAAGCCATCCTATTGCTTGGCGCGGATTTCGAGGACAACCGCTTTGACGCCGTCCTTACAGCATTGACGATTACTTCTGCCCCAGCAAACGAAGCAAAGACAATTCAGACAGAACGGCTTGACCACATCGACTCTTTAAAAGCCCTAAAGATTAAGCTGGACGAACATAGCTGGCTAAAGGACCGCTACATAATTCTTCCCAATGTCAGCGGCGAAGGGAAATTCTCGCTGCTCCGCAGCGGCATGGCTCCCAAATACAAGGATATGCCTTGCGTGGGCGGCTATTTGGATGGGTCAAGAGACGGCTTGAAATCGGGCACCCTTAATATCATTGCCGGAAAAGAAAAAGCTTGGGGAAACAAGCGGATAGCCTGCATCCAGACTTCAGACAACCGGCGCGAAGATCACGCTGACTCGGTAAACACTCTTCCTGGATCAAATGGGCCAGCCCTACGGCGGAGGCGCTGCGCCAAGCATGCCTTGCCCAAGAGTCACGGATTTCAGACTCAGAGCCGAGCGTCCCATCAATCGTCATAACGTCGATCAGCGTTCAGAACAGCTCTTTTCTCGGTCCTTTGGAGCTTGCCTTCAATCCCCAGTACAATGCACTGATCGGCGGTCGTGGCACGGGAAAGTCGACGATCCTTGAGTATCTTCGCTGGGCGTTGTGTGACCAGCCTCCTGCTGGAAGCGATGACGATACCCCGGACTATCAGGCTCGCCGCTCCCGGCTAATTGAGGGCAGTCTCAAGCCTCTAGGGGCGACCGTTGATGTCACGTTCACCTTGAACGGCGTGCCGCATTCTGTGCGAAGGTCCAGCAAAGAGGGGATCGTCCAGATCAAGGTCGGAGACGATGAATTGCGGCCATGTTCAGAGAACGAAGTACGCACGCTTCTTCCTGTTCAAGCCTACAGCCAGAAGCAACTCAGCAACGTCAGCGTAAGGCTGGACGAACTCGCACGATTTATCTCCGCCCCCATCCGAACCGAACTCGGTCAACTTGAGAGGCAGATGGGAGAACAAAGCGAGAAGCTCCGCAAGAGCTATTCCACGAGACAGCGCCAGAAGGCCATCGAAAAGGACGCTGCCCGCGTGGCGCTACAGGTGCGCTCATACCAAGAACAGGCTTCCAAGATAAGGGCGTCACTGGGCGGCCTTGCAGAAGAGGACCGGTCTCTCCTTGATCTCAGCTCGCAATATGATCGCGCCGAACAGGCCGTCGACGCGCGCAGGCATCGTCTCAAAGATGCAGGTACACGCATTGATCAACTGCTTGAGTTGGCTGGCGGTGAAGTGCGAGGAGAACTCACCGAACTGCCTGAAGAGTTTCCCGAAAAAGCGCTCGTAGAGGAATTGTCTGCCGAATATGGTGTGTTAGTCGCTGAAATCGCTGAAGCGCTTCGCGGTGCAAGGCTAAAAATTGATCGGGCCACAGAGGAGAGAGACGGCAGTAAGTGGTCGGCTTGGAACGCCCGGCTGGTGGCTTACCGCCAATCTAATTCTACCGCTCTGGAAAAATCGTCTGCTCACAAGGACCGCATGGAGCAGATGAAAGAGCTTGAGGCAAAGGTTGCGGCACTTCAGCGAGAGCTCACTCGTCTGTCGGACGAACTGTTGTCGCTCCAGAAAGCAGGCGAATCCTACAAAGCTGAACAAGATCAGCTTCACGATCTCAGAAGACAGCGCGATGCCTTGATCCAAGCTCAGTGTGATGCCCTGACCGAGCGCTCCGGTGGTGCAATCCGGGCTATCGTTCGCAGATATTCAAACGCCAACCTGTTCTCCGACCTGATGAGAGAGCGGCTGAGCGGATCGGGAATCCGCAAAGACCGGATCGAACAGATCGCCGAATCTGTACTTAATGCGGAAGATCCTCATCGCACCTGGATAGGCACACTTGAAGACCTGGAAACACTTGCGAACTTCGATTCCGCAAAGGATTCCACGGAACATCTGCCCGAAACACCGTTCCTTACAAGCGCAGGCGCGACCAAGGCGGATTGCGAAAAGCTTGCCAGCAAATTGACTCCGGATGACTGGCTGTCACTATCCCTGATTGAAATTACCAGTGAGCCCCGTTTTGAGTACCGTTCGCGCGAAGGGGAATACATCAATTTTTCCAACGCATCGTCAGGCCAACAAGCGACCGCGCTGTTGCGCACGTTGTTGAACCAGGCAGGGCCGCCCCTTCTCATCGATCAACCGGAAGAGGACCTGGACAATCCAGTTATGCAGGAAATTGTTGAGCAGATATGGGCCGCGAAAAAACGGCGTCAGCTGATTTTCGTAAGCCACAATGCCAATCTGGTCGTCAATGGGGATGCCGAACTTGTTGCTTGGTGCGATTATCGCAAGGCTGGGGACCAATCCGGTGGCAAGATTGCTGGAGAAGGGGCTATCGACATACCCGATATACGTGAGGCGATAAAACGCATCATGGAAGGCGGCGCGGCAGCGTTCAATCTTCGCAGAGAGAAGTATGGATTTTGATAGTCCGCCGTTTCGAGGTGCGGAAGCCCAAGGTCGGTGCTGCCTGGTGATGAACGAACTCGCTGGGCTGTTCGACCATCCCCCGTCCTTTTTGGTGGAAAAAGTCAGCCAGTTGGGCTAAGACCCGCAAGTGTGCAAGAGCTACTCAGAGCCCCAAGCAGCCTTAGGGTTTATGGGCGTCGTGGTTCTTGCACACCCATCCCGTTAAGTTTGCGTCGCGGCTCGTAAATGGTCCAGAATTTGAGCTTCTGCTCCTGAACAGGTTCAAGCATCGACTTCCTCAGGATCAGGCGAACTAATCCCGTCTGCCGGAACGGAAAAGTCACCATGCTATCGATCTGAAATAAACGGAAGTTACGATCGTCGCCGAAGCTGCTGCCGAGATTATCGGCGGAGTGACGCACTCTTCGATAATTTTGCGGGCTGCTCCAAGCAATACGAAGCTCTGGTATCTGGAGAGCTCACTACGGCCAGGTCTGGTAATGTGCCGCCAACCTTCACGGTCAAAATGAACACGCTCTCCGTTGCGCCCGAGAGTCGTGGCTGTCTGCGCCATGGACTTGTAGATGCTTCGGGATGCTTGTTGGACATGCTCTGAGCATCGGAGATGAGGAAAGTCTCCGGCGAAAGTGTGGATTTTCTGAGCCTGCAAATCTTGAGTTAATGTTCCGCACAACTGACTAATCGACTTCCTCGCCCGACGGTCGAACATTTGGTCTCCGGGCACAAGGATCTGAGCTGAAGTTCTCGCGTCACTGGGCCTGATGTCCACCCACCGCGCACTTAGGTCATCCGGATCGACCAGCACAACAATTGCGGCGCCGACAACTTTCCGCCAAGCAGCCAAATTCCTTGCTAGCTGATTTGCTGCGATTGAAACGGCGAGCTTGCCGTCACTTCGCTTTTTGGCTTTGACACACTTGACCTGCGTAAAAATAATTTGACCAGATAGTTCGCCGTCTCTTTCTAAGAAGATAAGGCCGTCGACTGCGTCATCGTTGTGCGCTTCCAGAGGTTGCCATCGAGCATTCCATTCCGCGAGAACGATCTTTTCAACTGCATTGACCCCATCTGTCCTTGTCGTTGCGTTCTCAGGCTCATGGAATTTCCTAGTGATTTGGCCGCAACTCATACCATAGAGCGTCGGCAGTGGCATGCTTGCATCGAAGCTTATGGAACTAACTCAACAGCAATTATCGTCGACGCCCGCCGGTGCGTCCGATCCAATCCGCGCCGCCATAGGTTACCGCGTAAATCAGCACTTCGCTCGCGTCATCGTCAACCAGGAAGGCCACCACGGCCTTCCGGCCTGCCGGGATGGCGCGCAGGCCAGGGGCGGTTTCATCTCGCATGCTGCCCTTATGCGGCGTGGTCTTCAGTGTGGCGATGGCGGCTTCGATCTCGGCCAACTTACGAGCCGCCGCCTCCGGCCCTGCATAGTCGATGATCCATTGGGCAATGGCGTCGAGGTCACGGGAGACAAGAGGGTGGAACCGGATCCGGTAGATCACGCCCCACGAGCCGCGCCTATGGTGCCACGAGCAGCGGCGAACGCGTCGCCTTGGTCGATGAACATTGTGCGGGGCGTCTCCATGCGGGCGCGGATTTCTTGGCCGAGGGCCGAGAGGGCTACTTCTCGTTCTTCCTCGTCCTGCATCATCTGCTCCAGCGCGGCCGCAACAGCGGCGCTCTGCGTTGCGAAGATGCCTTGCCCCACCTTTTCCGAGAGGAAGTGATGGTGGCGGTCGGTAAAGCTGAGGGTCGTCTTGACGGTCATCCGCGCCTCCTTGGTATGACTGAGTCATATAGCAGGGAAGGGCGATGGTTTCAACGTTGGTGGAAAGGGCGCTTTGGCAGTCGATTTCAGCGCGACTCTCGAAACGTTGACATGGCGTTGACACAAAATGCAAACGAAAAAACCTGACTGTTTAAGTCAGGCTCTAAGCATCTGATATGTTTCTTAGATTTGGTTGCGGGGGCAGGATTTGAACCTGCGGCCTTCAGGTTATGAGCCTGACGAGCTACCGGGCTGCTCCACCCCGCGACGGTTGTTCCCGTGTGTTTGGGTGGGAACGTCTCAGCAAGTTTTGCT
>NZ_JAQGKQ010000018.1 GCF_028290025.1 Cypionkella sp. | reverse complement strand
ACACCACAGACCCCTCCTGCGCGATCAGAGTCGAAAGCCCAAAGTAAGCGCCCATCAGCACCACCCCCAGCACCGAGCCGATCACCCACAGCGGAGTGCCGCCAAACCGCCGCCGCCCGCCGACCATAACCGGCTGCCAGCGCGGCGAAATATCATCGTCCGGCCGGTTCTGCACGCGGCGCAGCGAGTCGTAAATCATTCCCCGCACCCGCGCCAATTCCACAGCGCCATTCGGGGCAGAGCGATACTGCCCTTCAAACCCGAGGCTCAGACAGGTCATCGCCAATTCCAAAAGCTGGAAATTCTGCGCCGGGGCTTGCAGCGCCTTCTCAACCTCTTGAAAGAACCCAACGCCCGAGGTGCGCCGGTTGAAAAACCGCGCCACCATCGAATATTGAATCCACAAATGCCGATCTGTGCCGGGGATATTCTGCACAATATCATCCGCCGTGCCGCACAGCAGATACTTCGCCACCTGCGTTTGATGCGCGTCCACGCCGCCTTTCAGACAGTTCTCCTCAAACCCTTCAATCTCGCGGGTGACGTATTCCATCAACGGAACCGCCTCCATTTCGACCATCTGAGTCCTGAGCCGACCGAACAAAATCAACAGATTAGCTGCCGCCGCCAGCATCGGGCTTTTCGGCCCACCAGCCCCCAAACCCGTGGCGACCAGCGCCTTGCGCAGATCAATCTTCGGCCCGGTATTGGCGTAATTGGTCGGCTGAGCGGTTGAGGCATCCGGGAAAAACTGATCCGGTTGCGCAAATGCCCCTGCGACTGGCCGAGGCGCAGGCTGTTGTCCAAATGGCTGCCCGCCAAACCCCGGAGAATTCCCCCCCGGATGCGTTGAAGATGCAGGCGGGATCGGTGCAAACCCGCCCTGACCCCCGCCAGCCGGAGCAGGTGCAGGCACGCCCCACGCATCTGCTTCCCCCGAAAACCCCGGGGATGAAGCCGGAGGCATCCCACCCTGCGGCCCAAACCCGCCCGGACCAAACGCCCCGCCACCCCCCGGCAACGCCCCACCGATCACGGTGCGCTCATTCGGGCTGACCTGTCGCTTGCCCCCCGGCATCGGCGACACCCCACCCGGCAGCGGCGAAGGCATCCCCATCCCGCCAATAACGGTCTTGTCCTTACCGTCGCCGCTGCCGCTCATGCCTTGGTCTCCACGATGGCCCAAAGTTCCATCTTCAGATCAGGCCAATCCCCTGCGAAATGCATCCCGATTGCGGGCGCTGTCGAGAACTCCCGCCACAAAGGTGAATTCTTCTCCAAAATGAAATACACATTCCGCGACACCGCCCGGATTTGCCTTGGTGGCGTCGGAATATGGATCAACTCGATCCCCGGAAGGTTGTTGTTCACAATCTCTGACATCCGGGTGTTCGGCCCCACCTTGCACAACAACGGAAACTGCTGCTGCACCAAGGTCAAAGCCCGCGAACTCTCCACCTCGACCACGAAGGTCGCATCGCGGAACAGGTTGCGATCCGGCACTTGCGCCAGATACGAATTCTGCCGCACCTGCACCAAATCCAACCGAGTCGCCCGCCCAACATCGCGCGACAGCAACCGCTGAATATCCCGCACCACAGGCTCCACCGAGCCCTTCAGATCGGCATGGTCATAGGCGTCATAGGGCGGCGCCAAGCGCTTATCCTGATCAAACGTCCACAACTCGCCCGAGAACCGCAGCAACTCCTCATACAGCCGCTCCGGGTGGACATACCGAGACTGCCGCAAATGCCTGAGCACGTTGATCTGCCGGTTCAAACACAGCAACATGAAGTAATCCGTCGCCTGCAACCCGCCCGCCGCCGACGGGTCCGCCGCATAGCGCGCCAGACTATCCAGCTTGGTCTCCACCCAGCCGATCACCCGGTCCAGCCAACCCAAAGCCACGCCATGCGCCGAGATCGTCAGCAAAGGCGGCGGAAACGCATCATCCAAAATCACCACATTGTCGCGCACTTCGACAATCCGCGCGATCTTGATGCACTGATAGCCGGGCTTCGCCGTCGCCCGAATGTCCAACTCCAACCGAGGCGAGGCCACCTCTATCTGCTGCTCCAACCGCAACGCAGAGGCGCTATCCGCCACGGTCTCTGCCCCCAGAACGTAGCGAGAGCCTGCCTCAGCCTCCATCGCCACTTCGCGCCCGTTCATCACCTGATCCGGCAGAGTCAGCCAAACGCCCATGCCATCCGACCCGGCAGGCACCTCCACCGCCCTCGGCAAAGGCGAAATCCCCGGCGCTTCAAACGGGGTGCCATCGGGGAAAATCCCCGCCACGCTCGCCAATTCAAGCCGTCCCTGCTGCAAACGGTCGCGATTGACCCGCATTTCCTCGATGCCCCAAGGATAAGGCGAGACATGCCGCACCCGCGCCTCGATCAGCTTTTCCACATAGCGATCACTCTGCTGCAAGTGGTGCGGCTGTAAAAACAGCCCTTCCTTCCACGCAACCTTGCTATACCAAGACATGCAAACCTCAATTCATCAAACATCAGGCCGGCGGGCAATTAGGCCCACAATACCGCTTCTAAATCTGCCACCTAGAAAAAACGACGGCGGCATAATGGAAAAAACTTGAGCGCAGTTTGCAGCGGCAGCCGCGCCGGAGCAAGCCCGAGATTGCCATATCGGTTTTCCACCCTAAGCTGACCCAGACTTTCCCTCAGCGGGCGACGCTGGTATGCAACGGTATGCGAATGACCCTGACCGAGATTTACCAAGCCGAAGTCACAGCAGACCGCCTGCGCGCTGATCCGGCTCAACTGGCACTGCTGCCGCAGATGGAAGACTTGCGGCTGTGGTTGGAAGCCAATGCCACCCGCAAAGTCGGCCTGTTCGCGGGGCTTTTCGCCAAGCCGGTGACGCCGCCGAAGGGGCTTTACCTGTGGGGCGGTGTGGGTCGCGGCAAATCCATGCTGATGGATTTGTTCTACGCAAATCTCGGCATCACCCAAAAACGCCGCGTGCATTTCCACGCCTTCATGCAGGAAATCCACCACGCCATGCACGAGGCCCGCAAGGGCGGCGTCGATGACGCGATCGCTCCGGTGGCCGATGCGATTATCCGCGACGTGCGCCTGTTGGCATTTGATGAAATGCAGATCACCGACATCACCGATGCGATGATCGTGGGGCGGTTGTTTGAGAAATTGCTGGCCGCAGGGGTGGTGATTATCACTACCTCCAACCGTCCGCCGGAAGATTTGTATAAAGACGGCCTTAGCCGCGCTCTGTTCCTGCCCTTCATCGCCATGCTGCGCGAGCGTTTAGAGGTCGAAGAAATCGCCTCACCCAACGACTACCGCCAACACCGCCTGACCGGGGCGCAGGTATATTTTCACCCCGCAGGCAAGGCTAAAACCGAAATCAACGCGATCTGGCGCGATCTAACTGGCGGAGCCGCTGGTGAACCCCTCCGCCTCCCCGTCAACGGCCGCGAAACCATCTTGCCGCGCTTCGCCAACGGCATTGGTCGCGCGACGTTCTGGGAGCTTTGCGCCAAACCCCTTGGCCCCGCTGATTTCCTCGCCATCGCGAGTGCAGTCCGAGTGCTGATCCTCGAAGATATCCCCCAACTTTCCGCCAGCAACTACAACGAGGCCAAACGCTTCGTCATCCTGATCGACGCGCTTTATGAGGCAAAAACCAAACTGATCTGCTCGGCGGCGGACGAACCCGAGCGCCTTTATATCGAAGGCTCCGGCAGCTTCGAGTTTGAACGCACCGCCAGCCGTCTGCGCGAAATGCAAGCCGCCGACTGGGGGCAATAACTCAGTCGCTGCGCGCTGGGCCAGCGAAGCCGGGGGTCTTACACCCCCAAGCCAGATTGGCCCCGGGCCAAACTGGCCTGACCCCCGTGGAGAATTTCCACCAAGATGAAGACAATTTAACTAAAATTTGCTTTCGCATTGGCTCAAATATCCCGCAGGGGTCCGGGGGTGTGAAACCCCCGGTTCAACCGAACGAAAGGGCGAAAACGTTAAGTTTCTCTTAAAAGCACCGGGTCAACATACTGACATAAGAGCAAAATTTGCTCCCAAGTTGGGAGCCTACCCAAACGCCTGCCACAACAACCGCAACGCCATCGCCGTCGATGTCACCACCAGCAACGGCTTGATCAGCCGCGCCCCAATTCGCATCGCAAGCTTTGCCCCCAAAGCTGCCCCGGCAATCTGACCCGCCGCCATCGCAAAGCCCACGCCCCACCACGTCGCCCCACTCCACGCGAACACCGCGAGCGAACCGATATTCGAGGCGAAGTTCAGCATCTTGGTGTGGGCGGTCGCCTTCAAAACCCCAAACCCCGCCAGCATCACAAACGCCAGCATTAAGAAGCTGCCAGTTCCCGGCCCGAAGAAACCGTCATAGGCGGCGATCATAGGCACCGCAGTAAACGTGAACACCGCAGGCTTAATCCGCTCCACCCGATCCAGATCGGTCAGCCCGGGTTTGAAGGCAAAGAACAACGCCACCGCGACCAAGATCACAGGCATGATAATCCGCAGCACCTCGGCAGGCATAAAATGTGCCACCAGCGCGCCCAGCGCGCCAGCAACAGCCGCGACCGCCGCCATCCCCAACTGATCGAGCGGCTTTACATGCCCCGCCCGGGCGTAGGCCAGCACAGCCGTGCCAGCTCCGAAACTGCCTTGCAGTTTATTGGTCGCCAAAGCCTCAATAGGCGACGCCCCCGCAAGCAGCAGCGCAGGCACCGAGATCAAGCCGCCCCCGCCCGCAATCGCATCGACAAACCCCGCAATGAAGGCAGCGCAGGCCAGCAGCAGCACCAGATGAGTGGCGATTTCGAACATCGAATGCTCCGCTTACAGCTCAAACCGGCGGCTGATCTTGCCGACCTTGCGGCCATCGGCCAACGCCCATTCCGGCTGCGCTGCATAATCGACAAAGCCGCGCCGGGCGTAATAGGCCAGCCCTGCGACATTGTCGGCGCGAATGGTGGCGTTCAAAACCTTCAGGCCAGCGGCGCGGGCAGCAGTCAGGCTCGCCTCAAACAACGCCGCCCCAATGCCACGCGCTTGCAGACCCGGTTGCACGAAGGTGCCGATATCAGCCCAACCCTCGGCCAGACCCGGCCGTTGCCCAACCACCTGAAAACCCAACACCTGTCCTGCGTCGTCAGCCAACTGACACGAAATTACCGAAGCCCCGGTGATATAGCTTTCCAAAATCTGCCCAATACTGCGCGGCTGCTCATAGGCGGTGGTGCCGCCGATCTTGATAATCTCATTCTGCAAGGCAGTCATCGCGGCGGCGTCTTGCGGGGTCGCTGGTCGGATGATCACAGAACGAACTCCTCACGGGCATAGCCCTGTATATAGAGCAGCGCCGTCAGATCGCCGTGGTTCACCCGGATATCGCATTGCGCCGCAACCGCAGGCTTCGCGTGCAGCGCCACGCCAGCCCCCGCCAGCCCGAGCATCCCCAGATCGTTCGCCCCATCGCCCACCGCAATCGCATCGGCCACGCTGATACCCAGCTTTGCCGTGATCTCCTCCAGCGCCGTCACCTTCGCGGCGCGCCCCAAGATCGGTTCCGCCACTTGGCCCGTCAGCTTGCTATCCTCAATAAGCAGGATATTGGCGCGGTTTTCGTCAAACCCCAGAACCCCTGCAATCGCAGAGGTAAAGGCGGTAAACCCCCCCGACACCAGAGCCGCATAGGCTCCATTCGCCTTCATCGTCGCCAACAACTGCGGCCCACCGGGCGTCAACGTAATCCGGTCGCGCACCACTGCCGCGATCACCGTGGCAGGCAGACCTTTCAGCAAGCCCACCCGTTCGCGCAAAGCCGCGTCAAAATCCAACTCGCCATTCATCGCCCGCGCGGTAATCCCGGCGACCAGCGTGCCAAAGCCCGCCTCATCGGCAAGTTCGTCAATACATTCCTGCTCGATCATCGTGCTGTCCATATCGGCGATCAGCAGCTTTTTCCGCCGCCCTTCCGCCACCTGCACCACCAGATCAACGCCCATGCCCTGCAAGCCCTGCCACACATCCCACCGGTTCGCAGGCATCGCCTCCAACGCAAATTCCGCCGCCACGCCGGGGTCGAGCCACACCGCATCGCCGCCGCCCCAAGCGTTGCGCAACGACTCTACCGTCACGCGGTCAAGCACGGGTCGATTGGGATTGGTCAGCAGGGTGGCTACAAACATGAGGTTTCCGATAGTGGAGATGCGTGTCGGTTTTCGCAGATGATGCGCCGGAATAGCGCGATTATCTGGCTTGCACCACCCCGGTTTGGCCAATATGCACGGCAGTGGGACACCCTTCCCCAACGAAGGGCATTTATCTGTGAGGATACCATGGCTGATCTACCCGCCCCGGCAACGCGTCCGGCAAACCCGCGCTTTTCTTCTGGCCCTTGTGCCAAAATCCCCGGTTATACCCTTGATATGCTTGGTGATGCGCCCTTGGGCCGCTCGCACCGTGCCTCTGTTGGCAAGGCCAAGCTGAAACAGGCGATTGACCTTACCCGTGAAATTCTTGGCGTTCCCGCCGACTACCGCATCGGCATCGTGCCCGGTTCGGATACCGGCGCGGTTGAAATGGCGATGTGGTCGCTGCTCGGTGCGCGTCCCGTCGAGATGCTGGCTTGGGAGTCGTTCGGCGAGGGCTGGATCACCGATGTGGTCAAACAACTGAAACTGGATGCGAAGGTCAAAATCGCCCCCTACGGCCAGATCGTTGATTTCGCCACCGTCGATTTCAACAGCGACGTGGTGTTCACATGGAACGGCACCACCTCGGGTTGCCGTCTGCCCAACGCCGACGCAATCCCCGCAGACCGCCAAGGTCTGACGATCTGCGACGCCACCTCTGCCGCCTTTGCGATGGATCTGGATTGGGCGAAGTTAGATGTGACCACCTTCTCCTGGCAGAAAGTGCTCGGCGGCGAAGGCGCGCACGGGATGATTATTCTGAGCCCCCGCGCGGTCGAGCGGTTGGAAAGCAACACCCCCGCATGGCCTTTGCCGAAGATTTTCCGCATGACCAGCAAAGGCAAAGTCATCGAAGGCATCTTTGTCGGTGAGACGATCAACACCCCGTCGATGCTGGCGGTTGAAGATTACCTCGTGTCGCTGAAATGGGCGCAGTCGGTGGGCGGATTGAACGGCCTCGTCAACCGCGCCACTGCCAACGCGAAAGTGGTCTGGGATTTCTGCGCCGCAAATCCGTGGCTACAAAACCTTGCCGAAACCCCGGCGATTGCCTCGACGACCAGCGTTTGCCTGAAGTTCAACGACCCTCGCATCAAAGATGGTGAGGCTTTCGCCAAAGCCGTCGCCAAGCGGCTGGAGCAGGCCAAGGTCGCCTATGACATTGGCGCTTACCGCGATGCCCCGGCGGGTCTGCGCATCTGGTGCGGCTCTACGGTGGAAACTGCCGATGTGGCAGCCCTGATGCCGTGGCTCGCTCATGCCTTCCACGCGGAAATCGCCGCACAAGTTTGAACGGGACGGCGGGTTAGCCCCGCCTTTCCCAATCCGCAGGCTCCGCCCTGCGATCCCTTATAATCATAGGACATTCACATGGCCCCCCGCGTACTCGTATCTGACGAACTCTCCGAAACCGCTGTGCAAATCTTCCGCGACCGCGGGATCGAAGTTGATTACATGCCCAAGCTGGGCAAAGATAAAGACGCCCTCGCGGCGATTATCCATCAATATGATGGCCTTGCCATTCGCTCGGCCACCAAGGTCACCGACAAGCTGCTTAGCCTAGCCACCAACCTGAAAGTGGTCGGTCGCGCGGGCATTGGTGTCGATAACGTCGATATTCCTGCCGCGTCGAAAAAAGGCGTGATCGTGATGAACACGCCGTTTGGCAACTCTATCACCACCGCCGAACATGCCATCGCAATGATGTTCGCCGTCGCTCGTCAACTGCCCGAAGCCAACGCCAGCACACATGCCGGTAAATGGGAGAAATCCCGCTTCATGGGGGTGGAGTTGTTCAACAAAACCCTCGGCGTGATCGGTGCGGGCAACATCGGCGGCATCGTCTGCAACCGCGCTGTCGGCCTGCATATGAAGGTTGTCGCCTACGATCCCTTCCTGTCGGATGAGCGCGCCAAGACGCTTGGTGTGACGAAAGTTGAACTCGATGAACTGCTGCACCGCGCCGATTTCATCACCCTGCATGTGCCGTTGACCGATAAAACCCGCAACATCCTCTCGGCGGAAAACCTCGCCAAAACCAAAAAGGGCGTCCGTATCATCAACTGCGCGCGCGGCGGTCTGATTGACGAAGCGGCCTTGGTTGAGGCGCTGAAATCCGGCCAAGTCGCTGGTGCCGCGCTGGATGTGTTTGAGACTGAACCGGCCTCCGAGAATCCGCTGTTCAACATGCCGAACGTGGTTTGCACCCCGCATCTGGGCGCAGCCACAACCGAGGCGCAAGAGAACGTCGCCTTGCAAGTGGCTGAACAAATGTCGGATTATCTGCTGACCGGCGCTGTGCAGAACGCTTTGAACATGCCGAACGTGACAGCTGAAGAAGCCGCCGTGATGGGGCCATGGATCAAACTCGCGTCGCATTTGGGTGCCTTCATCGGCCAGATGACCGAGGAGCCGATCAAGGCGATCAATATCCTTTATGATGGCACGGTTGCGGGGATGAACCTCGCGGCGCTGAACTCTGCAGTGATCGCGGGTGTTCTGAAAACCCAAAACCCTGATGTAAACCTCGTCTCGGCGCCGGTTGTCGCTAAAGATAAGGGCATCCAAATCTCCACCACGCGCCAAGATAAGACCGGTGTGTTTGACGCCTATATCAAGGTGACGATGGTGACGGACACGCGTGAGCGTTCGGTGGCTGGCACCTGCTTCAGCGATGGCAAACCGCGCTTCATTCAAATCAAAGGCATCAACATTGACGCCGAAATCGGCGCGCATATGCTGTACACCACCAACGACGACGTGCCGGGGATTATCGGTTTGCTTGGCATGACGATGGGCAAAAACGGTGTCAACATCGCCAACTTTACGCTTGGTCGCGCGGGCGTCGGGCAAGAAGCCATCGCCATTCTCTATCTGGATCAAGCGATTGACCCGAAGGTGATCGACACGCTGGAATCGACCGGCATGTTCCAGCAGGTGAAAGCTCTGCAATTCGAAGTGGCATAAAGCTGACTTGCGCTTTGGCTTTGCCACAAATATCCAGCAGAGGTCGGGGGCGTAAAGCCCCCGGCCTTTGCTTTAAGAGGTGCGTATGAGAACCTATGCCATCGGCGATATCCACGGCCACATTGAGCTGCTGCGAGAGGTTCACGCGTGGATCGCCGCCGATCAGGCCAAGCATGGTGCCGCCCCGATCGTGCATGTGGGTGATCTGGTTGATCGCGGCCCCGACAGCCGTGGGGTGATCGAATATCTGCGCGCGGGCATCGAGGCTGGGCAAGATTGGGTGGTGCTGAAAGGCAATCACGACCGGATGTTCTCAAACTACATCCGCGACATTAATTACCACGACCCCTGTCTGCGCCGGGATTATGGCTATCTGCATCCCAAAATAGGTGGCGTAGCAACATTGGCGTCTTACGGTGTGAAAAACGCAGCCGACCGCCCGCTTGCCCCGGTCCATGCAGAGGCTGTGGCGGCCGTTCCCGAAGCCCATCTCACATTCCTCGAAGCCCGTCCGATTTATTACCAACGCGGCGAAGTGACGTTCGTCCACGCAGGCATCCGCCCCGGCATCCGGATTGAACAGCAAACTGAGGATGATCTGGTTTGGATCCGCAAAGGCTTTCTTGAGGATACCCGCGATTTCGGCGACCTGATCGTGCATGGCCACACCGCCTTGGACGCGCCGACGAATTACGGCAACCGCGTCAATATCGACTCCAGCGCGGCCTATGGCGGCCCGTTGACGGCGGTGGTTCTGGAGGGGCGCGAGGTGTTCAACCTGCTCGGTTCAAGGCGTGAACCTATTTTGCCAAGTGCGCGTCCTTAAAATCCGGCGGATTTCCATACTAGACGGATTTCATGGCGCGTGCTTGATAGCACGCATGAACAGCCGTTTACCCTACATCCTGACCTTCCTTGTCGTTGCGGTCGCCGCTTGGCTCGAATGGATGAACGGTCGCATCCTGATCTGCAAATGCGGTTATGTGAAACTTTGGCACGGTGTGGTGTTTTCATCCGAGAACTCGCAACACCTCACCGACTGGTATACCCCCTCTCACCTTCTGCACGGCATCCTGTTTTATGCAGCGACGTGGTTGATCCTGCGGCGTCTGGGCGTCGGTTGGCGTCTGCTGATTGCCATGCTGATCGAAGCCGGGTGGGAGCTGCTGGAAAACTCCAGCTTCATCATCGAACGCTACCGGGCAGTGACAATCTCGCTCGATTACTTTGGCGACTCCGTGATCAACTCGGTCAGCGATATGCTGGCAATGGCGGTCGGCTTCTGGTTGGCGCGGCGGTTGCCAATCTGGGCCAGCCTCGCGCTGATCGTCGGGTTTGAGACGCTGACCATTATCCTGATCCGTGACGGTCTGGCGCTGAATATCCTGATGCTGTTGTATCCGCTGGACAGCGTGCGCGATTGGCAAGCCGCCTTGGGTCACTAGGCTTCAACGTGTTAGCGCGCGTAAGGGTCCACCAAAGCCGCGATAACCTTGCCTGAGCACGCACCAAAACCAATCCGACAGCCATCTCCCAAAGCCGCACCGCGCAAAGTTAGCGTATCGTTATCCTCAATGAAACTACGCACTCCGCCCGCAATCGCAAACGGCTCTTTGCCGCCCCAAGACAGTTCTAACAGACTGCCGCGACTGTCCTGCGCCGCCCCGGAAATCGTCCCAGACCCCAGCAGATCGCCGACATTCATCGCGCAGCCGCTGCTGGTGTGATGCGCCAACAACTGCGCTGCCGAATAATACATCTCAGCATAATTCGTCCGGCTGACCACAGTTTCCGCGCCGCCTTCAGGCGTCAAACCAACCTCAAGCCCGATGTTGTAAAGCATTGGCCCCGGCTCGACCAAATAAGGCAAGAGCGCAACCTCGCGAGGGGGCGTCGCAACCCGGAACGGCTCCAACGCCGCCTTCATCACGATCCATGCGCTTAAGCTGGTCGCCGTTGCCTTGCCCTGAAATGGCCCGAGCGGTTGTTGTTCCCAGCCCTGAATATCTCTTGCAGACCAATCGTTTAGCAACACGAAACCAAAGATCATCGCATCGGCTTCGGCAACCGTGACCGGCTGGCCATGCGTCGATGCCTGCCCGACAATCGCGCCAATCTCCAACTCCATATCGAACCGCCGCGATGGCGCGAAAACCGGCGTGTCAAACTTCGAGCCCTTAATCTGACCCCACGGGCGACGCACCTCCGTGCCGGAAATCACCACAGTCGAGGCGCGGCCGTTATACCCAATCGGCATATGCAGCCAGTTCCGCGGCAGCGCATCATCTACGCCCTGCGATATCGTGCCGACGTTGCTGGCATGGTGACGACCCGAGTAGAAATCGGTGTATTCGGCGACAATGAACGGTAGGTGCAACACCACATCGGCCATCGGCACCAAATGATCCTCAACCACCCAACGCTTGCTGGCACCTTCGACCAGCATCGCGGTGACCTGCTTGCGAAACTCGGCCCAAACCATAGGACCAGCCTCCATCAATTCATTCCAGAACGGCCCCTCGAACAGCGGTTGATCCGCCAGTTTCAGCAAGCCTTCGGCCTCTAGCGCGCTGATATCGAGTATGAAATCACCAATCGCCACGCCACAGCGCCCCGGCTCATCCCCCACCGAAAACACCCCGCAAGGCAAATTGTTGAGCGGAAAATCAGTGGCAGCAGTGTTGGCGCTTTCGACCCAAGATTTCATCAGTTTCACAGCTTACAGTCCCTCTTAGCGGTTCATTGCCCGCAGATTAACCAACGCACCCAAGCTGAGCAGGCCAGTGACGCAAACGATCACCCAGAAAAAACCGCGCTGACCCATAGCCTCAAGAAACGGCGACATTAGCAGCGGAGCCGACACGCCGCCAACCAAACCCGCAGCGATGATGCTTGGTGCGACATAAGAATGATCGCCCATTTTGCGGGTGGCGGTAACATATTCGGTGGGGAAAAACATGCCGGCAAAGAATCCCAAGCCGATAAATCCGATGCCGGGCAACCACATCGCCGCGATCAAGGCTGATGCGCATGCGCCGAACAGAGATAGCGTGAAAAACGTAAATGCTGGCAGCAATTGCGCTGCGAACATCAAGCAAACCCGCGCCGCGAGGAACGCCAAGAAGAATGCCGATAACAGTTGGGCGGCGGCGGTCTCGGACAAGCCCGCGTTGATCAAGGCGGTGGGGCCAAGCCCAGTCAAACAAGCCTCAACACTGATAGCCACAGCGCCAAAGATCAGGATCGGAAGATGCAGGCGAAACGGTGCGGTTGCGGTGTGAATCGCTGCTGTTTCAGCGCGCCCAGCAGGCCCGGCGCAAATCGTAATCACCACGCCAATCACTGCGCAAACTGTGTAGGACAGCACCGGACTATTGCCGAGCAGCACGAACACCAGCGGCGCTCCAATCGCACCAAGGCCAAACGTCGCGTTCAGCAGGCTAAGCATTGCCGGACCGCGCAGCCCAAACGCGCGCAACATGCGCGGGTTGAACAACGCGGTCGCACAGCCGTAACCCGCACCAAACAGCACAGCGCCGAGCACGGTCATCCACCAGCTGAACGCCAGCGCCATCAACCCCACGCCGAGGCTCATCGCGCCGACCACCAAGCGCGGAGTGGCGCGCGGACCGACAAAAAACATCGCCGCCACGCCAAGCGCGCAGCCGATCCAATGTGCCGAAATCAACAGCCCCGCCGTACCGATGCTGATCCCAAAGCCGCGCGCAAACACCGGCAGCGCCGGACCATACAGCGCGGTGCCTGCCCCCATAAGAATAAACGTCGCAATGCTGATCACGAGTAGCGCCGCGTTGGTCTTGATCATGTCACGCAAAATACTCTCCGGATTGCCGCGCTCGGTGTCCACTGCCCGCACGTCACTGTCAACCGCAGGCGGTTGCGAAACGGCGCATATTGGCGACGGTTGGACTCAGTTTGACGATGACTTGATGCGGAAATTTATATGGCCGCTTTCCATACGGAATATGGCCGCTTTATGGGTCAGTAAGCTTTGATTAACACTTACCGCAATCGCACCTTAGCTCTCGCCGATCTACCCATCGCGTCGATCACTGAAAGCGTGATAAATCCACGGCCTAAACTGCTTAACATCGTCTCCCGCGACCCTAATGAAATTGCTACAGGCACGCCATTGGCCAACCAAGTATAGGGTGCTTTACCCCCGGAAACCCGCACCAGAAGCCCCTCCGGCAGCATCTCTACTTCCGCACCATCCGGGGGAAATGCCACCGCTGGCGCATCCTTTTCGGGCATGAAAGCCGCGTTTCTGTTACGGAATTTGCGCAAGGGTTGCGGCAGTTCTGCGTTTGAAACCAATAGGGTAGCAGGCGGAGCCTCTGGCTGAGGGTCCAGATCAGGCTTCAACCGCGCAAACGCCTGAAACAAAACCGGCGCCGCCAAGTCCGCCCCAAACGCCCCGGGCACTGGCGTACCATCCGGGCGGCCCATCCAAACGCCAATGACGTTACGACCATCAAAGCCAATCGCCCAAGCATCGCGGTGGCCGTAGCTGGTGCCAGTCTTGTAAGCCAGCCGATTTTCAGGCGCTCCCGGTGGCGGTGCCAACCCCGCCAGAATATCGCCAACCTGCCACGCCGCCGAGGCCGACAACACACGTTGCCCTTCGTCGCGCTGCCCCTGCATATGGTGCGTTAGAGGCAGTCCGACGCCACCCCTTGCAATAGCGGCGTAAAGTTGCACCATATCCTCTAGGCTGACCCCTATACCGCCCAAGGAAATCGCCAACCCCGGCTGACCCCCGGGAAGGTCATATTTCACACCTGCTTTATCGAGTGCTGCCAACAGCTTAGCGGGCCCAAGCGCATCCGTCAGCGCCACCACCGGAATGTTCAAAGACTCTTGCAAAGCTTCTCGGATGCGAATGGTGCCGCGAAACTGCCGGTCAAAATTCTGCGGCTTGTAACCGTTAAAATCCGTCGGTTTATCGTCTATCAAAGTCTCGGGATGGGCCAATCCTTCGTCGAATGCGAGCCCATATATCAATGGCTTAAGCGTCGATCCGGGGCTTCTGATTGCCCGCGTCATATCAACAAATCCGGCCCTGCGATCCGCCTTGAACGCCGCAGACCCGACCGATGCCAGCACCTCGCCCGAGGCATGATCCGCCACCACAATCGCCACTTGCAGCCGATCACCTCGACTCGCCACCACATCGGAAGCCAACCGCTCCAATTTGGTCTGCAAGGTCTTGTCCAGCGTCAGTTGATGCCGCTTAAGTCCCTGTTCTTCCGCAACAATCCGATCCGATATATGCGGAGCCAGCGCGGGAAACGGGCGTCTGACCGAAGGAACCACCTCTGTCCGCGCCGCTTTCATTTGTTCATCGTCAATCAACCCATCGCGCAAAGCTCGAGCCAAAACCCTATCCCTAGCGTCCGTCGCGCGTTCGACCGAACGATCCGGCCTGCGCGTCTCGGGGCTTTGCGGAATGGCCACCAACAACGCCGCTTCAGCCGGAGTAAGTCGCAAAGGTTCTTTGCCGAAATATGAAAGCGCCGCCGCCCGAATACCTTCCAGATTGCCGCCGTAAGGCGCAAGGTGCAGATAAAGCAAAAGAATTTCTTGTTTCGACAGCCGCCGCTCTAGCGCGAGCGCCACCCGCATCTGCCGAAGTTTGCCGTCAATTTGCCCGGTCGTACCTTCCTCCAACAACCGCGCTACCTGCATCGTCAGGGTTGAGCCGCCGGAAACGATGTGGCCATTCCAAGCCGCTTGCAAAACCGCCCGCAGCAAGGCTTGTATATCAACGCCGTCATGTCGAAAAAACCGTTTGTCTTCATAGGCTAACAATGCGGCGATATAACCCGGATCCACATCCGAAAGCGCCAGATCCATCCGCCAGCGGCCGTCTGCCACCGTATAGGCGCGCAGCAATGCGCCATTGCGGTCAAGCACCTCGACAGAGGTTTCCACCTGCAAAGGCGGCAAGACAGTAGCATCAACCCATTGACTAATCTTGTCATTAGATAAGGCGGCGAGCCCAAGGCTCGCCGCCAATACAAAGAGAAACTTCGCGCCCATCACTCAGAAATTGTGACCGTGCCTGCGTCGGTCCGGCCAGTTAGGTCGGGCCGATACATATCCTCAACCGACGCGGCAGGCTGATGGAACGTACCGGGCGAGATAGCGCGAACGATGTAGGCCAGCCGGAAGGTTTCATTGCTATAACGGTCAATCGCCGTCAAGAAACGGTCCTGCCGGAACTCGCTATGCGCAACTTCGGTTTCAAGATTAAGTTCGGACAAGGCTTCTGCCCCGGACGACATCAGGTTGGGATTGTCGATTTCAAACCCAGCAGGCAACGGGTCATTGACCATCAGCCGAGCCTCACCCCGCCCGAACGGAGTCACTTCCAGCACGGTGATCAGGCGCGTCCCGACTTTCAACCCTTCTAAAGTCGTCGCGGTGCCATCCATGGTGTAATAGTTCCGCACGATGGCGTAGCCGCTGCCGCCCGCAGGTTCAGGCTCGGATGGCACACCATAAGTGGTGACGGTAAGGGTTGTATCACTGTCACTGGTATTTTTGACCACCACCGGCGCGGTATTTACTGCATCCAGCACCTTCACCAGCGGGCCGGAAGCGGGCGCGCCGTCGATCAGAATGCCATCGGCTCCCTTACGATCAATCAGCGCGTTCGCGGCCAATAGCGCCCAAGAGGCTTCCTGCGTCGAGAGAGTCGAGGTGGTCGAGATGCGCGAAATCAGCACTTCTTGATCGACTGCTTTTGAACCTGATTCTGCGGCCAAGGCCAAAACCACCGCTGCATCGCGGTAGTTGGTGCCGTAATCGGCGCGGAAAATCTGCTCTTTCTCTGGACCTTTCAAAGCTGCCAGCGCAACACCAGCCCGACGGAACATTGCATCAGCGCGGGGTTGATCGCCATAACTGGCCAAAGCCGCGCCAAGTTGCGCCATTGCTGCCGGAGTGCTGAACGCATCGCCCTTCACATCTGCGTAATAGCGCAGGTCGCCAATGGCCGCAGCACCTTCACGGGCCAGAACCATCAGCGCGTAAGCCAACGCTTCACCGCCGCTATCGAAGTCGGCTTGGTAGTTCACTTGGTTGCGCAGGTTATCCAAAGCGTTGCGGAAAGCCTGATCTGGCACCGCATAACCGCGGGCTTTCGCTCGGCTGAGGAAGTCGGTCACGAAGGCATCCAGCCAGAAATCGCCGCCATTCTCGATCGGTCCCCACAGGCCGAAAGAGCCGTTGGAGGATTGGTTGGTCAACACTTCCTCAACTGCCTGCTCGACGCGCAGTTTGATATTGTCTGCTCCGGGAAGATCCATCGCAGCGGCAACTTGGTCGAAATACAGCAGCGGTAGCGCCTTTGAAGTAATTTGCTCGGTGCAGCCGTAGGGGTAAGCATCCAAGGCAGCCAGCACGCCCGGAGCGTTCAAGCGAGCGATCGGGCCGACGGCCATAGTCGCTTTGCCCGAGCCGGGGATCAGCCCAGTGAAGGCGTTCGAGTCGAAGGTGAATTCTTGGCCCTTCTTCAGGTCAAGACGCGACACCCGCACCACAGCCGGATCGTTGATTTGCACGGGTACGGTCAAGGTTTTTTTCAAAACCTTGCCGTCTGGCGTGGTTAAAGCAACTTCAATCGTTTGATTGCCTACAGCGCCTGCGGTCACCGGGACGGCGAAGGTGGCTTTGGCTTTGTCACCAAGATCAAAACCAGAAGGCACGTCACCAAGTTTCAGCCCCGACGTGGACACGTCCAACGACATACGGCCCGACGGCCCAGTGGCGTGGACAATTTCCAGCAGCACACGCGATGTGTCACCCGGTTGCAGGAAACGCGGCAGCGAGGCCGTGACCACCACTGGATCACGTACCAGAACGTCAGCGTTGGCTTGGCCGACACCTTTCTTCGACCACGCCACCGCCATCACTTTGACGGTGCCGTTGAACGAAGGCAGCGTGAACGAGGTGCGCGCGTAACCGTCTTTGTCAACTTGAACCGGACCGGTGAAATAGGCGACCAGTTCCTCTGTCGGAGGCGGCGCTTGCAGGCGTGCTTGCGCCCCCGCATCGCCACCCGAGCGGACCGTACCTTCAGCGCCATTCATGCCGTCAATCAGACGACCATAAATGTCACGAATGGCGACGCCGAGCTTGCGCTGGCCGAAGTAGTGGTCTTGTGGGTTTGGCGGTTGAAAGCCGGTCAGGTTCAGAATGCCCTGATCCACGGCGGCGATGGTAACATAAGCGGTATCGCCAGCCTCAACGCCTTCAACTTTTACTGCCACTTCAAGGGGTCCACGAGGGTTCGCTTCGGCCGCTGTCTCCACCGTTGCTTTCAGCGCACGCTTACCGGGGTCAATGCTGGCATGGGTCAGCCCCAACGCCCGAGCCGGGTTGCGGCCCGCCGCCACATCCATCGGACGCAGCACCGAAGCGGTGACATACACACCCGCGCCCCACTCATCAGTGACGGTCAGCGGAATGATGTTTTCACCTTCCGTCACCTCAACCGCCTGCATCGACACCAAGCGGTTCGATAGCACGGTGATCAAAGCTGTGCCTGCCGCACGCGGAACGATGCGCAACGTGGCGGTATCACCAGATTTGTAAGCCGGTTTGTCTAGCGAAAGTTCTAGCGTATCGGGGGAATCTGTGGCGTCAGCAGGCGCATACCAGCCTGCATAAAAGCTGGTTGAACTTGCCGCTGGCGCGCCATCGGTGCGTTCTACCAGCACTTCATACTCACCCCATTGCACGGCGGCAGAGATTTTCTGTGGCTCTGCACCCAAATCAGCGGTACCTTCGGCAACCTTGGTACGGCTGGTTACGGGCTCCCAATTCCACGAGCTATTGTTCTGATACCATTGGTAATTTATCTCAATCCGCGTGATGGTCCATTTGACCTTCATCGGCGCGGCTTTGGACTCGGCGTTGATGCCGACCAGGCTGAAAGCTGCCTCAGCGCCTTCAGGCACCACGTCGTCAAACAGCGGCTTGATACCTATCAAGTCACACGACGGTGCCAGCAGTTTGTCGATCCGACGTTCAACCGGACGGCCCGAACCTTCCGCGACGCGGACAGTGGCGCGCATTTCCAGCGGGCGACCGGGGTCTTCGACCTCGGGAAGCGACAAATCCACGATGGCTTTGCCATCCGCATCGGTGCGGATATCGCCGAAAGACGAAAGTTGCGCGTCAAACGGCGCGTCGTAGCGTCCGAAGACATAACCCGGCCAAGCCTCAAGTTCCTTGGCTGCGCGCAGCAGAACTTCGCCCTCAATCGCCAAGTCAGCACCGGGCGCGCCGAACAGGTATTTCGCATCGACCGTTACTTGCGGCACGTCGCCGAGACGGATCGGTTGATCTGCCAACGCCAAGGTGAAGTCGATACGTTCTGGTAAGAAGTCTTCCACCAGAACGGTTTGCGTGGTCAAAGCTGCGGCTTCCAGATCAGCGTAAACCTCCAGCGTCCAGACGCCGCGCGGAGCGTTGCCACCGATTGGCATAGCGAATACGTGACCACCCGCACCCGCGTCATTCATTTGCGCACGGGAGTATTCAACGCCATCCGGGCGCTTCAAAATTGCCGTCAGCGGCAAGCCCTCAATCGCCGTCGTTTCGGCATCGCGGCTAAGGGCGGTGGCGTAGATCGTCTCACCGGCGCGATAGGCACCGCGATCGGTGGTCAGGAACACATCAACCGGAGGCGACGCTTCACGCCCGGCCACGCCGCGATCAGACAGGTCAAATTCAGGATCGGTCAGCGACAGGAAAGCCAAGTCTGCAGCATCATGTGCCACAATCATTGCAGGCGCTTGCCCGCCGGTGCCCAAAGCCAGTGCGGCGTCGAACTTTGCATAGCCCTGCGCGTCAGTTTTCACCGATGCCAAAACTTCGTTTGTGGTCGACAGCAAATCAACGGTCACACCATTTTCAGCCGCTGCCGTACCAAGGCTGCGGACAAATACGTGCAAGCCATCAACGCCCGACATCGTGGTCAGACCTAGGTCGGACACGACAAACCATTGCCACCCCGCCGGAACCACATATGGATCAACGCCGGGAACTGCCGCACGCAGAGCATAGACGCCTGGAGGCTGGTCTTTCAGCGCCTCATCCAACGGCAGGCGCGTGGTGACATCGACGTTGATGTCTTGCTTAACAGACCCTGTGCCCGTCCAGATTTCCGAGCCGATTTGACTGGAAAAATCATACTCTTGATAGTCAGCCATCGGCGTGCCGAAATAGCCACTTTGCAACGAGCGCAGAAGGTTACGGTCAGTGACGTGATACAGCGAAAGATCCAGCTTCGCGGTATTGACGGTCTCAACCGGGATGGAGGCAGCACCGGTGCGGGGCAGCACGTAGCCGCGACCGGGGAATCGCACGCCGGGATTGCGGTCACGCACATAAGCCGTGATGTCGATGGATTTCGCCAAGCTCTGGCCATCCGCGGCTTGAAGCCCCTCACGGAAGGTGATGGAATTGCGCGATCCGAAGGTCACGCCCTCGACGCAGAGCTGCTGCCAGCCGTCAGTGGTGACGGTCAGACCGGCATCGGCAAGTTGCACATAGCTGGCATAATCAACGCCAGATTTCGCCAAATTCTCGGAAAAATTCACGCAGATACGCGGACGAGCGGTATCGGTCTGCACCACGTTGTCAACAATGCGGAAGCCGTATTTGCCGATCGCATCATCCAAGGCCAAAGCAGTATCGTCGCGCGGCTGTAGCGCCTGCGCCAAACGCAAGGCTTGCACCTTGTCACGACCGCGGTCGATTTTCTCGAGCGTGTTGCCCATCGTCAGCAGAATTGTATGCTGTTGTGGCTTGTTGTCTGCGCGCAGGTAAGCGTTGACTGACGCGTAATAAGAACGGTCAAAAAAGCCGCGCTGATTATCGGAGGAAGCTTCGCCAGCGGCAAACAGCAGCCGTGCATATTCGGCCCAACCATCCGCAGAATCGGTCAGATTAAGCGCGGCACCGGCGTAATTGCTCGCCAACGCCACATCGCCTTTTGCCTCTGCATCAGCCGCGGCCTTTAGGTGATCTTCTGCCGAGTAGCCATTTGTGGTGTGGGTATTGGCCAACTGAGCGGCTTGCTCGGTTATCCCGCTAAGCTCCCAGTCTTGCACGAAGTTAAGTTCGACACGGCGAGCCTTGGCGCGATCCTCTGCCGCTTTGTCAGCGTCAATCACATAGCCGGAATAAGCACCGTCAAATGCCGCCGCCTCACCAATTTTCGATTTCGGAAAGCAAGAGCCATTTCGGGTGTTGAACGTAAAAGCTTTGCACAGCGTGTTGGTTACGCAAGCGCGTTGGCAGGCGTCCAAGGTGGTATCGAAAATCGACGCTATATCGCCACCCGGCATGTCGGTGTTTTCGCTAAGAACCAGGCGTTTGACAGGGATCAGATCCTGCGCCGTCACCGGCATCGCCGAGAAAATAAATAAAGCTGCAAACGCACCCGTAAAGGCACGACCCAAATCAAAATGCATCGCGGGAAAATCCTCCTGAAATCAGAACGTCAACTGTCGCATGCGCACCGCCGGGTTGGCAAGGTTTCTGATCCCGACAACGAGACGCGTCATATTAATCTGCGATTCACTTTGTTGCGCCAGATTGAGTAACGACTCGGCGCTACCGCGCAGGATGTGAACGGGACTGGTATGGATTTTGCGGAAAGGCTTGCAAAAGAACGGCGGGCACGGCTTGCAGCCGAACGTCTGCTTGAACACAAAAGCCGAGAGCTTTTTGCGGCAAATGCGAAGCTTGGTCTGCACGCGCGTGCGCTGTCTGACGAGATAGTCGCTCAGCGCCAAGTGGTGAAAACCGCGTTGACCGAGGCTGAGCAATTAAAGGGCGAGCAATCGCGATTTGTGCAAGAACTGGATCGCGCGCATACCGTCGCCGTTATGGCAGAGCGGAGGCTTTGGGACAGCATCAACACCATCAAAGACGGCTTTGCGGTGTTTGATGGTAACCAACAGCTTATCACCGCAAATGCCGCTTATCTTTCAACCTTCAGCGACCCCGAAATCGCGCCCGGGCTGGCCTATGTTGATCTGTTGTGCATCGCCGCCGAGGGTGAAAACATCGAACGCGGCGATCGCACCGCTGACGTTTGGGTTGCCGACATGCTGGCGCGTTGGGACGAAGATATAATCGACCCCGTCACCGTTCAATTCAAGAATGGCACTTGGGTGCGCTTGGTTGATCAGCGCGCGCGCGATGGCGACATGGTCAGTCTTGCGCTTGATATCACCGAACAAATGCGAATTTGGGCCGCCATAGAGGCTATTCCCGATGGATTCGTGCTTTTTGACAGAGAGGAACGACTTTTGGCCTGCAATCAACGCTACCGCGACATTTATGCGACTTCGGCGCCTGCGATTGTCGCGGGAGCAAAATTTGAGGAGATTCTGCGTTACGGCTTGGCGCATGGCCAGCAAATCGACGCCAAAGGCAGAGAAGCTCAGTGGCTGTCCGAGCGATTGTTTCAGCATCGCAACCCGGGCGGTCCGGTTGAGCAGCAGCTGTCTGACGGTCGCTGGATCAGGGCGCAAGATCACGTCACACCGGATGGCGGTCGCGTCGGATTGCGCATGGATATTACGCATTTGAAAGAACAGCAGGTTGCGCTGGAGGCTGCGCGCATCGCAGCTGAAGCCGCAAGTCGTGCGAAATCAGCCTTCCTCGCCAACATGAGCCATGAAATTCGCACGCCGATGAACGGGGTGGTCGGCATGGCGGAACTGCTATGTGACACCTCACTGTCCGAAGAACAGCGGCTGTTTGCGGAAACCATCCGCTCATCTGGCGAGGCGTTGCTGGTGATCATAAATGATATCCTCGATTTCTCTAAGATTGAGGCGGAACGGCTGACGTTGCATCCCGAACCTTTCGATCTCGAACGTACGATCCACGAGATTGCCATGCTGCTGCAGCCTTCGGCGCGGCAGAAAGGGCTGGATTTGATGATTGATTTCGACATGTTCCTGCCGACGCGGTTCATCGGCGATCCGGGTCGTTTGCGGCAAGTTCTGACCAATCTGATCGGCAATGCGGTAAAGTTCACCGACAGCGGCCATGTGCTTGTCCGCGTTGTTGGGCTTGAAGGCAACGCTGGCAGCCACGATCTGCATATCACCGTGGAAGACACCGGCATTGGCATCGCGCCAGGAAACCTAGCGCATATTTTTGGCGAGTTTAATCAGGTGGAAAGTCAGTCAAATCGCAAGTTCGAGGGCACCGGTCTTGGGCTCGCGATCACCAAAAGACTGGTTGAGCGTATGCGGGGAGAGATTTGGGTCGATAGCGAACTGGGTAAGGGCGCCTCTTTCGGTTTCCGCATTGCATTGCCAGATGCCGAAGATTCTGAAGAACCGCGTCTGCCCAATGCGGTAAAGCATGTTCTCGTCGTCGATGATCAGTTCATCAACCGCACCATTCTCGAACGGCAGTTGGTGCCATGTGGCATCACCGTTACGCTATGTCGGTCGGGGGCAGAGGCGCTTCTTGCGCTAGAGACAACCACCTTTGACGCCATCATAACCGATCATGAAATGCCTGAGATGAATGGCCTGACCTTGGCGGCCCGTATTCGCGCCAAGGGCGTGGACACCCCGATTTTGCTACTGTCTTCAAATCCTGCCCAAGCTAGGGAACATCACGGGGCCGAGCATTTGGCAGCTACTTTGCAAAAACCGCTGCTGCGTGCTGATCTTTACCGACGGCTGCAGTCGCTGGCTGTCCCGGTGCTTGAACCGGCACCGATTGTTGACACTGCTTCGGATGGGCACAGACGGCAAATGCGCGTTTTGACCGCTGAGGACAATCGCACCAATCAATTGGTATTCCAGAAAATGGTTCGTGATCTGGATATAGAACTAGTCTTTGCCGCAAATGGGGTTGAGGCCGTGGCGCTGTTCGAAAGCTTTAAACCAGATTTGATCTTTATGGATATCTCGATGCCCGAAATGGATGGACGTGACGCGGCAAGGGCCATTCGCGCCTTGGAAGGTGGGAAAACTCATGTGCCGATGGTGGCCTTGACGGCACATGCGGTGGATGGCGATGCCGAGGGCATCCTCGCTTCCGGCATCGACCGCTATATGACGAAATCGCTGCGTAAGGGTGCGATCACGGAAACGCTGCTAATTTATTGCCCGAGTTTCGTGCGGCCAATCTGTGCTGCTGAACAGGCGGCTTAAGCTGCGGCTGCGACTTGGCGCGAGAAGACCAGCCGCTCAGGTGCGGATTGTGCCAAATGAGACTGTGCCAAATCAGACTGTGCGGCATTGAATTGATAGCCGTACATATCAAAGCCTCGCAAATCCGCGGGGTCAGTCAAGTGATGCTGGCAAATGAATCGTGCCATCGCGCCGCGGGCTTTCTTTGACCAAAAGCTGACAACCTTTGCGTCACCGTCGCGTTCTTCCAAAAACACCGGCGTGACCACACGCAGCTTTAGCGTCTTCAGATCAACTGCGCGGAAATACTCCGCCGAGGCGCAGTTGACCAAAATCTTTGCCTCTTGTTCGGCGGCCAAAGCGTTCAGCGAGCGGGCAATTTTGCTGCCCCAATAGCTGTATAAATCCGGGCCCTTCTTATTTACGAGCTTGCTGCCCATTTCCAACCGATACGGCTGTATCGCATCCAGCGGACGCAGAAGCCCGTATAATCCTGACAATATCCGCAAATGTCCCTGCGCCCAATACAGCGTATCGGCGTCCATCTGCCGTGCTTCAAGACCGACGTAAGTGTCACCGTCAAAGGTGAAAGCAGCAGGCTGTCCACTAGCACCGGCTCGATATGCCTTGAATCGCTCAAAGTTCAGCTGTCCCAAAGCGGGGGAGATATCCATCAGCGCACAGAGATCATGCGCACTAAGCTCGCGCGCGGTCTGTGCGAGACGCAGCGCATCGGCGGTGAATTCTGGCACCGTTGGGGTGAATCCTTCAGCGTGGTGCGCTGTTTCGTTCAGGCGTTTTGCCGGGGAAATTACGGTCAGCATAGCGGGCTCCTTCACAGCGAGACATAGCGGCTTTAGCCTTCACGCAAGACCTCGAGGAACGCCGCTCCGAAACGGTCAGTCTTCTGATCACCCATGCCTTGTATTTTGGCTAATTCAGCCAAGCTAGAGGGTCGCCGTTCGGCAATATGGCGCAGCGTCGATTGCGTGCAAGACAGGTGCTTGCCGATGCCGTCATCGCCGCGCGCAAGCGTCACTTGCACTTGGTTCAACCGATCATAAACAGCGCCTGCATCGCGACCCACCAAGGCCCGACGCGCCGGATGAATCGTCGTCGCCTTAACCCCAGTGATAATCTGCAAAAATGCCGCCCCGTAGCTTTCCAGCTTTTTCGCGCCAACCCCAGTGATGCCCATCATGGCGTCAAGCGTGTCAGGGCGGATTTCGGCCATTTCAATCAAGGTCTTATCGGCAAAAATCACATAGGCGGGGACGCCCGCAGCTTCGGCTAAGGCCCGACGCTTGGCTTTCAGAGCGGAAAGCAGGCTGGCATCTTCTTCGGAGACCTGAGTTTTGATAGCGACACGCGGCACGGCTTTGTCGATTGTGTCTTTGCGCAGAGTAATCGACGCCTCGCCTCGCAGAATAGGCCGTGCGGCATCTGTCATCCGCAACGCTCCGAAACGATCCGGGTCGGGACGCACCAGATCTCGGCCCATCATCTGACGGAATACCGCACCCCAAGCAGGTTTTGACAAATCGCGCCCCACGGCAAAGGTCGGCAGTTGGTCATGGCCTTTTTCACGCACTTTCGGCGTAGAGTTTCCGGTAAGGATATCAATCAGATGGCCGGCCCCGAACCATTCACCGGTGCGCAGCATTGCGGACAATGCTTTGCGCACTGCGTCGGTCGCATCGAACAACTGAGCTGGGCGTTGGCACAAATCACAGTTGCCGCATGGCTCGGACGCTTCGCCGAAATAGCCCAGCAGAACCTGACGTCTACAGGCCATCGCCTCGGCCAGACCCAACAACGCGTTCAGCCGCCCGTGGTCTGCAGCTTTACGATCAGGCGGGGCCGCTCCTTCGTCAATCTGGGTGCGGCGCAGCCGAATATCCTCGGGACCGTAAAGCGTCATGGTTTCGGCAGGCGCGCTATCGCGACCCGCACGACCGATTTCTTGATAATACCCCTCAATGGTTTTCGGCAAATCGGCATGCGCGACCCAACGAATATCCGGCTTGTCGATACCCATCCCAAAGGCAACCGTGGCAACGACGATCAGCCCGTCTTCCTGTTGAAACCGAATCTCGACACGACGGCGCTCTTCGGCATCCATTCCACCGTGATAAAAACAGGTGGAATGGGCCTCGGCTTTCAAAGCCTGCGCAAGTGTTTCGGTTTTCGCCCGCGTCGCGCAATACACAATGCCGGACTGCCCGCGCCGCGCGCCCGCGAACCGCAAAATCTGATCGCGCGGGCTGTCTTTTATGGCAAACGCGAGATGAATGTTGGGGCGATCGAAGCCGCGCAGAAAGCTGTCGGGGGCTTTGCCGTCAAACAGCCGAGTGACGATTTCGGCGCGGGTTTCTTCATCCGCCGTCGCCGTAAACGCTGCTAAAGGCACGTTCAAAGCTTTGCGCAGTTCGCCGATCCGCAGGTAATCTGGCCGGAAATCGTGACCCCATTGGCTCACGCAGTGCGCTTCATCCACTGCGATCATAGTGCAGTTTATGCGCCGCAAAAGGGGCAGAGTCGCCGAAGACGCCAGCCGTTCGGGGGCCATGTAGAGCAGTTTCAGACGTCCCGCATCCAGCGCCGCAAAAACTTCTTCGGTCTGCTCCTCTGTGTTGCCGGAGGTTAACGCACCAGCCTCGACTCCGGCCTCTTTCAGACTCCGGACCTGATCGCGCATCAGCGCTATCAGAGGTGAGATCACCACCGTCACGCCGTCGCGACACAGCGCTGGCAACTGAAAGCACAAGGATTTTCCGCCACCCGTCGGCATAATTGCAAGCGTATTGCGACCCGCCATCACCGCATCGACAATTTCCTCCTGCCCGGGGCGAAAACCGGGGAAGCCGAAAATCGAATGCAAAAGATCTTGCGGTGCGGACATGGGCTTTCTACGCGCCAAACTGGCGCTGGCAGGCTTTTCGATCAGGAGAAGCTGTACATATTGTTATAGACTACGATGCGCAGGCCATAGATCAGCAGCAGCACGATCAGCGGTGCCAGATCTAGCCCCGGCGTGTTCGGCAGCACCGACCGGACGCGGCTATAAACGGGCTCCAGCAAGCGGTTCAGCCCCAGCCAGATCTGCGCCACGATCGGTTGGCGCAGGTTCAGCACCTGGAAATTTATCAACCAACTCATTATGATATGGGCCAGAACGATCCATTTTGCGATGTCGAGGATCATTAGCATTATCTGCAACACAGAGGTCATCGGCGGCTCCAACCACAAGAGATTGTGGCAGAGGTAACGCCCTACCCCCAAAAGGGCAATGCTTTCCGCAGCGTTTTGGTTGACGATATGCCAGACAACGGGCAAATCAGGCTGCAGGGGTGCCTGATGTATCCCTATATTCGACTGGCGAAAGAGTTGTGGAAATTTCGCCGTGCTCCAGCTTTGGGCCTGTTTGATCCACATATCAGCAGCCATCGCATCTGGCCGTGGGATCTCGACCCATGGCGCGAGTTGAACAACGGCCGCACACTTACTCTGTTCGATCTGGGGCGGGTTCCAATGTCAGTGCGGATGGGGTTTGAGAAGGTCGCTAGAGCAAACGGCTGGGGCATCACAGTTGCGGGCAACACCACGCGGTATCGCAAGCGGGTGACGGTCTTTGAAAAGCTGACACAGGTTAGCCGTGTGGTCGGTTGGGATGATCGCTTTGGCTATATCGAGCAAAGTTTCTGGCGCGGCGACGAATGCACCAGCCATATGCTGTTGCGGTATGCTTTCATCTCGAAGGCAGGAATGGTCATGCCTGCCGAGGTGATCGCGGCGCTAGGCCATCCAGTGCAAAGCCCGGCCATGCCGAGTTGGATCACGGCTTGGATCACAGCCGATGCGATGCGGCCGTGGCCGCCACAGCGAGCCTAAAGCACCGCGCTTGCACGGCGACGTTTTTTCAGGCTTCAATGCGGAAAACCAAAATAAAGGGCAGGGCATGGCAACGGCACGACAGCGCATATGGGGCTGGTGGTTCTACGATTGGGCCAGCCAGCCATACAACACCTTGTTGCTCACCTTCATATTTGGCCCGTATTTCGCGGAAGTTGCGCGTGGTTACTATATGGGTGCCGGTATGGAAGAGGAAGCCGCAAAGGCTGCGGCCCAAGCCTATTGGGGGTTTGGCCTTACAATTGCGTCGGTTATCGTTGCGATTTTGGCTCCCGTCCTGGGCGCTGTTGCCGACGGAACCGGGCGGCGATTGGTGTGGGTCTGGGTATTCTCGATGTTCTATGTCGTCGGAGCCTATGCGTTGTGGTGGGTGGTGCCAGGAGGCGAGGCAAGCACCCTCGCTTGGGCTGTCGCGTTCTTTGGCCTAGGCTTCATCGGGATGGAGTTTACCACCATTTTCACCAATGCGCTGATGCCAACCCTAACCGACCACGATGATATTGGCGAAATATCGGGCTCGGGTTTTGCATTTGGCTATCTTGGCGGCTTGGTAGCACTGATCCTTATGCTCGTGTTGTTCGCCGAAAACGCCACCACTGGCAAAACCCTAATCGGAATTGACCCGATCTTCGGGCTAGACTCAGAGGCACGCGAGGGCACTAGGATGGTTGGGCCAGTGACGGCCGTCTGGTATCTTGTGTTTATGATTCCGTTTTTTCTCTGGGTGAAAGAGCCGAAAATGCCTGCCGGGCGACTGCATATAGGTGCAGCACTTCGCAGTCTTGTCGAACTGCTCAAGGGCCTTCGCTTCCGGAAAAGTCTAAGCGCGTATCTGGGCTCATCTTTGGCCTACCGTGATGCGTTAAATGCACTTTATGGCTTCGGCGGAGTTTATGCTTCAAACGTGCTGGACTGGTCAATCACACAGATTGGGGTTTTCGGCATTCTCGGCGGTGTAACCGCAATGGTCGCTTCGTGGGTTGGCGGGCGGTTGGACCGTCAGTTTGGCCCGCGATTCGTGATCGGCTGGTCTATCGTGATTTTGATGCTGGTCTGCATAGTGATCGTTGGGATGACCCGAGAAAGCCTGTGGGGTATAGCGATGGACCCTGCCTCGACCACTCCCGACATCATTTTCTACATCTGCGGAGGATTGATTGGCGCGGCTGGTGGGCCATTGCAGGCCGCTTCGCGTACGATGCTTCTGCGCCACACCACGCCAGATCGGGCAACGGAGGCATTTGGTTTGTTTGCTCTTTCCGGCAAGGTCGCTAGTTTCATCACTCCATTTCTAATTGCGTTGGTTTCGTTCTACAGCGGATCTGCGCGCATCGGAATTTCGCCCGTAATCCTAGTCTTCCTGATCGGGCTTATTCTGTTAGTCTGGGTCAATCCCAAAGGCGAACAGGCATGATCCGTAAACTTATTATTTGTTTGGCACTGTTGTTGCCGCTTCCCGCCCATGCCGAGAAGCTCGCGAACAAACTGTTTGGGGCCGCTGATGCACCAAGCCAGCAAGCGCCAATGCCGATTGGTAGCTATTCGCGTGGCTGTGCGGCTGGGTTGGTCGCAATGCCTGAAAATGGACCGAACTGGCAAGTGATGCGGCTTTCTCGGCACCGCAACTTTGGCCATCCGGTGTTGGTGTCTTACCTGCAAGATTTGGCGGGCTATGCCAATCAGGCCGGTTGGCGGGGCATTTACATCGGTGACATGGGCCAGCCGCGCGGTGGGCCGATGACCAGTGGTCACGCCAGCCACCAGATCGGGCTGGACGTTGATGTTTGGACATTGAAGCCAAAGAGTCTGGGCCTGACCGTCAAACAGCGCGAGAGTATCAGTTCGATTTCAATTCGCACCAACGACCAGTTGCGGGTTAATGACAACTGGGACCGTTCTTACGCGACTTTCCTCAAGCTCGCCGCCTCTGATCCTCGGGTGGATCGCATTTTTGTGGCCGCCGCGATCAAGCTGGAGCTTTGCAAAACCGCGACTAGAGCTGACAAGAAATGGCTGCAACATATTCGGCCTGAAGCTGGCCATGAGGATCATTTTCACATTCGGTTGAAATGTCCAAAAGGCGCGCGGCTTTGTGACACCCAAAAGCCGACAGTGTCCGAGCTTTCTAATGGCGGCGCCGGTTGTGATGAGACCTTGGACTGGTGGGTGTCCGATGCTTACCTGCATCCAAAAACGGTCAAGCCAACCAAACCCGTCAAGCCACAACCATACAAGAAACGCCCGCGTGAGTTCACGATGGCCGATTTGCCAAGCCAATGCGTAGACGTGCTTTCGTCGCCGTAGTGGCAGGTCTGGTGCTGATTGCCGGCTTGGAAGGCAGTGCCAGCCCAACTTCACCGCTGGGATTTTTAAGCGCGTTTCGTTGGACGATGAACGATGCCAATTTCGGTGGCTTTTCGGGAATAGAAGTGGCTGAGAACGGCCAAGATATCATTGCGCTGTCGGATCGTGGCGCTTTTACGACAGCCCGCATTGTCCGCGACGACACTGGCCGCATCGCCTCAGTTAAGACAAATCCCGTCCAGCTTTTAAGAGATGTGGACGGCGAACCGCTTTCGCCGGGAATGTCAGACAGTGAGGGTATCGCCTTGGCCCCAGATGGCACAGTCTATGTCTCATTTGAGGGACCGGCGCGGGTGCTGCATTACCCCAAGCTAAGCGGTGCTGCGCAGAGCATCCGCTCGCCGCGCGAATTTAAAGCTATGCAAAAAAACTCCGCGCTTGAAGCTCTGGCGATTGATGCGGCGGGGACACTTTACACATTGCCAGAACGTTCGGGTGGAGCCACCAAATCCTTTCCGGTTTACCGTTTCAGGGCTGGTAAATGGGACAAGCGACTACAAATATCGCGCGAGGGCGGATATTTGGCGGTCGGTGCGGATTTCGGCCCAGACGGAAAGTTTTACTTGTTAGAGCGCGAGTTTCGCGGACTCGCCGGATTTTCAAGCCGCTTGCGCCGTTTTACCTTGGGAGCGAAAGGCTTCGACAAGGGCGAAACGCTGCTGCAAACGCCTGTCGGGCTTTACGACAATCTGGAAGGCGTTTCGGTCTGGCGCGACAGCTCGGGGCATCTGACCGCCACGATGGTGTCCGATGACAATTTCAAATTTTTCCTGCGCATGCAAATCGTTGAGTACCAACTGCCCGATTGACAGCCGCCCCCGCCGCGCGTTAATCGGCCGCGTCCCACAATGGGCCACCTAACGCTGAACCAAGTCTCCGCGACCTTGTAAAAAACGGATCATATAGATGAATAAACTACTGCTTGGCGTTATCGCCATGGCCATTATCGTCGTGGCCTCTAACATTTTGGTGCAATACCCGATCGGCCAATGGCTGACATGGGGTGCCTTCAGCTATCCCTTCGCTTTCTTGGTGTCCGAACTTGTCAACAGGTTCCACGGAGCCTCCGCTGCGCGCCGCGTTGTGTATGCAGGCTTCGCCATAGGTCTGGTCTGCTCGGTAATCGGCACCCAAATCGTCGGCGAATTTGGCCCGCTAGTGACCCTGCGCATCGCCATCGGCTCTGGTCTCGCCTTTTTGACCGGCCAGCTTGTTGACGTGGCGCTGTTTGATAAGCTGCGACGCACAGCGTGGTGGCGCGCACCGTTTCTGTCGTCAATGCTGGGCTCCAGTATTGACACCATGTTGTTCTTCACTTTGGCATTCTCAAGTGCGTTCATTTGGTTAGAGCCGGGAAACGACGTATCCTGGGCCGCAGCTCATGTGCCGCTTTTGGGGTTTGGCCCCGAAGTTCCGCTTTGGGTATCATTGGGTTTGGCCGACTTTTGCGTTAAATTTGCAGTCGATTTGATCGCCCTGATGCCGTTCAGAGTCGCAATCGCAAAATACGCAAACAAGATTGCGTGAAACCTTTTGACAAACGCAAAATCTGTGTCACCTTTTGCTTATCGGCAACATTTTGAAAGGAGGTGACCCAGTGTCTAGAGTGATATTGGAGAGCGGTGTCGGGACAGTCATGGGGGGTGTTTTCTAGGGGCAGCCCTCTAGCGAACGAACTTCAGATTGGGCTTTTGATACCTAACTGGCCCATCTCCTAAGATCTCGGAAAGGGTTGCCACGTACAGGCTGGCAGCCCTTTCTCTTTTCTGCAACGCCCGCTAGTTTGGCCGTATGTTGTGGATAACGGACACCATCTCGATCGCCGACTGGGAGCTGAGCGAAAGCTTTGTACGCGCCTCTGGCCCGGGTGGACAAAACGTCAACAAAGTTTCTACAGCAGTTGAGTTGCGGTTTGAGGCCGAAAGGTCACCGAATTTGACCGCTGGCGTGAAGGCACGGCTTAAGAAATTGGCAGGTCGGCGTTGGACGCTGGAAGGCGCATTGGTGCTGCAAGTTGAAGACACCCGCAGTCAGGCCCGAAATCGCGACATTGCGCGCGAACGCCTAGCCGATTTGATTCGTGCTGCCTTAATCGCCCCAAAGCGCCGTATCGCCACCAAACCCAGCTATGGCAGCCAATTGCGCCGCGTCGCAGCTAAGGTGCAACGGGGTGAGGTAAAAGCACTGCGCGGTAAGCCCGGCGACGAAGAATGACGCTTGATGCGTTGGCTGCTGAGGCCGTAAGCCATTGGGATGGCGAAGTGACTCGAATCCTGCGCAATCGTGAGAACGCTGTCTTTGAAGTGCTTTTGCCATCCGGTCGCGCCGCACTCCGTTTGCACCGCATGGGCTATCAAGACGATGCCGCGATCCGGTCAGAGCTATGGTGGTGTGCGGCATTGGCGCGTGCGGGTGTCGCAGTTCCCGCAGCATTGCCCAGCCGTTTGGGCGATTTTCTGGTGAAATTGTCCGGTGGGCGCAATGCTTCGATCCTCGGTTGGATGGACGGCGAGGCGTTTGGTGAGGCTGGCAAACCTTTGCCCTGCGCGCCTGAAGATCGGCTGAACCGTCACTATGCTTTAGGCGCACTGCTTGCCGATGTTCACACTGCAACCGACCGTCTGACGCTGCCCGCAGATTTCACCAGGCCACGTTGGGACATAGATGGTCTGGTTGGTGAGACACCATTCTGGGGCCGTTTCTGGGAACATCCCGCCGCCGACCCTAGGCAAGCTGAAACTCTATGCCGCGCTCGGGATTTTCTGCGCGACCAGATCAGCGATCATCAGGAGAACGGTGGTGATTTCGGGCCAATTCACGCGGATGTCTTGCGCGAAAATATCCTTGTGAATAAAGGGGCACTTTCGCTGATCGACTTTGATGACTCCGGCTTTGGGTTTCGGCTATACGACCTTGGCACCGCCTTAAGCCAAAACTTGTATGAACCTGATTACCCGCAAATCCGCGATGCTTTGATGGCGGGTTACGGTCAAACGCGGCCCGCTAACCGCCAGATGGTCGAGGTTTTCACGCTTGCCCGCACTTGCGCTTCAGTCGGTTGGGCGGCGCCGCGTCTGGCGCAGGATAACCCGATCCATGTGTCTCATATCGCCCGAGCCGTCATGTGCGCAGAATGGGTGATGGCTTAAACCACCACCGCTTGCGCTTCCTGCTCACCCACTCCGAACACCCGTTTATAGCGCTCAATCTCTTTCGGGGGACCCATCGCTTTGTTTGGATTGTCAGAGAGTTTAACGGTCGGACGACCATTTGCCGCAACCGCTTTACAAACTACGCTAAACGGAGCCAACCCGTCATCCGGAGCTAACCCACGGAAATCGTTGGTCAGCATCGTACCCCAGCCGAACGAAACTTTCACCCGCCCAAAGAATTGCCTCTGCAATTCGACAATCTTGTCCACATCGAGCCCGTCGGAAAAGATCACCAGTTTCTGGCGCGGATCTTCGCCGCGATCTTTCCACCACTGAACAGCAATTTCGGCAGCCTGCGCCGGATCACCGCTGTCGATGCGAATACCAGTCCACGACGCAAGCCAGTCCGGCGCATGTTTTAGAAACCCTGCGGTGCCAAAGGTATCGGGCAGGATGATCCGCAAATTGCCGTCATGTTCCTCCTGCCAATCTGCAAGAAATTGATACGGCGATTGCGCCAGTTCGGCGTCCGAATTGGTAAGTGCGGCATAGACCATAGGCAATTCGTGCGCATTGGTGCCAATCGCCTCGACTTCACGCCGCATCGCAATCAAACAGTTTGAAGTGCCGATGAATTTGCTTTCCAGCCCGTCTTGCATGGCTTGCACCGCCCAATCCTGCCACAGAAAGGAATGCCTGCGACGGGTGCCGAAATCCGCGATCCGCAGTTCGTCGATCTCACGCATTTTGGTGATTTTTTCCCACAGTTTGGTCATCGCGCGGGCGTAAAGCACCTGCAATTCGAACCGACCCTGCTTTTCCAGCACGGCGCGGCTGCGCAACTCCATCAGCACAGAAAGCGCCGGGATCTCCCAGAGCATCACTTCCGGCCAGCTGCCCTCGAAGTTCAGTTCGTACTGGCCGTCGCGCTTCTCCAGATGGTAGGCAGGCAGCCGCATGCCCTCGAACCATTCCATGAAATCCGGGCGAAACATCTGACGCTTGCCATAAAACGTATTGCCGCGCAGCCAAGTGCTTTCGCCCCTTGTCAGGCTCAGCGATCGCACGTGATCCAACTGTTCACGGAGTTCGCCTTCATCAATCAAATCAGCCAAGCGCACGTTCTTGCTGCGATTGATCAGGCTGAAAGTGACGGTGGTATCCGGTCTGTTCCTAAAAATAGATTGACACATCAACAGCTTATAAAAATCAGTGTCGATGAGAGAGCGGACGATCGGGTCGATCTTCCATTTGTGATTCCAAACGCGCGCGGCAATATCGACCATGTCGGCCCTCCCTTTGCCGTTATCTCTACGGCATGAACTGGGCAAAGGTCAAAATGATCGCGCAGCAGGACTGCATCCCAACCCTGCAAATGGGAACGTTCGGTAGTTTTCAAGCCAACCACTGCACGCCAGCGGCCACACATTTCGCTTTTGCGACGGCGAGACTGCCATTCAAGTCAATCGCCCGGCACGCACTGTCCAGCACGGTCACCGTAAATCCAAGCTTCACCGCATCCAGTGCCGAATATGCCACGCAAAAATCAGTAGCCAACCCCACCACGGTCACTGTCGTGATCCCGCGCGCACGGAGGTAGCCTTCCAAGCCGGTCGGAGTTTTATGGTCGTTCTCAAAAAAGGCCGAATAGCTGTCAATAGCGGGATCAAACCCCTTTCGCACAACCAGTTGCGCGAAATCAGTGCGCAGATCCTGATGAAAGGCGGCACCTTCGCTGCCTTGCACGCAGTGCACGGGCCACAGCACTTGCGGTCCGTACTGCATCTCGATGATCGAAAAAACCTCGGCATTTGGATGATTGGCCGCAAATGATGAATGATCCGCTGGGTGCCAGTCTTGCGTCAGAACCACACATCTGAACGCAGCCATCAGAGCGTTGACCTGAGGCAGGATCGAGGTGCCATCGGTTACGGCCAAAGCACCGCCGGGGCAGAAATCGTTCTGCACATCGATCACAATTAGGGCTTCATCGGCTTGGCGCATCACAATCTCCACTTCAGGTTCATTGGGTAAGCGGCGGCTTTCACCGGGTCAACCAAAACTGAATCCGCTAAAGATATTGCTCTGGACAGTCGCAAGGCGTAAATCGCCGGTATGCTGACAGTAGCCGCGCTTTATCACTTCACCCGTTTCCCGGACCCGACTGCATTGCGTGGGCCGTTGGCGGAGCTTTGCATAGCGCAAGACGTCAAGGGTTCGCTGCTTCTAGCGAATGAAGGCATCAACGGAACGATTGCGGGGCCAGCCGAGGGAGTTGCCAACGTCTTGGCGCATCTGCGCGCCCTTCCGGGTTGCGCGGCCCTCGAGCACAAAGAAAGCTACGCCACCAAAATGCCGTTTGGCCGCATGAAAGTGAAGCTGAAACGTGAGATCGTGACGATGGGGCAGCCGGATATTGATCCGATTGCGCGGGTTGGATCGTATGTCGCCGCGCAAGATTGGAACGCGCTGATCGCCTCGCCCGACGTTGCGCTGATAGACACCCGCAACGATTATGAGATCGGTATTGGCACGTTTCACGGAGCGGTTGATCCCGACATTCGTACCTTTCGAGACTTTCCAAAATGGTGGGAAGCGCACAAAGACGAGTATCTTGGTAAGCGGATTGCGATGTTTTGCACGGGCGGTATCCGCTGCGAAAAGTCAACAAACTATCTGTTAGGACAGGGAGTTACCGAGGTTTATCATCTTAAGGGCGGCATCCTGAAGTATCTCGAGGATGTGCCCGCCGAAACCTCTATGTGGGACGGCGAATGTTACGTGTTCGATGGTCGCGTCTCGGTCGGTCATGGGCTTGTTCCCGGTGATTACGATACCTGCCACGCTTGCGGTCGGCCAATCTCTGCAGTGGATAAACAACGTTCAGAGTATGAACGCGGTGCTTGCTGCCATCACTGCGCCGCAGAATACTCCGAAACAGATCGCAACCGTTTTCGGGAACGTCAGCGGCAGTTGGATTTAGCGGGCGCACGGAGCAAAGCTCAGGTTTCGGAATAAACTACCGTTGCGGCCGCTTCAGGAAATTGCCAGCTTTCCGCCTGCGCTGCGATTTTAGCGGCAGTTTGCTTCAATGCGCCCAAATGAGCCTCAAGCGCCGACAAACTATTGCGCGCCGTTGTCGAAGTCACCGAAATCGCACCAATCACCCGACCCGAGCGGGCAAGAATCGGCACGGCAACGCAGATAATGCCAGCTTCATGTTCTTCTTGGTCATAAGCATGGCCGCGCCCGCGAATCGCAATCAACTCCGCCGTAAGCTTGCTCGGATTGTCTAACGTAAGCGCTGTGAATCGGTGAAACGACTGCCGCGCCAGCGCGTCGAACAGCGCCGTTTCCGGCAAGAACGCTAGCATCGCTTTGCCAACTCCGGTGCAGTAAGCGGGACCAACCTTGCCTGCCTGGGAGAACATCTCGACTGGCCGCGCGGCGTTGCGCTTATCCACATACAGCACTTGGCCCTGATCCATCTGCGCCAGATGTACGGTCTCTCCGGTGACGCGCGCCAACTCATCCAAAGCAGGTCGCGCCAATGGGGCGAGCGAACTTTGAGACCAAGCGCCGTGTGCAAGCCGAACGAGCCTTAGCCCCAAGCTGTAGCTGCCGCGATCCTCGTCATATGACAGCATTCCCTGATGTGTCAAAGTTTGCAGCAGACGATATAGCGTCGCCTTCGGATAGCTGCCCCGCGCCATCAAATCGCTGAACCGGATCGGGGCCAGCGCCGCCACCATTTCAAGCACATCAAGCGCCTTACCGACGGTACCATCCTGTTGAATATCGTTCATCCGTGCCTCAGCAATTGACAGGGCAGAGCCTAGGTCGCATAGTTCCCATTATGCAAGACTTAGTTTCAAATAATGGAACCTGCTCAGTGACACCAGATTGGATCGCCGTTGATTGGGGCTCTTCGAACGTGCGGGCTTGGGCGATGGGGCCGGACGGCGCGATAGCCTCGGGAAGCTCAGATGATGGCATGGGTAAGTTGGCCAAGGCCGAGTTTGAGCCGGCCCTTTTGCGCCTGATTGAACCCTGGCTGGGTAGCGGTGTCATCCCCGTGATCGCCTGCGGCATGGTCGGCGCGAGGGAAGGCTGGCACGAAGCGCCTTACCGCAGCACCCCTTGCACGCCGATTGTGTCAGGCGAATTGATGCCCGTCCCCACCACGGACCAGCGCATTCGCATGATGATCGCACCGGGCCTATCCCAAGCCAAACCCGCCGACGTGATGCGCGGCGAAGAAACTCAGGTCGCTGGCGCCCTTGCCCTGCTCCCCGGCTTCGACGGGGTATTTTGCCTGCCCGGTACACATTCCAAATGGGTGCATGTCTCCGCGGGGGAAGTGATCTCATTCCAGACCTTTATGACGGGTGAGATGTTCGCGCTGCTGTCGCAACATTCAGTACTGCGGCATGGCATGGGCGGCGAAGGCAGCGACGAAGCAAGTTTTGCGCAAGGCGTGAGTGACGCAATTGAGCGTCCAGAGCGTATTTCCGCACGCCTGTTCACGTTGCGAGCCGAGGGGCTACTTACGACATTGCCGCCCGCTGCGGCCCGATCACGTTTATCCGGTATGTTGATCGGACTGGAACTCGCCGCTGCCAAGCCATACTGGTTGGGCCAACGCATCGCCTTGATTGGTGCCGAGGCCCTATCCGCCCGCTACGGCCTCGCCCTCACAGAACAAGGCGCGGCATCCGAAACTTTAGACGCCACTGCCTGCACGCTTGCGGGTCTTGCCGCAGCGCGCGGCGTTTTGCAGAAAGCCAAGCCATGACCCGTCCTTTGATCGCGATATTGCGCGGAATCACTTTGGCCGAAGCCATCCCGGTGGCCGAGGCGCTGATTGCCGCAGGCATCACTCGGATTGAGGTGCCGTTGAACTCGCCAAAACCAATGCAGTCGATTGCCGCGATGGTTAAAGCACTGGGATTGCAGGCGGAAATCGGGGCAGGCACCGTGCTGACCGTTGCAGATGTAGCTGCTGTTGCAGCCGCTGGCGGTCGCTTGATCGTCTCACCAAACTGCAATCCCGATGTAATCCGCGCTACCAAAGCGGCAGGCATGGCGAGCTGGCCGGGCGTAATGACCCCCACCGAATGCTTTGCCGCCCTAGCCGCCGGTGCGGATGGCTTGAAGATATTCCCAGCCAATCTGGTCGGCCCCGATGGTCTGAAAGCCATGCGGGCTGTACTTCCAAAATCATGCGAGGTTTATGCTGTTGGCGGGGCCGGGGCATCCAACTTCGGCGAATGGATCAAAGCAGGCGCTACAGGTTTCGGCATCGGCACGGCGCTTTACACCCCCGGGCTATCGGCTGGAGAAGTCGCAGAAAAAGCCCGCGTGATTGTCGCTGCCTACGACGCGGCCAGCGCATGATTTTCGATCCACGCCTGTGTGAACTGGGTGAAGGGCCGCTCTGGCATCCCATTCGTGAACAAATGTTCTGGTTTGATATCAACAATCAGAAACTGCTTTCGCAGGACCGTGACGGCCCACGCGAATGGCGCTTCCCCGAAATTGTCTCGGCGGCAGGTTGGGTCAGCGATGATGTGCTGCTGATCGCGGGCGAACGTGATCTGTTCCTGTTCGATTTAGAGACCGAGGAGGTGGAAACCCTCTGTTTGCTGGAACAAGACAAGCCGAAAAATCGTCCCAATGATGGTCGTGCTGACCCTAATGGCGGTTTCTGGATCGGCACGATGGCGAAGGATGAGGCGATTGGCGCAGGCGCAATTTACCGCTACTATCGCGGCGAATTGCGAAAGCTTTTCAGCGGCATATCTATTCCCAATGCCATCTGCTTTCCTCCCGGTGGTGGCTTCGCGCATTACGCTGATACGGTCACGCAAAAGGTGATGAAGGTCAGGCTCGATGCAGAAGGCTGGCCCAATGGCACCCCAGAAGTTTTCCTAGACCTCGCGTCTGAAGGACATTACCCCGACGGTGCCGTGATCGATGCCAATGGCGTGATGTGGCTTGCCCAATGGGGCGCGTCTCGTGTTGCCGCCTATGATACTCAAGGAAATTTCCTGCGTGCGATTGGCGTCGATGCGCCACAAACCACTTGTCCTGCCTTCGCGGGCCCGCAACTTTCGGCACTTGTTGTCACCTCAGCCCGCAAAAATCTGGATGCCGCAGCGCTGCAAGCCGCACCGCTTTCGGGCGCGACTTTCGTGATCGAGGGTGCATCAAGAGGCCAATATGAACATCAGGTCATAATAGGCTAATCTCTCAGCGTTGCCGGTTATGATGAAGCCTCGCAATCACGCCCGCACAGAAAGCCGCCCCTCTACAGTCAAAAAAGCAAAGCCATTAGGGCCCAAAGCCAACTGTACGCCGTCTAAAGCCGCGTCCTGAGATGGCCCCTCCAGCCCGGCAGCGCCCTCTACCACAACCGACACCGCATCGCGCGACAGATTGAACACACACAGCAACGTGTCCCCACGGGTAAACGCTAAAATCGGCTCGGGCACATGGAAGAAATGCGTAGCCCCTTCAATCAGCGCCGCCGACCCTCGCCGATAGGCCAGCATCGCGCGATAGGTTTCCAGCACCGACCCGGCCACCCCAACCTGCGACGCCACATTCCGCGCCAGCTGCGGCGCTTTTACTGGCAACCACGGCGTCCCCGCCGAGAACCCACCGTTCAATGAGGCATCCCAAACCATTGGCGTCCGAGTATTATCCCGCCCCACCGGCTCCGGCCAAAAATTAATCCCCTGCGGATCGGTCAATTCATCGAACATCAGTTCGGTATCAGTTTGACCAAGTTCCTCACCCTGCCACAAACAGATCGAGCCCTGAAAAGACAGCAACAACGCCCCCGCCTGTCGCGCCAAGGCATCTTGTGAGACGCCATGCTCGGCCCAACGCGTCGCCTGCCGCACGACGTCATGGTTGGAAAACGCCCACATTGGCCAACCATTCGGCGCGCCAGTGAAAAACTCCTCGATCTTGCCCCGGAAAAACGCCGCCGAGTAATCATAGCCCATCATCTCAAACGAATAGCACTGATGCAGTCGACCCGGAGCAGTGTAATCCCCCATCATGCGGATGGCGTGATGCGCCTCACCCATTTCGCCAACGGTGGAGCGATCGGTGTATTCGTCGATCACCCGCCTGATCCGCTCCATCCAAGCCAAGTTTTCCGGCTGGCCCTTTGAAAACAAATGATATTGCATTTCATAGGGGTTGCCGTCGGGCTTGGTCTTGATCCGAAAGTCCGCAGCATCGTTGCGGAACAGCGCGTCTTTGTAGAAGTAGTTCACCGTGTCAAAGCGGAAGCCATCAACGCCCCGGTCTAACCAAAATCGCAGGACGCTCTCCATATATTCTGCGACGGCCGGATTGCGATAATTGAAGTCGGGCTGCTGCGGCAAAAACGAGTGCATGTAATATTGTTTGCGCCGTGCATCCCAAGTAAACGCAGGACCTCCGAATACCGAAAGCCAGTTGCACGGCGGCGTGCCATCGGGGCGCGGATCGACCCAGATATACCAGTCCGACTTGTCATTATCGCGACTCTTACGGCTTTCCGCAAAGAACGCGTGCTTATCCGAGCAATGGTTCATCACCTGATCAATGATCACTTTCAGACCCAGATCATGCGCCCGCGTCACCAACGCGTCAAAATCCGCAAGCGTGCCGAACACCGGATCGACATTGGTGTAATCGGCCACGTCATATCCCATATCGAGCATGGGTGAGGTGAAAAACGGCGACAGCCACACCGCATCGCAGCCCAGATTGGCAATATGATCCAAGCGCCGGGTGATACCTTTTAGATCGCCGACCCCGTCGCCGTTGTCATCCTGAAACGACCGGGGATAGACCTGATAGGTCACCGAACCACGCCACCATTCCGCCATATCACGCCTCCAATAGATGCACTTGTGCGAAGCCTAAACCGCTTTGAATCGGTTGGACAGGCTGCCGGCCCTTGTGTCCGCACAATTCTGCCGTTGACGCTGCTTGGCCTTGCGCTAACGGTTGCGTGCAGCAGGAGCAGCGCCATGATCCAGACCTCGAAATCCTCCATCTTCAGCCCAATTTTGATTGCTGGCAGCATAATCTTGATGCTCGGCTTCGCTATTCGGGCCAGCTTCGGTGTGTTCCAAATCCCGATTGCCGCCGAATTTGGCTGGGCGCGCTCTGAATTCTCAATGGCCATCGCCATCCAGAACCTCGCATGGGGCTTCGGTCAGCCGATATTTGGCGCGTTGGCCGAACGCTTTGGCGACCGCCGCGCGATCATCGCAGGTGCAATTCTATACGCGCTGGGTTTGGTGCTATCGAGCTACGCCGTCACACCCGGCCAGATGCAACTGCTTGAAGTTTTAGTGGGTTTTGGCATCGCAGGCACAGGCTTTGGCGTGATCCTTGCCATAGTCGGTCGCGCGGCCAAACCCGAAAACCGCTCGTTGGCTTTGGGCATCGCCACCGCCGCAGGTTCGGCAGGCCAAGTCTTCGGCGCACCAGCCGCACAAATCCTACTGCAACATTACCACTGGCAAACGGTATTCATGATCTTCGCCGTGGTCATCCTATGCGCCCTGTTCGCGTTACCCTTCCTACGCTCCCCGACCATCGCCACCAAACATGAGCTGGATGAATCGCTCGGCACAGTCCTGAAACGCGCCTTCAAAGACCCGTCGTTCACCATGATTTTTGTCGGCTTCTTCTCGTGTGGCTATCAACTCGGCTTCATCACCGCCCACTTCCCCGCCTTTATCACCGAGAAATGCGGCGCAATCGACCCTTCTGGCCTGCTAGCAGGCATCGGCATCACCACAACGTCCATCCTCGGCGCGATTGCGATTTCGGTGATCGGCTTGGCGAACATTGTCGGCAGCGTTTTGTCGGGCTGGCTGGGCAAGCGTTATACCAAAAAATACCTGCTGTCGGGCATCTACGTCGCCCGCACCGTGGCTTCTGCGCTCTTCATCATGCTGCCAATGACCCCTGCCAGCGTGCTGGTATTCTCGCTGGTGATGGGTAGCTTGTGGCTGGCTACCGTGCCGCTCACCTCCGGCCTTGTCGCGCATATCTACGGGCTGCGCTATATGGGCACGCTGTATGGCGTGGTATTCCTAAGCCACCAAATCGGCAGCTTCTTGGGCGTTTGGCTTGGCGGAAAAATGTATGACATCACAGGTGATTACACCTTGGTTTGGTGGATCGGAGTTGGCGTCGGCGCGTTCTCGGCCATCGTACATTTGCCGATCCGCGAGAAACCTCTGATGGCGCAGCCCGCTTGACGGCTTCGAACCGATCACTGCCAGATATTAAGGAGATTTCATGCGTCCCGGGATAGCCGCGCTCGTGGTGGCATATGTGCTGAGCCAGTTCTATCGCGCCTTTCTGGCCGTTCTGTCGCCGGTGTTGGCGGTAGATATTGGCGCAACTGCCGAAAACCTGGCCTCGGCTTCAGGGCTGTGGTTTTTAGCCTTCGCGCTGATGCAAATTCCGGTAGGGGTGGCTTTGGATCGGGTCGGACCAAGGCTGACCGCCGCCGGGTTGCTCAGCATCGGCGGAGTCGGCGCTGCGATATTTGCGCTGGCAACCGGCCCAGCTGCGATCAACGTTGCAATGGTGCTAATCGGCATCGGCTGCGCGCCCGTGCTGATGGCGGCCTACTACATCTTCGCCCGCAGCTTTTCTCCAGCCATGTTCAGCACCTTGGCGGGCGTCGCGATTGGCATAGGCTCGCTCGGCAATATCGCGGCCTCGCTTCCGCTATCCTTGGCAGTTGAAGCAATCGGTTGGCGTGGCGCGATGTGGGGGCTTAGCGGGCTCACATTCATCACCGCCGCCGCGATTTGGACATTGGTGCGTGACCCCGAGCAGGTGGTGCACACCAGCAAAGGCTCGCTGCTTGATCTTTTGCGGATGCCGGTGCTGTGGCCGATCCTGATCATGATGGCCGCGTGTTATGCCCCCGCTGCCGGTTTGCGCGGCCTTTGGGTCGGCCCGTATATGACCGACGTATTTCATGCCGATGCCGAGCGGATTGGTCTGGTGACGCTGGTCATGGGGCTGGCGATGGTAGCGGGCAATTTCGCTTACGGCCCGCTGGATCGCCTGCTCGGCAGCCTCAAATGGCTGATCTTTGGTGGCAATGTGCTGGCCGTGGCCTGCTTGCTCGGGCTTTACGCTTATCCTGCCGCCCCCGGCATCACGCCGATTGTGCTGCTCGCAGGCGTTGGGTTCTTCGGCGCATCCTTTCCCATGGTAATGGCGCATGGCCGGGCTTTTCTGCCGCCGCATCTTGTCGGGCGCGGTGTGACGCTGATCAATTTCTTCGGCATCAGCGTGGCCGGGATAATGCAAATTATCACCGGTCGGCTGCATCATGCGCTGACCCCCACCGGCGCGGGCCTAAACAGTGCCCCACCCAGCACACCCTACGCCGCGCTATTCGCGCTATACGCCGTCCTGCTCACCGCCGGTTTGCTGGTATATCTGTTCTCCAAAGACCGCGCCAACTGATCGCTTCACGTTTTGCGCTTCCCCCTCGTCGCCCCATGCGCTAACAGGCCTCGTCTTTGACGGTCAAAGGCAGAATTCTAGGAGACCCCGATGGGCTATAAGGTCGTCGTCGCGGGTGCCACGGGTAACGTGGGCCGCGAAATGCTGAACATCCTCGCCGAGCGCGAGTTCCCGATTGACGAGATTGCCGCTTTGGCATCGCGTAAGTCGCTGGGCACTGAAATCAGCTTTGGCGACAAGACCCTGAAGACCAAGGATCTCGACACCTTCGACTTCACCGGCTGGGACATCGCTTTGTTCGCCGTGGGGTCGGATGCGACCAAAATATACGCGCCGAAAGCTGCGGCTGCGGGTTGCGTCGTGATCGACAATTCGTCGCTCTATCGCTACGATCCTGCGGTGCCTTTGATCGTGCCGGAAGTGAATGCCGACGCGATTGCTGGCTATAAGAACAAGATGATCATCGCCAACCCGAACTGCTCTACCGCGCAGATGGTGGTGGCTTTGAAGCCGCTGCATGATCGCGCGCGGATCAAGCGGGTGGTTGTCTCTACCTATCAGTCGGTGTCGGGCGCGGGCAAAGAGGGCATTGACGAGCTTTGGGATCAGACCAAGGGGCTTTATGTTCCCGGTAAGGAAGTGCGGCCTTCTAAGTTCACCAAGCAAATCGCCTTCAATGTGATCCCGCATATTGATGTGTTCTTGGATGACGGCTCCACCAAAGAAGAATGGAAGATGGTCGCCGAGACCAAGAAGATCCTCGACAAGAACATCAAAATCACCGCGACTTGCGTGCGGGTTCCGGTTTTCGTCGGCCACTCGGAATCGATCAACATCGAGTTTGAGGATTTCCTCGACGAGCATGAAGCCCGCGATATTCTGCGCGAGTCTCCCGGCATCATGGTGATCGATAAACGCGAAGATGGCGGCTACATCACTCCGATTGAGTGTGTGGGTGATTACGCGACCTATATCTCTCGCATCCGGCAGGACAGCACGATTGATAACGGCATCAATCTGTGGTGCGTCTCGGACAATCTGCGCAAAGGGGCGGCTTTGAATGCGGTTCAGATCGCGGAATTGCTCGGTAGTAAGTATCTGAAAAAGGGCTGATTGGTCCGAGTTGGAATTGAAAAAGCCCTGCCGATTGGCAGGGCTTTTTTGGGCTCCCAACTTGGGAGCTTTGTTTTCATTGACGAAATCTGAGCGGTTGCCGTTTTGGTTAACGAGACCCTAACGATTTCAAGCCGCCACGCCTGCTTTCAAGCCATCGTAAATCGCTTCCTCTGCCGTGCGCGGGGCGAGGCAATCACCGATCTGCGTAACGGCAATCCCCAACGCTTCTAGCTCTGACGCCAAGCCGTCCACCGGGATATGACCGAGGCTGAGCACCAAGGTATCCACCCCGGAAACCTCCATCGCGTCGCCGCTTGGGGTGTGTTGCAGGTAAACCGTATCCTCGGCGGTGCCAAACAGCCGCGCATAGGGGCGCACGTCAATTTGCAAACGGTGGAGATCGGCGGCCATGGTATCGCGCACATACAGCGGCAGGCTTTCGCCGGGATGCAGACCGTTCACCGCCAACGTCACCTGCGCGCCATCCCGCGCCGCCATCTCGGCGATCCCCGGCGCGATCCAATCGCAGCGCCAATCGGCGACCACCACCTTCGCACCGAGTTTCACCTCTCGCCGCAGGACTTGCCATGCGGTGACGATCTGGATTTGGCCATCGGTCGGCAGGTCTGGCACATGCGGGCGCGCACCCGTGGCGAGGATCACGCTGTCGGGTGCTTCGGCCTGCACCAACGCCGCCGTGACCGTCACCCCGCGCCGCACCTTTACTTGCGCCAGTTCCATCTCGCGCGACAGGTTGGTGATAATACCGCCAAACTCGGCGCGTTTCGGCAGCAGTTGCGCCAGCAATGCCTGCCCGCCGAGCTGGCTTGCGGCCTCATACACCGTCACATCATGGCCCCGTTTGGCAGCCGTAATCGCGGCCTTCATCCCGGCCGGACCGCCGCCGATCACCATGACCTTCTTGCGCTTTGGCGCCAGTGTCAGGTTGCCATAGGTCAATTCGCGCCCGGTTTCGGGATGCTGGATGCAGGAAATCGGCAGGCCGCGATGGAAATGCCCGATGCACGCCTGATTGCAGGCGATGCAGGCGCGGATATCCTCGACCGCTCCAATTTCGGCCTTTGCAGGCATTTTCGGGTCGCAAATCAGCGCGCGAGTCATGCCGCAGACATCCGCCTTGCCCGAGGCGATAATCGCTTCGGCTTCTTGCGGTTGGTTGATGCGACCCGCGACAAACACCGGGATTTTCAGCGCCTTACGAAACACGCTGGCATCAGCGGCGAAATAGCCCGCCGCAAACGCCATCGGTGCCGCGATATGCACGGCACCGCCGACCGAAGCAGAAGTGCCCGTCGTCACGTTGACGAAATCGAGCGCGGGTTCCAGTGCTTTGCAAGCGTTCAGGGCCTCTGGCAAAGTGAGCCCCTCATCGTCCCGCTCGCCTGCTGAGATGCGCAGGCCAATGATGAAATCATCATCGGTGGCCGCACGAACAGCGGCGAGAACGCGGGTTAAGAAGTGCTGGCGCTTGGCATCGGTGCCGCCGAAATCATCGTTCCGCAGGTTGACCCGAGGGTTAAGAAACTGCGCGGGCAGATAGCCATGCGAGGCGACAACCTCTACGCCATCAAACCCCGCAGTGTGCAGACGTTTGGCGGCAGAGGCATAGCCTGCGATAATTTCCTCAATCATCGCAAGGCTTAACGGGCGTGGCATCACATGGAAACGCTCATTCGGCACGGCGGAAGGCGCGTAGGCGACGGCGAGCAGGCCATCGGCGCTTTCCATAATCTCACGCCCCGGATGGAACAGTTGGCTTAGGATCACCGTGCCTTCGGCATGAACCGCTTCGGCCAGCGCGGTGTAGCCGGGGATGCAATCGTCCGTCGTCGCCATCAGCAGATGCGAGGTGTAGCGGGCGGTCTCATGCACTCCGGCAACCTGCGTGATGATCAGGCCAACGCCGCCTTTAGCGCGGGCGCGATGGTAGGCGATCAGCGCCGGATTAACCGTGCCATCTGTCGGCATCGTGGTGTCATGGCCGGTGGACATGATGCGGTTTTTGATTTGGGTGCGGCGCAGCATGAGCGGCGCGAACAGATGCGGAAACATGGTCATGGTGGCCCCCGGGCTTGATTGGCCTTGGTAACATAGTAGTAAAAAAGTGGAAGATATTTTTACTATGGGCAAATAATCTTGCGATTATTGTGCAGGTTGTGCATGGTTTGGCGATGGAAGAAGTGAACGACCCTGCGGGTTTTCTAGGTGAGCGGATGCGCGGTTTGCGTAAGCGTCGCGGTCTGACTTTGGCGCAACTGGCCGAGGCTGCAGGGCTGTCGATTGGCTATATTAGTCAGTTGGAACGCAATCTGGCGTCACCGTCGATTCCGGCATTGGTGAATATTGCCAAAGGTTTAGGGGTGACTGTCCAGTGGTTTTTTGCTGGCGAAGTGCCGGTGCCGGATGATGAGCGCGGCTATGTGATTAGGCGCAACAATCGGCTGAGCCTGCGCTACGCGGGCGGCATCGTCGATGAATTGCTGACGCCAAAGCTGAGTTTGCAGGTGGAGATGATCTACACGCGGATGCCAGCGGGGACCGAAAGCGAGCAATTTTACACGCATGAGGGTGACGAGGTGGGGTTCGTGCTGCAAGGCCAATTGGAGTTCTGGATCGGCGCGCGGCATTTTCTGTTGCAGGCGGGCGATACCTGTAGCTATTCCTCAAGCGAGCCGCACCGCTATCGCAATCCGGGCCCGGATGAGGCGGTGGTGCTATGGGCGATCAGTCCGCCGAGTTTTTAACGGCAGTCCAGCGGACGCATACAGGTTAACTTTTCACACCAATCGCTTCGGCCAGCTCATTGGCCTCCTCGCAATCACCGCAAAGACCTTGCAAGGTCTTGAGATTGCTCATCGCAGCATCTGTTTGACCGAGTTCGAGATACAGCTCACCCTGATATTCCAGCGCGCCGAGATGGCCGGGGTTGAGTTTTAGCGCCGTGGTATAGGACACCGCAGCGACGTCCATATTGCCCAGCTTGCGGTTGGCATAGCCGCGCAGGTTCCACGCATCGGCGTTCTCGGGTTGATCTTTGGTGAGTTGATCGAGCAGAGGCAACGCGCCCGCGTAATCCTCGGCAGCGATCTTGGCTTTCGCCTCTGTATAGGTGGGGGCCGGGTCAGCCTCGGAGCTTTCTTCGGTGCCAGCGGCCATCAACGGATCAAGCGCCATCGACAGCAGGCCAAACAGGCCGATCAGCACGAAAGACAGGATATGGGGCATGTTGGCTTCTCCCTTTGACATGAGCACGCTAGCCGATTCGACCGTTTCGCAGGATCAAGCCTACGTGAGATGGCAAAATTAAGCCAAATGAACCGCGCCGAGTTTGCCGGAGGCTGATTGACGTTAGTTATGCGGCCATGGCTTCAATTTCCAGAGCTGCATGGAAATTGGCCTCGCTTCTGTGGGCGGGATATTCCCGATGGGTTCAAGCAGGCGGCGGTTGTTGAACCAGTCGACCCATTCCAATATGGCGTATTCGACGGCCTCAAAGCTGCGCCAGGGGCCGCGACGGTGGATGACCT
>NZ_JAQGKQ010000008.1 GCF_028290025.1 Cypionkella sp. | reverse complement strand
AAATCCGCAGCTTGCGGGCGGCGGGGTATAAAGGTGCGATTTCGTATGAAGCTTTCGCCAGTTCGGTGCATGATCTGGCAGACCCTAAATCGGCGCTGGAGGCATCTATGACATTCATTCGCGAGGGGGCGGCTGCCTGAGTGCATACTTTGCCTGAGTTATTGGATATCCGCACACCGATTTTGTTCAGCACCTAGCGAAACGGAGACGGCGCGAACCGGCCAATCCATCTAGAACCGATGCTATTGGCATCTCAGCCTATATCCCGTCCAAAACTCGGCACATTAAAGCGAGTAAAGACACCAAAGTCGATATGTGCGTGGGCTTTCTCCCTACTGTCACGTGATCGCGTGGCTTGCCGAAGCGCTTCATTCAGTAAGGTCGAAGGGTCTTGGGCAATCAGGTAATCCATTAGTCCGTCTCGAAGAAACGGCACCGTAATGTGGTTGGTCTCATGGCCGACAATCAGAATTTCGCGTTCGCGATGCATGTCGCGAATCGCATCAACGAGTCCCGCATTGCCGCCACCTACGTTGTAAACCGCAGCTATGGCGGGGTTGTCGCGCAGCAGCCGACGCACCGCATCTCGGGTAGTGGAAGGGCTATCGGCCCCTAAAGCTTCTCCCGCCAAGACTACTTTGGGAAAATGGGTTCGCAACGCCGTCCTGAAGCCGATTTCGCGATCTTCGTGACATCGGTATGCGTGGTCGCCCAACACGACGCCTACTGTCGTAGAGCGGTCACCCAAGGCCCGGCCAATCAGATAAGCGGCGGTTTGTCCCGCAGCACGGTTGTCGATGCCAACAAACACGTCGCGGGCTTCGAGCGGAAGATCAGAGATTAAGGTGATGATGATTTTGCCACGCTGCCGCGCTTCTACCAGTTGCGCCACCAACCGCTCGGAAAGTTTTGCGGTCAAAACGAGGGGCCTCGTCACGTCCTCACACTGGGCGGTTACGGCCTGCAACATACTGGCATCGTCTGCCTGATACAAATCATGAAAGACGCACCCCGGTTGCCCAGCCGTGCCCAGTGCCGATTGAAGCTGCGCCGTCATACCGCGGCCCAGCCGCACCAAAATGTCGCACCGACCACCATGGGTATGGGCGGCCCCCAATGGCGGAGTTGACAACCGCACCAGCGTGCGCTCGACCAAGTCTTGCGTGCGACGATGCACTCCGCCGCGCTTGTTTAGCACACGGTCAACCGTCGCCCGAGACAGCCCCGATTCTCGCATGACTTCGGTGATACTGACGCGCGACATTGGATTTTCCTAAGTTAATAGCATTTCTGAAATAACTCAAAACGCTCAAATGACAAGTAATTCATTATCGGAAAATGCGTAACTGAGTGATTTTGAGTTATATTGGAACGAAAATTCTAGATTTGTGTTGGAATAGAACTCATTTTGATTGAACGCTTGGGTAAATAATGTCCTTTGTCTTCCAGGGAGACAGCCGGGATACGACTTCGGCTAACACTACCGGCGCATGAGGCTGCGTCGTCAGGGAGGATGATACAGTGACAACACAAAATCAGGCGGCGGGGCAAGCGCCAGTCGCGGGGGCGGCTATTGCCCGCAAAAGGCCCCCGAAAACCCGGATGGACAAACTGCTCGGCCGCCCGGAATCGGGCGTAATCATTGCGGCAATTATGGTCTGGGTGTTCTTTGCCACCTTCGCACCGCATTTCTTTTCCGCCCGTGTTACCGCGAATGTCCTGTTGGCCGGGGCGAGCCTTGGCATCATCGCGGTTGGGGTGGCCACTTTGATGATCGCTGGGCAGTTCGATCTGTCGGTTGGCTCGGTTTACGGTCTCTCGGCAGCTTTGGTAGTGCTGATGGTCAACCATGGCGTGCCCGGTTGGGCTGCGCTGCCGATCATTATGGTGTTCGGCGTCGTGCTTGGCACGATCAACGGCCTGTTGGTGACAAGGTTGGAAATTCATTCACTGATTATCACCTTGGGCGCGCTGATGTTTTATCGCGGTGTGCTGCTGGCGATCACCGAGGGCTTCCCTATCCGGCTGAAAATCCCCGACCCGTTCATGTCGATGTTGGATTTTGAGGCGTTTGGCATCCCCGGCCCGTTCTTTTGGTTCATCGGTTTTGCCGCGATCTTCGCTTATGTGCTGACCCGCACCCGCTTTGGCAACTGGCTGTTTGCGACTGGCGGCAGCCCGGAGGCTGCGCGTAGCATGGGGGTGCCTGCCAATCGAGTGCAAATCACCGCCTTCGCCGTTGCCTCTATGCTGGCATGCGTCGCTGGATACGTTTCTGTCGCACGGTTCTCGTCGGTCGATGCCCTGCGTGGCACCGGGATGGAGCTTGAGGTAGTGCTAGCCGTCGTCGTCGGCGGAGCGTCGCTGAACGGTGGCTATGGCTCGATCATCGGTGCAGCCTTGGGTGTGCTGATCATCGGGATGATCCAGCAGGGTCTGATCCTAATGGGGATCTCGGTTTATTGGTATCAGGCCGGCATCGGCCTGCTGCTGATCGTCGCTGCCATCGTCAACCAGTATGTGCGTAAGCGGAGCATCTCGTGATGACTAAAGCCATTCTTGAACTTTCAAACGTTTCCAAATCATTCGGTCGGGTGCACTCGCTGCGCGGCGTCAATTTGACAGTGCGCCCCGGCGAGGTGCTGGGCCTGCTGGGCGACAATGGTGCGGGTAAATCGACGCTGATCAAAGTGTTGGCCGGGGTGCATCAACCCACCTCGGGAGATATTCTGTGGGACGGAGTGAAGACCAATCTCGACAGTCCGCGCGTGGCGATGATGCGAGGGATTTCCGTAGTTTACCAAGACCTTGGCATCATCCCTTTGCTGTCGATCTGGCGGAATTTCTTTCTGGGTCGTGAGGACGAGGTCAGCCGCAAGCTGCCGTTCCACTATCAATTGCGTCACAGTCATATGCGTGAAGTGGCGCGGGGCGCGCTGCAAAATCTGGGCATTCATATTGACGATGTCGATCTGACGGTGGCGAAGCTGTCAGGGGGCGAGCGTCAATCCATCGCCATCGCGCGCGCTGTGCATTTTCAATCCAAAGTTCTGATCCTGGACGAACCCACCGCAGCGCTATCTCTAAAGGAAACCGCCAAGGTGCTGGCTTACGTCCGCGAGGCCCGTAACCAAGGCGTCGCTGTGGTGCTGATCACCCACAACATCGCCCATGCCTACGAGGTTTGCGACCGCTTCACCGTGTTGTTCCACGGGTCGGTCGCGGAAACCGCTGATCGCGAAAGCGTCACAGAACAACAGCTTGCGAACCTGATCAACACAGGCACCCGCGAGCAGCGCCGCATTGCCGTCTGAGAAACGGCATTTTTAGGGAGGAAACCTACAATGCAATCTATCATTAAAATGGGGGCTGTCAGTGCTCTGGCTTTGCTCAGCGCTGGGGCAGCGATGGCGCAAGACGACCATTGCGCGGGCCGCAAGCCATATCTGATCTATTACGCCACCCATGCCATCGCCGAGCCGGTGTGGGAGACGGTTAAAAAAGGCGCCGAGCAAGGCGCTGCCGATAACTGCCTGACGATCAAATGGACGCAGGACCAGACCTTCTCGATTGAGACCACGATCAACAGGATGGAAACAGCAATTTCCGAGAAACCCGATTTGATGGTTATCACGGCCACCGATCCGGTCGCGATGCGTCCGACGATCGAGAAAGCCAAAGCGGCGGGTATCCCAATGATCGCGATCAACTCGCTGGACCCAGCCCCTAAGGCCGAGCGCGTGCCTTATGAAATCGGCATCGGTGCTGACCTTTATCAATCTGGCGTGGCCGCAGCCCAGCAAGTGCTGAAAGCCAATCCCAACGTCAAACATGGCGTTGTGCCGAACCACGTTCCGGGGCACGCGGGACTTGAGGCGATGGCGAAAGGCTTCAACGACACATTGATCGCGGCGGGGGCTACTTCGGAAACCATCGCTTTGGGGGCCGATACCGCGCAGATCGCTTCGACCATGTCGAACTATTTCCTTGCGAACCCGGAAACCGATGCGGTGTTCTGCATGAACGCAGGCCCATTTTGCTTTGAAACCGTGCTGGATGTCGAACGCCGTGAAGGGCTGTCGACCAAAATCTCGAACGTGTCCTTCGATATCTCGCCGGCTTTGCTTGAAGCGATTGGCACTGGCGAAGCTGTCGCAGGCATTGACCAGTTGATGTATCTGCAAGGTTATCTGCCGGCCGTAATCGCGCGTAATTTCCTTGATTACGGCATGATGCCCGATGCCGACATCATCACCGGCCCGGCCATCATCGATAAATCAAACATCGACAAAGTGAAGTTCCGCGTCATGGAAGCGGGCCTGAACTAGCTCGAACCCGAGCTTCCCTCCACGGAAGATTTACCCATAAAAACCGGTCGGGCGAGCAATCGCCCGGCCATCCACTCGCAAAGACATGGGCTAGGTAGAACATGGACGATCTTAAACACGGCAGCCGCGATAAGCGTGGCAACTGGACCCCAAAAGAACCGCTGACCAGCGCGCCAATTTTTGTGCTTCCGCCACGCCCGCTCGATTTCCTACGCTGGTTGCCACATTATTTCCTGCCGTGGAATGTGCTGTTCATGGTCTCAGCCACGCTGTTCTGGTGGTATCTGACGCCGAGCCAAGACATCCTGAAAACCCTGCATTGGTCGTGGATTTTGGCGATCTTCGCACGCAACTGTTTGGCGGTGTTCCTGTTCTACGGCGCGTTCGAGCTGCGGCTTTACGTCAAGCGCCACCAACAGGGTCGCTTCAAATACAACCCGAAATTCCCTGCCGACAGCAAAAGCGGTGCATTCTTCTTTCGCAGTCAAAACTTGGACAACATGGCGCGCAGCTTTGGCTCTGGTGTGCCGATTTGGACGGCATTTGAGGTGCTGACCCTCTGGGCCTTCGCCAATGGTTACGCCCCGATGGCCAGCTTTACTGCAAATCCGTGGTGGCTTTTAACCATAGTGTTGCTACTGCCATTTTTTCACGAGGTGCATTTCTTCATCGTCCATCGCCTGATCCATTTGCCCATCCTGTATAAATGGGTGCATTCGGTGCATCACAACTCCAGCAACCCGTCGCCGTGGTCGTCGCTGTCGATGCACCCAGTCGAACACCTACTGTATTTCTCGGGCTGTCTTGTGCATCTGTTGATCTTTTCGCACCCGTTGCTGGCGATCTATCATCTGCATTTCGCAGGTTTTGGTGCGGTGGTCGGCCATGTCGGCTTTGACAAGATGGAGACCGGGAAAGATCGCGGCGTCGACACCCATGCCTACGCGCATTACCTGCACCACAAATATTTTGAGGTGAACTATGCCGATGGCCTGATCCCGTTGGATAAGCTGTTCGGCTCATGGCACGATGGCACCAAAGACGGTGAGGCGCAGATGGATGCGCGGATGGCCAAAAAACGCGCTAAAATGAACGCCAAATTCAATCAGAAAGCCTGAAATGACCCGTCGCATGACCCTTGCAGACCTGCGCGCGCTCAAAGGCAAACGCCAAATCCTGACCATGCATGTGGAAGATGACCGCGAGGCCGCAGCCGCCGCGAGCGCCGGCATCGAAATGTTCACCTGCGAAGTTGATGCGATGCTGCCGCGCATCCGTGCCGCAGGCCCGACCGCGTTCATTCAAGCCGCCCATCCGCAAGGCACCATTGCCTCGGAGGAAAGCGCCATCCGCGAAGGTTTCCGCGCTTTAGAACTCGGCGCAGATGCGATCTATTTCGCAGGCTCGCTGCGGCTGGTTGAGGCTATGGCGCGCGAAGGCATTCCGGTGTCCGGCCATGTCGGCCTTGTGCCGCGTTGGGCGACGTGGACCAACTACCGCGCCATCGGCAAAACCGCCGAGGAAGCCGCCGATCTGTTCCGCCGCGTTAAAGCCTATGAAAACGCCGGTGCTGCCTTGATCGAGATGGAGGTTGTTCCGGTTGAGATCGCCGATTGGCTGACCAAATCGACCACGCTGATCACCGAAGGCATGGGCTGTGGCGCGGTATGCGACACACAATATTTGTTCTCTTGCGATGTTTTGGGCACCAATACCGGCCACTACCCTCGTCACGCCAAACGCTACGCAGACCTTGCCGTCGAGGAAGCCCGCGTGCAACAGCTACGGCGCGACGCTTTTCAAGCCTTTGCCAAAGATGTTCGCGGCGGCGGATATCCCGAAAGCAGCCATGAAATTCGGGGGACCGAGGACGTTTTAAGCGCGGCGCGAGTACTGGTCGGGCGGCAGCCTTAACGGCTGGCTGCGAAAACGCGAGTTTGTATGAGTTTTCCATCACGCTTAGGCTTGTAAGTAACGTTTCAAACGGGACATGTCATGTCGATTGAATTAGCCCTGAACCGCACCTGCGCGCCGCAGTTGGCGCTGATCGAGTTCATCGGACTTGCGCGCGTCGTCGGCGCGGCGGCTGTCGAGTTGCGCAACGATATTGTCGGTCAGGAATTTGCCAACGGTATGCCCGCAGCGGAGTTGAAGTCGCGACTGGATGATGCGGGGTTGCGGTTGGCTTCGGTCAACGCGTTGCAGCGGTTCAACGATTGGACGTCAGAACGTGAGATCGAAGCGCGCGCGCTGATCAGCTATGCGGCCGCACTCGGTGCGCCGGGAGTGGTGTTGTGCCCGGCACATTTGCCCGGCGATATTGGGGACGATGCGCATCGGCGGTTGTGCGAGGGTTTGGCCGGACTGAAACCGATTTTCGAGGCGACGGGCATTACCGGATATGTCGAGCCGCTGGGGATGCAGCATTCGACGATGACCAAGCAGGGAGAAGCGGTTGCAGCGGTCGATGAAATTGATGGTTGGGGTAATTTCAGCCTGTGCTACGATACCTTCCAGCATTTCCGTTGCAGCGATCCGACGCTGTTCCCCGAGCATATTGGCTTGGTGCATATCTCGGGCATTGCGCGGACTGATCTGAGACCAGAAGCGCTGACCGAACCGGATCGCGGCTTTGTCGATCTGGACGACCGCGTTGGCAATATCGCGCGGCTGCGTGCGATGATCGAAGCGGGCTACCAAGGCTTTGTGTCAGTGGAGCCGTTCAGCCCAGCGACCCAACAGGATCCGTTGATTGCGACCCGTCTTCGAACGAGTTTGCAATATGTGAAGCTGGCGGCAGGGCTGCGTTGAGGCGCAAGATGCAAAGAACCCCGCCAATCACCCTTGGGAAAACAGGGCATTTGACGGGGTGCCTTTCTGACAATCACACAGACCCGCGCGGGGGAGCTTCAACGCGGGTGGGAGTTCAGCCGGGAAGCCGTGTCAGGAAGGATTCAAATTCGACGTCATCGATGCTGACCAGATGCTCTGGTGCGGGGTAAGCTCCACTGTCTACATCGGCTTTGAACTCGGCATAGGCGGCGGTGCGCTCGTCTTGCAGGCGGGCAAACTCAGCGGCGAAGTTGCGATAGGTTTTGGCATGACGCGGCTTATGGCCCTTGGTGCAGCCAAGCACATCTTCGGAAAACAGATACTGCGCATCTCCGCCGGTGCCTGCGCCCATCGACAGCATGATCAGACTGGTGCGCTTGGAGATCTCGGAAGCAATGCGGTCTGGCACGACTTCAAGTTCCGCCCCGAAAGCTCCGGCTTCTTCCAATGCCTGCACCTTGGCCCAAACGCCCATCGCAGACTCGGCTGTCTTGCCAACCGCCTTGAAGCCGCCAGTCCAAGTGGCTTGCGACGGCACCAGACCTACATGGCCGACGACCGGAATACCCTCGGATGCCAGCCCTCGCACTGTGGACAATGACGCCGAGCAATAGACGCAATCGCCACCAATGCGCATCGCGCGGTGAGCGGCGCGCAAGTAGTCCTCATAGGTCGCGAGAACCCCATAAAGCAGACCGACCTGCACAAAGCAGTTACCCGCAGCCTCACGCATTTCTGGCGTCCAAAGCGGATCAATGATCGACAGCATGTCGATGCCTGCGGCAGCGGCGGCGCGGGCTTCATCCAGCGTCTCGACGTAAAGCATAGTCATCTGGCGCTTGCCTTTAAGCGCGCGGATATCGGCAACGGTCGGGCGGCGGTTGGTCATGGGAACTGCTTTCTTGTCAGGTTTTGTGTTGGTTAGCGCTGTGCTTTCGCGGCCAGCTTATCGCGGCGTTTCTTCATCCGCTGATCGAGGATGTCGTCATAAGCGGGCGTCCCGTCGTGAAATGTTCCCATAATCTTGTCTATGGGAACCGAGCCGTCGCCGTAATTTACCTCAAAATATTTGTGGTGCAGGTAGTGGTTATAGCCGTTGACGTCGATCGGGGTGTCTTCGTTGAACACCATCTTGTCGTAGCCAATGTGCCCGACAATGGAACCCATCGCCGAAAAGTTGAGCTGGAACAGCGCGAACACCGGGTGAGCTGGTATGATCAGGAACAGCAAGCAAGATGAGAAAAACAGCGCCTGTTCAATGGGATGCATCGAAAGCGATGACCACGGGCTTGGGTTGACTGAATTGTGGTGGATCGAATGGATGTGTTTGTAGAGGAACGGCAGGTGGATGGGCCGGTGGACGCAGTAGAAATGAAACTCGTGCCAAATTGGTATCGCCAGCCACAGCGCGATAAACCAGATCGGATGGTCGGCGAAGGTCGTCCAAGCACCATAACCGTTGGCATAGCACCACAGGATCAGCACTTCATAAGCTGTCCAGATCGGCACGCCGGTTCCGAACGTTCGGATCGCGCCGTCAATGGTTTGCGAGCGGAACATAAATACGTCGGACTTATTGTCCGCCGGGAATTTGCCGTTGTATTTGAATTGCGCTCCTTGGCTACGCTTGACGTAAAGCCGAAGTTCTATCGCGCCGAAGAACAGTAGAAGCGCTGCCGCGTTGCGGGCGAAGATGAACAGCACCCAGCCGGGTGAGATCGTCTTCATCGTCTCGACCGAAGGCGTCAGAAAGTTCCAGTAGATCAGCGCAATGGCCATCCACGCGACAGACCATGGAAAGAAGTAAGCCTTTGCCCAGGCAAGGATATCGCGGGCATTCCAAGGCAACCGATAAAATGGTGCGATTTGCAGCGGCTCGTTCGGAGACCAGTCGCCGCGCTTATTCCGTCTGCCGTATCGTAGATCGTCCATCGGGGACTTCCTTTTATTCGTGGTTTGGCTCTGCGAGGTCAGGGCCAATATTTGTCGATGTAGCGCTGCATCTCGGAGCGCATGAAGCGACCGGATTCGTCGGCCTTTTCCTCCCATGCGAAGACGCAGGCGGTCATGATGCCGTCGAAGCCGACTTCGGCTAGCGTGCCGAAGAAATCATCCCAGGGCACCTCGCCTTGGCCGATGTTCAGGTGCTGATGCACGCGGGCTTGGGTGCCGGGTGGATTGATGATGTATCGCAGGCCAGAGCTGGCCTTGTGATTAAAGGTATCGCCAACATGCACATGCGCCAGCACATCGGCACATTCGCGCAGCATCGTTTTGGTATCGTCGCCGAAATAGAACGTATGGGGCGCGCAATACAGAAACTTGACGTTCTTCGAGTTCACCGTGCGGATGATATCGACGGCGGGTTGAAGGGTTTCGACCCAATCTTCCGGGTGTGGTTCGATATGCAGGTTGATGCCTTCGCGCTCCAGCACGGGGACGATTTCTTCCATCGAGCGCCACCACGCATCTTCGCACGTCTCGATCATGCTTCCGGTATGACAGCAGTAACACGAGCCCTTATCCGGATGCGCACCACGACCAAATTCTGAATTCATCGTGTCGACTTCTAATTCGACACAGATATCAATTGCGCGCTTCCACTGACGAACGGCGGCTTGACGCTCGACCTCGTCATTTGAGGCCCAACGATACATTGGCAGTAACGAGGCAATCTTGACATTTTCCGCCGCAAGCGCCGCCTTGAAGGTTTTGATCCGATCAGGAAACACCCTTGGCGCTTTGAACCATTCTAGAAAATCGGCGCGAGGGCTGAGTTCGATCCAGTCGTATCCCAATTCGCGCACCTTGCGGGGAAGGTCTTCGAGGCTGAGATGTCGATGCATGAACGGGTCTAGGGCGATGCGCATCCGAAGGTTCCTTTTATGTCAGTTTTAGCCAGACACCGCCAGCTTCATGGCTGTCAGCACAGCGACCAACAAAGCGCACGCCAGCGGCCCCGCCTTTGGCATCGGTGTATTCGGCTTGGCCTTCGGCCAAGGTTTTCCCCGATCTGCGGGCCGCGATCACCAACCCAAGTTCGGCGTAAAGGTTGCCCCAAGCATCGGTCAGAGCCTCGCCGTGGCCGCGGGGCAAATGCACCAGACGTTCGGCTGCCGGGTGCATGCCCGCGCCATTGCCGCGCACGATGATGCGCTCGGGTTCGTCCAGCATGTTGACGCGCAGGTATTCTGGGCGTTCCTGATCCCATTCAATACTGCCAGCCTCACCAAACACCCGCAGACGCAGGGCGCAATAATTGCCGGCTGCGGCCTGGGTGAGCCACAAAAGGCCCGGCGCGCCGTTGCTTAGTTTCAGGCTGACAAAGGCGGTATCCTCCATCGCTTTTGGCGCACCGCAAACGTGGAAATCAGCGCGGAGTTCGGCCACATCAAGCCCAGTGACCGTGTGTAATAGGTGATACGCATGGGTGCCGATGTCGCCTGTGGCCGAAGCGCGACCAACCTTAACCGGATCGCGCCGCCAGGCCGCCCCTTTGAAGCCGGGATCTTCGGGCGCGGTGGCCCAGTCTTGGGCGTATTCGACGTGAACCTGCCGGATTTTTCCTATCGCTCCATCGGCAATCATGTGACGGGCTTGGCGCACCATCGGGTGATGCGTGTAGGGATAAGTCATCGCCAGCACGACGCCAGTTTCTTGTTGCAGGGATACCAAAGCGTCGGCCTGCTCCGTCGAGATCGCCATCGGCTTATCCAAGATGACGTCGATCCCGGCGCGCAGGAAGCCTTCGGCAATTTCGAAATGCGTCCAATTTGGCGTGCAGATCACGACCGCTTCAATGCCATCAGCGCGCGCGGCTTCTGCAGTGATCATCGTGGGCCAGTCGTCATAAGACCGATCCGGACCGATGACCCAATCGCGGGCTGAGGCTGCGGCGTTGTCGGGATTGGACGACAGCGCCCCAGCCACAATATCCCAATGGTTCGATAGTCGCGCGCCTGCGGCGTGCCATTCACCGACCAACCCGCCCTTGCCACCGCCAACAAAACCGAGCCGCAGACGTCGACCCAGCGGCGGCACCCTTAGGCCGCCTTTTTCTCCGAATGCCATATTCTGCTCCTATGTCCGAATAACGTGGTAAGTGACTTCCTCGATCGAGGTATCCTCTTTGCGCGCCTCATAAACTTTCGCGCCGTGACTCATCACCACGAACCGATCGCAAACTTGGAAGGCGTGATAGAGATTGTGCGTTACCAGGACCGAGGACGTGCCCTGAGTTTTAAGATCGCGGACATAGGCTAGCAGATGTTCTGTCTCACGCACCGACAGAGCCGATGTCGGTTCATCCAACAGCAGGATGTTGCGCTTGAAGTGAACGGCGCGCGCAATCGCCACCGCTTGTTTTTGCCCCCCTGAGAGGAAGCCCACCTCTTTGTCAGGATCATCTATGCCGGAGATCTGCACCGCCGACCCCAGGATTTCGATGGTCTTATTTTCCATCGCTTTGTGGTTCATGAACCCGAATGAATTGGTGATCTCGCGCCCTAAGAAAATATTGCGGGTGATCGACATCTGATCGACCAGCGCGATGTCCTGATAGATCGTTTCAATCCCGGCAGACTCGGAATCGGACCGCATGTTGAAGTTGACCGGCTTGCCGTTGGCAAAGATCTGGCCGGATGTGGGTGGGTTGATGCCCGACATCATCTTAACCAGCGTGGATTTGCCCGCGCCATTGTCACCTAACAAGCCCACGACTTCATTGCGGCCAATATAGAAGTTCATCTTATTCAGCGCCACAAATCCGCCGTAGCGCTTGGACACATCCCGCATTTCGAGCAGTGGAGTTTCGGTTGGTTTCAGCCCTTCGATAGGCGTTGCCGACGGTGCGATGATTTCAAGATTGCTCATCTAAATTACCCCTTGCGCCGAATGGCCATGTTGGTGATGACCGAGATGACGATCAGACTGCCAACAAACATGTCGAAGTAGAAACCAGGCGCGCGCAGCAGCAGCAGCAGATCCTGAATGGTATACATCAGCGCAGTGCCCAGAAACACGCCCAGCACTGAACCACGGCCACCGTTCAATGCCGCACCACCAATCACGCAAGCCGCGATAGCTTGAAGTTCAAGGCCCAGCCCGCCGCCGGGTTGGATCGACATCACACGCGCGCCCGCTAGCACTCCGGCGAAGGCTGCCATGAAACCAGCGATTGCGAAGGCGATGATTTTGGTGCGCGCTGGATTAACACCGATCGCGACAGCGGCGTTACGGTTGCCGCCAACTGCAAAAAAGTGGTTGCCCAGTTTGTGATGGTGGAGCAGGAAGTAGAAACCGATCGCGAAAATGATGAACCAAATCATCGAGGTATGCACCACCCCGACTGAAGAATTGAAAATAGTGTTAAACGGCTCTGATGGTTTGAAACGCATGGATTGCGCACCGTGATACAGCAGTGTTGCACCTTTCCAGATCAGCATCGCGCCCAGCGTGGTGATAAAGCTGGGGATGTTGAATCGCAGGGTAATCACGCCGTGAAGCACTCCTGCAAGCGCACCCACCAGCAATCCGACCGCCATGGCCGCGAAGGGTGCCCAAGCCGATGCGCCGGCAACGCCAATGTCACCGCCCCAGCTGGCCGTCAGTGTTGCCACGACGATAGCGCAGAACGAATATAGAGCGCCGACTGACAGATCGAACTCTCCGGCGATCATCAGCACCGAGACACCCAGCGCCATGACGCCCAATGGGGCGATGGCTTTTAGTGTTACGGCGATGTTGGCGGGATCAAGATAGCGGAATGTTGGATGGATTAAGGCGGCGATGATCACAACGACTTGCACCACCACGAACAGCACTGCGATGCCGCCTTCGGGTTTGGTGCGAATCCAGTCTACGACTCGCGACAGGCTGCTTCTGGTGTTGCGCGCGTCTATCGCGGCGCGGATATGATCGGTCTGCAATGTGGTCATCGCGGCTCTCCTCCCCTGAGTGTTCTTATCGAGGGGGCTTGGCCGCCCCCTCCTGAGTGCATTGCGACGTAGATCAGCGAATAACGCCGGACCACTCGACTGCGGACTGGTAGTTGGTTTTATCGACCAAGCCCGAGCCACCTGTCTTCATCTCGGAAGGGTAGAGGCCGTATTTGACCGCCAAAGCTGCTTGGGTGACGCCGTAAAAGCCTTGCGAGTAGGGCTGTTGGTCGACCGCTGCGATCATGTCGCCATTGGCAATATCTTGCAGGATGGTATCCGAGATATCAAAGCCGCCGATGGCGACTTTGATGCCTGCGTCTTTGGCCGCTTGCACAGCTTGGCTGTTGGGACTTTGGCCAAGACTGATGATGGCTGTCACTTCTGGGTGGCCCAGCAGATATTGCGTCATCTTATCCAGCGCCTGACCGTGATCGTTGCCGGTGCCAAGGATTTCGGTAGTCGCACCGATTTCGTCCATCGCCTTCTTCACGCCTTCATGGCGCAGCACGGCATAGGTGCCTTCAGGGGCCTCGACTGGCGTAAACACCAGATCGCCTTTCTTGATGCCGCCCTCCGCAATCATACGCTTGCCAAGGTTATAGCCGGAGTCAACGAAATCTTGACCCATGAAGGCGAGACGGCAGATGCCACCATCGGCGCCCTTAGAGTCGTCGATGTTGATCGTCAACACGACGATGCCAGCTGCAGCGGCTTTGCACAAAACGTCATCATAGGCGTTATCATCCGCAACGCCGACAACGATGGCGGAAACCTTATTTGCAATCGCAGTTTCGATAATGGTGGTTTCGTTGACAGGATCTTCCTCGCCATACTGGATGTCGAGAGTGACGCCCTGCTGCGCGGCCGCATCCATACCACCGTTGTTGACCGCCTCAAAGAACGGGTTCGAGGCTTGCGACCAGTGGAGCATCAGTATGTTGATACCCGACCAATCGTGATCTTTGTCGGCGGCGAAGGCTGTCCCGCCGCATACCAATGCGGTAGAAATTGTAAGCCCGGCGATCATCTTGCGAAATGTCATATGTTTTCCTCCCGTTGAATATCCTTCGCGTCCGAGAAATCAATGATTTCTAGGCGGAATGTCACAAAGGCTGATGGCGGTCTCCCCCCGCACGACACACCGATTCGCTGAGTCAGATGGCGTCGCACCGCCATGTTGCATCGAAAATTGGCTTCTGACAATGATTGCAACTTGCATTGCGCATAGTTTGTTGATCAGATTTGATCAGGGCATGAATGCAAACACTCGTTTTGGCGAATTCGTTGCATGCAATGTGTTTATGCGGGGGCATATCAGATGAAAAAGCCGAGTTTGCTCGATATTGCTACGGCAGCTGGTGTTGGTTCAGCAACGGTGGAACGGGTGTTAAACGGGCGCGGCGGTGTCAAGCCTGAAACGGTGGAGCGAGTGTTGAACGCCGCGCGTGTGCTGGACTCACCACGTCGCCTGCCAAGTCCGCATACAGGTCTCAGGCGGATCGACGTGGTTTTGGTGCGACCCGAGACGACGTTCTATGCACGTCTTGGTCAAAGCTTTAAACGCATAGCGGCTTCGCTTGACCCAGCGTCTCCCTGCTGCGCAGCTTTGTTGATGAGCATGATGCGGCGGCTATTGTCGAGAAAATTCGCAACCCATCCTATAGACGCGCTGGCTTGATCATAACTCCACCTGATCATCCGACGGTGCGGCAGGCGTTGATCGAACAGCAATCGGCAGGGCTGCCGATTGTGCAGGTCGTTACGCGCGCGACAGGAATAGACTCGGACTACGTTGGCATCGACAACCGCGCGGCGGGTCGGTCGGCGGCGATGTTTATGTCGCGTATGCAATCGCGACCGGGGTCTGTGGTCGCGTTATGCCACTCGACGATTTATCAAGTGCAGCGCGAGCGCATTGAGGGCTTCTCTGATTACTTCATTCATAACCCACGCGAAGGTATGGTGTTTCGCCGCGTCATGTTCGGCCATGATGAGGCAGAGCTTAGCGGCAAAGTGTTGCGCGAGACCTTGGCTGATTTCCCCGATCTGGTGGGATTTTATAACGCAGGTGGGGCAAATTCGACTGTGTCGGAGGTGTTGCGGCGGCATAGCGCGCCCGGTCAGGTGTTCTTTGTTGGTCATGAATTGACGGAACGCTCTGCAAGCGCACTGAAAGAGAACGTGATGTCAGTGGTGCTTGACCAGTCCCCCGAGTTGCAAGCAAAGCGGGCGGTAGATGTCATGCTGTCGCGGTTGGGCTTGATCCCGTCGCTGAGCAACCCGCCTATTCCCTTCATCACGTTGACCGCAGAAAACGTTTAACGCAGGTTAATCAGCCGCTTTCCAGACAGTTATTATTGCTAGTTTCCTACAAGATGGAAAACCATCAGCGTCAGACTTTCATCAGCCTCGACGCAGTCTATTTTCGCCTCCTGAATAGGGGGGCGCGATGAAATACCGGCAATTTGGTCGAATCGGCTGGCAAGTCAGCGAAATCGCGTTTGGTGCGTGGCAGTTGGGTGGAGATTGGGGCGCAGTCGATGATGAAGCGTCGATCAGAACCCTGCATCGTGCCTTTGAATGTGGCGTCAATCTTGTAGACACCGCCTATATCTACGGTAATGGTCATTCCGAAGAAGTTATCGGCCGCGCCTTGCGTCGTTGGACGGGGCACAAGATTTATGTTGCCACTAAGGCTCAACCCGTCGAATGGCCCGCACCCGACGATGACGCCCCGCAGATGCGTGGGCGATATCCCCCATGGTATTTGCGCAAGATGGTGGACAACGCTCTGCGTCGATTGCAAGTGGACCGGATCGACCTATTCCAACTGCATTCATGGATGTCGTCCGGCCTATGTGAGTTAGACTGGTTAGAGACGCTGAACGCGCTTCGGATCGAAGGTAAGATCGACCAGATTGGGGTGTCAATTCGCGACTACCGTCCGGCAGACGGGGTCGAACTAGCACGTTTAGGACTGGTCGCTAGCCAGCAGGTTGTATTGAATCTATTCGAGCAGCGTCCAGCGGGTGCGCTGTTCAGGGCGGGTGCAGGCACGCAAGGCTTCATCGCGCGGGTGCCGCTCGATTCCGGTTCGCTGGTTGGGCGTTGGGATGAACATACGTATTCGACCTTCGGCAAGGGTTCCGTTCCTGCGCAACTGTTTCGCGGTGAGCGGTTTGCGGAAACTTTGGCGCGCGTTCGGGCGCTTAAAGCCTTGTGCGCGCCGTATTATCCAACGCTGGCAGAGGCGGCGATGCGCTATGTTCTGTCCTGCCCAGAGCTATCTTGTGTCATTCCCGGGATGCTGAACCCAGAACAGGTGGATATGAACATTGTTTACAGCGATGGCGCGGCATTTCCAGAAGACCTAAAAGCCGCGCTTGCGGCACATGCTTGGCCACGCAACTTTTACCAGTAGGATTACGATGACGAAACAACTGGAACTGCTTCGGCCTGGTCAAATTGCAGAGGAAATGGCGCGTTGCCCGCGGATATGGTTGCCATTGGGAACGATCGAATATCACAGTCTGCATCTGCCAGTTGGCCTAGACGGCCTGCAAGCGCATGGACTGTGCTTAGATGCCGCCGAACTGGCGGGTGGGTTGGTCTATCCGCCGTTATGGTGGGGCACAGGCGGTGGCCATGGAGCTTATCCCTGGACAGTAATGATGCCGACAGAGGCCGAACTATCTGCGCTGCTACACCTAACTATGAACCGGTTGCAAAGTTTTGGCGTGCGGCAAACTGTGCTGTTCACCGGACATTTTGCCGAAGAACAACTTGCGTTGATTGCCGAGTTAGCGCGCCTGTGGAATGCCCAGAACCGGCAGATGAGTGTTTTAGCCCTCGGTGTGAATGGCAATGACGCCGCCGCTCTGCCACCCGATCATGCCGGCCGCTTTGAAACCACGCTTCTTGCTGCGTTTCAGCCGGAGACCGTGGCAATTTCTATGCTCGCACCGCCAAGCCCTGACGAGCTTGGCGAAGACCCGTTTGGCATCCAGCGCCACGCCCCCAGCCACTCACTCTACGGTATATTCGGAGCCGATCCGCGCAATTTCAAACCGGAAGACGCAGCAACATTGCGTCGATCAATGGCTGCTTGGCTGGCCCAACGCGCAGGTGCACTGTAGCGTAAATATTGCTAATCTGGCGCGTATTCGGGCAGATTTTCCGGTCCATAAAGCACGATTGGCACAGTTGACACATAAGGCGGTGACAGATGACTGACGCTCGCAAAATTGAAATGGTTCAGTGCCACGTCGAGGGCGAATTGTGCTTGCAGTTCAGGGCTTTGATCTATGGTAAGGGTCATAACTCCCGAGCGCAACGACTCCCACGTAAACGACGTCAACTCATGCCCGATGAATACTGGACGATGTCGCAAGAGTTCGGCCTGAATCGCCGCCACCACGCCGCGATTTCCAGCCCCGACATTGTATATCGCCACTGTGTCGGTGTGGCTGCGAAACGCATCTTTCAACCGCGCCTCGGACCGCACTGCGTCATCGCCGCCCTCGACAATCTGCACGACAGGAAAGCCGGGCGCGTGGGCGGTAAGATAGTCGGTCAGCCCCCGCAGCCGATCAATACGTGACTGAAAGCCCAGATGATTGCACAGCACGATGACCGGGCCAGCCGGTGCCATGCGTGACAAAAAATAGCCCGCCGACCGCCCCGACTTCAAATGATCGGTTCCGGCGTATGCCAGTCGGGCCGAGCCGGGAAGATCTGAGATCATCGTGATCACGGGTTTGCCACGGCCAGCCAGATCGGCGATGGCGGCTCGGATTGTCGGATGGTCCTGCGCATAAACCACCACCACGTCGCAATCACTGCGCAAAAGTGCCTGAGCGACGGCGGCGGGTGACTCATCTTCCAGCGTGGTGCGATAGATGGCAACGCTATGATCCATCCGGTCGGACAGACGGCGAAACTCGATCCCCATACGACCGATCAGCGGCAACTCGGGTCGCGCAAGAATAACATTGATACGCACCATGCGATGGTGACTTTCAGGCAGCGAGCGCCGCAAACCCATCTCTCGGGCCGCTTGCAATACCCGCTGACGCACATCGTTTGACACATTGCCACGCTCATTGATCACGCGGTCCACAGTGGCGGTTCCAACCCCGGCCAATTCAGAGACATCCTGCAAGGTCGCGCGTTTCTTTTGGGTATTTTCTGTCATTTTTTCCAAATGCTTAACGACGACGTGACGCTTAGTGAGAGAGTCACGTGATGGTTTCCAATCAACTATACGGTGCGACTCTTTGTCAAGCTGCCCTAAAGGTAGGCGCAGCGAGAACGCTTGGTGCCGGTTGCCAGCACGTGAAAGTTGCGGGAATAATTTGGGAGTGGCGATCAAAATTTAATGTCCGCAACAAGTGCGGCAACTCCGCAGCATATCCCGATAGATGTGCCTACGAAATTCGCCCAGCTTCACTAATGCAACCAAAGTTGATGACCGCAGCAACTAAAGCCGATCTGCCAAGGGTGCGTCGAGAACGAGGAGGTTCACGCGCGCCCGGTCTACAATAAAATCCGCCCAAACGGCGGCAACTCGGAGGAGATGCTATAATGATATTCCCGAAACCGAATTTTAAGACAGTGCTTTTTGCAACTGCATTGGCTTTCGGCGCACAGGTTGCGCTCGCCGATGGTGTTAGCATTGCTGTGGTTGGCGGCAAGGCGGACGATCCGTTTTTTGCCAAAGTCAAAAAGGGCATTGATGATGCCACATTGGTGGTCGCGTCTCACGGCGGCACTGTCAACTATTTGATGTTGCAAAACTATGACAACATCGGCGGCGATGCTGCCAATTTGGTGCGCACAGCAATTTCTCAAGGCGCCAGTGTCATTGCAGTGCCAAACTGGGTGCCAGATGCCCAAGACGAGGCAATCAAGGCGGCGATGGATGCAGGTATTCCGGTGTTGCTGTATAATGCGGGCGGAGCCGATAAAGCCAAAGAATTGGGCGCGATCAACTACATCGGCAATGAAGAGTATCCGGCTGGTCTGGCGGCAGGGGCTTACTTCGGCAGTCACGGCTTTAGGAACGTGATTTGCGTCAACACAGTTCCGGGCGCGCAAAACTTGGAAGATCGCTGCAAAGGCGTGGCAGACGGCATTGCGAAAGAAGGCGGCGTATCCACCCAACTGCCGCTCCCTGCCTCCAGCTTTGGTGATCCAACTGCGGTTGCAGAGGCGATCAAGGCGACACTAATGAAGGATCCCACTATCAATGGCGTGGCCACAATTTCAGCGCGGATGCCAACTCGGCTGCTATTGGCATCGACCAAGCCGCGCTAACAGGCAAGGTGCAACTCGCATCCTTCGATATGGACAGCGCGGGTCTGGATCGGATCAAGGCAGGCACACAGTTGTTTGCAGTTGATCAACAGCCTTGGCTGCAAGGCTTTCTCGCCGTGTCGATGGCGGATGCATATGTCAGCTTTGGCACCGCCATCGCATCCGCGCCGGTTCTGACCGGTCCGGGCATCGTCGACGCCGCCAATGTGGAAGCAACTATAGCCGGTGCTGCGGCTGGTTTTCGATAACAGTTGCCCGCCTATCGGTCCCGCCATCAGCGGGATCGCATTTTTACTAGCCACGATCTGACCGGCCGCGATTAACGGTGCCGATGCGGATTTGCAGCGACGGGACATAAAACATGAGCATACAAACTACGTCATTTTCCGTGGGCGCTTTGTTGCGCCGACCCGAGACGGGCTCTTTCCTTGGCCTTGCAGCCGTCTTCGTGTTTTTCACATTTTTCGGTGGCAGCAACTTTGCCTCTGTCAGCGGCTCTGCATCTTGGCTGAATGTGGCAGCGGCACTGGGTATCATAGCTATCCCCATTGGACTTTTGATGATCGCCGGAGAGCTTGATATTTCCATCGGTTCGTTGGTGCCCGCAGGCTCAATGATGGTGGCGATCCTATCTGGGCATTTTCACTTGCCGATTGGTTTAGGCATCGCCGCAGCCTTGGCGCTGGGGGCACTTGTCGGACTAATCAACGGTCTGCTGGTCGTGCGAACTGCGGTTCCGAGTTTTATAGTCACGCTTGGCACATTATTCGCGGTCGCCGGCCTGACGTTGGGGCTATCGGTTTTGGTGACTGGAACGACATCAGTTGCGCTCAAAGCGGGGCCTGAGGCGAAATGGCTGCTGGGCCGCTTCATCGGCGGCGTGTTTCAGGTGACAATCTTGTGGTGGATCGCCGCGGCATTGCTTTGGGGCTTCTTGTTGCACTTCACGCGGTTCGGCAACTGGATATTTGCAATGGGCGGCGACAAGGTTTCAGCCCGCAATGCGGGCATCCCCACTGATCGCATGACAATCATGCTATTCATGTGTAGCGGTGCCAGCGCTACGTTTGTTGGTGTCAGCCAAGCAATCCTATACAACTCGGCGCAGGTGTCGGCCGGGCAATCGTATATTTTCGACGCCATCATATCTGTGGTGGTCGGCGGCGTGCTGTTGACCGGCGGCTATGGCTCGGTTGTTGGCATCGTGCTCGGCACCCTTACCTTCGCGGTGGTCAGCCAGGGCATCTATTACACTCCCTTTGATGCCAACTGGGCGAGCCTAATCATCGGTGTGCTTTTGTTGCTTGCGGTGTTGATGAACAACACTTTTCGCACATTGGCTCTGTCTTATGCTCCCAAAAAGAAGGCTGCAAAATGATGTCTATACCCATTCTCAGCCTGCAAAATGTCAGCAAATCCTTCGGGCCCATCGATGTGCTACACAATATTAACCTTGATCTGCGCGCAGGCGAAGTGCTTTGCCTTCTGGGCGACAACGGGGCGGGCAAGTCAACGGTAATCAGACTATTGTCCGGTGTGCATCAGCCAAGCAGTGGTGCAATTATGATGGATGGCCAGCCGGTAAACTTTGCCAGCCCACGAGCCGCGTCCGACCATGGCATCGCCACGGTGCATCAGTTCGGCGGCACGTTCCCCCTGATGTCGATCGGGCGCTCTTTTTTTGTCGGTGTCGAGCCAACCAAAGGTTGGGGGCCATTCAAAGTGTATGACCGCAAAAGCGCCAACACTATCGCCGTAGATGCTGTGCAACGACTTGGTATCACCCGCATAACCGATGGCGACCGTCTTGTAGGTGGCCTGTCTGGTGGGGAGCGCCAATCTTTGGCAATTGCTCGTGCCGTCCATTTCGGCGCTCGCGTGCTGATCTTGGACGAACCGACGGCCGCTCTGGGCGTCAAACAGGCAACGCATGTGTTGCGCATTGTGAATGAGGCAAAGCGACGCGGTTTGGCAGTGATTTTCATAACGCATCAGGTAATGCACGCGATGGCTGTGGGCGATCATTTCGCTGTGCTTATCCGGGGAGCCATAGCTGCCGACTTCCGCAAAGGCGAGAAATCCAGAGAGGAAATTACCGATCTTATGGCGGGCGGCGAAACTATGGCGACACTGGAAGCCGAGATTGAGGGTTACAGCGCGAAGATCCAGCCCGCCTAGCGAACGCATGTCGCAGATCTGCATCACCAGAGTCCTGGGTTAGCGATTGACAAATTTGCCCGAGGACGCCGCCAAAAACCCTATCGAGCGGGTGATTACACTTTGAGCAATTATGGCTGGTCGGTTCCAAATTGATCGAAAAACATCATCACATGCCTTCTGCCTGAACCACGCAGTTGTATAATTTAAGCAACCCAGCCCAGTCTCTTACTTTAAATCATCGAGAACATTCGCCGTTCTCTGAAAAACACAAGGCACAGCAATGGACGATCTAAACTTTGGCAAACGCAATAAACGCGGCGATTGGGAGCCGTTTGAGCGCATTTCTGCTGCGCCGCTTTTCGAGGTTCCAACGCGACCCGTTGCTATCGCAAAATGGATATTTGGATGGGACGGCTATCTTCTGCCGTGGAACTTGTTTTATGGACTTGTCGCGGTTGCGGTTTGGCTGTGGGCGACCCCTTCGATGGCCACAATGCAGACATTGGCACCGGGATGGGCTCTTTTCATTTTTGCCCGCAACGCTGCGATGATTTCAGTGACGTCGGGATATCTGCACCTCCGCTTATATATTATGAAAAAGCAGGGGGGGCTGTTCAAATACAACGCGAAGTGGCCTTCAAAATCCAGCGACGCTTTTCTGTTCCGCGATCAAAACAAAGATAACATGTTCTGGACTTTCATTTCTGGCGTGCCGCAGTGGACGCTTTACGAAGTTCTTATGCTCTGGGCAATGGCCAACGGCTATATTGCCACCCTCGACGCTACAGCGCATCCGGTAATGTTTGCAGTCATCATGTTCTTTATTCCCATGTTCCGTGAGCTGCATTTCTTCATGGTTCACCGCATGATCCATTGGCCACCGCTTTATAAATATGTTCATAGCTTGCACCATGCCAACGTCAATCCCGGACCATGGTCTGGTATTGCGATGCACCCGGTTGAGCATTTGTTTTACTTCTCAACAGTGCTGATCCACGCAATCGTGCCGTCTCATCCGGTTCATGTCATTTTCAACTTGGTCCATGCCGGTCTAACACCAGGCCAAGGTCACACCGGCTTTGACAAGATCGTTAACGGGAAAACCGTGTTGAACACGCATGGCCACGCCCACTACCTGCACCACAAATATTTTGAGGTAAATTACGCCGACGGCGCGCTACCACTCGACCGTTGGTTCGGGAGCTTTCATGATGGTAGCCCTGAAGCTGACAGTGCGATGGAAGTTCGGATGGCTAAGCGTCGCGCAACTTTGAACCGTAAAATATGACTTGGACGGCTGTTTTGTCGCGCAGGAGGAACAGGTACCGGAAGCATTTCTGACAAGTGGGGACCATCGGTTTTTAATGCGCGCTTCCGCTTGGTGGGCATGATTAACATCTAAGAAGCACAGAAAATTATCGATGTTTGTGGACGCGTTTTTCATCTCTCTGTCAGTGAGTCTGTAAGGGGTGCGCGCGGCGCATCGCGACCGACAATTGCGTCGGCTAACTGAAAACTATTAAAGGCTTTTAGAAAATCTCCGGCATCGTCAGAGTGTTGGAAATAGAAGAAATACATATCGCCACCGACTGTTGGCCCAATACTGTGCCAGGCCCACCGACCCCAACCAGTGTGCTTGTCCAACCATGGAGAAAGGACGAGTATAGCCGATGCATATTCTTCAGCAGGAATGCGCACCCGGAGTCTGACCGGAAAATCGCGATCATCTCGCTGCGGCATGGTGAGGCTTGAGCTAATCATGGGGCAGTATGGCCCAAGTTGTGTGGTTGCGTGTTTCTCCCGCCATTGTTGGCGCGCCGTTCGTAATCGTCGCCCAGCTACAGCGGTCGGTGCGGGATGCTGAATTGCAGCTTTTGGAATGGCGGGTTTAAGGGGCGTTTGATCCTGCCTTTAGACGACGTTGAAGGCGTACGTGAAACCTCCAAAAGCCTTCCGATTCCGTGAGGTGAAAACCACTTATACCATCGCCGCTCAGGGCGCGGCTCCGGAGTGGACTAAGGTCCTGATCTCCAAATATGAGTTGGCAAGCTTCGAGTAACGTCCGACCTTGGTTGGAAATCGATCTGCAGGTGAGATTCATTAAACGCGCGCTAGCCGGTGCGCGCCAAAGATGTTCTACGACAGCTGCTTCAGGCCCCCACGCAACAACATTTCTATGCCGATCCCCACCAGACAGTTAACGGCAAAGGCGATTACCGTCAGACGAAAAGCATCCATGCACATACCCTTTCCACTTTTTTGCTTCCTCACCCTCTCACCATTCTAGCAAAAAAATATGAAATCGTGGGATTTTCGACCAACAAAATCATCGACGGGAGCCTGAAATTTGCCAATTGTGGGATCAGTTTTTGAGTGTACTAGGGACGGATGATTTGCTTGCCGAACTGACTAAATCTTGTGGGAATGGTTAGGAGTACCGGACGTGAAAAACGACCGACACGTTGTTCTGGTCGTTGAGGACAGTCCTCTGATCCGGCTAAACGTCTTAGACATACTCGTGCGCGCTGGACATGAGGCCTTAGAGGCCGAAAACGCCGACGAGGCGATTCTTATCCTAGAGGCGAGGGAGGACATCGATTTGGTGTTCACTGACGTGACGATGTTCGGGTCAATGAATGGCATAGACCTATGTCACTATGTTCGGATTTCGTGGCCGCGTATCAAACTAATCGTCGCGTCAGGGACGGTGTATTTGCGCGAAAACAGCCTACCCAAGGGATGGAGGTTCTTATCGAAACCATACACCGAAATTACCGTTAAGAACGCGGTATCAGGACTGCTTGGCGACTAAACCGCTGGGTCGGGCCCCCCGGTTCAACAAGCCGCGTTCCTGGCCTGCGCGCTTAATGCCGAGGTGGGTTCGGTGCATCCGATGACGACGCCCGTCATTTTGACCAAACCGTTTAAGTGGGAAACATGGATGGGCGCACCATTCTAAATCGCTGCAACGCTTCAGCGGTCGCTGCCGGACGGCAACCTTCGGCGGCTGGGCGGGCCCGCCAAAACGAACAGCGCGCGTGCTCGCGGGTGTCAGAACCGGTTGCGCCGACGAGGGGCTGGTGTAGCCACGGCGCGCAAGAATGCCGTGCTCATGTTGACCCTTTGGAATCCGGCGCCGACTACAAGTGGATGAAGGAGGCCGCTGCCTGATCTTGGCGCAGATAAAATTGCTTCGGGTGATTGCTCGGGCCCAAAGAGCGCGGGTCTTGTGCTGCGCGAGCCCAGCGTTGAAGTGGCGGTGTTTGAATGCGCGCGCGGCGGCATTCTGCGCGAGGGCCTTGCTTTCGACGAATGCGATGTGGGTGCGGTTTTGAATGTGTCGGAAGACCATATCGGCCTTGGTGGTGTGGAAAGTGTCGATGATCTGGCGGCGGTAAAGTCGGTTGTTGTTGAAAGCGTCCGCCGGGGCGGGTGGAGCATCCTGAATGCGGATAACCAGCTGACCGCCGCGATGGCGCGCCATGCCGGGGGCAACATCTGCTATTTTACTTTGAAGGATCAGCGCGACTGGCCCGACTTTCTAATTGAACACGTTGCGGGCGGCGGCCGCGCGATTGCACGTGAGCGCATCGGTGATGGCTGGGACATCGTCCTTCACGAGGATCACGAAGCGATTTATTTTATGAAGGCGCGGGAGATCCCCGCGACGCTTGGCGGGCACGCCGAGTTTAACGTGGCCAATGCGCTCGCCGCAATCGCAATGGCCTATTGTCACCGTGTGCCGCTGAAAACCATCCGGGCCGCGATGAGCAATTTCCGCGCCACCTTCGACCAACTTCCCGGTCGGTTGAACATCCACGACGCGCACGGCTTCCGCGTAATCCTCGACTACGCGCACAACCCTGATGGCCTAACGGCGCTGGGGGCGCTGATTGATAAAATGCGTACCGACTACAAACGGATAGTCGGTCTTGTCGCCGTTGCCGGAGACCGTCGCGACGCCGATATTCGCGAGATGGGAAGCCTCGCTGCGCGTATTTTCGACGATATCATCCTGCGCGAGGACGACAATCTTCGCGGCCGCGAACCCGGGTCAGTAACCCGTCTGTTGCGTGAGGGTGCCTATGCCGCCGGATGCGAGCCGGGGCACATTTTCGATGCTCCAAGCGAAACCGCTGCGGTCGAGATGGGTTTGCGCAAAGCGCAGCCCGGCGATCTTCTCATCGTGCTTGCCGACAGAGTCGAAGATGTATGGGGGCAGATCCGTGGCTTCGACCCAAACAGCAAAAGTTCGATCACGGCGTTTCCCGATGTGGCGACTGCGGAGGTGGCGTGATGTGGGCGCTGATACTGCACGGCGGTGCAAAGGAAATCGAACCTGACAAAGCCGACGCCAGCCG
>NZ_JAQGKQ010000096.1 GCF_028290025.1 Cypionkella sp. | reverse complement strand
TGGTGGCGCGGGGCGTACGGCGGTTGGTGGTGGCGGGGGGCGAAACCTCGGGCGCGGTGGTCGCGGCGCTGGGGATCAGCTGGGTGCGGGCTTTGCCGGAAGGTCCGCTTGGCACCGGCTTTTGCGTGACCGAGACCGCGCCGAAGCTGTCGCTTTACCTGAAGCCCGGCAAACTTGGCGCTGATGACATTTTGCTGCGCGCGATCACCGTGATGCAGCCCTGACGGCAGGGAGAGGATACCATGACAGAGGCAGAAAGCCGCGCGGCGTTGGTTGCAGCGTCGCAGCGCACGGTGGCACTGAGACTGAACAGCGGCACCGCGGGAAATCTGAGCCTGCGCTTTGGCGCGGGTATGCTGATCACGCCGACGGGTGTTCCGCCTGACGATATGCAAACCGAGCAGATCGTCTACATGGATATGACAGGCGCATGGTCCGGTCGCTGGAAGCCATCTTCGGAGTGGGCGATCCATCTTGGCTTATACAAGGCCACCGAGGCGCAAGCGGTGGTACATGCGCATCCAGACGCAAGCGTTGCACTTTCCTGCCTGCGCGCGCCGATCCCGGCGTTTCACTATATGGTTGCGGGTTTTGGTGGTGATGAGATTCCCTGCACGCTTTACGCGACCTTCGGGAGCCAGGCACTGGCCGATACTGTTGTGGCTATAATGGGCACGACTTACTCGGGCTGCTTGATGGCGAACCACGGCATTGTCACCCATGCCGCCGACATGGCAACCGCGCTTTTACGCGCCGAAAAGCTGGACATGTTGGCGCGGCAATATCTGCTGGCGCTGTCGGCTGGAACGCCAGTGCTGTTGACCTCCGCCGAACTGGCGGCGGTCCATGCTGGATATGCGGTTTACGGCAAGCAGCCCAAAGCCTGAGGCAGCCCAAAGCCTGAGCTTGGGTGCCTCAAAGCTTCAGGCGCTGCGCCGCATCTCGGACAGGATGCGCCGCGCCAGAGCGGGCTGTTCCAGATGCGGCATGTGCCCGCAGGCGGCGAGCGCATGTAAAGCGACATGGCCCGGAAGCTCGGCTGCGCGCGCGAAAGGCAAAATGCGGTCATTTCGTCCAAACACCACGCGCGTGGGCAGCGTGATGTTGTTGAGATCCTGCAAGATTGAGTGGCTTTGCGTGCCGTCGGGAAAAAAGCGGTTGGCAAAGGCGCGCATCGCATCGGTCAGCGGCTGATTGCGCCGCTGTTCGACCACCGCGCGCAAGAAAGCATCGGAAATCACCGCGCTGTCATGCACCAATTCGTTCAGCCACGGTCGCAGACTATCGGACACATCAGCGCGCAGGATGCCTTCGGTGAAGGCTGCATTGATCTCGGGGCCAAGGCCAGCGGGTGCGAACAGGCACAGGCCGCACAGATCAAGGCTGCCGCGCGCCGCGATCCGGGTCGCCACCGCAGCGCCAAAGGAATGTCCCGCGAGCAAGATTGCGCCATCGACCAAGCCGGCGATGGATTGCTCGACCAGCAGTGCAAGCGCATCCATATCGGCAGGAATATCCAGTGGTGATTGGCCATGGCCGGGCAGGTCCAGTGCCAAGACCGGCCCCTCAAACCGCGCCCCGGCGAACAGGCCGCGCCAGTTGTTCAGATCACCAGCAAAGCCGTGCAACAAAACCACAGGCACGCCGCTGCCGCGCCGCAACCAGACGTGGTGCAGAGTGTCATTTGCGTTGCGCTGGGGGGCAGGGGACGTGCCTTGGGGACCGCGGGCCAGAGACGACAGATATGCCAGCACATCTTTCTTTTGCACCCGTCCGCGCGGCCCGGTTCCTGCAAGGCCGTCGATGCTGAGGCTTTTATCGCGCGCAATACGCCGCGCCAGTGGCGTCGGGCGCGGTCCTTGTTGCGCATTTTCAAGCGGAGCCACCGACGTCGTCACTGTTGCAGTCGTTGCTTTTGCAGCAGCCGCTGTTGCAACCGGTTGCGGTTTTGTGTCCAGATCACCGAACGCTTCGCTCGGCGCATAGATCGTCGCCACCTGCGCGCCGACATCGACCTCTGTACCCGCCGGGGTCAAATGACGGATCACGCCATCGGCGGCGGCTTCGACCTCGACCGCGGCCTTGTCATTCTCAATCTCGAACAACACCTGACCGGCGCACACGACCTCGCCCTCGGTAACCCGCCACTGCGAGACTTTGCCGACAGCGTTTTCCAAACTGACTTTCGGATAGATAACCGGTGTCGGCATGATGGCTCCTTAATGCGTGGCTATTCGGCCGTGGTCTTCCAGCTGGACGGCAATAGGGCGGTGGATTGTGGGGTTTCATGGCCTGCCAACTGCGCGCGCAGGCGCTGGGTCAGGTTTACCAGTGCGGGTCCGACCAGGTTGCGGCAACGCTCACGTGGCAGAATATCGACGATGCCGCCGCAGGTCAGCGCAATCAGCGGCGATCCATCTGTGGGCCTGAAGGCGACGCCAACCGCGTTGATGTAGCTGAACCAGACGCCGAACGCCGCCACGAAACCACTGGCATCGCGCTGCTGCAACGCATCTTGAACCGATGTTTGAATGCGCTCGGCATCCTCTGGGCCACTTTGCACCAGCTGTTGCAGGACGGAGCTGCGAACCTGCGGCGTCATTTCGGCCAAATATGCCAGACCCATCGCGGTGCGCCAGATCGGCAGCCGTGAGCCGACATTCAGCCGCAACGACACCGGACTGTTGGAGCGGCAGTTTGCCAGATACACCATCTCTAGCCCGTCGCGGGTGCCCAAAGCCACAGCGGCGCCGGTTTCGTCCGCCAACTTTTGCATCAGTGGGCGCGCAAGATGGATCACCGCGTTCGAGCTGAGCGCCGAATAGCCCAAGGACACCGTCGCAGGACCGATGCTGTAGCGGCCAAGCGCATCATCGTAATGCAGGTAGCCCAAGCTGACCAAGGTGGAAGTCAGGCGTGACACCGTCGCCTTTGGCAGACCCGTCCGCTCGATAAGCTCTTGATTTCCCAGTGTTGCATCCTCGATGGTGAAGGCGCGCAAAATCTCGAGCCCTCGGGTCAGTGATGCTGCCGAATTGCTGGCATCTGTTTTGGTTGCGCCCTCTACCGGCTTGGTTCTTTTTCGCAAAGTTCTTCCCTTCGTCGCCGTTTATCGGTCGATCCGTCTTCGCTATGCGATGATCTTTCGTAAATGGAATTTAATTTCATTTATGTTGACGCCGCGCGCCCCTGTTGTCAATATGGATCAAAGCACTGCCGAGCGTCACGCAAAAAGGCGGCGATCTAGCTGTGGGGAAGCAAAGCATGGCCCGTTACATCCTGCGTCGGCTGATCGCGATGCCGTTTCTGGTGCTTGGAATCGTCACTCTGGCGTTTTTGTTGACGACGGTGACCAAGGGCGACCCCTTGGCCGCTATCCTTTCGGACCGGCAGATGAACGATCCGGAGGCTGTTGCCGCAGCGAAGGCGCGCTGGGGGTTGGATCGCAGCTTGCCGGAACGCTATGCGATTTATGTGGGCAATCTGCTGACTGGCGATATGGGAACTTCTTTCATCACCCGCCGCCCAGTGGCGCAGGATATCTTGTATCGTTTGCCCGCGACCATGGAGTTGGTGACGGCGGCGATGGTGGTGGGAACAACCATTGGCATCACGCTGGGCGCGTTGGCCGCCTATTATCGCAACAGCTTCATCGACCATCTTGCCCGATTTTTTGCGCTGTTCGGCTCGTCTGTGCCGGTGTTCTGGCTTGGTTTGGCGTTGCTTTACGTGTTTTCGGTGAAATGGGGGGTGTTGCCCGGTCCGGGCAGGGTGGATGCCCGGATGCAGCTGCCTCCGTCGGTGACTGGTGTGCTGACGATAGACGCCTTGCTGGCAGGCGATCTTCGGGTGTTCGTCGATGCGGTCTGGCATCTTATTCTTCCGGCGTTCGTGCTGGGTTGGGCGGTGGCGGGCACCATATCGCGACTGGTGCGCGCCAATATGCTGGAGGTGCTGGGGCGCGAGTTCATCCTGACCGCACGTGCCAAGGGGGCAGGCGAATTTCGCGTCGTGGTGCGCCACGCTTTGCGTAACACGCTGGTGCCGACGCTGACGGTGATTGGGTATTCCTTCGCCTATCTGCTGACAGGAGCGATTTTGACCGAGACGATTTTCTCATGGCCCGGTATGGGATCTTATGCTGTCGATGCCGCGCGTGGACTTGATTTCCCCGCAATTATCGGGGTGACGATTGTGGGCGGCGTGGTGTTTTTGGTGACAAATCTGATCACTGATATCGCTTATGTGGTGGCCAATCCGCGCGTCAGGTTGGGGTAGGGCCATGACGACTGTTCCGCATATCTTTATGAAGCGTCCGCGCTGGCTGACGGTGCCGCTGGGCATTGGTGCCGCTGTCGTGCTGTTCTGGTTGGCAGCCACGGTTCTGGCCCCGGCAATAAGCCAGTATGACCCGCTGGAGTTGGTCGGTCGCCGCCTGCAGCAGCCGAGCTGGGAGCATTGGCTTGGCACCGACGCTTTGGGGCGCGATGTGCTAAGCCGCACCCTGCACGGCGCGCGGTATTCGTTGCCTATCGCGGTGATCGTGGTGACGATTGCCGTGGCGGTGGGCGCGCTTTTGGGGGCTGTCTCGGGGTTTGTTGGCGGTTTTATAGGCGCGGCGATCATGCGATTGGTTGATGTGACGCTGTCGTTTCCGCCGATGCTGCTGGCGATGGCGGTCGCGGCTTCGCTGGGGCCGGGATTGGGCAATGCCACGGTGGCGATGGTGATCGTGTGGTGGCCGGTTTATGCCCGTCTGATGCGCGCGCAGGTGCTGGAAGTGCGCGAACGCGAGCATGTAGAAGCAGCGGTAGCGGCGGGGGCGGCGGCGCCGCGCGTGCTGTTCAAGCACATTCTGCCACTGTGCTGGACCCCGGTTTTGATCAGCGCCACGATGGATCTGGGGCAGGTCATTCTGCTGGCGGCCTCGCTTAGTTTCATCGGGTTAGGGGCCACGCCGCCCTCGCCCGAATGGGGCTCGATGATCTCGGATGGGGCGTCGCAGTTCTATTCCTGGTGGGTGGCGCTTGGGCCGGGCCTTGCGATTTTGTCCATCGTGCTTGGCTTCAATTTCATCGGAGACGGCTTGCATGACTATTTCGATCCGAGGTCGAAATGAGCGCCGCAGTGACTGAGCAGCCGTTGTTCGCCGTGCAGAACTTGCGCGTGGCCTTTGGCCATGGCGGCCAATATTCGGAAGCCGTGCGTGGCATCTCGTTGACGGTCAATCATGGCGAGGTGCTTGGCATCGTCGGCGAGTCCGGCTCGGGCAAATCGGTAGGAATGTTGGCCTCTATTGGTTTGCAGGCTGAAACGGCGCGGGTCACAGGCTCGGTGCGGTTCAAGGGTCGCGAGCTGGTGGGTATGCCTCGGCGCGAGCTGCAAAAGCTGCGCGGCTCGCGCATTGCGATGATCTTTCAAGACCCGCTGTCATCGCTAAATCCGGTGATGACCGTGGGATGGCAGATTGCCGAGGCATTGCTGCTGCACAACCATGGCATGACGAAGAAATCCGCTATGCAGCGAGCAGAGGAATTGCTGTCACTGGTGGCCATTCCGCAGCCCGACCGCCGCCTGCACCAGTATCCACATGAATTCTCGGGCGGGATGCGGCAGCGGGTGATGATCGCGATGGCGGTGGCAAATGATCCTGATCTGTTGATCGCAGATGAGCCGACCACAGCGCTGGACGTAACGGTGCAGGCGCAAATCATGGAGGTGTTGGCAGACCTGCAAAAGCGGCTTAACCTTGGCCTTGTGCTGATTACGCATGATCTGGGGGTTCTTGCGGGACATGCCGACCGGGTGGCGGTGGTTTACTCGGGCGAGATTGTCGAGCAAGCCTCGGTTGAGGATCTTTTTGTCCGGCCCAGTCACCCCTATACGCGCGGGTTGATCGCCTCGATCCCAAACATGGCAGTCGAGCGTGACAGGCTGTTTTCCATCGAAGGCACCCCGCCTGTGCTTGGCAAACTGCCCGGCGGTTGCGCATTTCATCCGCGCTGCACTATGGCGCAGGATATCTGTCGCAGGCTGGCCCCGCCGATGCGCGGTACCGCCAGCCATATCGCGGCCTGCCACTTCACAGATTTGCCAGAGAGGCATGTCTGATGACAAACTCTCAGCCGATCCTTTCCGTTCGCAATCTGGTCAAAAGCTTCCCTGTGCGGGGCGGTCTGCTGATTGAGCGCGATATCGGCCAGGTCAACGCCGTGGCGGGGGTGTCGTTTGACGTGCCTGCCGGTGAGACGCTGGGTCTTGTCGGCGAGTCTGGCTGTGGCAAATCCACTCTGGCTCGCTGTCTGTTGCGACTGATTGAGCCAAGTTCAGGCGAGACGCTGTTTCGCGGGCAGGATCTGAACGCTTTGTCGCGCGCCGAGATGCGCTTGCACCGTCGCCATGTGCAGATGGTATTTCAAGATCCCTACGCCTCGCTGCATCCGCGCATGACGGTGGCCGACAACATCGCCGAGCCGCTGCGGATCAGCGATCTGTCGTCGGTCCAGCGCAAGGCCCGTGTGGCCGAGATGTTAGAGTTGGTGCGGCTGAACCCCGAGCATGGCCAGCGCTATGCGCATGAGATGTCAGGCGGGCAGCGGCAGCGCGTGGTGATTGCGCGTGCGCTGGCGTTGAAGCCTGATCTGCTGGTGTTGGACGAACCCGTGTCGGCGCTGGATGTCTCGGTGCAGGCGGGGGTGCTGAACCTGCTGAAGGATATTCAGCGCGATATGGGAACTGCTTATCTGTTCATCGCGCATGATCTTTCGGTGGTGCAGCATATCTCGCATCGGGTGGCAGTGATGTATCTGGGCAAGATCGTCGAGATTGCACCGAAATCCACGCTCTACCGCGCGCCGATGCACCCTTACACGCAGGCGCTGATGTCGGCGGTGCCATTGGCTGATCCTGTGCGCGAACGCAGCCGGGTCCGTATGGTGCTGAAAGGCGATGTGCCGAGCCCAATGAACCCGCCGTCGGGCTGTCGGTTTCGGACACGTTGCCCGATGGCGCAGCCGCTTTGTGCCGAGGTGGAGCCGCCGCTCGCGTTGCTTGGGCCAGACCATGCCGTTGCCTGCCATTACCCCAAGGCCATCGAAACCGGGCTGTCAGGCTCGGTTGCCGTTCAGGAGAGCCGTTGATGACCGCGTCCAATTTGCCGCTCGCCGGGTTGAAAGTGCTGGATTTGACCCGCGTACTCGCCGGACCTTGGGCCACAATGAGCCTCGGCGATCTTGGGGCTGAAGTCTGGAAGATTGAGAACATCCAAGGCGGTGATGATACCCGAGCCTGGTCGGTGCCGAATTACAAGGGCGTCAGCACTTATTACCTCTGCGCCAACCGTGGCAAGCACAGTCTTGCCTTGGACATGAAGGCTGCCGAAGGCCGCAAAATCGTGCTCGATCTGGCCGCGAAAGCCGATATCGTGGTCGAGAATTTTCGGGCGGGCACCGTGGAGCGTCTGGGCGTGGGCTATGAGGCGATCCGACAGTTTAACCCCGGCATCATCTATTGCTCGATTTCGGGGTATGGCCAAACTGGACCGGAACGTGATCGCCCGGGGTATGACTTTATTATGCAGGCCGAAAGCGGGCTGATGTCGATTACTGGCGAAAAGGATGGCCCGCCGAACCGGCTGGGCGTGGCGTTCACCGACGTGGTGGCAGGGATGATCGCAACCCAGTCGATCTTGGCCGCGCTTTATCAGCGCCGCGATACCGGACTGGGGCAATACATCGACGTGGCTTTGCTGGATTCGGCGCTGAATATGCTGATCAATGTCGGCACGGGTTACCTGAACGCCGGGGTCGAGCCGGTTCGCTATGGCAATGCGCATCCGACCGTGGTGCCGTACCAGATTTTTGACACGCAGGACGGCATCTTTGCGCTGGCCGTGGGCAATGACCGCATGTTCGTCGATTTTTGCGAACAGGTGATCGAGCGTCCGGCACTTGGCGCCGACCCGCGCTTTGTCAGTTCGCACCAGCGCGCGCTGCACCGCGACGAGTTGCTGCCGATTATCGCCGAGATTATCCGTCACCGCACGTGCGAGGATTGGTTGGCGGCGTGCAATCGGGCCAGCGTTCCGGCAGGTCGGGTCAAGACCGTGGCAGAGGCGCTGCAAAGCCCCAGCGTAACCGAGCGCGGCGTGATCCAGCGGTTAGACCATCCGACGCTTGGCCCGGTCGCGCTGATCCGCTCGGCGCATGGTTTGGCGGCGCAGCAAGACCATACCCCCAAAGCGCCGCCGCTTTTGGGTGAAGATACCCGTGCGGTTCTCTCTGATGTGCTCGGCTATGATGCGGCCCGGATTGAGGGCTTGATCCGGGCGGGCGTGGTATCTTGCGCCTTTGATCAGCCGAATGATGATCCGGGACGCGCCGCGGCACACAACTCGGCACGGCAAACTATGACGGTTGGCGCAAGCCCGTGAGGTATGCTTGGGCGCGATTGCGCTTGGCGATCTCGCCTTTATGATGTGCCGGACCGCGCATGGTTAAGGCTTTCCACGCCACTTGGGCGGGCCGATATTTTTGCACGCACGCCACCCCCAAACTCCAAAAATGGGAATGACCCAGATGACCTACCCCAACACCCAGCTTTTCATTGATGGCACTTGGCGCGCAGCCGCCAATGGCAAAACCATTCCGGTTCTGAACCCCGCAACGGGTTTGGAGATCGGTACGGTTGCATGGGCCGAAACGCCCGATCTTGACGCAGCACTGGCGGCGGCCGAGAAGGGATTTCAAATCTGGCGCAACACCTCTGCTTACGAGCGCGCAAGGTTGATGCGCCGCGCTGCTGATCTGATCCGCGAGCGCAGCGATACGATTGCCGAGATGATGACGCTGGAGCAGGGCAAGCCGCTTTTGCAGTCGCGGATGGAGACGCTTGCTGGCGCTGATATCATTGACTGGTTCGCCGGAGAAGCGCAGCGCACCTATGGCCAAACCATTCCCGCCCGCGCGCCCGGTGTTTTGCAGATGACGCTGAAGCTGCCGGTGGGCCCGGTTGCGGCCTTTACACCGTGGAACTTCCCGATCAATCAGGTGGTTCGCAAGCTGTCGGCTGCGGTCGCTGCAGGGTGTTCGATCATCGTTAAAGCCCCCGAAGAAACTCCGGCCTCGCCAGCCGAGCTGATCCGCGCCTTTGCCGATGCAGGTATCCCGGCAGGGGTGGTGAACTTAATCTACGGGGTGCCATCCGAGATTTCCGCCTATCTCATTCCGCATCCGGTGATCCGCAAGATCAGTTTTACGGGCTCCACCCCGGTTGGCAAACAGCTCGCGGCTCTGGCATCGCTGCATATGAAACGATCAACGATGGAGCTTGGCGGCCACGCGCCGGTGATCGTCGCCGCAGATGCCGATCTGGATTTGGCGCTTGATCTGATGGTCACGCACAAGTTCCGCAACGCCGGGCAAGTCTGCGTCTCGCCTACCCGCTATCTGGTGCAGAACCCTGTAGCCGATACGTTTATTGACCGCTTTACCCTAGGCGCTAAGGCCGTGGTGGTCGGCAACGGCATGGACCCGCAGACCCAGATGGGGCCACTGGCCAATGATCGTCGCATCCCCGCGCTAGAGGCTCTGGTGGCCGATGCGGTGGAAAAAGGCGCAAGACTGATGACCGGCGGGCGGCGCATTGGCAACGAAGGTTGGTTCTTTGAGCCCACCGTGCTCGCCGATGTACCCATCACCGCGCGGATCATGAACGAGGAGCCGTTCGGCCCGGTGGCGGTGATCAATCGTTATGCCGATATGGACGCCATCATTGCAGAGGCCAACCGGCTGCCGTTCGGGCTTTCGGCCTATGCCTTCACCCGCAGCGGCGAAACAGCCACGCGGTTGGGCAATGAGGTTGAGGTTGGTATGCTGTCGATCAACCATCTGGGGCTCGCCTTGGCTGAGGTGCCGTTCGGCGGCGTCAAAGACTCGGGCTATGGCACCGAGGGCGGCTCGGAAGCCATCGAAGCCTATATCGAAACCCGTTTTGTCACCCGCAAAGGCTGACCCAACCGAGGCTCACCATCGCATCGACGTGTCAATGAATGCGCTTGGTTAAGGTGCGGCGACCTTGAGATTCATGTGTTCGGCCAGATGGCTAAGCGGATTTGCTTGAGGAGATCGAGACTGGGTTCGGCTGCGGCGATGACGAAGTTCTGCGCCAAAACTTCGTCAGGATGGAACAGTTCGCCGGTAAAATTGCGCCCGATCTTGGCAAGATATTGCGTCAGCATCGGGTCGGTCGGGTCTGACGGATTGAAGGCGGGCATCGCATCGTGCCGCCTTGCTTTCCATTCGCCTGCCTCGCGTTCGACGGCCAAGAAAAACCAGTTTAGCGTGTCAAAGAACTCGCCGGTTGCGTAGGGTTGCGAAGACGCCAGCACTGGTACCATCGGGCAGGGGTCGGTTTCACCCGGCGGGATCAGATCAACGGCGACGTTCAAGAGCGGCGCGTCGGGGTTGGTGATCTTCAGATCGCAGAGCGAAAAACCGTTCGGGCCTTTGGTATCCGGGAGGGTGACGCTGTTTTCGAGGATGCGGTAGCCGACGTAGCCGTAGAGTTGCGCGCGCCATGCCGGATTGTTCTTGGACAGAAGGTGAAAGAGTTCGTGGGTCACCACCCCGGCCAAGTATTCGGTTGACTGGCCTGGATGCAGCGGGTCGCCGCCCGGCGGCGTGGCGTAAAGCGATGCCACCATGTTTGCGGGCAGCACGATGGTGTCGAGGTGCCGGGTATAAGCTGCAGCGGCTTCTTCGCGGCCGGTCGATTTCACCAGATAGATGCGTTCGGGCAGATGCAGCGACATCGAGTCGAAGATCAGCCGTAGATTGGCGGTGATCTTGGTCAGTTTCTGCGTCTCATCATCGCTCCACGCTAAAATCTGCGTGCCGAGATAGGCGAGGAACAGGGTTTGATCGACCGTCGCCGCCCCCTGCGGAATGCCGATACGGGCGTGGCGGTCAAAGGGGCTTTGGGCGTCGATATAGGTGTCGGCAGAAGCGATGCGTTGATGCGCCGTATCAAGCCCAGCCGCAATCATCAGGGTGTAGCCGGTGTTATCTGATGCGGCGCGCAACAGGCCAAGCTCGGTGTCGTTGATATTGCGGGGCATCGGGGTCACTCCTGAAAGCGTTCATTCAGCATGGAAAGCCAGAGCTTGGCTGATTGACTGCGCGCGACCTCCCGCGCCTTGCTGGCTGTGATAGCGGCGGCTGCCGTCTGGCCACGGGCTTCTTGCAGTTCGGCTGTCGCCAGCAACAAAAGCGCGCGGTGCTGGTTTTCGCCGGTGCGGTCAATCAGGGCGATGTAATGCGCGATCAGCGCCTCGGCTTCGGGCAAATGCCCTAGGGCGATCATATCACGCGAAAGATATCCGGCAAAAAGCGCCTGCCAGCAGGTGAAACCGGTCATCGCCCACAAATTGAGCCCTTCGCGCATCTGTGCAACGCCACCTTCCAGTTCGCCGCGCCGCGCCTTGGTCCAGCCTTGGCAGAACTGCGACATCGCCAGAAATTCGGGAAAGCCCTGAAGCGCGGCGAACGCAAAGCTCTCGTCGCTGATCTTGTCGGCCGCGTCGATGTCGCCGCGCATCATGGCGGTGGTGAAGCGGGCAAGCAGGCCGAAGCCATGGGCGTGCGGAAATCCCATCGTTTCGGCCAAAGCGAAGGCGTGATCGGCATGTTCTTTAGCCTTGGCGAAGTTGCCCATGACGGATTGGGTAAGCCCAAGGTAAAACAGGCTGAACACGCCGAACTCTTTGAGAAACTTGGCATAGAGGTCGTGGTGCAGCCGGGGGTCGTGCCGTGCGACCGTGTTGCCCAACCATTCAGCCGCGACGATGTTGCGCCCCTGATGCCACGCGATCAAGCCCTGCATCGTGTTGGCGGCTAGATACGACGCATCGGAAGGAGCCTTAGCTTCGATCATCGCGATGGCGTCGGCAATGCGCAGCGCCCGGTCAAGATCTGCGACCGCCCACGCATGCAGTGCAGTGTTGTAAATGACCGGAACCATGTCTTCATGCAGGCCAAGAATATCGACGAGTTGCATCGCGCGGGCTTGGGTTGCGCCGAACTCGGGGTTGCCGGGACCGCGGGTCACCATTTGCGTCGGGCCGCGCACCGATAAAAGCTGAAGCTCGCGCAGGTCACGCTCGGGGCCGGTCGGAAGAAACTGGATACACGACAGGCCAGCTTCTAGATGCGCGAGCGCCTCGAACGCCGCGCCACGTCCGGCGGCCTTGATGCCGGCACGCAAGTAATACGTCACGGCCTCTTCGTAGCGGCCAGCGTGTTTCAGGTGATAGGCCATCACCTGCTCGCCGACTTTCGACTCGATCCCCATCACGAGGAAAACCCCGGCAATGGCGTTGTGCAGCCGCTTTTTGCCGTCGCCCGACAGGCTGCCATAGATCGCATCGCGAACCAGCGCGTGCGAAAAGACAATGCTGTTGTCTTCAGGCACTGTGCCCTGTCGAAACCCAAGGCGCATGGCTTCCAAGGCGGCGATACAGTCGCCAACCGCCATCGGCGTCAGACCGAGCGCCCGTTCGACCAGATCGGGGCTGAACCTGCGGCCCAGCGCCGAGCCTGCCTGAGCAAACATCCGGGTATTGGGGTCCAAGCGGTCGAGCTTGCTTTGCACCAGCCCCGCCAACGTCAGCGGCACCTTGTCGCCGGTGAGACTGCTCGACTTGGCCTCGCGCAGCATGTCGGCATATTCTTCAAGAAACAACGGAACGCCTTCGCCCTTTTCGGTGATCTGCTGCAAATGGTCTGCTGACAGACTGGCCCCCGCAAGGATCTGGCGCGCAAGCCGCTGGCTGTCGGCATCGTTCAGTCGGCTGATCTCGATCAGCTCGGCACCGTCCACTCCGGACCCGTAGGGCGGCTCGCGACGGGTGGTCAGCAGAACCATCGCCCGGCTCGACGCGGCTTTGGCGGTGACAATCTCGATAAAGGCGGCAGAGGTGGGGTCGATCCAATGGACATCTTCAAGCACCAGCACCAGTGTGCCGCGCCCGGCAACCGAGCCAAAGAACTTCTCCGCCAGCAGCGTTAACGCCCGCCGCCTGCGCAGCGGGATTGACTCGGTCGGATCCATCTCGGCCTCTGCACCGAGCGGCGACAGCAGATCAAGCAGCAAGTCGGTGTTTGCAACGTCGGTCTGCCAAACTTTTTGGAACAGGCGCTTGATTTTATTGTGACGGCTTGCATCGCTATCGGAGTGGCTCGCACCCGCTATCCATTCGATATAGCGGCTGACCGGGTGCAGTGGCGTGCTTGAGTTTTCCGGGGAACATTGCAGGGCAAAAGTCGTCGCCCGGTCCGGCGTCAGGCCGTGCAGAAAGGCTTGGACCAGCCGCGATTTGCCGATCCCCGCGTCCGCGCTCAGGATCACGGTCCTACCCGAACCCGCACGGCAAGCCTCAAAAATCTCGTTCAACCTACCGAGCTCGACATCCCGCCCCACCATAGCGCCCGTTACACGGCCTCGGAGTGCCTCAAAGCGCGTTGCAACGCCCCGCCGCGTGCCCGTCACAAGGAAAATGTTCTCGTCGAAACGAAACCCCTTCAGTCGCCTCGGCCCAAGATCCTTCAGATTGAACATCGACCCAACGAGCCGCTGGGTGTCATGGCAGATCAGGATCGTGTCTTTTTCGGCAAGCGACTCGAGGCGGGCGGCACGGTTGATCGCGGAACCCACCGCGTTCGCGCCGAACTCGTCGCCATCCGAACGGATCATAACCGAACCGGATGAGATGCCGATCCGCGCCGCGAATGGCGTGCTTCCGCTGACCGCACGCAGGCCGTCCATGATGCCAAGCGCCGCTTCTATGGCACGCACGGCATCGTCTTCGGACGAATGCGGAAAGCCAAAATAGCAGATGATCCCATCGCCCTGGTATTGGGCGACAACCCCGCCCCGCTTGCGGACCGCCGTGTTGCAGATCGCGTGAAAGCGCCGGATGATTTCGGCGTAACCTTCGGCTCCGAGATCTTCCATCAGATCTGTTGATCCGACGAGATCGGCCATCAGAACCGAAACGCCTCGGTATTCAGTCGCAGCCTGACCTTCGGCATCGGCGGCCCGAGGGTTATTCCTTGCGGTCCACACTCCAGAGGCAGCCTCAGTGACCATCCACCCTCTCCTGAAGGAACGAAGACTGACCGATGGCCTCGGCATTTTCAGACAGCGCGAACATGATCGCCATGTCATAATCCAAGGCTTGGCCTCCGATGTTGCCCGACATCGGTTTGTCGCCCGGTTCGGACTGGAACCAGTGCGCCCAGTCTTGCGATCCGGGATCATAGAGCAGGAATTGTTGGCCATCCCTCGGGAACGACTTGTTGGGCGACGGATATAGATTGGATGTAAAGGGAAACTCCGCGACGCCGTGGCAGCTCATGCACGACGAGGCGCGCAGATGATCGTCCTTTTCGTAGCGCCGGCCGGACGGCGTCAACACGTTGTGACGCGTGGCCACATCCATCGGTCCCGCAAGCCGGCCGCCCCAGCCAAGACTGCTGTCGGTGAAGGCAGGTCGGTCGGGATTGATCCAGGATTCGGTAAGAACCTTGCCAGCCGGCAGCCCGTTGGGATCGCGCGCAAATTCTGGATCGTTGCCCCACATCGCACCCACCGGAACAAAGCGATCCCACGGCGTCGCACCTTGGCTTTTTGCGTCATAAACAAACGCCAGAAATACCCATTCGGTCTTGGGCGCAGCGATTGGATCCTTGATCTTTATCGCTATCTGGATCGGATAGACCGTCAGCACCTGCGGCACGAGCGGCTGGGTTTTGGCTTGCTGATCTTCGATCGAAGGACGAAAGACCCTCCAACTGCTGGCACCTTTGATCACGCCCCATTGTGCTGGCGTTGTCGTCACCGCTTCCGCCTTCACGACGATTGACCCGTCAGGAAAGCCGACCGCGCCGAGGTCGGGCTTATAGATGTTCTTCCAAATCGCGCCCAACATGGTGGCGGCGACATCGTTATAATAGATCACCGCGTGGTTTTGGACGTCGGCGGTTGGCGTATAAGGTGGGAAGAAGGTGTCCGCTGGCATGATCTGACCGGTGTAGGTGTTTGCGATCGCATCACGGCCGGATGTCGGATCAATGCCATTGTAGCTTCCCGGCTCGCCCGCGCCGGACCAGACCAGATCGTACCAGCCCGCCGCGCGCGGATCCCACGACACCTGATCTTCGATCAAGGTCCGCAGCGTCGGCTCAAGATACGTCTTGACCGCCTGCGCATATGCAGCGGCATTCTGGGTGGTCAGCTTGCCCACACCGCCGCCCAACATCCAGCCCGGGGTGACCGGCGCGGCGGGGTAATTGAGATTGGCTACCAAAAAAGGCCCGTTGTACTCCGCAGGTTGCGGATAGAGGCCATTGTTCGATGCCATAGGATCGTCGGCAACCGCCACAGACCCGGACAAAACCAAACAGAGGCAAGAAAGTTTGAGCGTCATCCCATAGCGGCGAGGAACATTGATTTCTGACAGAAGAAACATTGCTTCGGCTCCATTCTGAAAAATTTATGCCATGCAAGCGGGATAGGGCGAGGCCCAACCCAATATTCAAATTCGCATCCTGTGCACCAGTTTGGGAGCCAGACCTTCAAAGCCCGGAAACTGCAAAGTTCGCCCAAAATCTGACGACTCGTAGCATCGACCAAAAATATGATGCACCTGGTGCATCTGGCGACGGAGTTTGGCACGTCACGGGCAAAAATCAAGCAATTCGTTTTGAATGACTCGCAGGCGGTGGTGAACCGACGCTATGCAGACGATCTTGACCGCTGCGCTAGGCGCGTAAAGATGCCGCTAAGGAAAAATAGGGGATGTGTTCAAGTAGTTAGGTATTCCCTGGAGGCGGGTATCGGAATCGAACCGATCTACATGGATTTGCAATCCAGCGCATAGCCTGCCTGCCCACCCGCCTCAAGGTTCGGGTGAAATAGGGGAAACTGGCGGGCGGTGCAAGGGGTTTATGGTAAGTGCGAAGGTTGTGTTTGGCAGGTTTGCGACAGCGCACGATCCCCGCCATAGCAAAACGGCCGCTCGGGTGAGCGGCCGTTTTGCTATTGGAGCGGGCGATGAGATTCGAACTCACGACCCTAACCTTGGCAAGGTTATGCTCTACCCCTGAGCTACGCCCGCACTCCGTAGGGGGTATTTAGCGGGGTGAGGTGGGGGGTGCAAGCGGTATTTCTGCGGATTTTTGGTGGGTTTCGCAAACAAACCGGTGGGTTTTGCTAACAAAAAAGGCGTCCCGAAGGACGCCCGTTTTTGATTTCCGATGGAGCGGGCGATGAGATTCGAACTCACGACCCTAACCTTGGCAAGGTTATGCTCTACCCCTGAGCTACGCCCGCAACCGTCGGATTGCGGTGAGATAAGCGAGGGGCGGCGCGGCTGCAAGGGTAAAAATGCAAGCGCGCGGTTGATTTATCGAAGCGGGTTTAGGCCGAGGCGATGGCGGCGGATTTCAGCGGCGCTTTCACCGCGGCGGCCGCTGTCGTCAGGGCGGTGGCGATGTAATCAAGCTCGGATTCGGTCAGCCGCGTTGGAAGGCGCACATCGCAAGCCCGCATCAGCATGGCGCGGGTGCGCGGCAATTCGGGGGCAGGGCCGAGAAACTCCCAATTCCAAAACGCGCGGGCATTGCCTTCGGTCAGACCGAAGATCTGCACCGAAACGCCACGCTGTTTGGCGTGGGCCTGAAAGGCGAAAGCCTGCGCATCAGTCCACTCGCCCGCGAGGTTGAACTGGATCGAATCGGGGGCGCGCTGTTCGGCAGCCAAGGCGGGCGGCACGGTCAGGAAGGCGCTGGTGTTTAGCTCGGCCGCAACCCGGTCATGGCCCGCGCGACCCTTGGCAACGCGGGTGGCGACCTCGGGCAGTTGTGGGCGGATCACGGCGGCAGACAGGTTTTGCATCCGCATGTTGTAGAGTGGTAGCTTGTTTTGCCACAACATGTAGCTGTTTTGCATACCTGGGTGCTTTTTCCAGTTCTGCTCGTAAGCGCCCGACATGATGACACAACGGGCGGCAATCTCGGGATCATCGGTGATCAGGATGCCACCTTCACCCGCGTTCACCAGCTTGTAGGACTGGAAGCTGAAACAGCCAACCTTGCCAATGGTGCCGATATTTTTGCCATGCCAAGTGGTGCCAAGCGAGTGCGCGGCATCCTCGATCACCGGGATATTTCTGGCATCACAAAGCGCCATGATGGCATCCATATCAGAGGTATGGCCCCGCATATGGCTGATCAGCACGGCGCTCGCATCGTCGAGTTTGGCCGCGAAATCGGCCATATCGACGCGGTAATTCTCGCCGACCTCGACCAGAACCGGGGTGCAATCGGCGTGGACAACGGCAGAGGGCACAGCGGCGAAGGTGAAGGCTGGGATCAGGATTTTGGCATCGCGCGGCAGGTCGAGTGCTTTGATCGCGAGGAATAGGGCTGCGGAGCAAGAGGCGACGGCGAGGGCATATTTGGAGCCTAACAGGTCGGCAAATTCCTGTTCGAGCAGGGAGACTGGCGCGCCTTCAGCGGCGGTGTAGCGGAACAAATCGCCGGAGGAGAGCAGGCGGTCAATTTCAGCGCGGGCGGCCTCTGGGATTGGTTCGGAATCGTAGGTTTTCGGGGCGAGGCTTTGTCCGTCAGCAGCCATGATCACAGCTTTCCTTAAAGTCTTCTTCAGGAAAGCTTTAAACGCATGATTGGTGACAGGCTAGTGACAATCTCGGGCTTTGGGTGAATTCCGCCTATTTGACAGGCGGAATTTTGCTGCGGTTTCGTGAGTTTGTAACAGTGGCGCGTTGTCAGGCGGGCCGCGCAGAGATGGAAAAACTACAGGCCCAAGCGGTCGCGCATGCCATACCACGTCATCGCCAGCACCAGAAGCGGCCAGCGCAGGGCAGCGCCGCCGGGAAAGCGATGCTGCGGCAGGCTCGCCATCAGATCGAAACGCTCGGACTGCGCGGCGGTGGCTTCGGCGAGGATTTTGCCCGCAAGCGTCGCCATCGCAACACCGTGGCCAGAGTAACCCGAGGCCGAAAGCGTGTTCGGCATCGGCCGCGCGAAGCAGGGCATTCGATTCATCGTGATCGCCAAAGTGCCGCCCCAAGCGTAGTCGATTTTGGTGCCTTTCAGCTGCGGATAAATCTCCAACATCGGTTTTGAAGTGGTTTTGATGATGTCGGGGAAGCGGTAGCCATAGGATTCGCCACCGCCAAACAGCAGGCGATTGTCTTCGGAGAGGCGCCAGTAGTTGACCACGAATTTGGTGTCGGCAACGGCGATGGGTTGCGCGAGGATATCCCTGGCGCGGTCGCCTAAAGGTTCGGTGGCCAGGATGAAGTTGTTGATAGGCATGACTTTTGCGGCGACTTTTGGGGCGAGATCGCCGAGATAACCGTTGCCTGCGAGGATGAGTTGCTTGGCTTTGACATGGCCGGTGGCGGTGTGGACGATGGGGGTGGGGCCGTGGTCAATGCGGATAACTTCGGACAATTCATGCAAGCGCGCGCCGGATTTGGCGGCGGCTGCGGCTATACCGAGCGCGTAGTTCAGCGGGTGGAGGTGACCTGCGTCGCGGTCGATTTCGCCGCCTTTGAAGACCTTTGAGCCGATCAGGGCCTGGATGCCTGCGCGGTCCAAGGTCTCAAGATGGCTGTAGCCGTAGTCGCGGCGGAGTTTTTCGGCGTAGGCGTGGCTGTCGCGGACCTGTTCATCTGTCCAACAAGCATGGGCAATGCCGGGGTAGAAGGTGACGGGGATGTTGTGGGTTTGGATGAGGTTCTTCACCAAAGCCTTTGATTCTTCGGCTAAATCCCAGAGTTTGTGCGCGGTATCAACGCCGACCGTGTTCTCTATCCAGTCTTGATCTTGCCGCTGACCGGAACCTACTTGCCCGCCATTGCGGCCCGATGCGCCGAAGCCGAGTTTGTGGGCTTCCAGCAGCACCACATCATAGCCCTTTTCGGCAAGATGCAGGGCGGCTGAAAGCCCGGTGTATCCGCCGCCGACGATGCAAACATCGGCGCGGGTTTCGCCTTGCAGGGTTGGGAATGGGGCTAGCGGCGTGCGGGTCGCGGCGTAGTAAGACGGCGGGTAAGCGCCGGTTTTATCGTTGGCGTGCAGCAGGTTCATGTTACACGTTCAACAACAGATGTTCGCGTTCCCACGGGCTGATGACTTGCAGGAACTCTTTGTATTCATTGCGTTTTACTGAGTCGTAAACCGCTACGAATTCTGGCCCAAGCACTTCGCACAGGGCTTTGTCTTCTTCCAGAAGATCCAGCGCGTCGCCCATGTTCACCGGGATATCGTCACTGTCGATGTAGGCCGAGCCAGCAAATTCGGGCCGGGGGTTTTTCTTTTCCATCAGGCCCAGATAACCGCAAGCGAGGGTGGCGGCGATGCCGAGGTAGGGGTTGCAATCCATTCCGGGCAGACGGTTTTCGACGCGGCGACCGGCGGGGCTGCTGATCGGGATACGCAGGCCGGTGGTGCGGTTGTCGCGGCCCCATTCAAGGTTAATTGGTGCTGCGAAATCAGGCACATAGCGGCGGTAGCTGTTCACGTAAGGCGCAAGCAAAGCGATGGCCCCGGTGAGGTGGTTTTGCAATCCGGCGATGAAATGCAGGAAATGATCGGTTTCGCCGCCCTTTTTATCCGAGAAGATGTTCTTGCCGGTTTTGCTATCGACCACCGAGGTGTGGATGTGCATGGCCGAACCCGGCTCGCCTGCAATCGGTTTAGCCATGAAAGTGGCGAAACAATCGTGGCGCAGGGCGGCTTCGCGGATCATGCGTTTGAAGAAAAACACGTCGTCAGCAAGCCGGATCGGGTCGCCGTGGGCGAGGTTGAGCTCGATCTGGCCCGCGCCGCCTTCTTGCAAGATACCGTCAATTTCAAGACCTTGCGCCTCGGCGAAGTCATAGATGTCGTCGATAACCTTGCCGTATTCGTCGATGGCGGAAAGGCTGTAGGCTTGCTTGCCAGCCGCGCGACGGCCAGAGCGGCCCATTGGTGGGATCACCGGCTGGTTGGGGTCGATGTTGCGGGCGGTCAGGAAAAACTCCATCTCGGGCGCGACTACGGGGGTCCAACCTTGGGCTGCGTAAAGCTCCACAATCCGGCGCAGCACGTTGCGCGGGGCGAAGGGGACGAGATTGCCCTCTTGATCTTTGGCGTCGTGGATGACTTGCAGCGTCACGTCGGCGGTCCACGGCGCGGCGGTGGCGGTGGTGAAATCGGGCTCCAGGATCATGTCAGGCTCGGTGAAGGCATCGAAGGGGTTGTCGGCCCATTCCCCGGTGATGGTTTGCAGGAAGATCGAGTTCGGCAGGAAGTAGTTGGTTTGATAGGCGAATTTCGCCGCTGGCATCGCCTTGCCGCGCGCCACTCCGGCAATGTCGCCGATCACACATTCGACTTCGTCTACCCGGCGGTCACCGATATAGTTGCGGGCTGCCTCTGGCAGTTGGTCGGTCCATTTGGACATTTTATCACACTGTTGGTTCGGGTTAACCCCGGCGAGGCTGGGGACTTATTGTCGTTTTGCCTTGAAGAATGCAGCGATTTGCGCCGCCATCGTCTGATCTTGAACGGGGTCTGACAGCCTGTCGGCGGCTGCCGCCATCACATCGTCGGGGACCAGACCTTTGCCCCGAGTTTGCATCAGGCCATCAATGAATTCGGGGCGAAATTCAGGATGGGCTTGCACGGTCAACATGCGATCGTCGTAAAGTAGCGCCGCATTGGTGCAGAAATCGTTTGTGGCCAAAATCTTAGCACTGGCGGGCTTTTCGGTGACTTGGTCACGGTGCCAAGCGTTCAGCGTGCGTTTTTCACCGTTGAAGTCGTAATCGGTGGCGCCTACCGCCCAGCCGCCTGCGTAGCGTTCAACCTTACCGCCCATCGCTTGTGCGATAATTTGGTGACCAAAGCAGATGCCGACCATCGGAATATGGGCTGCATAGACGTCACGGATGAAGCTTTCTAACGGCGGAATCCAGTCGTGATCTTCGTAAGCGCCAAAGCGCGAGCCGGTGATCAGCCAGCCGTCGCATTCGGAAACCGAGGCCGGGAACTGATTTTCCAACACGCGATAGGTGCGGAAAGTGAAGCCATTGCCTGCTAGCAGACGCGCGAACATATCTGGGTAATCGCCCGAAGTCTCTATCAGGGCGTCAGGGGCCAGACCTGTTTGCAAGATGCCGATAAGCATGGGTTTTCCGGGGTTGTTGTGGGTTAAGACTGCGCTGCGTCCCGCCGTTTGGTCAAGGGGGGACGCAGTAGGATTTGGTAGAGGCCGCATCGGCGGTTTCCGCGCTAAACGGTGTCGAGATACAGCTCAATCCGTTCGGCGTCGGTCAGTTCACCGATGTAGTGGTGCTCTTGCCGCTTGGTGGAGATCAGGTTCTTGATCAGCTCGGGATGGATGAAGCGCGCGACGATTTCGGATTGCTCCATCGCGTCAATCGCGGCCTCCCAACTGGTCGGAATCTGCGGCAGACCTTCGACGGCATAGGCGTTGCCGACGATCGGGCTTGGCGGCTCCATCTGATTCTCGATACCGTCGAGCGCCGCGCCAAGGATGGCGGCGAGCATCAGGTAGGGGTTCACATCGCCGCCCGCAACGCGGTGTTCGATGCGGCGCGCGGCCGGATTGCCTGCCGGAATACGGATCGCGGCGGTGCGGTTTTCATAGCCCCAAGCAACGGCGGTGGGGGCGTGCTTGCCGGGAACCAGACGCTCGTAGCTGTTCTGGTGCGGCGCGAAAATCAGCGTGGAATCGTGCATCGCGTTCAAACAACCCGCGACGGCGTTCTTCATCATGGTGGTGCCTTTTGGGCCGCCTGAGTCAAACACGTTGTCGCCTTTTTCGTCGAGCACGCTGAAGTGGGTGTGCAGGCCGGAGCCGGAATACTCAGGGTAGGGTTTTGCCATAAAGCTGGCGGCAAAGCCGTGACGCCGCGCCAAACCCTTGACCAGCATCTTGAACAACCACGCATCATCGGCGGCGCGCAGGGCGTCGTCGGAGTGCATCAGGTTAACCTCAAACTGGCCAAGTCCGGTTTCCGAAGTGGCGGTGTCGGCGGGAATATCCATCGCTTCACAGGCGTCGTAAAGGTCGGTGAAGAAGGTGTCGAACGCGTCAAGTGCCCGAATCGACAGGGTTTCTGCGGCTTTACGCACCTTGCCGGAGCGAGGGCTCGCGGGGGCTTGCAGGGTTTTCCCGGAGTCATCAATCAGGAAGAACTCAAGCTCAATCGCGCACACGGGTGTCAGCCCACGGGCTTTGAAACGGTTTACCACCGTCGCCAAAGCATGACGCGGGTCGCCTTCGTAGGGCGTGCCATTTTCGCGGAACATCCAGATCGGCAGCAGCGCGGTGGGGGCTTCCAGCCACGGCATTGGCATGAAGCCACGCTCGGTTGGCTTCAGGATGCCGTCTTGGTCGCCCTGTTCGAACACCAGTTGGCTGTCGTCAATATCCTCGCCCCAAATGTCGAGGTTCAACACCGAGAACGGAAACCGCGTGCCGTTCTTAACTACGTTATCGGCAAAGCGCGCAGGCACGCGTTTGCCCCGGGCTTGCCCGTTCAAATCCGCCGCAGCGACACGAATGGTGCGCACGTCGGGATGCTTTCTCAGCCAGTCTTTCATCAATACACATCAGGAAGGCACGCATTCCCCCACACTTGCGCAAACGCCAGCGGAGGATTGTGGATCATGCCCTTGATCCTATCCTATTTTGTCCGACCCCGGCGAGTGTCGTTGTGACACCCACGCAATTTGATCAAATCTAGTTTACTATCGGATCAGTTGAGGACGCAAGCGAATTTTGCTGCGGCTGTTTTGCGGCAGGTGGCGGTTGAGGTGGCGATTGATGCGGCCAAACAGCCAAATCACCCCCAAGGTGAGGATGACGAAGTAGAAGGCAACGATGGGGTAGGGGATGAACGGGTTGAAGGTTTTGTCGGCGAAATAGTTGGCATAATAGAGCGCGTCGCCTTGCTGGCTGAACGCCGGGAAGCCGGAGAAGAACACTAAAGTGGTGGATTGGAACAGAAAAATCGCCTCGTTGGTGTAGCTGGGCCACGCGAGGCGCAGCATGGTGGGCCATTGGATGCGGCGGAATTTGTGCCATCCGGTGAGGCCGTAAGCCTCGGCAGCCTCTAAGTCGCCCTTGGGGATGGAGCGCAGCGCGCCGTAGAAAATCTCGGCTGAATAGGCGGCGGTGTTGAGAAACAGCACGATCAGCGCGCCAGCCCAAGCTTTTGTCAGCCATGAGGTGACGATGGTTATGCCGAACAGGTTGATGCCGGTGCGGGGCAGTAGGACCAACATTTCGTAGGCGAGGAAGAATTGGATGAACAGCGGTGAGCCGCGGAAGATGAAGACGAACCATTCGGCCGGTTTGCGGATGAAGGGGCTGTGCGCGATGCGGGCGAGGGCTAAGGCGTTGGCGAGGAAGAAGCCGAACAGCAACGCGAGGGCCGCAAAATACACGTTCCAGATCAGGCCGGAGCCGATCAGGGTGAATTGCTGGCACAGGGTGAAATCGGCTTTTGGCAGCAGCTTCGCGCCAATACCGACGGAGCGCAGGGCGTAGTCGGTGAAGGTTTCCCAACAGCTCATATCGCGGCCTTTCGCATGGCTTCACCGGCGGCGGTGGCTTGGCCTTTCGAAAGACGGTTGCTGATGCGGGTGAGCACGATTTCCGAGATTTTGGTCATCGCAAGGTAGAACACCAGCAGGCCGAGGAAGTAGAACAGGCGCCAATCGGGGTGCGGGTAGTCATAGGCTTGGGTCTTGGTGCCGCCAAGTTCGCGGGCGTAGTAGACGATGTCCTTGACCGACAGCAGGAACAGCAATGGCGTGGCTTTGATCAGGATCATCCAGAGGTTGGTCAGACCGGGCAGCGCGTAGGTCCACATCTGCGGCACGAGAATGCGGCGGAAAACCTGGCGTTGCGACATGCCGTAGGCTTCGCCGGTTTCCAACTGGGCGCGCGGGACTGCCTGCATCGCGCCGAAGATTACATTGGCGACGAAAGCGCCAAACACGATAGCGAAGGTAATGACGGCAAGGCCAAAGCCGTAGAGTTGGTTTACGAATGGCGAGGCGCTGGCGGGGGGCACTTTGGCCTCGGGGCAGACGTGGAACTCTAGCCCTCGAAACACCGGCTGCGACAGGTCTTCGCAGACGCGCAGGTGGTTGAGATATTCTATGCCCTGATCTAGCGCGATGACGAAGAACAGAAAATACACGATGTCAGGCACGCCGCGCACCATCGCGGTATAGGCTTTGCCAAACCAGCGGATCGGGGTGATGTGGCTGCGCGCGGCCATTGCGCCACCAAAGCCCAAAGCCATGGCGACTGGGGCAGTGATGGCAAGCAAGGCCAGCACGGTGACAAACGACCAATAGAAATCGACGTGCTTGCCCGAGGTCAGGTAGCACATGGCCCAAGTCAGGCCCTCAATTGCCTTTGGGTCGGCGCAAGCTGCAAACATTGAATGTGCCCTGAAAGGAAACGGCCCGCGATGTGCATCGCGGGCCTTGGGAGATTAGAATTTCAAACCTTTTCCGCCGAAATTTTTGTCGATTAGGGCGTTTATCGAGCCGTCGGCTTTCATCGACTTGATCGCGGTATCGAATTTGGCTTTCAGTTCGGTATCGGACTGGCGCAGACCGATGCCGATGCCGCTGCCGATGGCCACGTCTTCACCAACAAACACCAGCGCACCGTTGGACTCGTCTGCGAAGGGGCGCAGATAATCCTTGTCGGCGAATACCGCAACTGCCTCACCGTTGCGTACTGCAGCGACGGTTTCGTCTGGGGTCGGGAACTCCAGCAGAGTTGCACCGGATTCGGCCACATAGGCCGCTTGGATGGTTGAAACCTGTGCTGCAACCACGCCGGTTTTGATATCGGCATCCGCTGATGCCGCGAGATAAGCCGAGGCGGTTGGCGGATAATAGTTGTCCGAGAAGGCAATCACCTTCGAACGCTCGTCGGTGATCGACATGCCGGCGATGATCGCATCGTAGTTGCCCGATTGCAGGTTGGGAATGATGCTGTCCCATTCGTTGGTGGTCCAGGTACATTCCAAGGCGGCGCGTTTGCAAATCTCGTCGCCGAGCTCACGCTCAAAGCCTGCGACCTCACCTTTGTCATTGATGAAATTGAACGGAGGGTAAGCGCCCTCGGTGGCGAGCCGCACGACTTGTGCCGACGCGAAGCCTGCGGTCATGGCAAGCACGACGGTGGCGAGAAGTAGCTTTTTCATTGTAACTCCCAGATTATCTTGGTCGATTGGTAGGGTGATTGCGAGGTATTTAGAACCGAAACTCAAACGAGAAGAGCTTGGGTGTAGATTTGTAACTTTGACAAACCCGCAACGCTTTAATGCGCCCCGGCGGACAGAAAGCCGCGCAGGCGGTCGGTTTTTGGCGCACTGAACAGCGTGGACGGCGGTCCTTGTTCTTCGATTTTGCCCTGATGCAGGAAGATGACGTGATCAGACACATCGGCCGCGAGCTTCATATCGTGGGTAACGAGAAGCATCGTGCGGCCTTCGTCGGCAAGCGCCTTGATGACCCTGATCACCTCTTGTTCAAGCTCGGGGTCGAGCGCCGAGGTCGGTTCGTCAAACAACAAAGCGCGGGGCTCCATGCACAAAGCCCGCGCGATAGCGGCGCGTTGTTGTTGCCCGCCTGACAGCATTGCGGGCCAAGCATCGGCCTTATCGGCGATGCCAACTTTCGTAAGGTATTCGCGGGCTTTCGCCTCTACCTGCCTAGGGTCGCGTTTCATCACGGTCACGGGCGCTTCCATGACATTTTGCAGGATCGTCATATGCGACCAAAGGTTAAACTGTTGAAACACCATTGAAAGATTGGTGCGCATCCGGGTTACTTGCCCGCGATCTGCCGGGTGACGGCCAAGACCTTCGCCCTTCCAGCGCACGGGTTCGCCTTCGAAAAAAATCTCGCCCTGTTGACTGTCTTCGAGCAGATTGCAGCAACGCAGCAGGGTGGATTTTCCCGAACCCGACGAGCCGATCAGCGAGACGACGTGGCCGCGCGGGGCGATCAGATCGACGCCCTTCAAGACCTCAAGCGAGCCATAGCTTTTGTGCAGGTCGTGGATCGCAATGACAGGAGTATCGGCAGATTCGTTCACTGTTGGACCTTGTCTGGGAAGCTTGTGACCAAATAGGGCGCAGAATGGCGGGCATTGCAACGGCTTTTGCGGCGCATCTTGGCGTAGGCTTCGGTGTTGCGCCTAAAGCCCATCCATGATTTCTGAGGGCGCGGCCGGGGTTGGCACTGCGAGATAGGCAGTGGCCGGTATTGCGATCAGGTCTTTCAGGTGCAGCGTGGCCTTATCATCAGCGCTGAGCGCATCAATCGCAGCTTTGGTGACGCGGAAATAGAGCGCGGCATCTTGGCCTTTGGCGGTGATGTAGGGCAGCACGGGCGTCGGCGGTTCGGTGCGGCCGACTTCGCGCAAGGTCGTGCCAAATGGATCGTGGGCGAGGAGCAGTCCCCAAGTCAGCGCATCAATTGCCGCCAAATCGGCGCGGGACTCTGACACCGCAAGGGCAGACAGGCGGTGGCCGCCGGTTTGCAGGCTGGGTGGGAAATGCAGGCCGTGCGCTGCCGCGTGGTTTTGCGGTGCTGCCCAGCCGGATTGGCTGAGGTCTTCGTTATAGGCAAAGGGCGCTCCGGAAAACTCGGGCAAAGTGGTGCGCGGATCGTCTTTGCGCGCGATAAACACCGAGTTGTAATAGCCGGGTGGGCAGCCAGGCAGGCCGTAATCGGGTGTGCCGATCAGAGTGACGTGGTCGTGCAGTTTGGCGCGAAACGGAAAGCCGCAGGTTTGCGAGAACACCAGATCGGGCGATTGCCATGTAGTCCAGAAGGCGGTGTCGCCTCGGGTCAATGCGTCGGGGGCTTGGTGGATGCCTTCGCTGCGCAGGCCGTCGCGGATATTCGCCCATAGCCGGTCATTGGCGGCGGCAGTTTCGGGGCGGTCATACATGCCAAGCGAGGCAACACCGCCCCGCGAAGCGATCATTCGCGGTCTGCCTTTTGGCGGGCTTGCGCAGACTCTACATCTGTCACGCCCAAGAGGTTGGAAAGCAGGCGCATTTGCTGATCTTCCGAGGCGTCACGCTCACCATCGGCCAAGGCCACCGACCACAACGCCTCGACAAGCCCTGCGCGGTCTTGCAGCGGCACCGCGGCTTTCAAAGCGCGGGTGAAGCGGACGGTGTCGGGTGCCTGAGATTCGAGATCCTCGGCATGGCCGCGCAAGGTTGCGGCGGCAAATGGGTCAAGCTCGTAGCGGTTGCGCAGGATTTTCTCAATCCGCTCAACCTCTTCGACGGCATAAAGCCCGTCGGTTTTGGCCACCCGCACCAAAAGTGCTGCGAGCGCCAGTTGGGCGTCAGGTTCGGGCAAACGGGGCGGGGCGGGAGCCAGAAGGCTGCGGAGGAGATCTGCGAACATCGGAGCAAGATAGGCGGGCGCGTTGGCGTTGCCAAGTGGATTGGGTGCGTTGGACTGATGAAATGAATGTGTAAGGTGGGTGGGGTGAAGCGTTCAGCGGCGGCGGATTTGACCGGAACTGATTGGCACGGCGCTGCCTTTGATCCGCACCGCTGTTGGGCCGTTGGCGTCGGCATCAATCGTCAGGCCAATACTGCTTGGGCGGCCCATTTCAACGCCTTGGCGCAGGGCGAATTTGGTGGTGCCCGGGGCGACGGCGCCACTTGCCCAAAGCTGGGCTGCAAGAATGGCACTGGCCGATCCGGTGGCGGGGTCTTCATAGGTGCCTGCAGTGGGGGCGAACATTCGGGCTTGGAAATCGCAATTATCGCCGGGAGTGTATACATAGGCATTGTGAGCATCGGCGCGGCTCATCAAGGCGGACCAATGCGGCTCGCACGGTTTGGCCAAGGCGAGGCTGGCGAGGTTATCAACCGGCACAAAAAGAAAGCGCGGGCCGCCTTGATGGGTTGCGGGGCGGTGGGTGGTAAAGCCGATCTGGCGGGCGTGCAGGCCAAGGCTGGCGGCGATCAGATCCGAGGGCAGATCGGTCAGGACCGCGAAGGGCAACACCGGGGCGGCGAATTCGGCCTCTATTTGGTTGCCGTGACGGGTGACGGTTACGGGGACCAGACCGGCTTCTTCTTCGAGCGTAATCAGGGTTTCAAAATCCCCCGTCCGGTTTTGGCAGGCAAGATGGATGGCGCAGCCGATGGTGGGGTGGCCTGCGAAGGGTATCTCGGCGGTGGGGAAAAAGATGCGCACCCGTGCAGTATGGGCGGGGTCTTGCGGCGCTTGCACGAAAATCGTCTCGGACAAATTGAACTCGCGCGCGATGGTTTGCATCTCGCTCGTGGTCAGATCGTCGGCGTCTAGCACAACAGCGAGCGGATTGCCCGCGAATGGGGTTTCGGTGAAGACGTCAAGGGTATGAAATTCCAGCATTTAAAGACCTTTGAAATGCGCTTCAATCCGGGCCGCTTCCTCGGCGAGACCATAGGGCGGATTGATGATAAACATGCCCGAGCCCTCCATACGATGTCCCTCGCGCGCCGGGGGAAACCGGACTTCGGAACGCAAAGCCTCGGGGAATTGGGCTTCTAGCGATTTGAGCATCGGGCCATGCGGGCCACCTGTCAGCAGCGGATACCAAAGCGCGATGACGCCGACGTTCCATTTGCGGTTGATGTTGGCGATATGCTTCGGGATGGCATCGTAATCGGCCTTCACCTCATAGCTCGGGTCAATCAGCATCAAGCCGCGCCGGGGCGTGGGGGGTGTGATGGCGAGAGCCAGCTCGAAGCCGTCTTTTTGGTAGATATGCGCGCTCCATGGGTTCAGCGCATGGCGCAGGTGTTGGTGTTCTTGTGGGTGAAGTTCGGCCAGATGAATGGTGTCTTGGTCGCGCAAACTTAGCGCCGCGATCATCGGCGAGCCGGGGTATGCAAGCGCGCCGTAGCTGGCGCGGATTTCATTCAGGCGATTGCGGTAGGGGTGCAAGGGCGCAAACCATTGTTCGGCGATGGCGATGCCGGCCTCGGCCTCACCGGTTTTCAGCGCCTCATCGCTGCCCAGATCATAGAGACCACGACCGGCGTGGGTCTCTATATAGGTCAGCGGTTTGTCTTTTTGGATCAGGTAATCCAGCATCACGGCCAAAAGCGCGTGCTTCTGGACATCGGCGAGGTTCCCGGCATGGAACAGGTGTTGATAACTGAGCATGTGGGGTTATAGGGCGCGATTTTGCGGGGGGGAAGGGGGCGTGAGGCTTCAAACGTGGGAGCAGTTTTATGTGTTACGTTTCAATGGTATAGGGTGGTGTGATTAAAGGTTTGTTAATGATTGTTGTTAGGGAGGAGCAAAGAGTGGAACACCGATGGGGGGATTTGGAGCGTTTCCGAGGGATTTGACGGGGTGGTTTTTACGGCTTTTCGGCTTGGTCGCGGCTGATGGGGTGACGGCGTTCACAACGAGACTGCTTTGCCGGGAACGAAAGACAATCTGCTCGCCGACCCCGAAACCGCCGCCGCCTATGCCTAGGCGGATGCGGAGTATTCGGTGATTGAGCCGATGATCTCGGCGCGCGCCGAGGCGGGGCTGACGCAAGGCGCTTTGGCGGGGCGGATGGGCACGACTCAATCCGCGATTGCGCGGCTGGAGGGCGGTCGGGTGTCGCCCTCGGAGGAGACGTTGCGGAAGTATGCGAAGGCAGTGGGGAAGAGGCTGCGGGTGGAGATGGTGTGAGGAACTGCTCACCAATTGGCGTATCCCAAATAAAAACAGAGTATTTGCATAAAAATCATACATTGTGGTACGTGTAAGCGCGTCCACACGGAGAGTGCTCACAATGGCCGATCAGTCCTTCCCGCAAATCCCCAGTACGGTTTGGTGGGGTATGCGACAATTGTTGAAAAGAACCCCCAACGCAAAATTCGATGAGAACATGCTGGCGGCTTCGCTAAATGTTCAAGCTGTTGCAGCTAAACAATATATTAATGAGCTAAAGCGAGTTGGTATTCTTGATGACGATAACAAGGGAACAGATTTAGCTGGCCGTTGGAGGATGGACGAAAGTTACCCACAAGCAGTGGAGGAGCTGGCCCGTGGAGTTTATGATGAAGGACTTATAACTATTGCACCACCAGGAGATGCGGATAGAGCGCGTGTGGTAAGCTGGTTTATGAACCAAGGTCTAGGTGAGGGATCGGCAAAAAATAAAGCTGCAACATACCTTCTTATCACAAGTTTACAACCAAACGGCGCACCAAACCAAGCTACCCGTCCTAGTGGAGAGAAGGCGAAAGAGGCCAAGCGAGTGGAACCCCGCACTGCCTCGCAAGCTACAAGGGGCAGAGTTCAGAAGGGGAATGAAACACCAAGAGGCAGCAAGACGAGAGGGGAGATGCTGATGCCTTTGAATGTGAATGTGCAGATTCACATCAGTGCCGATGCTACTACAGACCAGATTGAGACAATCTTTTCGTCGATGAGGAAATATCTTAGGGATGATTGAAAAAATCAGGAGATTTCAAGAGTTTTTAATCGAGTTAGGAGTTGCAAGGACTGTCCTTGCGCTGCCCGCTCCGAGAATGCTTGCAATTGAAGATCGCAGTTCCGAAGGCGGGGCGGGAACGGTTATATTTTCAAGCACGGTCGTCGAGCCGGAAATAGTGGCTGTGTCCCGTGATTTATTCGCATCTGGTCACTATAATCTGGCAGTCAGCGAGGCGTACAAAGCTGTCGACAAAGTTGTTTCTGCACTTTCTGGACTTTCACATTCGGGGACAACGCTGATGGATCAAGCATTTTCTCCAAATAGACCAAAACTTGCATGGAGTAATCGCACAACCAACTCGGAGCGAGATGAGCAGAAGGGTTATCATCAAATTTATTCAGGCGTAATGCTTGGAATTAGAAATCCTGCAACGCATGAGTTTGGCTGGATTGATGGACCTGAGATAGCATTAGAACTGCTCGTACTCGCACAACACCTCGTCAGAAAGGCCAAAGCTGCAAGCGTTGAGGCTTAAGCCAATCTAAAAGAAAGTTAGTTTCTTTTTCCCCTCACACCAACCGCTCCACCTCCTTAGCGGCCCTCACGAAATCTGCAAACAACGGATGCGGCGCGAAGGGTTTGCTTTTCAACTCCGGGTGGAACTGAACCCCGATAAACCACGGGTGGTCTTTGACTTCTACGATCTCGGGGAGCCTGCCATCCGGGCTCATGCCGCTGAAGATCAGGCCGGTGGTTTCCAACTGGGCGATGTATTTGGCATCGACTTCGTAGCGGTGGCGGTGGCGTTCTTCGATGGTCGTCGTGCCGTAGATTTGGGCGACGCGGGAGCCCGGTGTTAGGGCGGCGGTGTAGGCGCCGAGCCGCATGGTGCCGCCTTTGTCGTCGGTGGTTTTGCGGGCGACGACGTGGTTGCCTTGGATCCACTCTTTCAGATGGTAGACGACGGGGGTGAAGCGTTTGGCTCCGGCGTCAACGTCGAATTCTTCCGAGCCTGCGTTGGTGACGCCTGCGAGGTTGCGGGCGGACTCAATGACGGCCATTTGCATCCCGAGACAGATGCCGAGGTAGGGGATTTTTTTCTCACGCGCGAATTGGGCGGCTTTGATTTTGCCTTCGGTGCCGCGCTCGCCAAAGCCACCTGGGACGAGGATGGCGTGGAAGTTTTCGAGGTAGGGGGCGGGGTCTTCGCGTTCAAAGATTTCGGCGTCAATCCATTCGGCTTTGACGCGGGTGCGGTTGGCCATACCGCCATGGGTGAGGGCTTCGGCGATGGATTTATAGGCGTCTTCAAGCTGGGTGTATTTGCCGACGATGGCGACGCGAACCTGGCCTTCGGCATGGGTCAGACGGTCCATCACATCGGTCCAACGGGCGAGATTCGGCTTTGGCGCGGGGGTGATGCCGAACGCGTCCAGCACGGCTTGGTCGAGGCCAGCGCGGTGGTAGGCGAGCGGGGCCTCGTAGATGGTTTTCAGATCGTAGGCCGGGATGACATGCTCTTTGCGGACGTTGCAAAAGAGCGCGATCTTTTCCAGTTCGCGGTCGGGGATCGGGTGTTCAGAGCGGCAGACCAGCACGTCGGGGGCAAGGCCGATGGATTGCAGTTCTTTGACGGAGTGTTGGGTGGGTTTGGTTTTCAGCTCACCACTGGCGGCAAGGTAGGGCAGCAGGGTGAGGTGCATCAGGATGGATTGTCCGCGCGGGCGTTCGTGGATGAACTGACGGATGCTCTCAAAGAACGGCAGGCCCTCAATATCGCCGACGGTGCCGCCGATTTCACACAGCATGAAATCAACTTCGTTGTCGCCAATGCGCAGGAAGTCTTTGATCTCATTGGTGACATGGGGGATGACTTGGATGGTTTTGCCAAGGTAATCGCCGCGACGTTCTTTTTCCAGCACGTTGGAATAGATCCGGCCCGAGGAAATGCTGTCGGTTTGGCGGGCGGATACTCCAGTGAAACGCTCGTAATGGCCGAGGTCTAGGTCGGTTTCAGCGCCATCGTCGGTGACGAAAACCTCGCCATGCTCGAAGGGCGACATCGTGCCGGGATCGACGTTCAGATAGGGGTCGAGTTTGCGCAATCGCACCGTATAACCGCGGGCTTGCAGCAATGCGCCAAGGGCGGCGGAGGCCAGACCCTTGCCGAGCGAGGACACCACGCCGCCTGTGATGAAGATATAGCGTGCCATGTGGAAGCCCCCGTGCATTGGTTAAATCGGCTATGATTCGCAAGCGTGGAATCACAGCATCACGGGAGTTGAGCAATAGCTTAAGCCAAGCCTATGCGCAACCCGACCGCTAGATGCTGTCGGTTGACGGTGTTGCGCTGCAACAGTTGGTGTTAGTTCGAAGCTGGCGGCGTTGCGGGCGCGGCCGGATCGGCGGCAGGTGCAGCAGGCGCAGGCGCAGTCGCGGCCGGAGGCGCTGCTGGCGCATCGTTGCTGGAAGGCGGCAACAAGTCACTGCCCTTCGGAAGCGCCGGTGCGGTGGCTGCTGGTTGCTCGGCACCGATCTGGTCGATCACCGAAGCGGTCGAGGCAGAGCGGGCGGCGAGGATGGTCATGGTGATCGAGGTGACAATAAAGGCGATCGCCAGAATCCAGGTGACTTTGCCCAAGGCGGTCGCTGCCGCACGGCCCGAAATCGCACCACCCGAAGACCCCATGCCAAGCCCGCCACCTTCCGACCGCTGCAACAGCACCACGCCGATCAACAGCAGGGCGAGGATGAGGTGGATGGTGAGAACGACATTTTCCATGCGGGCGGGCTTTCTAAGAGGTCGCGGCCTATCTAGGCGGATGCAGTCAGGCGCGCAAGCCCTTCGCGGTTGGTTAGCGGGGCTTTAGGTCATCCTCTGTGTCTAAATATCCCCGCCGGAGGCATGTGACATTGATGTAAGGAGCCTTGGGCGGGGATATTTATCGACAGATGAATGGCTAGGGTCGGTCGCTATTCTGGCATTGTGCAGACGGCGGAGAGTTTGTTGCCATCGGGGTCGCGGACGTAACAGCTGTAGAAGTTCGGGCTGTAGCGCAGGCCGGGAGGGCCTTCATCGCTGCCGCCGTGGCTGATTGCGGCTTGGTAGAAGCCATCGACGGCGGCGCGGGTTGCGGCTGCGAAGGCGGGCATTGAGCCGTTTCCAACAGTGGCGGGTTTGCCGTCGTAGGGTGGGTTGATCCAGACGAGGGGGCTGGTCGCTCCGCTTGGGCCGTAGCCGATTTCGCCGTCAAATTCGCCCATGAAACGCAGGTCGATTGGGGCGAATGTGGCGTCGTAGAAGCGTTTGGCGCGGGCGAGGTCGTTGGTGCCGAGGGTGATGTAAAGCAGCATTTGGCTTCCTTATGGAATGTGCGCCAGACTAGCCCGAACGGTTGCGGCAAGCCACTTGCTTCGTGGCGCTGCGGCGTCATACTGCGCGCATTCAGAAACCAAATTTAAGCGAGATTTTTATGTTAAGATTGTCAGCGAGAAGCACCCGCATTCGCGGTGCGGTTGTATTTGTTTTTGTGCTGCCGTTGTTGGCGTTTGGGCTTTGGCTGATGTGGCTTGTGTTGGCGCGGCCTTTCCCAGAATGGCTACCGGACGCGATCAGGCCCTCATCGGGACTGCGCATTCACGGTTTGGATGCCAGTTCGACAGATGCCGATCGGCTGCGCAGCCTGCCGGGTGTCGCCAGTATTTTTTTGCTGATCTTCGGGCTGATCGGCGCGGCGCAGGGCATTATCATGCTGCTACTCGGGCGGCGCAGTATCGCGTTGCTCGCGGTGATGTTTCTAATGGCTGCGATGATGATCGGGTTCGGCTGGTCGGTGCGGTGACGGTTACTCTTGCACCTCATCCACCGTGGCTTGGCCGGATATGCGTTGGCGGATGATGCTCCACGAAAGACCAATGCCTAAGACCACCGACAGCGCGAAGATGCCGAGCCACAGGTTCAGTGAAGGATTTTGCAGGGTGCGAATCTGGTAATCAATCAGCACCCAGATCAGGGCTGCCACAATCGCACCGACCAGCAAAATGCCGAAACTGCCGATGGAGCGTAGGGTTGCGCCGATGTAAATCATGTAACCGACACCCAAAAGCAGGCCGAGCAGGATGGTCAGCGGCATTTGAGTTTGCCAGTTCGCCTCTGCCCAGCGGGTGAAATTCACTTGCGTCGGGTTATAAGTGGCGGAAAGCAGGATGAATGCCCCAAGCCAGCGTAGAAGAATTCCCATGAATTTCCTGCCTGTTTGTGCCGCCTTATGCCTTTGGTCGCGCATCTGCGCTGCTCTGTCCAGCGCCCTACTGCGATTTAGCGGTTTCATACTGCCGCTTGGGTCGCTATAGGTCGCTCGGTTTTTCCAGAATGCGAAGGATATGCCGTGGCCAATGTTGTTGTCGTCGGAGCCCAGTGGGGTGACGAAGGTAAAGGGAAAATCGTCGACTGGCTTTCCGAGCGAGCCGATGTGATTGCGCGCTTTCAGGGCGGGCATAACGCCGGGCATACCTTGGTGATTGATGGCAAGGTTTATAAGCTGTCGCTGCTGCCCTCGGGGATCGTGCGCGGCGGGAAATTGTCGGTGATTGGCAATGGCGTGGTGGTGGACCCGTGGCATCTGATGACTGAGATCGAAAAGCTGCGCGGGCAGGGTGTTGATATTAGCCCTGAAAATTTGATGGTTGCCGAGAATGCCTCGCTGATCCTGCCGATCCATGGTGAGCTGGATCGGGCTCGGGAAGGTCAGATGGGGGTCGCCAAGATCGGCACCACTGGCCGCGGTATTGGCCCGGCTTATGAGGATAAGGTGGGTCGCAGGGCCATTCGGGTTGCCGATCTGGCCGATGAGTTGACTCTGGAAACCCGGGTAGATCGCTTGATGGGCCACCATGATGCGCTGCGGCGTGGTCTGGGGATTGAGCCGATTGACCGCGCGGCCCTGCTGGAAGCGTTGCGGGCGATTGCGCCGCAGGTTTTGCCTTATGCGAAACCAGTGTGGAAGGTGCTGACCGAGGCGCGCAAGGCGGGCAAGCGGATTTTGTTCGAGGGCGCGCAGGGCGCGTTGCTCGACATTGATTTCGGGACGTATCCGTTTGTGACCTCGTCGAATGTCATCGCAGGGCAGGCGGCGACGGGCACTGGCCTTGGGCCGACGGCGATAGATTTCGTGTTGGGGATCGTGAAAGCCTATACGACTCGCGTTGGTGAGGGCCCGTTCCCGGCGGAGTTGTTTGATGCTGATGGCGACCGGTTGGGTGAGCGTGGGCATGAATTTGGCACTGTCACGGGCCGCAAACGGCGTTGCGGTTGGTTTGATGCCGTGCTGGTGCGGCAGACTTGTGCGACTTCGGGCGTGTCGGGGATTGCGTTGACCAAGCTGGACGTGCTGGATGGTTTTCCGGTGCTGAAGATCTGCATCGGCTATGATCTTGACGGCGTGCGATTGGATTATCTGCCGACCGCAGCGGATCAACAGGCGCGTTGCACGCCGATCTATGAAGAAATGCCGGGCTGGTCTGAGAATACCGCATGTGCTAGGTCTTGGGCCGATCTGCCGGGGGCTGCGATCAAATATGTGCGGCGGATTGAGGAATTGATCCAATGCCCGGTGGCGCTGCTTTCGACGAGCCCAGAGCGTGACGATACGATTTTGGTGACCGATCCCTTTGCAGATTGATCTTTCGGTTTAACTCTCACCGCGCCCCTTGCCGTTGTGCAGGGGGCGTTTTGGTTTCAGGAGATTGCGATGGCGCTGAGTTACAAATCCCGTAAGCGGTGGTCGTTGCTGATCCTTTTGGTCGGTATGCCGATTTATGTCGTGGTCGCAGTCAACCTGATCGACAAAATTGACCGTCTGCCGATTTGGGCAGAGGTTCCGGCCTATTTGATTTTGGGCGTCGCGTGGATATTGCCGTTCAAACGGGTATTTCTGGGGATCGGTCAGGCGGACCCTGATGCCGATCGCAAACCCTGATCGGCGCGCTTGGTTTTTCAAATGCGTACAGCCGGAAACCGATGCTTTCCGGCCTGTTTTATCGGGTTGAGGCTTGTCTTGGGCAAGTGCTGCGCAGATTATTTCGCGATGCGCTTGGCTTCAGCCAGCAAAGGTGAGCGATCAGTGACCGAGAAATGGCCACGTTTGACCTTGGCGATGCGGCCCTGACGCAGCAAAGTTCCAAAGGCGCGCAGGCTGTCTTCGCGGCCGTGATCGGGCGCGTCGATCAAGGATTCGACTTGGTTCATCATAAACGGTCGGCTGAACTCGGGACGGCCCAGCACTTGCGCGCAATAGACGGCGGATGCCTCCAGCAACTCTGGCAGCGAGTTCGCTCCAAGTTTTTCGGCAAATTCGGCAAAGCTTTGGCCATCCGCGAAGAAATTAACGGTCTCCTCCAAGCTTAGGCTGTCTTCAGCGTCGAAATCATCGCCAAGCAAGCTGTCTTGAAGAAGGTGGGCTTCGAGCGGGCTGTGTTCAGCGGGCATCGCTTGCATCGCGGCCATGGCAGCGGCACCGCCAACGCGGCGGGGGCGTACGGGGATCACGACGCGCGGAACTGTGGGCACCGGGGCTAAGGATGCGGCAGGAGCCGCGGGTTTTGGGCGGTCAATGCGCTGCTCGGATACCAAAACCAGTGGGCTTAGCCGTTCGGCATTGGCGGCGGCACGGGTTTCAATGGTGCCATCGACGGGCTTGGCGCGCACCACGCTTTCCAGATCGTGACGGTAGATGTCTTGCCGATCAGGCTGTGGTTTGCTGGGGTTGGCGGCTTTGATCTGACGTTCGGCCTCGGTCGCGGCGACGGCGGCTTTCAGATGCGAAATCGCCGAATGACGGCGGCGGCTTTCCTCGTCGTCCATCGCGGAATTGGTGGCGGCCATCAGGCGGGATACCGCAGCGTCATCCGATTCGGCTTCCAGCAGCTTGCGAGATTCTGCGTGATGCATTGAATGAAGTTCCTCTGACAAGTCATCGGATTTACTTGAGATTTGCTCGGCGAAATCTGCAGCGGTTTCAGCCTTATCTTGCGCAATCATCGCATTGACAGCGTCTGCCTCGGGTGTTGCATCTCTGTCGATGAACATCGGCACTTGCGTCAAGACCGCGGCGGGGGCCGCTTTGTCGAGAGTGGGTTCGACAGGGGCGGGGCGCACTGGCCGCATCGGACGGGTGGGGCGCAGGGGCGTCACAGAGAAAGCCGGCGCGTCAGCTTCCAATTCGGCAAGTTCGGCTTGCAACGCGGCTTCAGCTTCGACGGAAAGCAACGACGTGGTCGGCTGAATGTCGGCTTGGTCAGGGCTGCGCGGCGCTACGTCAACGCGGCGGATCTTGATAACCCGAGCGCGGGCGCGCTGGATTTTCTCGTTGGGTTCATCGAAAACATCTTCAACGGCGGCATCAACTTCAGCGGCAATTTCGAGTGCAGGCGCGACTTGCGGCTCTGCTGTGGCGTCAGCATCAGCGGCGTCGAGGGCCGGATTTTCTTGTGGCGAATGGATCGGGCTGGCGCTTAGAAGGCCATCCTCTGCATCGTCGAAGTCGTCGAATACATCCACGGGTTCGATCAAAGAAGCGGCCACGCTCGCGTCGGCTACAGCTGGGGCATCGAGGTCAGCTTGATCGTTTTCTGCGATCAGTGTGCCGAGCGTTGCCAGCATGTCCTCGTCAGCATAAGCCGCCGCTTCGATGATCGCGTCGCGTTCGGGTGCTGGGCTGGTTGGCGTTTCGGCTTGAATTTCGATCGCACCGCTGAGACGAGCGTCATCGAAATCCGCAAGGTCGGGCTGCGCAGCGAAATCTTCGGCGGCGAGGACGTCGGCGGTCGCGTCCTCAAGAACGGAAACTTCGGCCGCGAAATCTTGCGTCAACGGGTTTTCGTCGGCGAAACTTTTAGGCAGGAAGTCCTGCGATTCAATGGCTTCAACAGCGAAATCTGGTGTTGCTTCTGCTTCAGGCTCTGGGGTGATCTGCTCAAGATCGTCCTCAAACGCCGCGACCAGATCGAAAGCGGGGGCGGCTGAAAATGCCGGATCATCCTCAAAATGTAGGTCATGCGACGTCAGCAAATCTTGCGCGTAACTGTCGTCGAAATGAGCAGACAATTCAGGCGCTGCGACAGCCTCAAACGCTGCTAGGTTGGGCAGGTCTTGTGGCACAGTCTCGGCTTGTGATGTGTTGGAGTGATCAACTTGCGGTGCGGCTGCGATCAGGACAGGTGGCGCGGGGTGATGTTGTTCCGCCAAGGTCGGTTTCGCCGCGAGTGCCGAAACGCTCGCCAGAATATCCTCGGAATGTTGATCTTCCATATAGGCATCGTCGGTCAAAGCTGCGGCTTCACTGACGTGGCGGACAGGCGTGGCAGCTTCGGGCAGCGCCGCGGGTATGGCGGCAGGCGAAACTACGGCAGATTGAGCGGCGCGTAGCCGGGACAGCCGTGCGGCAACCGTCTCACCATTGGCATCGACTGCGGGCGCTGCGGTGACGGCGGGGGGGGTAACGAGAGGCGCCGCCAAAGCAGGTGCTTCGGTATCGGCCGCGCGCAAGATCACGCCATTGTCTTGAATCTTAGCCTCAACCCGGCGCTGAATCTCGCGTTCGGCGATGCGGTGCAGCATGGCAGCGTCTGGCGTGGGCGGCTCGGCCCCAAAGTAGCGATCTTCAGCAGCCAAATCCCGGAAATATTCGGCAATCGCCTTCATTGTATTGAAGGGTTCGTCGAAACCTTCCAGCGTACAGCTGAATGTTCCATACGATACCGTGAGAATTTTACTTGCACCGAGCATTGGATGCCGCCTCTTGAAGGTTCACTAGGTCAAACTGCACTGCGCTTTGTTCAATTCCGTGGACAAAACAGGGTAATTTGAAGGATTGTTTGTGTTCACGACACATGGTTTGTGCCGCAATTAGAAAAACAGTATCGGGATTATACAGGTGATTGTCGACTCTCTGCAGGGCATAACTTTGGCGGGCGGCGGGCCGTTCGGCAAAGCTCAGCTTATCCGTGCCATGCGAATTGCACCAAGAATCGTTGGGGCCGACGGGGGCGCGGATCGGCTTTTGGCCTTGGGCGTCGAACCCGAAGCAGTGATCGGCGACATGGATTCGATCACAGATATGGCGAAGGCGCGGCTGGCGGATCGGTTGTTTCCGATTGCGGAACAAATTACGACCGATTTCGATAAGGCGCTGCGGTCGATCAGAGCGCCGTTTGTGCTGGGGTTGGGATTCGCAGGCGCGCGGCTCGATCACGGATTGGCGGTGCTGAACACTCTGGTGCGGCAACCCGAACAGCGATGTCTGTTGCTGTCGCCGCAGGATGTGATTTTTTTGGCACCAGCGGAATTGCGGCTGGATTTGCCTGTGGGCAGTCGGTTTTCGTTGTTTCCGATGGCGGCGGTGACCGGGACAAGCGAAGGTTTGCGCTGGCCGTTGAAGGGTTTGGACTTCGCACCGGATGGTTTGATTGGCACTTCAAATGAGGTGTCAGGGCCGGTGCATTTGACGTTCTCGGCGGCAAAGATGTTGGTGATCGTGCCGATCAAATCTCTGCGGGCAGTATTGAGCGGGCTTGTGCATCGGTCAGACGCTCTCGGTAAATGATATAAAGACCCGAGGCGACGATGATCACAATGCCCGCCCAGGTCAGCGCGTCGGGGAAATCGCCGAACACCAGATAGCCTACGGCGACGGCGGTGACCATTTCGAGATAATGTAGCGGGGCAAGCGCGCTGGCGGGCGCATATTTCAGCGCCACGGTCATGCACATATGGCTGGCGGCCGCCCAGAAACCGACGCCGAACAGCCAAAGCCAGTTGAGGCCGTGCGGCATCACCGGGTCCAATTCAACAATGCCGCTGCCGTTGGCCCAGATCATCACAGGAAGGCACAGGATGCTGCCAGCAATAGAGGTGTGCAGTTGCTGGATGACCGGGTGCATTCCGGTGGCGATGGATTGGGTCAGCAGCATGTAGAACGCGAAGGTAAACGCGGTGGCGAGCGGATACAAGGCGGCGGTGCCGTAGTGGGTAAGTGAGGGCTGGATCACCAGCAGGGCGCCCGCAAAGCCCACCAGCGAGGCGATGATGCGGCGTGGGCCGACCTTATTGCCGAACAGGAAATAGCCGAGGATCATCAGGATGAACGGCTCGATGAACACGATGGCGAGCGCGTCGGCAATTGGCATGACTTGGACGCCCGCCACAAAGCTGTAGGTTGAGGCGATCAGGAGGGCGGCGCGCAGGGTGATCAGGGCTGCGGTTTTGGCCGAGATGCGCAGGTTTAGCCGCATGAACAGCGCGATGGGCAGCATCAATGCGCCTTGGACGACGAAGCGGGCGGTGGTGATCTGGCCGACGGGGATCGCCGCGGTGGCGAGTTTTGAGGCGGTGTCCAGCAGCGGGGCCAGCACGACGAAGGCGAGCATCAGCAGGATGCCAGGAAGGATGCGG